>CALXLL010000001.1 GCA_944389185.1 uncultured Alphaproteobacteria bacterium
ATGGGTTTTGAAAGCCCCCGAACCCATATCCCTATGGATTCATTGGTAATTCTAATATATGAAATTTGTTATTGCAACTTTAAATAGGAAAGAATTATTTGTATAAGGATGTTGGGTCTTTAATTGCGTTGTTATATGCGGTTAGTCTTTCATTATCATTGTCGTCTGATCCTGTCAGATATTGAAAATCGTTTATGCTATTTTCTTGTGTATCTAGAAATAAATTTATTTCATTTACCTTTTTAAGTAGCTCATCTTTTTTTACATAAGAACCGTAAAAATATTCGTATGAATAGTTTTCTATATCAATAAGATTTAGTTCAGAACGTATATTTTTAATTGTTTCTAGCATTTTGTCGTAAGAATATGAGCTCTTTTTCAATTTTTGTATGTTGTTAATGATACTACTAACTTCAGGAGAAGTTGGACGTCCATAAAAGAACAAATTTGTATGATTATTAAAAGTTTCTGCCTTTAATAATATATCTTTTTCTGTTTCAGTGCGAATATACGAATCATTATTAGCGTAAGCATATTTATCTCCGAATGATAGTTGTTTTTCTCTACTTCTAGAATCAGATAGATTTTTATTGTTTTGCATATATTTTTGATTACATAAACAGTGTGCTAATAATCTGCATCTTATAGGTTCTTTATATTCTCTGCAGAATATTTTAGCTCTTTTTATTATTTCTATTGTTTCGCGATATGAAAGCTTGGCTTTTTGTGCATACTCGGCAATCCATTTCTGTAATTCTTGTATGCTGTTGTATCTATTTTTATCATTAGATACATTTGTACCAAATTCTGAAAGTTTTACTCTGTCTGTGCATATTTTTTCATAATTTAATTCTGGTATAGTTATAACTTGATTTATAAATTTTTGTAAATAGTCTTCTTTCCCAGCAAATGTACCAGACGAAACATTGTAGAAACCTTCTACATATGCATTTAGTCTTTCTGAGTTAATTGGTAAAATAAATATAAGTCCTGTAATGTCAAAAAAATGTTTTATCGTTTCTAAGACTTTTACTGCATAATCTGGACGGCATCTATCCAATTCGTCTACAATGAATACGAGTTTTTTATTTGGTAGCGTTTTTATAAAGTCTGCTAAAACTAGCTTTAATTCTAAAAATAAATCTGATCGTTGTTTTTCTGGAAATAGATTATTGATCAATTCTTCTCCGGAAAGTTCTGCTTCTATTTTGAATAATCCCCAAATACCAAATTGTGCTCTAATTTTTGTCGCTTTAGCTACAGATTCTAGAATATTTGATGTTAAGCTTGTCCCTTTTGCACATTCTCTAGCAATCCAAATAATTTTTTCTGAAAGTACTACGAAAGGATCAACCATATAATCTTGTTCCCACACACTAAAATAAACAGTTTTAATATGTTTATTTAATAATATGCTAAATCTGCTTGCAAAATGGGTCTTTCCTGTTCCATAGGCACCATCTAAAGCAAGAACGTAAGGATTTTCTACTTTTTGTATAAATTTTGATAGATTTTTTGCGAAATCTTTAATTTGTGGAGCAGTGTCATTCCATAATGATTTAGCAGATTTTAACTTTTTTTCTAGCTCGTTTGGTGGTAGGTCAAATATGTTTGCAATATCTTTCATGGTACTATCTTTATAACATGTTGATTTTATTGTATAAAACAAAAAAATCAACTTATCAATTAATATGATGACAATATAAAACGCTTTTTAGTGTGTGCATAATTAACAAAAGTTTTAAAGCTATATACAAAAGTATTATTTATTGTAGAGTAACAGCAGTAATTATATTGGTCGCATAATGTTTAATATTAGAGGACTTTTTTTCCCGTTTTTGATTGAGTAACCAGCTTCAATGTAAAATATTTTCCCTTCATTATCTATAGCTTCTTTAAATTGGGCTTTAAAGTTTTCTATTACATTTAGAAGGTCTTCTGCATAATATACACGTTCAATATCATCATCTTTTTTTATATTTATATACTTTTGTTCTAAATTGATTGAAACAACCCTATAATTTCCTCTTAATTGTTTTGCTTCAGGTGCTTCGGATGGTTTTCGTGGAAAACGTATTTTTTTTATTTCTCGTATTTCTTCACTTGTGTATTTTTCTCCTTGATACGTAATGGATGTGTCAATTTCTTCAAGATTATTTAAGTTCTCTTTTTCATATTCTTTTACGATTTCAGCAAGTTTACTGTTGGCTAGTGATAGTTTATCTATCGCATTATTAATAAGATTATAGTTGTCTTTGTTTTTTTCATTATCTAATTTTTTCTCACGATATTCCATATAGCGTTTGAAAACCAACCAACCAAAAAAGCATAAAAGGAACGTAACAATAACACAAATTCTTTGTTGTTCTGGTATCATTTCTATGATCCTTTTAATCTGTTCTAGTGAATCAGCAGTAATTTCTGTGGAACCTTCTTCGACTTCAAAAGGGATCTCTAACAGTTGTTTTTCTTCTTTTGATAGTCTGCGAAGATCTGTTGTTTGATATTTTAATAAAGCCCCTATTCGATATACTAATATTTGATTATTAACAATCATTTTTGCGGCAGGAAGATTTACAGATTTTTTATATTTTTCGTAGTGTAAACTTAATTTGAATAAATCTGTGTTTTCTAAAATATCTTTTATATCTATATTTTTGTTATCTACAAAGTCCTGTAGAATTTTAAAAGGGTCGTTCTTTGCGATAATAGTTGCCATTTAAAATTCCTTTATACTTAATATAATTATATGCAATATGTGCAGATTATCACATATAAATTTTTTGATTTCAACTCGTGTGTATAGAATTATATTCCTATTCTTTTTTGGCGATGGATATAAAGAAAAACTATTATTTTTTAAATCAACCATTTACGATGCATAATGTGTCGTAAATACCGCTTTCCTTAATAATCCTTGCATTTCGCATTATTTCATTATAAAATCTGTTCCAGTTGTCCCAACTTTTATGCAGTAGGGGCACCAGTTTATGGGCGCGTTTGCGGTGATATGACTGACAACCATGGAGTAAACTAAACCCGCGTTAAGTTATAAATCAGGGTGGCACCGCGCAAATTATTTGCGCCCCTGTAATGAATCTTTTCGGGTGCCGAAATCTTTGCTTTCGTCCCCGAATAAATAATAAAAGGGACTGTTATGTTATCTTTGAAATCTAAATATAGAACGCATACTTGCGGCGAGCTGAATAAGCAAAATGTCGGCGAAGTTGTTACTTTGTCTGGTTGGGTGCACCGTAAACGAGATCACGGGGCTTTGTTGTTCGTTGATTTGCGCGATAATTACGGTATTACTCAATGCGTGTTCGACGGTGGTAATGAAGCTTTAGAAAAAATTCGCCCGGAATCCGTTATTAAAATTACAGGTAAAGTAGTAGCCAGAGATAGCACCGCAGTTAACGATAAAATACCAACAGGTGAAATAGAAGTCCAAGCTGATTCTTGGGAGGTTTTGACTAATTCCGAAGTCCTTCCTTTTCAAGTATTCGGTGACGACGACTCTGTCGCAGAAGATTTACGTCTGAAATATCGCTATATAGATTTGCGCCGTGAATCTTTGCATAAAAACATTTTAATGCGTAATCGTATGATTAAATTCATTCGCGATAAAATGTGGGAAATGGGTTTTTCAGAGTTTCAAACACCTATACTTACTGTTTCTAGCCCAGAAGGTGCCAGAGATTTTATCGTCCCTTCACGCGTTCATCATGGTATGTTTTATGCTTTACCACAGGCTCCGCAACAGTTTAAGCAACTTATTCAAATATCCGGTTTTGATAGATATTTCCAAATCGCACCTTGCTTTCGTGATGAAGACTTGCGCGCAGATAGATTATTAGAGTTTTATCAGTTAGACTTAGAAATGTCTTTCGTTGATTTACCTGATATTCAAGCCGTTGGTAATACTTTATTACCTCAGATTATTCGCGAGTTCGTTCCGGATGCTAAGATATGTCCGGATATTCCGCATATAGCTTTTGACGACGCTATGTTAAAATACGGAAGCGATAAACCTGATTTAAGAAATCCTATCATAATTTCAGATGTGACGGATATATTTAGAGGCTCTGATTTCGGAATCTTTGCAAATGCAATAGAGCAGGGTGCCGTCGTTCGCGCAATTCCTGCACCGGCATCAGCCGATAAACCTCGTTCTTGGTTTGATAAGCTTGGTGAATACGCCGTTAAAGAACTCGGTTTGGGCGGTTTGGGGTATATCGTGTTCGCAGATGAAGCAAAAGGACCCGTTGCTAAAAAGCTTGATGCAGAAAGAATTGCAAAATTACGTCAAATAGCCGGTGATAATTCTTCTTTGTTCTTCGTTTGCGATAAAGAAGAAGCGGCTGCAAAAGCTGCTGGTAAGCTTCGTAATAAACTTGGTGATGATTTAGGGTTAATTGACCCGAAAGAGTTCAGACTTTGTTGGATTGAAGAGTTCCCCTTCTTTGAAGAAGATGAAGAATCTCCAACAGGTATAGCTTTTACGCATAACCCGTTTTCTTACCCTATGGCAACTTTGGAAGAATTGAAAACTAAGGATCCATTGTCTATTAAAGCGGCTCAGTTTGATATGGTATTAAACGGTGCCGAGATATGTAGCGGTGGACTTCGTAACTTTAATCCGGAAGTTATGCTGCGTTGCTTTGATATAACAGGTTATGACGAAGAAACTGTTAAACATAAGTTTGGCGGTATGTATACTGCTTTCCAGTATGGTGCACCACCGCACGGTGGATGTGCTTTCGGTTTGGATAGACTTGTTCAAATAATGTTGAATGAACCTAACTTACGCGAAGTAGTTCTGTTCCCGACCAATCAGCGCGGGCAAGATCTTATGATGGGAAGCCCAAGTGAAGTCACAGAACAACAATTACGAGAAGTTCATATCCAAGTCAGAAAGAAAAACTAAACTGATTATAAAGGTCTGATATTTCAGACCTTTATTTCTGTTTATGAAATCATACCTATTTAAATATATTTTTCTCTTAATATAATCAAATAAAGGATTTTTATGGAGAGAAAACAATGAAATACACAGACTTAGATTTATTATCAGAGTTTTTAGGGCTTAGTAATTATCAAACTGCTGTCTTAAAAAATAACTATAACAAATATGATATTTCACGACTTGAAAAACGCGGTGGCGTTTTGTGCGTTCCTTATGTATATAAAAGAAATCGCTTTATAGACGGTATATATAAGTTTTTATTCGGAACGAAAGTAGATTTAATAGGAAAGAAAAAACTTTTGTTAAGAGCGCAAAAAAAAGTAAAGTTTTTTGCCCAAGGCTATCATTCCGTAAAAGTAGGCGACTTTATATATTATGCAGATAAAAACGGTAAAGATATGTCTCGTGAAGAGTTTATACGCGCCGTAAAAGAATCTGTCCGTTAAAACTTATTGTGTGTTTTTACAAAATCGCGCATATAACTGGTATCAAACTTCATCATAATATCTGATAAAGAATATTTCCTGACGTTGTTTGGATATATCTCTAATTCTATCGGGCTTGGTTCCGGAGACGTCCCTCGTAATATTAATGTCATATCTACATACATTTGTTTATCTTTAATTTCTACGTTTCCAGTGGCTTCTGAATGACGCATCGATAAATTAAAAGGACGTGTCGTTTCAAAATTACCGTCTTGATATTTACCGATTATTCGCATTTTCTTTATCGCAGTTGAGCCACTTTCAAGCATAGCAGATAAAACATATTCATAGTTAAATGTTGTTATGTTTTCTGCGTAACCATAAAAATCATCTATCCCTATACCTTCTAAAACGCCACCGTCAAAAGATAAATCAAAATCACCAGATAAGTTGTAGCTTATATCATGCGCGATATTACCATAAGTATTTAATTGTATTTCTGCTGTGATAATAGTGTCTTTTATGTTTAATGGCATGTCTTTTGATAACAAATAATCATTTATTACAAACTTATTAGATTGAATAAATATTTCATACTTATTCTTGTCTTTTGTAACTGTTGCAAGCAGACTGCCTTTATCATTATCTGTTATAGAAAAGGTTTGCTTGTTGTTCTTTAAGGAATATGCAAAGTTATTATATTCAGAACCTGAATAAATTACGGTGTCTGCCGATAAAGAAATATTTATCGGTAAATCAAATATTAATAATATTGGATTTTGAGTAGTAAACTCTAATTCTTCATAATTATCCAAGTATTGTTGATTTATGAAAGAATCTATATTTAAAACTGACGTTTTTAATGTAAGATTTTTACCGCTTAGTGACCCAGAAAAATCATGACCGTCAACTTTTATATTTAACGATGATATAGTATCTTTATTATAAGAGCCTGATATTATATAACTGGAATCGTTTATTGATTGTAAATCTAGGGTTGGAATTAAATCTTTTATGTTTGTGCCATTTAGATAAAAATAATTTTCAGATAAATAAAGACTCCAATTACCTGCGTTGGGTATGAATTTTAATGCGCCTTTTTCCCATTCAAAATTACCTATCTGGTCATACATAAACTTTGGTAAAAAGTTGAAATTGGTCCCTAGCCATTTCAAGCTTTTGTTCTTTGCAAATGTATAACTTGCCGATTTAGATTCGGGTTTGATATAAAACGTCCCGCCTATATCAGAAAATTGAAAGTTAACCGTTCCGTTGTCACCAAATCTTGATACAAGAGCTTTTAAGCTGTCTTGGCTTGGCATAGGTTTGTCTGATTGTATAAATATATTAAAACCATCTTTTGAAACAGATAAACTTCCTGTCATGTTTTCATATGTAAAACTGCTGCATTTCCAATTGTCTGGCGTGCCAGAAAAAAAGCACATAAAATTAGAACCTTGATAAGGAAAGTTTATTATTATGCTGTGTGCACCTGTTTCGTCTATATACCCACCCGTAAAAGTTATATCGTCGGCTATAACTTTTGTAATGTTTATTTTATTTTTTGTTCCTTTTGCAACAACTTTTAAATGAGAAAAAGTCCTGTTTGCAAACTTTAATTTACCGTAAAAGTCAATGTTAAAATCAGTTTCATAATATATCCTTGAAGGGTCTAATAGAAACGAAAAATCAAAGTCTATATTCGTTGCGTATAATTGTATTTCTTTTTTACCGCTGGGTAAGATTTCTATGTTACCAGAAAAGTTTTTAGATTCTATGTCTGTAAACTTAATACCTTTACCACCGTCCCATTCAAAATTAGCCGTTAAGCTAACTGTTTTGTTTATGCGTGGTGTATTAAAACCGAAAAGTTTGTTTATATTGTCTGTTTCTATGGATAATTTACCAGATGTAGAACCGTCGGGGAAAAGTATTCCTTCGGCTTGAAGTTTGTCGTTTTGATTTCTTATATAGAAATCATTTCCTATTAAATCAATTTCATATTTGTGGTTGTTTGTTCTTATTGTTCCACTGAATTGCCCGTCAGATATGACGCCACTTATCAATTCATAATTCTTACCAAGAAAGTTTATATCTGAATTATTAATTTTAAGATGAAAGTCAAGTGATTGTGGTGTCAACTTTTCTATTGATATGTTTGCACCATAAAGGCTTATATCACCGCTAAGTTTTGCATTGTCTAAGTTAAATATGCTATAAAAAGGTATAGAAAACATTGCTGAATCTATAATACCCTTGGGGATTTCTATATCATGTGCAACAATAGTGGCTTTACCAAGAAGACTGAAATTAATGTCACCTTGTATCTTGGCGGGAATGCCGATTTTTTCCGTTAAGGCCTGTTCTATTTTCGGTTTTAGATTATTTAAAGTTATCATTGGTGGCACAACAACAATTGATATGCCTATCAAAGCCAAAATAGACAATATAGACCAAAATATTCTACGTTTATATCGAGGTTTCAGTGACATTCTCTCTTTCCTTGTATTTTTATTATAATGAATTATATTATTGTTTGTGAATAAAAAAATATTTGATCTTGAAAGTGATTATTTGCCTATGGGTGACCAACCACAGGCCATTTCTGAATTGGTAGAAGGAATAAAAGAAGGTAAAAGAAATCAGGTCTTGTTGGGCGTAACGGGGTCTGGTAAGACTTTTACGATGGCTAATATAATTGCAGAACTTGGAAGACCGGCTTTGATTATGGCTCCGAATAAAATATTGGCTGCCCAGTTATATACGGAAATGAAATCTTTTTTTCCGCGAAATCACGTAGAATATTTCGTATCTTATTATGATTATTATCAACCAGAAGCTTATTTGCCTACGACAGATACATATATAGATAAAGATGCGTCTATAAACGAGCAACTGGATAGAATGCGCCACAGCGCTACGCGGGCTATGTTGGAAGAAAAAGACGTAATCGTGGTTTCTTCCGTATCGTCAATTTATGGTATGGGGTCACCTGAGCAATATTCTGGTATGAAATTGGTATTGCATACAGGGGATAAAATAAGCATAAGTGATGTTCAGCATGCGCTGGTTGATATTCAATACAAAAGAAACGATATGGCGTTTGAACGCGGTAATTTCAGAGTCCGTGGTGATGTTTTGGACGTATTCCCTTCGCATTCGCAAGATAGAGCTTGGAAGCTTTCTTTCTGGGGTGATGAAATAGAAGATATTTGGGAATTTGATACCTTAACAGGTGCGAAGCTTCAGAAACTTGATAGAATCGCAGTTTATCCGAATACGCACTATGCAACGCCTATGCCGTCTATATTGCAAGCAATTAATCAGATAAGGTCTGATTTAAACGATAGATTAGATTACTTTCATAAAAATATGAAGTACCTGGAAGAACAAAGACTTCGTGAAAGGGTTAACTTTGATATAGAGATGATGGAGTCTACTGGAACTTGTCGCGGTATTGAAAATTATTCAAGGTATTTATCTGGCAGATTACCAGGTCAACCACCACCAACGTTGTTTGAATATTTACCGAAAAATGCGGTTCTTTTTATAGATGAAAGTCACGTTACTGTGCCTCAGATTTCCGCAATGTCACGCGGTGACAGGGCAAGAAAGGAAACTTTGTCTCAATACGGTTTCAGATTACCTGCATGCATAGATAATAGACCGCTTACCTTTGAAGAATGGGATAAGCTTCGTCCGCAAACTATATTTGTTTCGGCAACGCCGGCAGATTGGGAAATGCAACAAGCGGGCGGCGTTGTCGCAGAACAAGTTATTAGACCTACAGGATTATTAGACCCAGTATGCGAAGTCAGACCAACAACAAATCAAGTTGATGATTTGCTGGCAGAAGTTAAAAACGTTAAGGGCAGGGTATTGGTTACAACTTTGACCAAAAAAATGGCAGAACAGTTAACAGATTACTTTGTTGAAAACGGCGTTAAAGCAAGATATTTACATAGCGATATAGAAACACTTGAACGTATAGAATTGTTAAGAGATTTAAGACTTGGAAAATACGATGTCTTAGTAGGTATTAATTTGCTGCGTGAAGGTCTGGATGTGCCGGAATGTGAATTAGTCGCAATTATGGACGCTGATAAAGAAGGTTTTTTGCGTTCTACACGTTCTTTGATTCAGACTATTGGAAGAGCCGCCAGAAACGCAAATGGACGAGTGATTTTATATGCTGATTCTATCACAGATTCTATGAAAGCTGCTTTGGACGAAACCGCAAGACGACGCGCAAAGCAACAAGCTTATAATCAAGAGCATAATATAACCCCAAAAACAATTACAAAAGCCGTCTTTGCAGAAGTAACAGACAAAGAAGAAAAAACTGATAAAAAACGTAAATTCGTTTATACTGATTCAGGTGTTGTAGATGCCGAAGAATTAAGAAAGAAGATAAAAGATTTAACCAAGAAAATGCGTAAAGCTGCAGAAGACCTTGAATTCGAGCAAGCTGCTGATTTGCGTGATGAAATTCACAAACTTGAAGATGATTTACTGGTATTGGAGTAATAATATGAAAGAAATTATACTTGATAACGTTGAAGCCACGCGGAACTGGGCAAAAGATTTTGCAAAAAACTTAAAAGCACCGATTACGGTCGCTTTGCATGGCGATTTGGGTATGGGAAAATCAGAAATTGCAAGAACTATTATTCAAACGCTTAGCGGTGATGATACTGTCGTGCCAAGCCCTACATTTACTTTAGTCCAAACTTATGAAAATAAAGACGGTAAAATATCTCACTTTGATTTGTATAGAATTAACGATAAGTCTGAACTGATAGAAATAGGCTTGCCTTATGCCGTTGATAACGATATCACTTTGATAGAATGGCCTGATATTGCTGATGATATATTACCAGAAAATACAATTAATATTTTTTTGGAATCTTATAAAGACGGCAGAAAACTTACTGTTAAGTAATCCTAGGAATAGGTGCTTGTTGAATATATTGGCTTATTGGCGTTATATGTTTGGTATAGCAAACAACCGCCTAGATATAGTAGCAGGCTTTGATAGGCTCTAATAAAACCCACATCCTTATGGAATCGCTGACGCGGTTACATAAAAAAAATGTTTGCTTGAATCCCGCAATCGCGGGATTTCTTATTGCTTTTTTAATAGACTTTGAACCGCTAATGGAAAATCAGAACTGTTTGCAAGATAAGAACCACTTACCAATAAATCGGCACCGGCTGACCAGCACTGTTGTGCCGTTTCTGCGTTTATTCCACCATCTACGGATATTAAAAACTTTAAACCATATTTCTTGCGCGTCCCAGCAAGAACGGATATTTTATGAACACATTCTTCTTTGAACTTCTGACCCGCTGCACCAGGTGATACCGTCATAACCATTACTTCGTCTATTTCTCGTAATACAGATGATACTATGGATACGGGGCTTTCAGGGTTTATCGCAATCCCCACACGTCTACCAGATGCTTTGATTTGTTTTATTGCAGCCTTTACACCAGATGTGTTTGTAGATAAAATCACAGTGTCTGCACCAGCGTTAATTGCATCTTGTGCCCAAACCAATGGGCTTTCTGTCATTAAGTGAACGTGAAGATGATTCTTGGTATGAGAGCGTATATATTTTATTTCTTCTATGCTACCTACCATCTTATCAACGTAAAAACCGTCCATTATATCTATATGAATAATTGATATACCACCAGATTTAAAAAGAGAGTATGTTTCGTTCTTTTTCATATCAAAACACATACTGCTGGGCAATATAGGTATGAAGACTTTTTTCTTCTTTTTTCTCTTTTTAAATAAAGATGTTATTTTTGATGTCAGCCCTGTCGCTTTTTCTTGCCTATTTAAATAGGCTTGTCTGTGTTTAGATTCTTGCCCCCAGATATATTCCGATAAAGATTTTATGCTGGCATCATAGTGCATATTATATACGGGTAAACCTAATGCGTTTTCAAAAGTTTCTTTTATACCTTCTATTTCGGCACCCCCACCAGTTAATACTATCCCGGTTGGTCTTATCTTTAAAACCGTCGATGCGGATATTTTTTTAGTTTTTTCTATGATATCTAAAATACAAGGTAATACTATTTCATTTATATCTGCCCTGGAAAAGTCATAATTTGTGCTGGCTGGTGTGAATCTGTCCATTTCTTTCGGAATAAGACAAGATACTTGCTTTTTAATTTCTTCCGCTTCGTCAAATGTTATATTTAGTTTTTCGCTTATTAAATCAGTAATGTCGTTACCACCATATCTAATTTTTTCGTATAACATAGGACCACGATCTGTCCAGATTGATATCGTAGTGAATTCGGCACCTAAATCTATAAGTATTAAAGACTGCTTCTTTTGTTTAAATACTTTATATTGTAGATATTCCGGACTATAAAAAGCTTTTGGTTGAATATGGGCACTGCGTAAAAAACTATATATTTCTTTTAGTCTTTCGTTTTCATAAAAAATTATTCCGAAAACGGTTTTGAGACTTTTGTCTGTATACCCAATTGGTGTTTTTACATCTTTTGCACCGGCAAGACTGTATTGTAGCGGTATGATTTGCATAGCATAAAAACCTTGCGGTGCAGATATTTCACTTATCTGTTTTTTTATGTCTTGTTCAGTTATTTTATGCTCGCTTCCCCAGTCTTTAAAAGACGGAATCATATCAAAAGAACTTTCGCCAAAGTTTCCGGTTATATAAGCCGAATCAAAGTGTAAACCTAATTGTTTTTCTAATTCGTCAATTACAGATTTTAAAGCAAATATCGTATCAAAACTGTTTACTGTGTATATGGCAGATTTATCTATGTGCGCGTTTTTTATTCTGTGTGCTATACCACGAACACCGCTTGTGCCTATATCTAAACAAAGAAAAGAAGAATCAAATAAGTTCATCTTTATTTTACTAAAATCCTGGAATCATCACGCATGTCTATGATTTCCAAATCTTTTGATAAAATGTTGTAATTTTTATCCATAATTATTAAGTTACCAATAGCAGAATAAGGGTCTTTTTCTGGTAATAATACAGTTATCCCGTTCTTTGTATGAATGTTCCAACGTCTGTTTTCTATCCATTCAAGATAATCTATGTCACCTATCATGTTATGAGCGACTTTTGTAATCTGGCTGATGTCTTTTGGAACGGCACCAATGAAAACAATATCGGCTTCGCTTCTTTGTGTGACAGGTTTGTTAACAATAGTCCCTTCAACAGATAATGGAAAATACTGTTGCCCGTCTGTCCATAAAGCAACCGCACGATATAATTTTACCTTGATTGCAAGATTCCCATCTGGTTTTCTGCGCACTGCAGATGCTTTTACACCAGGAACTTCATTTACTTTTTCGTTCAGTTCATTTAAATTAATAGAATAAGAATCTACCCCAGGTGGTAATGCCACTGCAGACGCAATTGCAGATAAGTCTTTGTTCGGTATATCCGCGGTAATATAAATGTTTCTTATAATAGACGTTTTACTGGTTCCAAGACCTGTCATAATTATTCTGGTCGCAAAATATATTGCTAGTAATATAGCAACAATAAAATATAACCAAAACCATAATCTTTTTCTCATTACCTATAATTATAACATAAAAAAATGTAATTAAAAGTTTTTGCGAATGAATTAACTTGCGCGTAATAAATAACCGCGTCTAAACATACACTTACGATAAGAACCTACTGATTTAGATGTAGCGTTTCTTGGAACGGAAAGTAAAGACCTTTGACCCACATCTTTGTATTCGTTTGATTGAAATGTGACCCATAAACCATCCCAATCTGGCATAAGACCACTTTGATTAGGTGATATTAATTGCGCTATCCTTGAACGAGGCATATAAGAAGGCTTGTCTATGCCAAGGCAAGCTTTGTGGTCACGAACGAATTGTTCCATAGTGACAGACTCGTTTTCCCAATTAAGAATTGTTGCGTCGTCTATATTACCACGGTTCGGGGTAGAACAAGCGGCTAGTATTAAAAAGATTCCTAGATATTTCATTCTCATACTTTTTATTATAATTTAATTGCCTTTACCTGGCAATAGTTTTTATAATATGTAAAAATAGGGTAGGAAAGAGATATGGCGTTAACAGTTCAAAACTTTATTAAATTGGCAAACTTTTACAACCAGTTAGCTATGACTATGTCTGCTATCTGCGTCCAAAAGGGTGGAATCGCAATGGAAAATTACGTAGGTCGATTCTTTGCTGCTGATGTTATCCAATTCGTTGCAGAATATGGTAATAGATTGAAAAAAGATAAAAGTCAACCTTTGACACCGGAAATAATCGCTGTTATAAATAAGTTTGAAAAGCAATATGGTTTGGTAAAATCTTTATGTACTCCAAGTCAGAAACCTATACATGAAATGACCTTGGAAGAATTTGAAAAAGTAATGAATATCGTATAAAGTAAGGTGCGCAATATGAGTATATTAAAAATTATAAAAACTTTAAGCTTTGTAGCGTTGACGTTTTTAAGTGCTTGCACGCAAACAAATCAAAATCAGCAGCCTTTATATGATAATATTACTGTCGTTGATAATTTGGTTATAGATGAAAACTCGGTGCCGATTTTTCCTAAGAAAGCAGCTTTAACAACAGATACAGCACAACGCTTTTCCATAGAATTACCGAAAAGATGCACTGTTGACTGGAATAATCAAAGTATTGTATCTGTGGTCCCGGAAGAAAAAATAGAAATAATTCGTCTTGCAGTTGGTGATAATTTACCAGATTTACAAGTTACAGATTATGAATTTAAAAACCTGAAAGTAAAACAAGCTTTGGATAAACTTTTGGAAGGGACAGATATTACAGTCATAGAAGACGAAGATTTGTATGAAAAAATATCGGGTTCTATATCTTCGGGAAGCTTGTCAGATGCAGTAGAACTTATGTCTAAAATGGGACGCGTTTATTATTCTTATGATGAAGACGCCGGTGAAATTCACTTAAAGCACAGGGCAAAATGGTTGATTAAAATGCCAAAGAACGAAGCGATTATAATGGCTTTGTTGGACGCTATGCATGGGGCAGACGTTCGTAATTTACTTGTTGATTGGCAAGAAAAAACTTTGGTCTTTGAAGGGAATTATCAAACAGAACGTGAAGTCGCAAGAATAATTGCTGATATAGCTTCTAAAAAATATATGATTGCTTGGGATATGGATGTATATCGTGTTTACCCAAGAACGGATAATCCTATTATATGGATGAATCTTTTGCCTGCTTTCGGTGAAAATAATATAAGAATGTCTATACCTGGCGTAGTCGGTAGAGCTTTGGTTGTTAGTCCGGAAATAAATACTAAGACTTTGCAAGAGTTTTTGGCTCAGCAAGCAAATGTCGTGCTGATATCTCAGGGCAGATTCAGTATACCGAACGGTTGGCAGTCAAGGTTTGATATCGGACAATGCAGTAAAGAAGATAGACTGGAAACCGACTTAATCGTGGGGGCTACTGCTACTTATGGGGATTATGCGGGAACAAAAAAGATAGATGCTAAAATCGTTCTTAGAACAAGTAACGGTGAATTGTCGTCGTTCACAATACCTTCTAATGTCGGTGATAATTATGTAATTATAGGTATACCAACGCATTCTTTTGTGACAACACCAGAAACTTTGATAAGTCCTTTCGCAGAACTTGTCGTATTTATGTCGCCAAGAATTATATCAATAGTAGATCCTTCTGTAATGTCGGATAATGAAACTGTTCCATTGGCAGGTGATGCTTTGCGCGCTTTCTTAACAGAGTAAAGGTTTATAAATGTTTTCAAAACTTGAAAGAAAAATTGCTTTTAGATATTTAGCCGCAAAAAAAAGAGGCTTTGGTTCCGTCGTTTCTTGGGCGTCTTTGATCGGTATCGCATTGGGGGTGGCTACTTTAATAGTTGTTATGTCTGTTATGGGCGGTTTCCACGATACTTTATTATCGCGCATAATAGGTATGAATGGGCATATAGTCGTTTATCATCAAGATGGTGCAATATCAGATTATGATTTTTTAATTGATAAAATGAAGCAAAATAAAATCGTTCAAAAATATGCAATCGGGATAGTTCCTATTGCGGAAGGTCAAGTAATGGCTACGGCAAAAGGAAATAATACCGGGGCAATGGTGCGCGGAATTAAAATGGAAGACTTAATTGCAAAAACAGAAACCGGTACCAAGATTTATGGAAAGCCTTTAAGTGCTATTTCTGATGGTGAATTAGTTGCTGGGGCTCAACTTACGCGTGCTTTGAACGTCACGATGGGAGAAAATATCTCGTTGGTTTCGGCAAGCGGTGCAACTCCAACACCTTTTGGTTCTATGCCACGAATTATGGCTTATCCTGTTATGGCTTCTTTCTTTATGGGAATGTATGAATATGATTCTGGGTATATTTTTATGCCATTGGAAACGGCTCAGAAATACTTAAATATAGGTGATGCAGTTACTCACATAGATTTATTTTTGAAAGACCCGGAAAATACAGAAGATGTATTGAATGCTTTAAATAACCTTTTACCAGATGGTTTCGTGGTTCGAGATTGGCGCGATTTAAACCGAGGTTTCGTCGGAGCGTTGCAAGTAGAATCAAATGTTATGTTTTTGATTCTAATGCTGATAGTCATAGTCGCTGCTTTTAATATAATTTCTTCTTTGGTTATGCTGGTTAAAGATAAATCAAAAGATATAGCCGTTCTTAGAACTTTCGGCGTATCAAGAAAGTCTATGATGAAAATATTTATTTTATCAGGAACCAGTATAGGCGTAATAGGGGCGTTTTTTGGAACTGTTATAGGAGTTTTAGTTGCTATTTATATAGAACCTATTCGGCAGTTCTTTCAGTGGGCAACTGGACGAGATTTATTCCCAGCAGATTTGTATTATCTTTCAGAGCTACCTTCAAAGCTTGAAATAACTAGCGTAATAGGTATCGCCGTTATAGCAATAATTCTGGCTTTCTTAGCAACTTTATATCCTGCGTGGAAAGCCGCAAATACAGATCCCGTAGAAGTATTAAGAAACGAATAAAGGAAAAATTATACAATGGCAAATATATTAAAATCTTTATCAAAGATTTCCAGCGATAATATAGTATTATCCGTTCGTGACTTAAAAAAGACCTTTATGGAAGGTGGGCAACCGTTACACATTTTACGTGGGGGCGGTTTTGATTTGCATCGCGGTGAAATCGTTGCTTTGGTTGGTCCGTCCGGTTGTGGTAAATCTACTTTTTTGCAGTGCGTAGGTCTTTTGGATAAACCAACTTCCGGCAGTATCCTTTTAAACGGTATACCCGTTCAAAAAATGGACGAAGAAACAAGAACAAAGATGAGAAGAAATAAAATCGGATTTGTTTATCAAAGACATAATTTATTATCAGATTTTACAGCTTTGGAAAACGTTGCTTTGCCAATTATGTCAACAGGGGTTTCGGAAGCGCTTGCAAATGCAAGGGCTTTACAATTGCTGCGTGCGACCAGCGTTTCGCATAGAGTTTCTCATTATCCAGGTGAAATGTCTGGCGGAGAACAGCAAAGAACTGCCGTAGCCAGAGCTTTGGCAAATAAACCAGATATTTTATTTGCTGACGAACCTACAGGAAGCTTGGATCCGGAACACGCTGTAAGCGTTTTTGAAATGCTGTTAGATTTAGTAAAGAAAAATAAAATGGCTATGCTGTTCGTAACGCATGATATGAATCTTGCTTCGCGTGCAGATAGACGAATCACTATTAAAAATGGTATAATAGAAGAAATTAAATAAAAAAGGGGGGAGAGTAATGAAAAAAACAAAAGCGGTAAAAAACGCTAAATTACAATGCGAGTGTAAATCTTCTCATAAAGTATCTGGGGCATTTGCGTTGCTTGGTTTGTTTTTATGCGGTTTGATTTTAGGTTGGACTTTGAATAATCCAAAAGTTCATTCTTATTTTAATGATAACCAATGCGAAGAAATAGCAGCAGAAGCTATTCAAATATTTAATATTAACGATAAGTCCGAAGATGACTTGCAAAGATTAGACGAATTAAATAATTTATATTCAAAAGGTTGTCCTGGTAAATTGCTTGTTATTGAAAAAACTGTTAGTGTGACTCAACCTGAAATTGGCTCTACTTGCCAGAGAATTGAAGATTTAGTTTCTAAAAGGTTATATCCTTCAGATTCTACGGAAAGCCAGTATCATTTTTATAATGCCGATACATACAGCACACTAGCTGAGTTTGGTTGCCCAGAAAATGCAGAGCGTTATAAAGCTTTGGCATTGCAAGAGTTGGATATAGCAAGTGCTTTGGTCGTTGATTGGGGAACCGAGCAGGCCGAAATAGTTATAGATACTTATAAAAAACTAGATATGCAGAAAGAAGCTCAGGCTTTTTTGAATAAATTAGAAAGGCTTACAGAACCTGCGATTGACTTTATATTAAAAATGGAAAGGGTTATAAATGAGTAAAAAAAAGACTGTTGAAAATAAAACCAAAAGAAAGTTTACGGTAATATTTTCATATCTGGTTGTTTTGGCTTGCGGAATATTTTTCGGAAGGTTGACTTACGATATAAACTGGAATATTTTTAAAGAGCCGGCTTTATGTATGGATGGAACGCAACCCGATAAGCATGGTTGTTGTTCTGGTGAAATATATACGGATATGGGAGAATTAGGTTTTAACTGTTGTCCGGAAACTGGTGGTGATTGTTTTCCGCCGATTAGATAGTAAATAATAAAATAAAGTCTTGCGTTTATGTAAAAATATAATATAATCACAAGGCTTTAATTTGTTGCGGGCATAGTACAAAGGCTAGTATGCAAGCCTTCCAAGCTTGAAATGCGGGTTCGATTCCCGCTGCCCGCACCAAGGGATTGGGCGTGCGCCGGAGTTGGAGAGCCGGGGCAGACTGTAAATCTGTTGGCTTAAGCCTGAGGTGGTTCGAATCCACCCACTCCCACCAAAACACAAACCGACCGAGTAGGTCGGTTTTTGTTTTGTGCCGGAAGGGTGAGATGAGAACCACCGGTTCGACAATGAGTAGATTTTGTAAGCGAAGCGAAACGAAATCGTCAGGAATGCCCCGCAGGCTGTATGCCGAGGGAATCCACCCACTCCCACCAAAACACAAACCGACCGAGTAGGTCGGTTTTTGTTTTGTGCCGGAAGGGTGAGATGAGAACCACCGGTTCGACAATGAGTAGATTTTGTAAGCGAAGCGAAACGAAATCAGCGCAAATACCTTTGCATATCAGTTGTATATAGAATATGCTGTTATTTAAGCAAAGAATTTTATATACATGGGGTATATTAGTTTACATGCTCTTGAAGACGTTCTTTCCAAAAATTAGAAACCAATTTTTTTGTTCTAAATATTTTTGACGTGCTTGAAAGAAAATCTTGTTTTTTTTTGTTGGTTAGGGCAGGCTGTTGTTCGTTTGCAGTGCTTTTCCAAATCAAAAAAACAGCAAGTGTATAAACCACAGTTGCCACGTCGCAAACAACTCTTTATGGCGAAAGGACTATAAATATACTGTGTTATATTTTTTTGTGCTTCGTTCATATTACTATATAAATCGGTTAATTTTTTATTAAGTTGTTTATATTCGTGCTTATCTGCATTTCGTGTATCTTTGTCTGTTTTTAGAAAATATTTTAAACGCAATAACGTTTTTATACCTTTGTATTGCAATATAGCACGGAAAGCCATAAAATCAAGACTGTTCGTTTTTTAGATAAAAAATCATCAAAATATTATAAATACCAATTTTTTTTATTTGTTTTGTGTTATAATTTATAAAAAGACTTTATATGAAAATATCAAATATTTTTGTTCTTTTTTTGTTTATATTATCAGTTTCTGTAACTGGTTCTTTTGCAGCTAAGAAAACAAACGATGGATTTTTAGGCGGGTTTGGTGGAGGAAGTCTCGGTGGTGCCGGAGCAGGTGGTTCTTGGGGAGACGAAGCTGTCGATAAAG
Organism: uncultured Alphaproteobacteria bacterium; assembly: GCA_944389185.1. Lineage (GTDB taxonomy): Bacteria > Pseudomonadota > Alphaproteobacteria > Rs-D84 > Rs-D84 > Enterousia. The sequence continues at coordinate 19,361 of CALXLL010000001.1, forward strand.
AAGAAAAGGATGAGATTCCGCCAATTCCTATAGTATTAACAGATATAGAAATTGATGACGAACTTGCTGATATACCTATTACAGATTTGAGTATAGAACAGGACGATTTGCATATAGAACCAATGGAAATGCCTGAAAAATCTGCTAGTCAAGTTGTAAAAATAACTACTAAAAACGTAGCTATTACTAATCAACTGGAAGAAAAAGAAAATAAAATATTAACCATAGTTAATAAGTTAGATTCTATATCAAGCAAGTTCCAATCAAGTGACTGGAAAACAGAAACAGGACAATTTAATACGGCTAGATTAATTTCTGATTCAGTTGCAGGTGTTGTGCTTGGAACCGTTGGAGGTTTAGTAACTAGTAGTATAGTAAAAAAATCTCAAACTAAACAAGGTTTTGAAGACTTAAATTGCGTGATTTCCGGTCAAGTAGTTGCAGGATACGGAGATGAGTTTGTTATAGAGGTTAAATAGTATTATATTTTTTCTAGTATTTTTTCCATTATATATTCGTTATACCAGTGACCATCTATATACGCTTCATCATGCAAAATGCCAACAATTTTGTATTCGTTCTTTTACATTTCTTCTGGAACTCTAAGACCCATTAAATCTATTGCTGTTGATAAAACTTTTAATGATTGTTTTACTATGTGCAACCTATGCGCTTTCGTTCCTTCGTCTACATCTTCCCTTAAAATCGGGCAGTTATGGTAAAACGTGTTTATCAGTTTGCATAAATCATAACTGTAATTCGCTATTAAATACGGCGCTCTGCGTTCAAATGCTGTATCTACAACGCGCTCAAAGTCAAGCAAGAATATCAGCAAATCCCGTTCTTCTGACGTTAAATCTTGCTTTGATTCCGTTTTCGTTTCACCAACTTTCTTTATTATAGAGTTTAACCGAACCGCCGTATACAAGATATATGGGCCTGTCCTGCCTTCAAAATTAGTAACAGATTCTACATCAAATATATAATCAGACTTTACGTCGTGCATTAAATCGTTAAACTTTAACGCTGCAAGCGCTATCATTTCTATCGTGTCATTTGGTAATTCTTTTCCAGATTCTTTAACCCTTGCATGAACCGAATCTGATACAATATTTAACATTTCTTCAAGACTTGGAACACCGCCGTCCCTGGTCTTAAAAGGTTTACCGTCAGCACCTGTTATCGTTCCAAAACCAATATGTTGCAGTTCTATATCTTTTGCAAATCCCGCCAGCCTTGCTGCGCGGAATATTTGTTTAAAATGTAAAGTTTGACGATTATCTGTAAAATATATTATAGCATTTGGATGGTCTGTTTTTTCACGATAATATATTGCCGTTAAATCTGCTGCCGCGTATGTTTGGGCACCGGCACTTGAACGCCACATTACAGGTGGCATAGGTTCGGTATCAGAGTCCTCTTTTACCGGTATTATTTCTGCCCCATCACTATGAACTATAAGATGCTTTTCTTCTAATATTTTTTCTACTTGCGGCACATATTCTGCTATTAACCTTTCTCCCTTGTTTTCGTCAAACCTTAAAATATTTAATTTTTTTAATATATTATCTACTTGATTTAACGACATCGGTATAAAAGCTTCGTAAATCTTTTTGTATTCTTCGTTACCGTTTTGTAATTCAACTGTTATTTTCTGCGCTTTTTCTAACCAAGCTTTATCTTCTTTTGCACGTGCGGATGAAGCAGGATACATGTAATTTAAATCGTCTACGTTTTTCGGCATACCGTTTTCAAGTATCCATGCAATAGTTAATCCCATAGGTCTTCCCCAGTCCCCCATGTGATTGTATGATTTGGTTTTATAACCTAAAAATTGTGCTATACGGTTAAAAGTATCGCCTACAACAGTTGTGCGCAAATGACCTATGTGAAGATTTTTTCCAACGTTATATCCCCCATAGTCCAAGTCTATTTTTTCACCGCTGACTTTCGTTTCTATTAAACTATCGGTAAATGCCCACTGTTGAATATATTCGTTTTTTATTTTTATATTTATAAATCCAGGCCCAGCAATATTTATACTTTCTATAAATGGAATCTCTTTTAAATAAGGAATAAGTATTTCTGCTATGTCACGAGGTTTTTTACCCATAACTTTCGTTAATAACATCGCAACGTTCGTAGAAAAATCCCCAAAATCACGAACTTTTGGAACTTCAACCGTCATAGAAGATTCGTAATCTTTTATAAAGTCTTTTATTTCAGAAACTTTTTTTAACTTTTCTATTATTGTATTTGAAACTTCTTTATAAATATTCATAGCTTTTAACCTTATTCTTCTATTTCAATTCCATCTAAATACGTTCTGTTTACTTGTTCTAATAATACTGGTTGAAAATCTTTCAGAATTAAAGATTCTGATTTGTCTTCCGGTATCGTTATTATTTTAGATTCGTATTCTTTTGTAGCTTCGGGATAAGACATATTTGCACCGTAAGACCTGCTATAATATTTTGTAGTGAATCTTTCCGGTATTCTTATATAAGTTAATGGATTTATACCAGGACTTTCCAATTCCATTTCTTTTGCAGGTGATATTTTTGTTTGCTCTATATTATACACCGGTATCAAAAAGCTGTTCGGTGCTTGCTTTACAACTTCGGTTTCACCTTTGCCGTTTAATCTTACTATATTTAAAGCACGTTCACTTACACCAGATGGCTTTAATCTGAAAAGCCCGTCTATGCCTATATAACCGCTGGGGTCAAGTAAATACGAAGCAGGGGACTTATTTGAATATATCATACTGATTGCCATATTGGCTGCGTCATAACCAAAAGAGGCAAAGTGACCAGGCTTTTGTCCTGTAGTTAATTCATATATATTTATAAAAGATTCTGCTGTTTCAGGTAATACTGCGTATTTAGCACCAGACATATTAAAATCTTTTATTATATCTGAGCCTTCCCATAAAGCTGTTCCATAAAACTTTGCATCTGTTTTTCCGACGCCATAATATCTTAAAAATGACGCAAGTGTTTCTGTGTCGTCACCGTTACCTAAAAACAATACCGCATCGTATGGAACTTTACCCAAAGTATCTTGTTTTGATAAGTCTTCCAGTTGTGCGATTAAATATGATTTTTCAACTGCTGTTATCGTTTCTTTCGTTAGTATGTCTGATAGTATTTCACGTGCTTTTGTGTTTGCAGCCGTTCTGGCATTATACATAGAAGCGTTATATGTAGTGTTCTTTATTGAATCCGTGTCTTTTTCTTTATAGAAAAAAAGACCAGATACAGGTAAATCATAATAAGTTGCAGCGCTTCTGGCTGCCCCAGCCATGAGCTTTCCTGAATCCGTATCAGGTGCAAGTATTAAAAGATTTCTTGAACCATCAGATATTATTTCTTTAACAATAGCTTCTACGCTGTTCGTAGGCATAAGCGCCATTGTCATAACACCTTGACCAAGGGATGCTGCGTCAGATGTGAAAGATAAAACTGGTAGGTTTTCCGGTTTACTTGCACGTAATATTTTTGCGTCATTTGAAAATAATGGACCGATAATTACTTCAGGATTAGTTGCCAAAGCTTCATTTATGCTTGTGGCCACATCACCGGCAGTATCAAAAAATGATACGGAAAGATTTTTGGGGGCGTTTTGTAATATACCTAATTCAATAGCCGAGCGAATTGTTTCACCTGCCTTGGCAGCGTTACCAGACAATGGCAGCAAAACTGCCATTCGATGCGTTTCTGATAAATCTGTCGTTTCTTTATATTGATATACGTCACCATACATCATTTCAGCAGGTTTTCCGGTTTCCAGTGTCCCGTATATATTATACCAATCATTATCTGTTGTGCTTACACAACCAGATATCATTATCGCCATTAAAAAAAACTTAAAAAATCTATTTATATAATGCATTGAAAAATCCATTTTATCTTGTATCATTCTACTATAAAAGGATTTTGAATGCAATTAGGGCTTTATATAGTAGGGACACCTATTGGCAATTTATCAGATTTTTCGCCAAGGGCAATAGAAATCTTAAAATCTGTAGATTTAATCGCAGCAGAAGATACAAGAGTTTTTGCTAAATTGGCTACACATTTTGATATAAAAACTAAAAAACTGTCTTGCCACGAACACAATGAAAAAAAAGTTATCCCGGATATTATAGATAAAATAAAATCTGGTTTATCCGTTGCTGCTGTGTCGGATGCTGGTATGCCTGGTATAAGTGATCCAGGATTTAGACTTGTTCGTGCTGCCAGAGAAGCCGAAATCCCAGTTTTCGTAGTGCCTGGTCCGGTGGCGGCTATTTCTGCGCTGGTATTATCTGGGTTCCCAACCGACAGATTTACTTTTTGCGGTTTCTTTGATGAAAAAAAATTACGCGAAGATAATAAAATTAGGCATACTATTATTTATTATGAAAGCCCAAATAGAATAATGAATACAATATCTGCTTTGGCACGCGTTATGCCGGAAAGAAAAATTGCTGTTGTTCGTGAAATTACTAAAATACATGAAGAAACTATTATTGGTTATCCTGCAGAACTGGTGCGCATAAATCCACCAAAAGGTGAAATTGTTATAGTGGTTGCCCCCGCACCAGAACATAAAATGTCAGATGCAGAAATTACAGAAATCGTTAACGATGTGGTTGCAGATTCTACTAAATCTGCTGCATATGATCTGGCCAAAAGGACTGGTTTATCAAAAAAAGAAGCGTATAAGCGACTGATAAAAAATAAGGCGTAAGTAATGATAAAGTTTATGGGAAGTTTTGATACAGTTAAAAGTCTACCTAATACAGCTTTTGCCGAATATGCTTTTGTTGGACGTAGTAATGTAGGTAAGTCTTCTTTGATAAATGCTTTGGTCGGACAAAATGTCGCAAGAACTTCTAATACACCCGGTAGAACACAGGCTTTAAATCTTTTTAATATAGATGATAAAATCATTCTGGTAGATTTACCGGGGTATGGTTATGCCAAAACAGCCAAGACGAATGCTTTGTCGTGGCTTAAAAGATTAGAGGTATATTTAACAACAAGAAGACAATTGGTGCGTCTTTTTATTTTAATAGATTCAAGAATCGGACCGAAAGATGCCGATTTAGATTTAATGGATTTTTGTGACGTTCACGCTATACCTTATCAAATAGTGTATACAAAAAAAGATAAAAAAATTCGTGAAGCCGAACAATTATTATTAAATCATCAAGAACATGGTGCTATGGCAGAAGAAATAATTGAAACTTCGGCAGAAAAGAAAATAGGACTAGAAGCTTTAAGGAAAATAATTGGCATTAAATAATAATATTTTTTATTCGACCAACCCCGCAAAAATGTTGGATGCTTTATGGCTTTTGTTGCAAAAGTCTTCTGTTCCACTGGAAAAAGTGCTGATATTTCTTCCAAGTAGACGTGCAGTCAGAAGCGTTGAAAAAATGTTGGTTCAAAAATCTGGTCACAGTGTATTATTACCAGAATTAGTTGCTTTGGGTGAAGGCTTGGAAGACGAAGAAAAATATAATGATGAATCTTTGCCAGATGTAATTTCTAATATGGAAAGGACTGTCATTTTGGCTAAACTTTTATCAGCGGATTCGGGAATAGGGTCTTTATCTGCTGCTTTACCGGTTGCGCGTGATTTAGTTCGTATGCATAATTATCTTGAAAACGAAGGCGTTAATATAGCTGATATTGATTGGATGGGCTTGGTAGATGAAAAATATGCAGACCATTTTCAACATAAAGCAAAATTATTAAATATACTTTCTTCCGTATTACCAAATTGTGCGAATGGAAGAATTACAGAAACTCAAAAACAAAATAAAGATATTCGTTCTTGGATTGACTTTTTAAAGTCTGATAAATGTGATAAGGATTTAATAGTCGTTTGTGGTTCTACGGCCAGCGTTCCCGCAACGGCTGATTTAATGGAATATATTGCTGGTTCTGATAAAGGTAAAATAATTTTATCTGGTAAAATATCAGGCAGAGAGCAAGATTTTATATTAAATACTAATCCTTATAATGCAGAATATAAGTTTTTACAAAGATTGGGAATAAATCAGAAAGATGTATTACCTATTGACGTTGGAAATAGTGCAATAGATTTTTTTAACTCGGCTTTTGGAAACGATACAACGGATATACCCGAATATAGCTTGGATAATTGTAAGCTGATAGAATGTGCACGTGAAAGTGAAGAAGCTTTAACCGTTGCAGTTATAGCAGAGGAAGCAATTAAACAAAATAAAAGCGTTCTTGTTATAACACCTGATGCAGCTGCAAATCAAAGAATTGCTAATGTTTTATCTGCACGCAATATATCCGCCGATTTTTCTGCTGGTAGACCCGGTAATATGACTTATGCGGGCAGGGCCGTTTTGAATATTTTTGACTATTGGATAGATAATGAAAAATCTGAAGATTTTTATAAGTTATACGCACAAGAAAATTATGACTTATTTAAAACAATTTCTGTCTTGGTTGATAGTAAACAGGATTTATTAGAACCTTTGTTTGATTTACAAGATGCCGAGTCCTTGCAAATATGGCAAGCTATTAAAAAATTATCAGACAGCTTGAACGCTGCAGAAGTTAAGTTGTCTTTGTCTGACGCAAGGGCTTTCATTGCTGATGTTATATCAACGGTTTCTATCAGGGAGGAAATGAAAGATGACGTCGATGTTGTGGTTCTGGGAACGATAGAATCAAGAATGCAAACGGCTGATGTAATTATATTGACCGGACTAAATGACGGTATGTTTCCAGCTGTTGGATATGAAAATGCTTGGTTGCCAAGAAGTATAGGCGAAAAGATAGGACTGCCGTCACCAGATAGAAAAGTATCATTGATGTCTTTGGATTTTATGAACCTGTCTTGCGGAAAAGAAGTTTATTGGTTAAGAAGTAAAGTTTCCGGTGGGGTCCAGACAATAGAATCTCGCTTTATATCAAGAGTCATGGTAAAACATGGAAATATATGTTTGGACCAAAGTTTCCTTGGTAAAGCCCGAGATTTTGATAACGTTATATCAATACCATTAGATTATAGTGCACCAAATCCTCCTGTTGATTGGTCTGATGTATATGTTACAGAGCTTGAAAAATTAATAAACAATCCATATGCTTTTTATGTTTCACATATACTAAGATTAAAGGTTTTGGATGATTATTGGGTTATACCAGATGCAAGGAAGTTCGGTAATTTGGTTCATGAATCTATTCAAAAAGTAAAAAATAGAACACCAGAAAATCTGATTGCTGATATGGATAGGAGAGCTTTGGAAATATTAGGGAAAGATAGTGTATTATTTTATTTCTGGCATAAAAGATTCGTAGAAATGGCGCCACTTATTTCTAATGTCATAAATCAGATACCAGAAGGGCTTTTCGAAATACAAGGTCAGGTCAATATTAAAAAAAGAAACGTTAAAGCAAGAGCTGATTTTGTTTGGAGCGGCGGTGTAATTGATTTTAAGACAGGGGCGGCACCTAAGAAGTCTCAGCTGCAAGACGGAACTATGCCACAATTACCGCTGGAAGCATATATATTAAAGCAAGGTGGATTCCCTGTAAAACCGAAAAATCCTGCATATACACCGATAATGATGTTTCTGCAATTAAAAAATAAAAATGTTAAACCTATTGTATATGAAGATACAGAAGCCGAAAATATGATAAACGCAGCAGTGCTTGAAACTGAAAAATTATTTGATTGGTATAGCAGCGGAAAACTTCCGTATGTATATAAAGAAACCAATGACGCCAAATATAAAAATTATGATGATTTAGCGCGAAGATTTGATTGATTCTTATATTATACTTATCATCAAGCCACAATGGTCTGTAGGTTTTTCTGCAAGTCTTGGATCTATATCTATTTCTGAACCTCTTATTATGTCCATTGCCTTCTTATTAGCTAAGAAATAATCAAGACGCAAACCTTGACGATTACCAACTGTATCACGACCACGATAACCATACCAAGTATAGTCTATGTCTGTCGGATGAAAATGCCGCCATACGTCAACCCATCCCATGTCTAACCATTCTTGCATTATTTCACGAGCGGCCGGTGCAGATATACTGCTTCCTTCATAGTTTTTAGGTTTCCATATATCTTTATCTTGAAGCGCTACATTAAAGTCACCGCCGATTATCACAGATTCTTGGGCGTTAATATATTGCGATATATATTTTGTAAAAGCATTCATCCAGTTAAGTTTATAAGGAAACTTTGGTGAATCTATGGCTTCACCGTTTGGCATGTATACGTTTATAAGTCTTATTCTGCCGTCAATGACACAATTTATAAGTCTTGCGTTTGTGTCCGGAAAATCGGGCATACCGAAACTGACGTCTTCAATAGAGTTTTTTGAAAAAACGGCAACGCCATTCCAGCTTTTTTGCCCGAATACTTTTATATTATATCCAAACTCGTCAAATAGCATATGTGGAAAATTAGCGTTTTCTACTTTAAGTTCTTGCACAAGAATTGTGTCATATTCGCCGGAACGTAAAATATCCATAAAACTTTCTATGTGCGCGCGGATAGAGTTTATATTTAATGTAAGTATTTTCATATTTGCAATCTCTTTTTGTATAAGTATAATAATGGTTGTCCAATATAAAAACAACAAGGAATTTTTATTATGAATATGTATCAGTTGCTGGAAAGAGCAGCAAATACATGGCCAGATAATTTATTCTTGGTCCGTGAAAATGTCACTTTTTCCGCTTTCATAGATTTGGTCAAAGCGCGTGCTGCGTCTTTGCATAAAGCTGGCGTTAAACAAGGTGACGTAGTTGGTATTTTGGCTCATAATATACCGACTTTTCCAATAACTTTGTTCGCCGTTTGGTATCTTGGTGGTAAAGCTTTATTGCTGGACACTAATCTGACACCTTTTGAATATGATAATATGACAAAAACAACAGATTGCCATATTGTTTGTGCAGAAAAATCTTTCTTTTATAAAACTAAAAACTTTAAGTTTTATGACATTAATTCAAAAGATAAAGAAATAGATAAAAAACTGCAACCGGCAAAGGTTGAATCCTTAGATGTTGCAACGTTATCTTTTACGTCAGGTTCTACGGGAACACCTAAGGTTGTGCCTTTAACTCATTTTAATTTGATAGAATGCTCGAATTCTTTGGAAGATATGCATGAATGGATAAAACCTGGATTTATTATGTATGGCTTTTTGCCTATGTATCATATCTTTGGTTTCGCTGTTGAACTGCTGGCAACTTTGCATTACGGGGCAGGCGTTTTATTACAACCAACCGTTAATCCAAAAGAAATATTGGCAGACTTTCAGACTTATCGCCCGCATGTAATACCTGCCGTTCCAAGACTTTGGGAAGTTTTTCGTAATAAAATAATCGATAATATTAAAGCTCAGAAAAAATGGTGGCTGGCTTCGCTTGTCTTGAAGTATGGTAAGTTGTTAAAGAAAATAGGTTTAGGTGCACTTGTTCGCAAAGTCCAAGAACCTGTTTTGGCCGTTTTTGGTGGAAGGGCTAAACTTTTAATCGCCGGCGGTGCTGCAACTAAACCAGAAGTTGAAACTTTTTATGAACGGTTGGGTTTAACTTTTATACAAGGCTATGGTATGACAGAAACTGTCGGACCTATTTGTATATCTAAACCTACAAAAAAACGTTTTCCATTTGCTTTTGGTGGACCGACTACAAACAATGAATGCGAAATTCGCGATAAAAACGAAGACGGCGTCGGCGTCCTTTGGTTGCGTGGTCACCAGGTTTTTAGCGGTTATTTAAACAATACGGCTGCTAATGAAGAAGCTTTTGATGAACGTGGGTTCTTTAATACTGGTGATATGGTAAGTATGGACAAAAATGGTGAGCTGCATTTTGCCGGTCGTAAAAAGCAAGTTATCGTTTTAGATTCAGGAAAGAATGTTTACCCAGACGAATTAGAAGGGTTGTTCATAACAATACCAGGCGTAAAGAATGTCGCGGTGTTCGAACATAAAGTTAAAAATAAAACCGTTGCTTATGGCGTATTCAGTGTTGAACCAAGTATGACTTTGGAAAAATTAAGCGCTGCAATCGCACAAACAAATAAAAAAGTAGCTTCTTATAAGTGGGTAACGCATTTTGCCATGACAACAGATGATTTACCGATGACAAGTACTCAGAAAGTAAAACATCATGTCGTTCGTCAGAACCTGATAGATGGTAAATATCCAATTAGAAAAGAATAAAAAAAAGCCGGTATTACCGGCTTTTTTTATTTGCCCAGACATAACTGAGAAAAGGTTGCGTCCATTACTTCCGCAGTCGTTATCGTCCCCAGTATTTTACCTATGGCATCAGACGCCATTCTTACATGTTCGGATAGAATATCGTAGTTATCATTAAAATTATTAATTGCTGCTTTTAGTTCGTTCTTTGCATCTGTAAGTAAAGATTTCGTTCGCTCGTTAATAGACAAATACGATTCACAATTGTCCAGATTTTTGTGTATTTGTGATTTTATTGCAAACGTCAATTCTTCTATACCTTTCCCGGTTTTAGCAGAAATATAAAAAGCGTCTTTTATATCTCTGTCGTCAGATAAGTCTGACTTATTTATAACAATTAAACTTTTATCTGATTTTAATATTTTTTTTGGAAGTTTATCTGCGCTGTATACTTGTAAAATTAAGTCAGCATTTTCCATTTCTGCTTTGGTTCTTTCTATTCCTATTTGTTCAACCGTATTTTTACTTGATCTTATGCCAGCAGTGTCGGATATGTTTACAAGATAGCCATCTATATCAAGTTGGTGTGATACTACATCGCGGGTTGTGCCTGGTATGTCCGAAACGATAGCGCGTGCCGAACCAACCAGACGATTAAATAAAGAAGATTTTCCAACGTTAGTTTTCCCAATCAAAGCTATATTAAAACCACTGCGGATAGATCTAACCGCTGCATAGCGAGATAATGCAGTTTCTATTTCTTTATATAAACGTTTCGTTGCGTTTAATGTTTTTTCGCCTATGTTTGCGGGAAGCTCATCTTCTGCATAGTCAAGCATAGCTGCAGCATACGCAGATATTTCTATCATTTTGCTTCGCCAATTTTCATAGACTTTACTGTCTTGACCAATCATAGACTTTAAGGCATTTTTTCGTTGTGCGTCTGTCTGGGCATCCAGTAATGCTGCTAAGCCATCTATATCTGCAAGGTCCATTTTGTTGTTATAAAAAGCCTTTCTGGAAAACTCGCCAGGTGTTGCCATGCGAAAACCAAGTTGTTTCAAATAGGAAAATATTTTTTCAATTACAGCGGGTGCACCATGACTGTGAATTTCTATTACGTCTTCACCAGTGAAAGAGTGGGGCGATTCAAAATAAACTGCGACAACTTGGTCTATTAAATCGTTTTCTGAATCTTTTAAGTTTATAAAGTAAGCATGACGTGGTTTAAGTGTTTTATTATTTATAAACTTTAAAAAAGTATCTTTTAGTTTTGCGCCACTTATTCTGATTACTGCAACACCGGATTTTCCATGTCCGCTGGACAGAGCAAATATTGTTTCTTTATTCATTATTTATTTCCACTTATTTCTTTTAATGCAATTGGAACCAGCTTGGCAACGTCTGCTGATGGGTTTTCTGATACCAATTTTTGTGCCATGTCAACTATGTCTAATCTTCTGTATCCCAACGATTCAAGCGCAGACAGCAAATCTGATAATACAGAAGTTGCACCATGTGACGTATCAAAATCAAAAGACGTGCCACCAACTTTGTTCTTTAATTCTACTATTATTTTTTCAGCCATCTTTTTACCAACACCAGGTGCCGTAGATATAGTTTTAGCGTCACCAGTTGCAATTGCCGACATAAGAGTGTCAGATTTAATAGATCTTAAAATAGATAAAGCCACTTTTGGTCCAACACCAGATACGCCGGTTAACATATTAAACAGATTTTGACTGGATGTATTTTGAAAACCGAAAAGCCTTATAGAATCTTCACGCACTATCGTTTCTACCCAAAGTGATACCGTTGATTTAGGTGTCAGATATTCCGGTGTATAGACTTTGTATCCAACCCCACCACACATTATAATTACAAAATCATCGCTTATATAATCAACTTGCCCTTGCAATTTACCAATCATTTGTTATCCTTTTGTGGTAATTATAATCAAATAAAATCAAAAGGTCAAAATATGAGTGGACATAGTAAATGGCATAATATTCAACATAAAAAAGGGGCAGTAGACGCCGCACGTAGCGGTTTGTTCACTAAACTTGCCCGCGAAATTACAATGGCGGCAAAGCTGGGTGATAAAAACCCTGATAATAACCCAAGATTACGTTTGGCTGTTTTAACAGCTAGAAAAAACTCTATGCCGAACGACAATATCAAGCGCGCTATTGAAAAAGCTTCTGGTTCTAATACAGAAAATTACGAATCTGTTAGATATGAAGGATACGGACCTGGTGCCGTTCCCGTAATTGTAGAGGCTTTGACAGATAATCCACGTAGAACCGTTCCAGAAATTAGAAATATTTTTGCTAAAAACGGCGGTAATATGGGTGAAGAAGGATCTGTTGTATTTATGTTTACACGTGCCGGACAAATCTTTTACCCGGCTTCTATCGGTAAAACAGAAGATGAAATGATGGAAATCGTGATGGATGTTAATGCAGATAATTTGGAAACTTCTGATGAAGGTTTTATTATAACAACAAAACCAGATGATTTCATAAACGTTCAAAAAGCTTTAAACGATAAGTTAGGTGAACCAGAAAGTGCAGAACTTACGTGGTTACCGAATATGCCTATGGATTTAGATGATGAAACTTATGCTAAACTGGAAAAATTAGTGGATGCTTTGGACGATAATGATGATGTTCAGAAAGTGTTTACTGCTGCTGCATAAATGTATTATAATATATAAAAATCCCCTTTGTTTAGGGGATTTTTTATATAAACTTTGACATGTTTGTGTGGGCAAGTGCAATTGCTATTGCGTCACTTTCGTCCGCAGTTTTTGGCTTGGCTGCCGGTAATAATATTTTTAACATTTTATATATTTGTTCTTTGTCTGCATGACCTGCACCAGTTAGTGCTTTTTTTATCTTATTCGGTTCGTATTCGTATATTGGAATATTATGGGTAGATACAGCAACTATGGCTGCAGCGCGTGCATGACCAAGTATTAAAGTCGTTTTCGGATTCATATTTACGAAAGTTATTTCTATACTGCATTCGTCTGGTAAAAATGTTTCACAGAGTTTGGAAACTTCTTGAAAAATTATTGATAATCTTTCAGGTAAGGGCAGGTTAGTTTTCGGTAAAATTACACCGCTGGCGATATATTTTCTTTCGCTGCCTAAAGATTCTATTACTGCCCAACCTGTATGTAATAATCCTGGGTCTATACCAAGAACTCTTTTTACCATTTGTTTATTTCCTGAAACTTATTTTTTCTACTGCATCGTAACCAAAGTATTTATTTATTTTTTGTTTAATTTCTTCAGTCATGTATGACAATTCCAACGTTAATGCAGGATTCGTCGGTCTAAGCGTTATATTGAATTTTTTATTTCGCGTCTTTTTTATTGCTGCTAGTTTTGCAATAGAAGATATATTATTCCCCATAATTTCTTCCCATCTTGCACTAAGGTCTGAATCTGAAGCACGAATGCCAAAGATTTTAAGTAACCCACCAACAGCCCCTGCAAGAGTCTGAGGCCTGGAATATCTGTTTGATATTTTATTTGCTTGGTTTGACATAACTGTATTCTTTCGGCATCAATATAAACATTTGACCTTGTGCGTGTTGCCCGTGCGCAAACTTGTATGCTTCGTCACCTTTACCAAAGAATATGTCTGCACGTATCCAACCCTTTATAGCGCTGCCCGTATCTTGGGCTATCATAAGTCTGCGGAACCTACGCCCGTCAGATAAGTTAGTGTCTATATATACAGGTAATCCCAAAGTATATATATCATCGTCCATAGCTATACTACGAATCTTTGATAAAGGCGTTCCCAATTTTCCTATAACATCAGGTGGAACAGACTCGTAAAAATATACGTATCTTGGATTCTTATATATAACGTCTTTTGCCAAAGCTGGGTTTTGCTTTAAGTGCTTCCAAACCGCATCCGCAGAATATCCACCAGCAGGTCTTATACCGCGACTTCTTAATTCTTCACCAATTGATTTAAATGGCATATCGTTTACGGCCGCAAAATTAAGCTTAACTAGTTTGCCGTCTTCCAGTTGCAACATACCACTGCCTTGTATTTGTATGTTCTGAACGTCTACTATGTTTGCCCAGTATAGAACGCGACCAATTCGATTGTTAACAATAGTTTTTTTGTCTACGCCTTTATAGTTTCGGCCATCTGTCGGAACCCCCATTAATGGTTCGTTACATTCTGCCGTTTGCGTTCTGCATGCCGGAATTATAGGAGAATAATATCCTGTATAAGTTCCCTTTGTCCCGCCGTTTTCGTTATAAACTTGGTATGGTTGAAAGTTTGATTCAAACCATGCCCGTATCGTTGCAACGTCTGCGCTGGCACTGGGCAGCATTCTGCACTTTTCTTCCAATAAAGCCCTGTCTGGTATCACGCGACCTGAATATTGAATCTTTGCTTTACAAGTATTTCTGAAAGCCTGTAAAGCATAACGAACATCGTCGTCTTTCCAGCCGGGTAAGTCTGAATAAGATACTTTTTTTAAATTTGATGGAATTACTGAATCGTCACCACGATGTGTCGGCGTTGATAAATCGCAAGATGACAATATGAATGCACAAAATATAGATATAAATAATTTTATAAATATGTTTTTAGAAAAATATCTCATTTTTCTTGGCTCCCCCACTTGTAAAATCTTTTTATAATGCTATATTACCATAAAATGATGCGGAAAAAAAGGAGCAAAAGCAATGGCAAAATTTAACATCATTTCTCAATTCTTGAAAGATATATCTTTTGAAAGTCCAAATGTCCCAGAATTGTTCTTTAAAAAAGAAAATACTCAGGCTAAAATTGAAATCAATATAGATATTCAAATCAAGGGTGCAGAAAATAATTTGTTTATGGTGGATTTAATCACAAAAGTTCATTCTAAATTGGATGAAGGTGATAAAACTATATTTTTAATTGAATCTACTTATTCTGGGCTTGTTCAAATGGAAGAGGAAAAAGACGAAGAAGTTAAAAAACGCACTTTGTTAATTGATGTACCAACCATGTTGTTCCCAGCCGTTCGTGCTTTGGTTACGCGCTTGACAGCAGAATCTGGTTTCCCAGCATTTACTATGCAGCAAGTAGATTTTGCTCGTTTATATGAACAAAAGAACGCAAAAAAATAAGTTTTAGTTTTTTTATGTTGCCCCGCTTTTTTGCGGGGCTTTTTTATGATACAATATATATACTTATGTAGGAAAGTATATGGCAAAAGATAAATATTTATCTGTTCGAGATTCTGTTAGTGGGTTTTCTTTCGCAAACCTGGGGCTTTTTACAGGATTTGCAGACGGTATTTATAACGCCGTGTATTCTTTGGTGTTATTAGAGATTTTTCGTAGTTCTGCAATCGTCGGTATTTACGTTTCTGTATATGCAGCTTTTTGTATGATTGTCGGTTTGTTCGCAAACGAGCTTTTTCGTCTTTTTTCAAAAGTTAAAGTATTTTATTTTTCTATGCTTTTTCTGGGCTTGTGTTATTTGATGATGAGCTTTTCTATCAAACCAAGCACATTTATTATATTAGATTACGTAACAGGAATAGCTGTAACGCTTGTCGGTGTGCTTATTCCGTTGTTTATGTCTGATTTTTCAAATCATATAGGAATGTCAAAGCTTAATTCCAGGTATCACTTATGGTTAAATGTTGGCGCTTTAATAGCACCTTTGATAGCAGTTAATATCGCAAACGCTTTTGATAATAGGTCTGCATTTTTTGCCGCTGGAATTATATATATAGCAGGTTGGTTGTTCTTTAAATATTTTAAAATAGTTCAAGAAAACAAACAAATTAAACAAGTAAACCCCAGAAGAACTATTAAGTCGTTATGGAGAAATACTTTGGGGTTCTTTTCAAAGTCTGTTTTTGTAAGGGCGTATATTATAAACTTTTCGTATTATGCTTTAAGAGCTATGAGGTATCTGTATGTGCCGATTGTCGTCATAGAGGCTGGTTTTTCAAAAGATGTTTTGGGGTGGGTATTGGCTATCGGGATTATTCCTTATTTGATAATGACAGAATTGATGAGTAGCTTGGTTAAAAAGTTTGGAAAAAAGTTTTGGTTGGTTGTAGGTTTTTCTTCTTTTGCTATGTTTTCAAGTTTTGCAATATTTACTAATGGTTATTTGTTGCTGGCTATTTTTATTGCTTGGCAGTTTTCAGGCGCCGTTATGGAATCTGTTCATGATTTATTATTTTTTGATAATACAAAAAAAGCAGAACAAACTAAATATTACGGTATATTCAGAACCAGCGTTAATTTGCCAAATGTTTTAGTCTCTATAATGGCGGCTGGTTGTATAACTGCTTTTGGAACAACGTCTGCAGTATGGATAACAACCGCTGTAATCGGTTTTATGGCTGTGCTTATTTTAATGATGAAAAAATAGTCATATTTTGATTGCACCAATGCGGTTTTCTTTGTATTATTTCCTTGATAAGAAAAGGGGATATTTATGGCAAAAAAAGAAGCAGTAAAAGAAACAAACGCACCAGCAAAAAATCCAGCTTTGGAATCAGCTTTGGCACAAATTCAAAAGCAATTTGGTAAAGAAGCTATTATGAAAATGGGGGACGGCAGTCAGCAACAAATAGAAGCTATATCATCAGGTTCTTTGGGACTTGATATTGCTTTGGGTGTTGGCGGTTACCCACGTGGTAGAATAGTTGAAATATATGGACCTGAAAGTTCCGGTAAAACAACTCTGGCGTTGCACGCGGTTGCGGAAGCTCAGAAAAAAGGTGGAACTTGCGCTTATATTGATGCAGAAAATGCTTTGGACCCTCATTATGCTAAAAAATTAGGCGTGGATGTTGCTAATTTGATTATATCTCAGCCTGATTCCGGTGAACAAGCGTTGGAAATCGCAGATACTTTAATAAAATCTGGGGCTGTTGATGTTGTTGTAATCGATTCGGTTGCGGCGTTGGTCCCAAAGGCTGAATTGGAAGGTAATATCGGTGATTCTTTTGTTGGAACTACAGCAAGATTGATGTCACAATCTTTGAAAAAATTGGCGGGCAGCGTTTCCAGAAGTAATACTTTATTGATATTTATAAATCAGATTCGTATGAAAATTGGCGTTATGTTCGGTAACCCTGAAACTACGTCTGGCGGTAATGCTTTGAAGTTCTATGCGTCAGTCCGCTTGGATATTCGCAGAACAGGTCAGATAAAAGATAAAGAAACTATTGTTGGTAATGAAACAAGAGTAAAAATCGTAAAGAATAAAGTTGCACCGCCTTTTAAAACCGTTGATTTTAAGATTATGTATGGTGAAGGTATATCAAGAATAAGCGAGATTCTGGATATGGGTGTAAAATGTGATTTAATAGAAAAAGCCGGAAGTTTTTATTCTTATAATAACGAACGTATGGGGCAGGGCGAAGCGAATGCAAGAGCTTGGTTGAAAGACCACCCAGAAGTTCAAAAAGAATTACAAGATAAAATTATGGCTAAATCTTCGGGAATAGCAGAAGAAATGACAACGGGTCCTGTCAATGAAGAAGAGGAAGACGATATTTTACCGATTGAAGAATAAGAAAAGGAGTTCTTATGGCAGCTGCAAGATTTTATGCAACTTTAAATATAATCTTTCGCGGGCACATATTTAATTGGTTTTGGCGCCCAAAAGAAAAAAGAAGGGCCGTTAGATATAAAGTAATTTCAGATGTAATACCGAAATATTTAGAAAGATATTTACCTGCGGCTGCCAAAATAAAAGAAAGAAAAGTAGTTAAAAACGATAAAAACGAAAAAATATTCTCGATTTGGTTGCAGGGTGAAGAAAATGCACCAGCTTTAGTAAAAGCTTGTTTTAGAAATATTCGTAAATACTGTAAGCAAGAATTGGTTGTTTTGGACGAAAAAACTTTATTTAAGTATATAACTTTACCAGATTATATCCTAGAAAAACGTAAAAATGGTTTGATAAAAAATGCTCATTTCGCCGATATTTGCAGGGTAGAACTGTTGTATGAATATGGTGGTATATGGCTGGATGCTACGGATTTTGTCACTTCTGATATACCACAATGGATTATAGACGAAGATTTTTTCGTATATTTGGTAGGTAAGAAAGGGTCGTTTTCGTATAGTTTTATGCAGAATTGTTTTATAAGGTCAAGAAAAGGTGCTTATTTACTTGACGCGTGGCGCGCAATGATTCTTGATTATTGGAAATATGAAAATCATACTTTTGATTATTTTGTTCATCAGCTATTATTTAAAACTTTGGTCACAAACGATGAAAGAGCAAAAAAATATTTTGACAAAATGCCACATGTGGACCAAGATCCAACTCATACGGTTTGGTGGCAGTATCGTAATAAACCCTTTAATAAAGAACTTTTTAGTAAACTAACATCCGGTGCGTTTTTTCAGAAAACTAATTATAAAAATATAAAAGAACCAATCCCGGGAAGTTTTGCCGAAGTAATGATGGATATGTAATTTTAAGGAGTCTTTAATGCCAGCTGTTTCCGTAATAATACCTGTTTATAATGTAGAAAAGTATTTGCGTAGGTGTTTGGATAGTGTATTAAATCAGACCTTTACAGATTGGGAAGCAATATGCGTAAATGATGGCAGCCCAGATAATAGTTTAGACATCCTTAAAGAATATGCTAAAAAAGATTCAAGATTTAAAATCGTTGATAAAAAAAATGGTGGTTTATCGGATGCTAGAAACGCGGGTATGAAAATAGCAACTGGTGATTATATTTTATATTTAGATAGCGATGATTTTATCCATCCACAGACTGTGGAGATAACACATTATTTGGCTAAGAAAGATGGGGCAGATATCGTTTCTTTTACTTATGATAGAATATATAGACCGCAGTTAATGGTGCGCTATAAGCTTGGTTTAGATACGGATAACGTAATACCGACAAGAATAAAAAAGAAATACAATTTATCAAAAATCAAAACGTTGGTTACGGAAGACGTTTTTGAGTATGCAACAGAGAAAACTCATAATATGTTTAACCCGAAAAGAAAATGGTTAATAAAACATTGTCAGGTTTGGAAAAATCTTTATAAGAAAGACTTGATTAAAGACATACCTTTTATAAAAGGAATCTTGTTTGAAGACTTTCCTTGGTGGAGTGAAGTTATGTTGCGTAATCCGAAAGTAACTATAGCTCCGTTACCGTTATATTTTTATATACCTAATTTTAAGGGAATTGTTTTATCTGCTAAACAGTTAAAGATTATGCAAAGCTTGGTTGAAGGTATTAAATATTCTTATAACTTATATAAAAATAATGCAAACGAATATCAAATGAAAAAATGGTCAGAAAACTTTCGTTGGTTTTTCGTTTATTGGGCATTTCGCAAGCTTAAATATTTAGATAATAATACAGATATTGAAATAGCTCGAAAGCTTTTGTTGGATTTAGAAAAAAATGGCGTTTTAGACAACCCACCAACAAAACAAGCAAAAAAGCTTCGTTGCAATATTTGCAAGTTTATAAAAACTTGCAAATAATAAAATTATTTTTCAAACGGTGATTTTTCTGGAAAACGCTTTTCCATATAGTTTGCATTGTTTTTTAAGATTTGTTCATCGGTATCTATCGAATCGTTTATGCAAAATATCGGTGCACGTTTAAGTGCTTTTGCAGCCGTTTTGGTGTCAGTGCAATATACGGGTGATTTTTTCGTTTGAAAGTAAAACATCGTATTGTATAAAAACGAAAGAATAGGGAACTTGGAATGTTTCATTGCTCGGGCATGATAAAACTTTGCTTTCCCATGCACAAAATCATATAAGTTAAACATCCAACGCTGAATTTCATTATTTGTTCTGAATTTATTTCTTATTTGTTCGTCTATTTGCTTGTTAAATAAAGGATGGTTTCGACAGACTTCCCAAGATGATTTTATATAAGGGTCAATTCCATGCGAAGGACGGTATTTATAAACGTTCTTTTTATATATGTCGCTTATCTTTTTTGCAGATAATATAAGCGTTTGAGTGTAAGCGTCTTCTTTTTCTAGCCAACGTCCGACATTTTTACTTTTCTGCTTCATGGAAGCATATAAAACTTTTGCACGACCTTTCTTATCATAAAAGAAATCTGGACTTAAAGGTCTGTTGAAAAAGAAATCATCATTCATAAGTAAAAAATGTTCTGAAAGTCCTTTTATATTAGGTATGCACATTTCTATAGCATTAGAATTAAAAGTTGGTAAAGCATCAGCTGGAAAAATATCTTCGTGCGGAATGATAGTAATTTTTGGGTGCTTGGCGTTTAACCATTTGGGAACCTGATTAAAACCAGTAATTATATAAATATGGTTTACCCAAGGTGCATATTTGGCAACACTTCGCAAAGAGTGTTTAAATTCTCCGTTGTCGCGCCAACGTGATTCGTCATACGCATATTCTGGGACGTTTTCAGCACCTTTAATTATCTTTTCCCATTTATTTTTTGTTGCCCGCCATTTTTTATCTGCGCTATCCACCCATAAATATACAATATCTATTTTCATATTTTTCGCCTTTATATCATTCTTATTCCAAGTAAATAATATTTCTTTTTATTATCTAATTCAGAAACTTTTATTTTAAATAAAGATAAAACTTTTAATAATAAAAAGTCGTGCTTAATACCGTCATTATATTCATATATTAAGCCACCAAGTATTTTTTTATATGTCATAAATTGTCTATATAAAATATTTTTTATTATTTTATTGGTTCTTTTATCTGTGTTGTTAAAATTATAATTTTCTGATATAAAAGGTTGACATAAATCAAATATTTCTTGTTTGTATTTATCTTTTTTTGCATAACTTTTTGCTATTTTTAACGAAGCGTCTGTGCTGCAATCATCAACACATATTATTTCTATGTCTTTATATGTTTGATCTATTAAAGATTTTAAGCATTTGTCTAAATATTGTTCTAAATTATATATTGGAACAATTATTGATATCTCTGCCATTTATTATATTCCTGTTTTAATAAAACTTTCTGGTATTTCTGTTACCCATTTTAACCCAAACATTGCAGGTTTGTTTAAGTCGTATATAGGACGCACAAAGGTCTGCAAGATTCTTGCCAGCGTTTTAGACTTATTTTTTTTCTTTGATTCGCTGATTAAGTAGATTGTTTTGGCACGCTTTTTTAAGTGCTTTTCCCAAGAAGGATTTCTATCCCCGATTTTGTTCTTTATCATTTCTAAATCTACGCTGCCAAAGTGTAATAAATAAAGGTTCTTGTCTATATGAAAGTTGTGACCTTTGACGCTATGAAAACCGCTGCCCCAAATTGCCGGTTTAAATAAAACAACAGGCTTTGTATACCTGGTTGATAATAAAGCATGCTTTCGTTGCTCTAAAAAAGGTTTGTTTGTGTCTAAACTTTTTTCTGTTTGTAAATCTTGCCCTATGTCCAGACCTAAACCAGATACAGATGTCCTATTTTTTATTCCAGATAGGTATTCTGGTAAACTTATGTTTAAAGCAGGGTCAATAACCAAAAATTCGTCACAATCACAACCTATGACGATATCATAGCCTTCGTTGAACAGTTTCTTTGCTAAATCTGATAAAAGCAGTATTCTTGTTTTGTCCCCTTTTTGAACTTGTTCTTCTTTATGCGGAAGTTTCGTTATATTTGATTTACCGGCTTTTGATGGATTTTTTTGGTCTAATCCATCTAAATATATATACAGGTTTTCTTCACCAAGTAAACTACCATAATATTTTATCCAACGGTTTAAAAAAAACTCGTCATTTCTTGCCATTGTTATGGCTGCTATTTTTTTTTCTTTTTTCATATTCCCTCTATAAAAAGCTTTATAAATAAACGGCGTATACTTCTATATGCTATTTTAATAGGATTTTTTGTTAAAAGCCAGTATATATATTTTTCCCCATAAACACGTTTCGCATTTTGTAAAATAGCATACCTTATTTCAGGTGATATACTTTTCATAACGTATAATACCTGTGTGCCAAGCGTCCCTTGCTTTGCATAAAAAGCGGTCTTTTTCATAAACGGTAACTTCTTTTTATATAAGTATTTTATTCTATTATATATACCTCGGCCCTTAATAGTATATAAACAATAAAAGCTTAATTTATTTTTTATCAATTTGTCCGTAAAACCGTTTTCATATAATATACATATATAAGCTTTGTTTTCTTGTTTTGTTACAGATTTTATAAAATCGTCAAACCAATTAGATAAAAATACTTTCTGGGTCATTCCGATAAACCATGATTGTATGTGCGGATGTTTTTTATGCGGATTATAAACCAGACCAAAAGCATCTTTTTTACTATTTTCCATCTTTTCTAAATATGGTTGTAAGTCGTATAACGGACCATATACAGAGTCGTTAACTAGATATAAATAATCGTAATTTTTTAATAAATCATGCTCTTTGGCATATAAATAAGCTCTTTTATAAGAACCGAAATCATATTCTTTATGACGATTTCCACTTGCAAATATAACGAAAGGTTTTACTTTATCCAGTTGCGTTTCGTCGCAATCGCTATCCATTACTAAAATAGCATCACCAAGCTTAGATAAAGACGATACCTGATGAATTAACGATTCGTCTATTATACCGTCCTTATCATAACCTGCTATTAGAAATAAGCGTTTAGGCTTCAACGTTTTTCCTTGTCTTTTTTCTTATGTTACTATCAAGTTCCTTTTTGCGCAAACGAATCGTAGCAGGGGTGACTTCTACTAATTCATCGTCTTGAATATAAGATAAAGCTTCTTCCAAAGACATTTTACGTGGTGGTGCAAGGAATAGTTTTTCATCTGCCGTAACTGATCTGATATTTGTCAGCTCTTTACCTTTTACAGGGTTTACTTCTAAGTCGTTTTCTTTGCTGTGTTCACCTATAATCATGCCAGAGTAAACTTCTGTTTGTGGACCTACAAACAGCGTTCCACGTGGTTGTAAGTTAAATAAAGCGTATGTTGCCGTAACCCCGTTTTCCATAGATACTAAAACACCTGGTCTATACTGTGATATAGGACCACGATACGCTTCATAACCAGAAAATACTCGGTTCATAATACCAGTTCCGCGTGTGTCTGTTCTGAATTCAGATAAATAACCGATTAAACCGCGCGATGGTGCAGAAAATACGATTCGCGTTTTCCCAGCACCGGAAGATTTCATCTCGGTTATAGTTGCTTTACGTTTTGTCATTTTTTCAATAACAACACCGCTATATTCATCGTCTACATCAATGACAACTTCTTCAATTGGTTCAAGCTTTTCACCGTTTGGACCTTCTTTCATTACAACGCGTGGGCGGCTGACGCTGAGTTCAAAGCCTTCGCGGCGCATGGTTTCTATTAATATCCCAAGTTGTAATTCACCGCGCCCAGATACTTCGAATGCTTCGTTGTTTTCACTTTGCGTAACTTTCAAAGCAATGTTTGTTTCTGCTTCTTTGAATAATCTTTCACCAATCATTCTGGAAGTTAATTTCTTGCCGGATTTTCCTGCCAAAGGTGAAGTGTTAACAAAGAACGTCATCGTTAAAGTTGGTGGGTCAATAGGCATAGCTGGGATAGGTTCGATGACTTCAGGTGCACAAAGCGTATCTGCAACGGTTGCCTTTGAAAATCCCGCTATAACAACAATGTCACCAGCAGAAGCAGAATCCAGTGATACTTTTTCAACACCACGGTGTTCTATGATTTTGGTTATTTTAGCGTTTTCAATAAATTCACCTTTCATATTTATTGCTTTCACTGCTTGACCAACTTTTACGGTCCCTGATTCTATTTTACCCGTTAATATTCTGCCAACATAAGGGTCGGCTTCCAACGTAGTGGCAAGCATTTTAAATGGTGCGTCTATTTGGCATCTTGTCCCGTTACAATCCGGTGCAGGAACGTGATCGATGATTAATTGAAATAAAGGCGTTAAGTCTTTGTGTTCGTCTTTTAAATCACGGACTGCCCAACCGTCACGACCGACAGAATATAAATATGGAAAATCAAGTTGAGAATCTGTTGCACCAAGCTTATCAAATAAATCAAAAGTTTCGTTTAAAACTTCTTCTGGACGGGCGTCAGCTCTATCTACCTTGTTTATGCATACGATGGGACGAAGCCCAAGTTTAAGTGCTTTTGATAGCACGAACTTCGTTTGTGGTAACGGACCTTCTGCTGCGTCAACCAGCAAAACAACACCGTCAACCATAGATAAAATACGTTCAACTTCACCGCCAAAATCTGCGTGCCCAGGTGTGTCTACTATGTTTATTTTATAACCGTTCCATAATATAGAAGTTGGTTTTGCGGAAATTGTGATGCCGCGTTCGCGTTCTATATCACCGCTGTCCATAACCCTATCTTCAACTTTTTCATTTGCACGAAATGTTCCTGCTTGCTTTAACATATTATCAACCAAAGTCGTCTTACCGTGGTCAACATGAGCAATAATTGCAATATTGCGAATTTTCATATTTTTTTACCCTTTACATTATATTTTTCACACATATAGGATATATCTTTTTTCTTGTTTTTCAACTTATTAAGAAAAAAAGTTTACAAAAAACTTGATTTTTGTCAACTTTGGTTTATATTATATGTGTCATACTTATTAAAAGGATTAAAATATGGCTATAGATTATGATTTAACTATTAAGAAAGCTTTTTCTGATTGCTTGGAATATTTGAACGCCTGTAAGCAAAAAACAAAAAGCTCTTATAGTTATAGTTGCTTGAACTGTAATATACAGTCTTTAAAAAAGATTTCTTCTAACCCAAAGCAGTTCGTTAATATTCATAAAAGAGTTAAATATGCTCCGATTGTTTCTATTAATGAAATAAACCCAAAATTTGACCAAACTTTAAATAACTTTTTGGATAAAATAGATTCTTATTATTCTGCCGAAGCAACCAAGCCAGAAGCAACAAAGGCTTTGGTAGATTCAATAGAATCTTTACACGTTGTTATAGATAAATGTAATTTAAAGACCTTATGGTTAGATTTAGTAAAGCCAAAAAGATTTCTTGTAAAAACAAGATAAAAAAACGGGGATTACCCCGTTTTTTTAATGTTTACCACCAATTTTAGTTCTGCCGCCCATCAATGCTTGCAGCTTTTTTGGAATATTTATAGAACCATCTGCATTTTGATGATTTTCTATTATTGGGACCAAAGCACGCGGAACCGCTATGCCTGTATTATTAAGCGTTGCAACGTATTTTACTTCACCTGTTGCGTTTTCACGATATCTGGTGTTTGTGCGTCTTGCTTGGAATTGACCTATGGACGAGCAACTGCCAAGTTCTTTATAGGCGTTTTCGCTTGGAACCCATGCTTCTACGTCATTCATCTTTATTTTGTTAAAGCCCATATCACCAGTAGAATTGGCAATAACCCTGTAAGGTAATTCAAAATCTTCCATTACTTCACACAAATTATTCAAAATTAATTCGTGCATAGCGTCAGAGTCTTCAGGTTTACAATATACATATTGTTCTACTTTATTAAATTGATGAAAACGTGCAAGACCACGAGTATCCCGACCAGCCGCACCGGCTTCTTTGCGGAAACACGGTGAAAAACCGGCGTATTTAATAGGCAGGACATTTTCAGGTAATATTTCACCGCTATGAAGACTGTTTAATATTATTTCCGCTGTTCCTGCAAGGCATCTGTCTGTTCCTTGTAAAATAAATACATCATTGTCCATTACAGATAAGTCAGACCCCATAAAGTGACCGGCGTTAAATATGGTTTGCGGTTTCGTTATTGCAGGGCATTCTATAAATGTAAAACCTTTGGATATAAGCTTTTGGATAACATAAGTTTCTATAGCTAGCTGTAATTCCGCGGCTTCACCGACCAAGCAATATGTTCTTGTCCCACATATTTGTGCTATCTTTTCAGGCATCCACCAATTATTCATATCCAATAAGTCCCACTGTGCACGTGGGGTAAAATCAAACTTTGGTGGTTTGCCAACTCTGCGAACTTCAACGTTTGCGCTGTCATCAGGACCAATTGGGGCTTCTGGGCTTGGTATCTGAGGAACGCGATGTAACAAGTCATTTAATTTATCTTCTTTTTCTGCTAATTCGGCAAGCTCTTCTGCTATCTCTTCACCGATTTCTTTTGATTTTGCAATAAGCGGTGCTTTGTCTGTCGCAGTAGGTATTTCTTTTGTTATTCTGTTCTTTTCTGCCGTTTTCGTTTGTGTAAGCGTTTTTAATTCGCGAACACGCATATCAAGTGCAAGTATTTCATCAGTAAAATCTTCAAACCCCTTTACTTTACATGCGTTTTTTACAATTTCTGGGTTTTCACGAATAAATCTTATATCCAACATTTTTGTTTCCTTTGGAAGTATAGTTATATTTAAAGTTATTTTGTTTTTGTGACAACGAAAATTATTCCCCAAAAGGGGATGATGATTTATTAAAAAAACTTGTTTTTAACCACATGGTTAAAATTATATATAAATTATATATAAAAATCAAATATTTTACTGCTTATAAAAAGATTTGCGAAGCTTTGCTTATTATGTTATGCTGACCCAGAAAGGCATTTAGGAGATTTTATATGAACGACATTATTATGCATGATGTTATAATTTTAGGTTCTGGGCCTGCTGGTTTAACTGCTGCGCTTTATTGTGCACGTGCCGGAAAAAAAACATTAGTCCTTGGGGGGGATAGGTTAGGTGGGCAGACTGCTGGTATCGCGGTGCTGGAAAATTATCCGGGTTGGCAGGGAAGTGGTCAAGAGTTAGCCGAGTTCATGAAAAAACAAGCAGAAACTTTTGGTGCAGAAATTATTTTTACTTCTGCAAAAAACGTTTCCGGAGATGCAGAAAGCGCTTTCAATATTTTGGCAACAGACGGGAAAAGATATGTTGGTAAAACACTTATCATAGCAACAGGTGCTTCCCCGCGTAAGCTGGAAATAGAAGGTGCTCGCGAATTATTCGGTAAAGGCGTTTCTTATTGTGCAACTTGTGACGGATTCTTTTATGCATATAAAGACGTTATTGTTTTAGGTGGGGGTAATTCAGCTTTGAACGATGCTTTGTATTTAGCCGATATTGCAAAAAGCGTAAAAATCGTTTATAGGAAAGCTGCTTTTACGCGCGCCGAAGCCGTATTGCGTAATCGCGTTGCAGAACGAGAAAATATAGAATGCTTGTTTAATACAGACTTGAAAAAGATTTCTACGTTACCAGATTCTGATAGGCTTGTTGTGACGACAACCGATGATACGGAAATAATATGTGATGGTTTGTTCGTTGCTATAGGGCATGAAGCTAATACCGATTATTTACCAGAAGATATTTTACGTGATAATATGGGGCGCTTAATACCATCAGAATTACCAGAAGGTATGTTCGTTGCCGGTGACGTTCAATCCGAATTAAAAATGCAAATTGCAACCGCTGTTGGGACAGGGTGCAGTTCTGCCATGGATGCAATCGCATATTTAAATTCGCGTGGTTAAAAAATAAAGCTCTGTTTTATCAGAGCCTTATTTTTTACCAAAGTGTTTTTTTAATGTTTCATATGCTTCCGATATTTTTGTGAATTGCTTGGCAGCTGTTGATTTTTCTTGTGCTGTATCGGGGTGATATTTTTTTGCTAACGTGCGATACTTTGTGCTTATTTCACGCCACGAAGCACTGATTGGTAACCCAAAAACCGTTAAAGCTGATATTATTTTAGATGGTAGTTTTGATGGGGTAGGTGACTTGTCAAAAGAACTTCGCCCCATTATAAAATCGTTTAAAAACTTTATATAATCTGCCG
This sequence comes from uncultured Alphaproteobacteria bacterium, assembly GCA_944389185.1. Lineage (GTDB taxonomy): Bacteria > Pseudomonadota > Alphaproteobacteria > Rs-D84 > Rs-D84 > Enterousia. Next base: position 47,367 of record CALXLL010000001.1, read on the forward strand.
ATTCAGCTTCTGACTTTGCTTTATCCTTTAATGGAGCACCAAAAGTTTGTCTTTCCCAATCTTCTTCTATTTCTTCAGGGCTCATGTTTTCATAATAATTCCAGTTTTTATTGTATTCTGCTGCGTGTTCTTGGCAGAAAAACCAATAATCTTTTAAGTCTCTATTTTTTGGCGCACGACAAGTCCCAGCCTTGGTGCAACCAGGGTGATCACATTTTTTTATCATTTATCTGCTGCCTTTATTTCCCCAAGCGGATGATGTTTTAAAACTGTTTCTTTTAATTTGTCTGGCAATACATGCGTATATATCTGAGTAGTAGAAATGTCTTCGTGACCAAGCATCGTCTGTATAATACGTAAATTAGCACCGCCTGCTAGTAAATGTGAGGCAAAAGAATGCCTTAATACGTGTGGACTGACCCTGTGTGGATCTATGCCAGCAAGAATTGCACACTGTTTCAGTATCTTAAAAAAACCGTCCCTTGTGATATGACCTGTTTTACTGTTGCTGGGGAAAACGTATTTTGATTTATCGTCTTCACGTAATGCCAGCCATTTTTGTAAAGCGTGCATAGCCGTTTCATGTATTGGAACGATTCGTTCTTTCGCACCTTTGCCGTGTATTAGCAACTTGTCACCAAGAATCGCAGATGTTGGAAGTTCACACAATTCCGATACGCGCAACCCAGATGCGTATAGTAATTCTATCATGGCGCGTAATCGGACGCTGTGTCTGGTATCGCCGGCTGATGATATTAATAGTTCTATCTCGTCAACAGATAAAAACTTTGGTAAAGCTCTGTTTCTTTTCGGCAATTCTAAATTAGCAGCAGGATTTTCTGTAATTATTTTTTCTAGCATTAAAAACTTATAAAAACCGCGCAAAGCACTTGCTTTCCTGGCAATAGAAGAGGGTCTGTCAGGTAGCGAAGACAAATATGCCTGGACTTGATTTTGGCTTGCTTTTAATAAACCACCAGAAATGCTTTCGTCTGCATGATTCAAGTCACTTGCATAGCTTTCAAGCGTTTTTTGACTTCTTCCTTTCTCGGCTGACAAAGCTTCTAAAAATATATCTATATAGTTCATGGATATAAAACTATTTCTGTCATATTTTGAACAGGGTCAAAAGATATTATCATTAATATTATTAATATAATAATAACCCCAAGTATTAAATATTTTTTATAAGATTTGTTTTTCTTTATAGGCATATTTTGTCCTCGTTTTTATATTGTATCAAAACTAGCAATAAACGCACCTGCGCCAGCTATTATTATAAGTGGGGGCGCTATTATAGCAAGCAGTGGCGGTAAAGCACCTGTGGCACCAAGTGCGTTAAACATGTTCGTTAAAAAATATACGGCAAAGCAGGTTAATATACCTAAACCAAACTTTAACCCAAAACTGTAATTTCTGCGTTGCCTTGTCTGAGAAAAAGCAATGCCTAATGTAGCCATTGCTATCATGGTTAAAGGTAGAAATAACAGTGTCCAAAATTGAACCAAGTGACCTCGAACAGGGGCCCCTATAGATTCCATTTTTTTTATAAAACCCGCTAAATCCCAAAATGAAATCTGATCGGGCTGTAAGTATCTATCTAAGACTGTTTGTGGCGTAATTAACGTTTGTATATGCCAATCTTGCCTTTTATGCGTGCCGTTGTTATCCCATATATCGGCATTCGTGGCTGATAAACCTTTATCAGATAAAATAACCGATTCAGATTCTATCCTGTTTGTTAATTTAAAGTTTTTATCTTGTGTATATATATTAGTAGTGTAAAACACAAGATTATCGCCTTGCTTTTGCATACCTTTTGCATTCAAGGTTATATATCCAATATCGGACGATTCTCTTAACCATATAGAGTTATCTACTAGCTGTAAATGATCAGGAGTTATGTTTTTTGAATTAAGACCAACAGAATACGGATTTATTACCGTGGTGGCAAATATACCTATTAAAGCAGCACCAATTAAAAACGGTTTTGATGATTGATATGGTGATAAACCTGCGCTGGACACAATGATACTTTCGCTGGATTTTATAAGATTATAAGAAGCAAACAACGTTCCCATGAAAACTGCCAAAGGTAAAAAAAGCGGAACGTATTCCATTAGTCTTACCCAAGATTCTATTAACGCGTCTATAGCCGTAGGATTATCCGGCAGTCTTTCGACAAAGGTTACTGCTAATATTATACCGCAAACTATCAGCATAATAAGACCAAAGCCAGAAAAAAATCTGCGCATCAGAAATCTTGTTAATATTTTAGGTTTCAATACCATATCCTTTATATTTATAGATATAAAAGTATAACTTGTTCAATTGACAATTGCAAAATTAAAATGAATGCTTATAATTTCATAATAAAAATAGGATTGAATAAAATGGAAAAAAAGCCGGTTTCGCGCGAAGGTTTTGATGCGCTTGTTAAAGAACTTAAAGATTTAAAAGAAGTTCAAAGACCTGAAATATTAAAAACTGTTCAATGGGCAAGGTCTTTGGGCGATTTGTCAGAAAATGCAGATTATAGCGCTGCAAAGGAAAAACAAAGACAGATTGATAAAAGAATTCAATTTATAGAATCTTTTATAGATAATGCCGTTGTAATAGATATAGACAGTCTGTCCGGGGATAGGGTCGTTTTTGGGGCAAAAGTTATTGCAGAAGATGAAAACGGTAATAAAATGCAATGTCGTATATTGTCCGATATAGAATCTGACGGTAAGCAAGTTATATCTTGCACTTCTCCGGTTGGTAGGGCTTTGATAGGTAAATGCGTAGGCGATACGTGCATTGTGAAATTGCCAAGCGGCGAAAAAGAATACGAGATTCTAGAAATAAAATTCAAGGAATAGTTTGATGCCTATAAGGGTGCTACCTGATTTTTTAATAAATCAAATTGCTGCGGGTGAAGTAGTTGAAAGACCTGCCAGCGTTGTTAAAGAGCTGGTTGAAAACGCTTTGGATGCAGGTGCAGACGAAATCGTAATAGATGTAACAGATGGTGGCAGAACCCTTATAAGTGTTATGGATAATGGTTGTGGAATGTCAAAAGAAGACTTGCAGAACAGTATTCAAAGACACGCCACTTCTAAATTACCTGATGATGATTTATTAAATATTTCTTATATGGGGTTTCGTGGGGAAGCTTTACCTTCTATCGCTTCAGTATCAGATATGACGATAGATACGTGTAATGGTATCGATGATAACGGATGGTCTTTAAATTGTAATACAGGCGAAATAAGACCTTGTGATTGGGAAAGTGGGACAAGAATACGTGTTAAAAACTTATTCGCAAGAACTCCTGCCAGATTAAAGTTTTTACGAACCGATAAGGCAGAAATGATGTCCGTTCTGGAAGTTGTTAAGCGTTTAGCTATGGCTTGTAATGACGTAGGTTTTACTTTAAATAATAAATGGCGATTCCCGAAAAAACAAGATTTTCAAGAACGTATAGTTGCCATTATGGGTGAAGACGTTAGAGGTAGAATGCTGGAAGTCCAAGCACAGTCTTTATCTAATTCTAGGTTAAAATTAAAAGGCGTTATTTCAGAACCTACGTTAAGAAGGGCTTCTTCTGTTGACCAATATTTATTTGTAAACGGTAGACCTGTTAAAGATAAGGTTTTGGTGGGTGCGTTAAGGGCCGCATATATGGATGTAATGCATGCACGTGAGTTCCCGCTATGTGCACTGTATCTTGACATAGATCCACGTCATGTTGATGTAAATGTTTCCCCCGCGAAAACAGAAGTCCATTTCTTGGAACCTTCACACGTTCGGGGGTTTATTATAAAAAACCTTCGCGAAGTTTTATCCAAGACTTTGTCTGAAAGACAATCAAGTAAAACTAGTTTCGACTTTGTATCAGCTTCTATACCTGTGTATAAACCAAAACAAGATTTTTCTGTAAATGTTGATTTGTTCAGATTGCATTCTCCGGATAAACCAACAGATGTTGGCGAGTTTATGCAAGCGTTTGTCGATAAAAAAAATCAAGACTTTTCATCTAATCTTTTACCCTTGGGAAAGGCAATAGGACAAATTGGCAATAAATATATTCTGGCCGAAAAAGAAAATGCTTTGGTAATAATAGATCAGCATGCTGCACACGAAAGAATAACTTATGAAAAAATAAGAAATCATACAGTTAAAACTCAACCTTTGTTAACGCCGATCGTTGTCGGTTTAAAAACAGAAGATGTAGATGCTGTGTTAACTATTGAATCAGAACTTAGAGCGTCTGGGCTGGTAATAGAAGCTTTCGGAGAAGATGCCATAGCCATTTTTGAAAAACCTGCTGATTGGGATTTAAATTGGAAAGAAGTTTTTCAGGCTATTGCAGATGAAGTTCGTGCAAACGGTCATTCGTCTGTCCTTAACGAAAAGCTGCATTTGAAATTGGCTAATTACGCTTGCCATCATTCTGTCAGGGCAGGTCAAAAATTAGACTTAAATCAAATGAATGCGTTGCTGCGTGATATAGAAAATACTGAACGCGGGTCTGAATGTAATCATGGTAGACCAGTTTATAAAATTATACCTTTTTCAGAGTTGGATTCTTGGTTTGAAAGAATATAATTTTTCCCTTTGATAATACAAAAGTTTTATTGAAAGTATTTACTTTACAGACTGTGCATTTTTTACTATTCTAGAACAATAATATAAGGAGAAATCTATGGAAAATACAGCAGAAGTTATAAATACTGCAAATCAAGCGATTAACCAAACCGCACCACAAACAGATTGGTGGGGAATGATTTTGTATTGCATAATCGTTTTCGGAATTATTTATTTTTTAATGGTTCGTCCAAATAAAAAACGTATGGCAGAATATCAGAAAATGTTAGATTCTTTACAAATAGGTAATCGTGTTATTGCTGCTGGTATTTATGGAACGATAAAAAAAATAAATGAAAAAACAATAGAAATGGAAATAGCCAAAGGCGTTGTTATAGAAGTTAGTAAAAACGCTGTCGCAAGTGTTGAATAAAGGACAGGATTATGTTTAAAAAATTAGCTATTATTTTTGTTGCTGTTTTTGGTGTGTTGCTGGCGGTTCCTACGTTGACGCCAAGTTTAGCACCTTATTTCCCTTCTTGGATACAACCAATTCCTTTGGGATTGGACTTAAAGGGGGGCGCACAACTGTTGCTGGAAGTTGATACGCAAACTATGTTTAAGGAAAAAGCTACTCAGTTATATGACGATGTGCGTAGTTGCTTGATAGATAGAAGTAAAGGCGTTATACGTTTTTCTGGGCTTCGTAATAATGACGGTGTAGTATCGTTGGTGGTGCGTAATGAAGACGAGGTTTCAAAAGCAAAAGGACGACTTAGAAGTGAATTAGGAACCGGTGTTGATATTTCTTCTGACGGAAAAACAATTACTGTTTCTTACACCGATAAGCAAAAAGAAGAAATGGTTCAAGATGCTTTGACGCGTAGTATTGAAATTGTGCGTCGTCGTATTGATGCGCTGGGAACAAAAGAACCTTCTATTCAAAGCCAAGGCGGTAAATATATTTTGGTTCAGTTACCCGGTGTAAGTAATCCAGAACACATAAAAGAACTTATAGGGCAAACTGCAAAAATGACTTTTCATTTAGTTAATGAGAATGTTACAGCAGAACAAATTGCTTCTGGTAGGGCACCAAATGGAACGGCTTTCTTGCCTTTAATGGATGCGCCCGATCAAAAAATCCCGGTTTATACAAGGGTAGAAGTTTCTGGCGAGTCTTTAAAAGATTCTCAAGCGGATTTTGATCAGAATAATATGCCTGTTGTTACAACTGTTTTTGATACGACTGGTGCGCGAAAGTTTGCGAAACTTACAACTGAACATGTTAATGAAAGATTTGCGATTGTATTAGATGATAAAGTATTATCTGCGCCGACTATTCGTGAACCTATACCTGGTGGACGCGGTCAGATATCAGGTGGTTTTACTTTACAGGGGGCAAAAGACTTAGCTGTTTTATTGCGAAGCGGTGCTTTGCCTGCGCCATTACAAGTAATAGAAGAAAGAACTGTTGGGGCAGGTTTGGGGGCTGATACTATCGAAGCCGGTAAAATAGCTTCTTTGGCAGGATTGGTATTCATAATTATATTTATGATATTCTGTTATCGTGAATTCGGGGTAATAGCAAGTTTTATGCTTATTATTAATCTTGCTATGATTATAGGTATTTCAGCTTTGTTAGGTGCAACGCTGACTTTGCCTGGTATCGCGGGTATTGTATTAACGCTGGGAATGGCGGTTGACGCTAATATTTTACCGTTCGAAAGAATTCGTGATGAAATAAGAGAAGGTGCCACACCTTTACGAGCCGTTGATGCGGGATTTCATCGTTCTATGAAGGCGGTTTTGGACGGTAATTTAACTAATTTAATTTGTTCTTTGATTTTGTTCCAATTCGGTGCCGGTCCAATACGAGGCTTTGCCGTAACATTATCTGTAGGTGTTATAACAACTTTGTTTACTTGCGTGTCTTTGTCAAAAGTCGTTATAGACTGGTATATGAACGGTAAAAATAAAAAAATAAGTTACGTAAAAAATAAGTAAGAGGATTTCTAATGAAGTTAAAGTTTATGAAATATCGTAAATTATCATACTGGATTTCCGGTGTTTTAATTGCGTTGTCAGTCTTGTCTTTGTCGATAAAAGGCTTAAATTACGGAATTGATTTCGCTGGTGGTATTTCTATGGAGGTAAAACCAATAGAACAAAGTTATACCATTGATAAAATGAGAGCTGACTTAGAAGCTTTTAACCCAGAATTGCAGACCGTTGACGGTAATGCAATATTAATTCGTGTCGGGTTACCAAAAGGTGCTGATGACGCTCAACAAAATCAGAGAGTAAGCGAAATAAAGGCTATACTGGGTGATAAAGTAGAATATTCACAAGTGCAAATAGTCGGACCAAAAATTGGCGGTGAGTTAGTTCGTGGCGGTATATTGGCTATATTATTTTCTTTCGTTATGATGTCCATATACGTTTGGATTAGGTATCGCGGCGGTTATGCTGTGGGCTCTTTTATTTCTTTGATATTAGATTTTATAATAATTTTCGGGTTCTTTTCTATTACAGGACTTGAGTTCACTCAGACAGCAATTGCCGTTATATTAATGGGCGTCGGTTATTCTATTAATGATAAAGTTGTTAATTATGATAGAATAGAAGAAAATATTAAAAAATATCATAAAATGCCTATGGATGATTTGATAGATTTATCAGTTAATGAAATGTTGCGCAGAACTATTATGACTGGCGTTTCTACAATATTGGCCATGGTCGGTTTATATTTATTCGGTGGCGATATGCTGAAAGAGTTCGCTATTGCTATGACTTTTTCTATTGTTATGGGAACTCTTACAAGTATTTATATATCTAACGTTATCTTGTATCACTTTAATTTAAGAGATACTGATAATTAAAATGATATAAGCAAGGAATAAAAGGGGGAGATTATGAAATTATTTAATTTGATTTTCTTATCGTTTTTTTCCTTGCTTGTTTTGCCGGTTCGTGCAGAAAGTTTGTTCTTTGAAGACGAACCTGTGCAATTGGGGTTAAACGTTTTTGATGTATCTGATACTTTTTCAGACATTTATGAAAAACTGGATGCTGTAAATTGGGCAGGAAAAAATATAAATGTTGCAATTGAAAGCTTGGAAAAACTTAATTCAAATGCTCATATAGCCGCCACAGACGAAAGGGTAGTCTTGGTTTGGAAAGATTCTATAATTGCAAACTATCCGCGCCCAACACCAAAAGATTGGAATGGGTTCGGTGAAATTACTACGGCCATTGTTCTTAAAATTAGGGAAAACGATCCTGCGTTTAGAAAAAAAACAGAAAGTGAAATGTATCAAGCCGTTGTTGATAGCTTGATGAAAGGTATTGACGAAAATGGTCGATATATTTTTTCTAGGCAAGCAGAAATAAACGAAGATAATCGTATATTGACCAGTGTAGGATTGCAGGGAAATCGCGATAATCGCGGTAATTTTCGTATATTTGGGGTTTTTAAGGGCTCGCCTGCAGATAATGCTGGAATAAAACCAGGTGATTTGATTTCTGAAATAAACGGCGTTTCAATTAAAAATATATCCGATTCTGAATTAAATGATGTTTTGTCTGGGTATAATTCTTCTACTTCAAAAATAAAACTTTTAACTCCTGCCGGTAATCAAGACGTGGTATTAAGAAAAGCAAGCGTTATATTAGCTGATTCTGATATCGTGTATAGAAATGCTGACGATGAAAATGCAGTGCTTGAAATCATTGTTCATAAAATATCTGATGGGGCAGTTGATATTATAAAAGAAGCTTTAAATAAATACCCAAATGCAACTGGTATTATTCTTGATTTACGCTCTGCAACCGGTGACGATGAAAAAGCAGCAGCAAAATTGGCAGGGTTGTTTATCGGTAAAAATCCTGTAATGAGAATCGTAGAAACTGCAAAAGATGAAGTAGAGGTTGTCCCAGGGGGCGATGCCGTCACAGATGCACCTGTTGTTGTATTAATGTCTAATATGACGCGTGGAACGGCAGAAGCCGTTGTTGCTAGCTTTTATGAAAATCAGCGCGGCGTTTTGGTCGGAACACCTACGGCAGGTCAGGCAAGAATTGCTTCAAGAATAAATCTTGATAATGGCGGCGCTTTGGAATTGCTTAATAAAGCTATTAAAACAGGTTCCGGAAAAATAATTGATGGCAGAGGCGTTTTTCCAATAGTCTGCTTGTCTAATATAAGAACTGCAAGCCAACAAAATGCTTTCTTTTTAAACGTTGTAAATAATGATTTTAATTTTCAAGATTTTAATAAAGACGATTCTATTAACCCAGAAAGTATAAGAAAGGGTTGCCCCGTCATAACTAGTGGAAAAGACGAAGATGCCGTGTCTATGGCGGTTTCTGCAAAAATATTAACTGATAAGAAACTTTATAATAAACTAATAGCTGAATAGGGTGAATAATATGTTTTTAACCAAAGAAAATAATATTAAATGGAACTGGCTTGCTTATGGAAGTTTTGTGACTTTATTCCTTGTCTTTACTGGTGTTTTTTTGTTTGACAAACCTTTGTATTTACTGTTAAGAAACTATGATTGCAGATTATGGCATATCTTTGACGCCCTTTTTCAAGCAGAAATATGGATTGCTGCTTCTTTAATAGTTCTTGTGATTTTTTATATAAAGAAAATCTTGGTTGAAAATGTTAAATATAGAAATAATAAGGGACATATTTGTTTAAAAACTTTTATAATAGATGCTGTAAATAAGACTAAAAATAGCTATGCTTTTTATGTTTTCGTTTCGGTTGTGTCTGCAAGCTTGATTGCACAAGTATTAAAAGTAATTATAGGTAGGGCCAGACCGATATTTTACGAAGCTTTAAATATGACTGGTTTTTTCCCGTTTACTGTTGATTGGGCTTTTAATTCTATGCCATCGGGGCATACAACTGCGTCTTTTGCTGGTTTGGTTATGTTGGGGTTACTTGCACCAAAAATTAAATGGTTTACTTGGACTTTAGCGGTTATAATAGGGGTTTCAAGGGTTTGTTGCGGCGCACATTGGCCAACAGATGTTATTTTAGGGGCTTTTATAGGAATGGTGGTCGCAGATTTTGTAAAGCATATATTAAAGAAACATTTTCATGTCCAATTGTAACATTTTTGCTTTTTTTATGATATAATTGTGAATATGAAAAAAAACTCTAAGCTTTTACCGGAAAGAATATCGGACGCGTTAAAGTCATTAATAAAGCGTTTCGTTGGTTTGGTTTTACTGGTTTTGGGCGTATGGGCCGTTTTCGCAATATTGTTTTTTGACCCTTATTTAGAAGGTTTTTCCGTTGCTAGCACTTTTGGAACTCAAAATGTAATGGGATGGTTTGTAGGCGGGGCTATTTTTTTAATCGGGACTTTGCCAAGTTTGTTCTTGGCTTTGTGGATTTCAAGGTTGGGGTTATCTTGGTTGGCTGGTTGGGAATCTAACGATTCGCCGGAATATAACTTATTACGCGGTTTTATTGCGTTATGCGTGGGGGCGGCTGGTTTTGGATTGATTCTACCATCTTATAATTTAGGCGGAATGATGGGGGCAATAGTAAATGCCGATTTAAACAGCATATTGGGTAATTGGACATTATTAATAGGAATTATTTTAATATTAGAGTTTTTCGTGCTTGTTGCAAGCTTGTTGCGTATTAAATGGAAGCATATAAAATCAGTCGGTGCTTACTTATATAAAGGATTTATGTGGTTGCTGTCTGTGTTCCATTTGTCTTCTTATAGGGTAGACCAGATATCAGAAGAAGAAAACGAAGAAGTTGTTGATTCGGAAGAAGTAACTCAAGAAAAAAAGAAATTAAAAAAGACTGTGACCGCAAAGAAAAAAGCGCTTAAAAAAAGCGAATATCAGGAATCTGATATTAAAGATCATAAATATGAACTTCCTGATCCTATGTTCTTGGAAAAATCTAATTTTGGAAAAAACGTAGTTACGCCAGAATTAAAAAGAAATGCTGCCGCTATGGAAGAGCATTTCGCAGAATACGGGGTTCACGGTAAAGTTGTTGGTATTCGTCCAGGGCCAATCGTAACGTTATACGAGTTTATGCCAGCAACAGGCGTCCGTATGGTGGATATAAATAAAACCGTAAAAGATATGACGCGTGCCATGGCAACAGAAAATATTCGTATCGCACATATCCCCAGCACCCAATTAATAGGCGTGGAAATGGTAAACCTGAATAGGCAGACTGTGCGTTTTCAATCTTTGGTGGATAATGAAACATTTATTAATTCTAAGTATCGAATACCATTGGCTTTAGGGGTAGATATCGGTGGAAATCCAATGTATTTCGATTTAGCTAAAATGCCACACGTTTTGATAGCTGGAAGAACCGGGTCTGGTAAATCTGTATTCGTTCAATCTATTATAATGTCTATTTTATATCATTTTACGCCGGATAAATGTAAATTGATGATAGTTGACCCAAAAGGTGTTGATTTTACTTTATGGAAAGATATACCACATTTAATTACACCAGTATTAACAGACGCAAATGATTCTGTAAATGCTTTGAAGTGGTCTGTGCGTGAAATGGAAGAAAGATATAAAAAACTGCAATTAATGGGCGTTCAGAATATAGAAGGCTATAACCAGGTAGTTGCTGCTAAACGAGAATCTGGTGAAGTTATGACAAGACAAGTTGCGGTTGGAACAAATGAAGAAACAGGAGAACTAGAATTTGAAACCCAGGAAGTTGATTTATCTGATATGCCTTACTTGGTTATCATAATAGACGAAGTAGCAGATTTGATGTCTGTTGCAAGAAAAGACGTAGAAGCTTGTGTCCAAAGATTGGCACAAAAAGCTCGTGCTGCAGGAATTCATTTGGTTGCGGCTACTCAAAGACCTGATACTTCCGTTATAACGGGGGTTATAAAAGCGAACTTCCCAACGCGTATATCTTTCCAAGCAAGAAGCACAATAGATTCTATGACTACATTAGGCGAAAAAGGTGCAGAGCAATTGCTGTCTTGTGGCGATATGTTATTTAGTGAAGCAGGGCGCGTGCCTGTGCGTATTCATGGTGCTTTCATAGAAAACACAGAAATTAATCGTGTCGCAGATTTCTTAAGAGCAGAAGGTGAACCAGAATATGTTTCTGGTATATCGGATGCAGAAGATTCAGCAGGCGGCGTAAGTGCTGACATTCCAGGTATGCCGGTTTCAAAAGAAGATAAAGACGCAGATTTGTATACGCAAGCAAAAGAATATGTCATAAGAGATAAAAAACCTACAATTTCTTATATACAAAGAAGATTACGTATAGGATACAATAAAGCTGCTGGTTTTATAGAAAGAATGGAACAAGAAGGCATAATTAGTCAGCCAGACGGTAATAATAAACGTCATATCTTGTAATTAATCCTAGATTATATAGAAATATTAAAACTTTTTTATAAAGGCTTTTTATGGTATAATTTATACCAAAAGGAGATTTTATATGAAAGCAAAAATATCGTTGTTAGTGTTATTAATGGCTTGTATCGGGGGTGAACCGGCTTTCGCTGCGACCAATTCCGGTACCAGGGCCGCTTCAAGCGCAGATTTAACAAGCGCTCCAGCCGTTAGAACAAGAACAAATGTTAATTATGAAAAATACGAAACAAAAACTTCAACTAAAACGTATGACGTAAATAACAATAACTCTAATTTATATTATACGCAACCAGAGAATAGAAGTGCTTTATATAGACAATATGATTCGTCAAATGCTTCACAAAATATCCGCACAAGCAGATCTGAAACTGTCAGAGAACAGTTAAAAAGAAAATATTATTTGGCCCATCCTTTCTTTCAACCTTTGAAAGGTAAATTCGGTTCCGTTACTGATCTGTCTTATGCTATGAATTCTTATGACGTCGGTTTGTCTATAAGTCAAGACTTTACAGATTCTACTGGTGTTTCTCTTAGCGATTTAAATGCTAAATGGAATACTAACCAATTTACTATAAAAGAAGATTTTAGTTATGGTATTACAGATACAATCGCCGTATTGGCTATGCTGCAATATAATATGTCCGATTACAAATTAGATTGGTCGGCTTCACCCGATGACAGCATGGATGATTCTGGTATAAACTTGTTCGGTGTTGGTGCACAGTGGCGCTTTGTAGATAATACAGATTGGATTGCAACGTTGTCTGGTTATTATCAGCACCAAAAAGATATTTCTAATAACTTTATATTAGATTTAAAAGCTGGATATAAAATTTCTTCTTCTACTATTTATGGTTTGGCCAGAGGCTGGTTGTTAGATTTTGAAGGAAATACCTATGGTAATGGTATGTCAGGAACAACAACAGATGGCACAGTATCTTCTATATTCATTGCTTATGATACAAACGTAAGTTCTGTATTTTATGCAGAAGGCGGATTAGGTGTATTTTCCGTATTAGATGAAGACTGGACTTTGAATCTTGAAGCTGTATTTGGGTATTATGATTGGCACAATCAAGCAACTTTAAAAGCTGCTGTTGGATGGCAACCAAATGACTGGGTTGCTTTGAATCTTTATGCAAAAACAGCAATATATGACAGTGCAGACGGTAAAAATCTTAGCTTCTGGTGGCTGGAACCAGGAAAAGGTTTGGATCAATGGACCGTTGCAGGGACTGCTAATATAGATAATTATTCAGAAACATCTATTGGATTGCAGGCTGTATTTCTATTTTAATTAAGTGCGTTTTGCCCCGGTATGTCTTGGGGCAAAACTTTTTTATATTATTTATAAAAATAACATGGTGTGGGGAATGTTAAAAAAATTAATTTGTTTTTCTTTCTTAATAAGTGCTTTTATTGTTTTTCCTGTAAAAGCTAATACCTTAAATAATGATACTTCGGATCCTTTGTTTATGTTGTATCAGGAAGGCGTATTATCTAAAACAACCTTAACTTATTGGGATAATATATTAAGAGCCGGACAATATGTTTCTTACGGTTTGAATAATAGGCTTACTATCGGTGCAAATATTCATTTTCAACAAGATTTTGACGGACCAGAAGATGGTTTTTCCGCCATAGATTTAGGGGCTGTCTATCGTCTTGCAGGTGCAGAAAGTAATAGCGCAAGAATAATATATGACTTGTTATTAGGTTTTAAATTCGGTGGCAGTGAAAAAGTAAGAACTCCATTCTTTGCAGATTCTACTTATTATGCAGGGTTGCGTTTCGGAAGACAATGGGCGGGGGTAACTTTGGCCGCAACTATTCAATCTAGTTGGATTTTTGATGAAACGCGTGGAATGTCGTATATAGATTTTATACCAGAAGCTTATTTCAGAGTTTCCCAAGATTGGCGTCTAGGCGGAGGTTTAACTTTAAGAAAATCTACTAATCCAGCTTTTAATCAAGAATGGGTTAACTTTAAGTTTTTACGTCAATACGGCAGAACACAGTATATAGGTCATGTAGATTACGAGTTCGAAAGCGATGAATTTCAATTGGGTATGCAGGTAAATATTTTATTTTAACCGTAATATCTTGAATGTATAAAAGCGCTGTATTCAGCGCTTTTATTTTTTATTTAGTTTTTCTCTTAAACCATCCCAATAATCAAGACGTTTTTTTATTTCTCGTTCAAATCCGCGCTCAATAGGTATATAAAACTTTTGTCTTGGCATTGTTTCTGGAAAACAGTTTTGACCGCTGAAACCAAGCTCGGTATCAGGTTCGTAAATATAGTTTGCACCGTAACCAAGTTTTTTCATCATTTTTGTCGGTGCGTTTAATATATTTTTTGGCGGCATTAAACTGCCTGTTGTTTTTGCAACTGCGTATGCAGATGTCTGGGCTTTATAATTACTGGTGCTTTTGGGGCATGTTCCAAGATATATAACAAGTTCTGTTAAAGCAAGATCGCCTTCTGGACTGCCCATTCTTTCATATATTTGCCATGCACTTAAGGCAATTTGCATGGCATTCGGATCTGCAAGACCTATGTCTTCCATAGCAAAACGTGTAAGCCTGCGGAATAAATACATTGGGTCTTGACCAGATGTCATCATTCGGGCAGTCCAATACAATGCTGCATCAGTATCACTTGCACGCAAAGATTTATGCACAGCAGAAATTAAATTATAATGCTCGTCACCGGATTTGTCGGATAAAGGAGCCCGCTTTTGTATAGCGTTGTCTAATCCGTCGCTATCTAATTTTTTCTTAAAATTTGCTGATACAAGGTATTCAATAGTATTTAATAAAAATCTGGCATCTCCATCTGCCATTTGGGCAAGATGAATTTTGGCGTTTTCGTCTAATGGGACTTTCTTGTTTAGGTATTTTTCTGCCCGTTCAAGTAATGTTAATAGGTCTTTTTCATTTAATGGTTCTAACACACCTATGTGACATCTTGATAACAACGCGTTATTTAAGTTAAAACTGGGGTTTTCTGTCGTGGCACCTATAAACACAACTGTCCCATCTTCTAAGTATGGTAACAATGTATCTTGCTGGGTTTTATTAAATCTATGAATTTCATCTATGAAAAGTAAGGTTGATCGCCCCATTTGCTGATTAAGTTTTGCTGCTTCCATTGCTTTCTTTATATCTGCAGTTCCTGAAAATACGGCGGACATAGGAACAAAATCCATATCAACGGAATTAGCAAGCGCTTTCGCAATAGTCGTTTTTCCACATCCTGGGGGACCCCATAAAATTAAATTTGATAGTTTACGATTTTCTACCATGCGACGCACCAAGCCATTGTCACCAAGTAATTGCTGTTGACCGACTATTTCATCTATCGTTTCGGGACGCATTAAATCTGCAAGTGGTCTGGTTGAGTCTTTCATGGTTTTATTTATTACCTAAGTTTTATTTACATTTTATTTGTGGTATAATTAATTGTATTAAATAACACAAGGATTATCAATTGGTAAATAATAATAAAAATTCAGAGTTTGCTTTGGCGGTCGCTAATTTAGCAGCAGCAGCTATGACGTCTAATCCTTCCTTGTCTATGAAAGAAGCAGTAGCTATGGCAAGAAATAATTTATTGGGAACGTCTTTAACGGAAAAGCAAATACAAGAATCTGTGTTGCCAGAAAAGATAAAGTGCTTTGAAGATGGAACTTGGCACATAATGTTGCGAAGGTATTTAAAAAGAAAGTTTAATATGACACCTTCACAATATAAACAAAAATGGGGTTTACCAGACGATTATCCTTTGGTCGCACCTAATTATACTAAAAAGCGCTCTAAGATAGCGAAAAAAACGGGGCTGGGCAAAAAATGAATAAATCTAAAACGGTTACAGAAAAACTTGGGGTAGCACCCGATAGGGTAATAGAAACTCTTAAAAACGCACGTATCGGTTTACAAGCGAAAACTAAGCAAACAAAACTAGGTAAAGCAGGAAAATTAACCGGCGTATCTTTCTTATGGTTGTCTGAATATCTAATAAGATTCATTGATACAACTTTTATAAATAATTACGTTCTTAGAAAATCTGAAAGTTTTATAAAGAATAATCCTTGGGTGGTTTCTTATCTTGCTTATTTCGCCGTTTTGTTTGGGGCAGGGGTTACTATAAAAGGCGCATTAAATAAAATATTTGATAAAAATGTAAATGATAAAGAAACAGAAACAGAAAATATCGCTGTTGCGTCTCCAAAGATTTCTTATATTTCACCAGAAAGACCAGATTTTATCAATAAAGCTTTTGAAGAATATTGGTTCGAAATAGCCGTCGGTTTGACGGAATTAGAAACTTATAGAGCAACACCAGCTAAACACTGGGGTGAAAAACGATATACAAATGGTTTGGGGTTGACTTGGTATTATTTTATTAATTCAGCAGGAAACTTGATTCAAACTCCGAATAATAAAAATACTGCTGCAAGATCAAAAGAAGATAATTATGATCAAGTAAAGCGCCATTTACAGTATGAGACTTTAAAATATTTAAAAAATGCCACAATCGGTAAAAAAAATATGAATGAAAGATATGCCATAGCTTTGGTCCTGGCAGGATATCAAATACCTTCGGATATGAAGCATATAGCCGCCGGTATAGAAAGCGCAAAAACAAAGCAAGATGTTGCAGATGCTTTTATGTATATCGGAAAGCAAAGTAAAAATTGGGAAGAAGGAACTCTGAAACGTAGATGGGTGTGTGCTGCGTATGCGTTAAATCTTATAAACTCTGCCGATTTGTTGAAAATGAATCGGGATTGCTTTTCAAGAGTTGAACTGAACAGTATTGTAAGAAACGGGCATTTTTTATTGGGACCGGAAACGGTAAAATATGTTCTTAGTATGACTAACTCTAATTCCACCGTTGAAAACTTTTTAAGCGATTTTACAACTGGTAAAAGCATTTTGGCAGAAGTGCATAGTTTAAAGCAAGATAGAACCATAGATATAGAAGTCTTTAACCAGCAAGATAAGACAATAGAAGAATCTATGGCTTTAGTTAATAAAGCAAATTATTACTTTAAACATAAAAAATATGAATCTGCTGCCGAAACTTATATACAGGCAATAGAAATAGATCCGGATAATATGGATGCTTATACTTTGTTGGCAGAAACTTATAATATACTTGGGGCAAAGAATAATTCTATAGAATATTATGAAATGGTTACTAAAACAGTAGTAAAATGTAATACAAGAATGAATGCAAATAAGGCTTTGCTGTATGATAGAGATGTAAAAGCCGAAACTTATTATACGGCTGGTTTAGCACGTCAAGCAATGGCTGATTTATATATGCAGGAAGATAATAAAGATTTGGCACAAAAAAATTATAGATTGGCAAAAAAGAACTTTGAAACAGCAATTTATAATTGTGAAAAAGGCAGTGCAGATATAAATACTTTAAATAAATATAAAGATTCTTTAAATAAGGCTGATGATAAGTTGAAGAATAAATCTATAGCGTTTAATGCTGGAAAAGTAAAAATAAAATCTGATGTAGATGCACGAAACAGCCGTATACAAGCTTTATCTAATTTAGACAAAAGAGTATAAAAATGAAAGTTTATGTAAATATTAATGACAAAAGATGGAATAAATATAAAATTGATTTTGATAAAATCGCTAATATGGTGGCGGGAAAAAAATATTTAAATTCAGAGGTTTCTATAATCCTTACTAATGATGAAGAAATTCAAGCGTTAAATACACAATATAGACATATTAATAAACCTACTAATGTTTTATCTTTTGAATTAAATGATGATATTTTATTAGGTGATATATATATATCTTTTGACACTGTGTATAAGGAGGCCGCTGAACAAAATATATCTTTCGTTGATCACACTGCGCATATGGTTGTTCATGGTATTTTACATTTACTTGGTTTCGATCATCTGACAGATAAACAAGCTTTGGTAATGGAATCAAAAGAAATTAAAATATTAAAGAAACTAGGTATAAAAAATCCTTATGATGAAAATATTTGTAAAGATGTTTCTTGTTGCCCAGGGGGAAGATTTTCTGCTTTTGTTCAAAAAATAAAAATTAAACAAGATGGTTTCTGGCAATATATTATAATGGCATTACTTGGGGCGTTGACTTCTTTTGGTTTTGCGCCGTTTTATATGTGGTATTGTTCTGTTATTGGTATCGCAGGGGCTTATTATTTAATGACTAGAAGAACAAAAACGAACTGGCTTAAATCGTTTTTTGCTGTTTTACCTTTTTCTGCCTTTTATTCTATATGTATGTTTTGGTGGGTTTTAAACTCTATATATGTTGTTCCTGAACTTGCACAACAATTCGCAATATGGACGATACCCGCATTGATAGGGATTGGTTTAGTCGGCGGAATTATTTTTGCTATTCCTTTTGTTGTAATATCGTCTATGTGCACGATTCCAGCGTGTAGACCGTTTTTGTTTGCTGGAATATGGACTTTGGTTTTATGGTTGCGAGAATGGTTGTTGACAGGTTTTCCTTGGAATCCGATTGCTAATATAACCATGAAAGCACCACTTTTATCTAATTCAATGTCTTTGTGGGGCGCTTTGGGTTTGACTTTTATTATAGTTGGTATAACTGCAGCAACTGTTGAATTGGTTAAATCAAAAAAATACACAAGTGTTTTTGTTACTTATGTTATATTTTTGCTGTTGATAGTTATAGCCGTGGCTTACGGTAAATATAATATTAGAGAATCACAGATTGTGAATCAGAATGATAGTCCTTTGATTCGTGTTATACAACCAGCACAAAGTGCACAACAAAAAGCTACTCATTCAAGAAAAGAAGCTGTTTTAAATGCAGAAAGAAATATTAAAAAATTGGCAGATTTATCCATGATAGATGGTGATTATGATTTATTAGTTTTCCCGGAAACCGTGTATCCTTTTACTGTCGTTGATACTGATTTCCCTATGTCTGCGGCTTTGAAGAAAGATATTATTATCGGGGCAAATTATTATTCAGCTGGTAAGTTTTATAACTCTATGTTAATAGCAGATAAAAACGGTTTTATAAGTCATATATACAGTAAATCACATCTGGTTCCGTTCGGTGAATATAGACCTTTGGGTGATTTAATACCAACGCCTGGGCAATTATCACAAGGAAATGGTGCCGAGATAATAAACATTGATATTAATGGTAATACTTTTTCTTTCGCGCCTGCAATTTGTTATGAAATAATATTTTCTGATTCTATTTTGCCTGACGGGAAAATACCAGATGCTATCGTTAATATAACAAATGATACGTGGTTTGGTAAAACGCCCGGTGTATATCAACATTTAGATATGGTGCGTAGATATGCAATAGAATCTGGTGTGCCGATAATTAGGGCCAATTATTCCGGTATAAGTGCCTTCATAGCTTCGGATGGCAGCGTGATTTCTTATCTTCCGGTCGGAGAAGAGGGCGTTTTAGACGGCTTCGTCTGGGGAAGTCATGAAACTTTATACCATAAAATCGGAAGAAATGGTTGGTTAATAATTATTCTTTCGTTTGCTTGTATTTGTTCAATATCCATATACGGATTGCGGAAGAAAGGTTAGTCTTGTTATCACGCTTTTCATCTATGTCACAAACTATCGCTGCAATAGATTTATTCTCTGTTGTGGCGATTTCTTTTAAAGAGTCTATAAACTCTTGCTCTAATGAAATGCTTGTTTGGTGACCGTATAAAGATACTGATATTTTCTTCATATAACAATTATTAAAACTTTCCGGCAATTAAGCAATCAATTATTGCTTGCTGCGGATTCGTATACGTTTTTAAAGGCTTTAGGTTAAGGTTGTTTCTCATTGTGCAAACACCAAACGAATCGCAAGAAAACCAAAATAAATCATTACGACCAAAAACAGTATTCCCTCGCATACCTTGAATTGTTGATATGTCTTCGTTTACTTGTAATATGTTGGGAATAAAAAAGCCTGATTTAAATGATATTTCATTTGGTCCAAATATATAACCGTTACCAAGATTTATTCCACCGGTTATTTTATATAAATCTATCAAAAAAGCCGGAAGCATTGCAGCAAAAATATTTTGCAGAGAATTATTTGCAAGCGTTATTGTGTTTATGTTTGCAGCAGGTGCAAATAAAGCATTTTGGTCTTTTAATTTGTTTACTAGTTCTTGCGGCGTCATTTTATTCCATTCCTCTGCCTGCTGCAAGTTGTGCAGCTATTTGACTAAGTCTATCTTCTGTTGCATTACCTCCATCACCTCCAGACGCTGTATGTGCTGGAATATAAATCTTTTTTGCTGGATTCGGTAACCATATAATAGGTTTTTCAGACTGTTCTATTATAAATCTGTCCATGTTGTAGGAGTGAGGAAAAGTTTTACACATAAACATATTTTCTGAATCTATTTTCCCACCCCATAATATCGGTATCCTGAATCTTATAGATAGATTGTTCGGTATGCTGGTTCCCATAAGAAGCCCGATAAATTCGTCTTGTGAAAGATTTAGCATCGCAAGTTCTTGAACCGAATCGGATAAACCTTGTATGAATTCTTTACATGCTTTTTTATATTCCTTAAACCAATCAGAACTAAGGCTGTTTGGACGAGGCTGAAATTGCATAATGGGCAAATCGTCCATTCGTAAATCTGCTAATCGTCTTTCAGCATCTTTTTTTTCCATTTGTCTAGCCTCGATTTATAAAGTCTATCACAACATTTATATATTCTGAAAATGCGTTAAAAGTCTCTAATTCGTCTTTATCTGTGGGCGTCGGATCCGCAGGGTTAGACTTTATGAAGTCTGCTAGCTCTGATATAGAGTTGAATATAAATATATCGTCGTTGTTATCAGTTGTATCAGATGGTTTAAATATAAAAGCATTTATGTTTATTGTTAAATCTTCAAGACTGTCTACGAATAATTTATTTAGTTCTGTAACTGCTTGCTTCATTTCTAGCGTGGAAATGTTCTCGGCGCCCATCCATACAACTTCATTTGGGGCAATTGCAAATAAAACTGTTTTTATACCCGATATATTAGGAGTCTTTTTTATTGTGTATCCATATCTTTTAAAGATGTCTATGATATCGTCTTTTTGGGTTGTATACGATGGTTCTATTGGTAAAGTTTTTGGTGTGCTGTCGTGTATCACTGGAATATGTTGAATGGTTTGTTTTGGCAGGTTTAATTTTGGTGGTCGTATATCGCTGTATGAAGATGTGGGTGTGGACTGCAAAGTTTTTTCTTCGTTGATATCTGTGTTTTCTTTATCTTTGGTTTGGTTTGAAGTGTTTGTTGCTGATGCAAAGTTTATTTTTCTAAATCTTGGTCTTATTATAATATACAAACCAAGTAATGTTATTAATGTTGCAATCGCTAAAGAGATATAAAAAGACACATTTACGGAATTATTGGTTGCTTGTAGTTGCGCCAGGTATGACCAATGCGCACCAGAAAATAAGTCAAAACCAAATCTTATGTTAAACCAAAAGCTTGTAGCTAAAACTGCTGCAAGCAGCCAAAGTATACCAAGTAAAAAGTTATCTATTCTTTTTTTCATTTGGTTTTAATTATATCATATTTATGATAAACTATAAAGCGTTATGATAAACTATGATTACATTTTGCAAGATTTTCCCTTTGTTAAAGCGGCTTGGGCAAAGCAGATAGATGATGATATGGATTTAGCACGAATCGCTGATTCGGCTTTGCAAAATAAAATTGCTGACCTGTCGGTTCAGCCGGAATACGTGTCTAAGTTATGGGCATGGTTAGAAAATAAAAAAGTAAAAATTATTGCTAGGTTTTATGCAGAAAATATAAAAAAAAATACAGAAAATAATATTTCTTTGTTAACCGAAAATATTAATGCTTGTTTTAAGCAAGGGGCCGACGGGGTTCAGGTTTTTATAAAGAAAAATGATGTTTCTGTTTTCGCGGATCAATTATGCTTAATTCGTGATGATTTGTTTTTTAACAAAACGCTTTCCATAGGTTTAAATCTATCAGATTTGTATACTGCAGATTTAAAATCTTTATTTATTTCGTTAAAAAAAATAAAAGCCGATTCGTTGCTTCTTGTTCTGACAAAAGACGAAGGTGATAAGTCTGATTTTGTTGGAAGAGTATATGGGATTCTTTCTTCTTGGGATGACGAATTTTATGGTGCTTTGCATTTTGTAATTGGCGATAACTCAGTTAGAGTCGAACAAGTAATAAGATTGGTTCAAAAGGTTCGACCAGAGCTTTTACAAAAAATAAGATTTTTTATGAGTTAGTATTCTTGTATATACAGCTTGTATATACATTAAATCTGGGGTTTTTCAAATATTAAGTATTTTGGATGGTTTGTTTCTGCCATGTTCTTTCTTTGATATCTTGTTTGAATTGTGTGTAGGTCTGGTTCTGAAAATGTTAAACCTGATTTAGTCGCTTTTTCTTTTATCCAATCAAAATATCCCCAGTGGTCTGTGCCTATGATTATTTGACCAGAAGGTGCCAGCCTGTTTAATAAGAGCTTTATAAAATCTGGTTGTAAAAGACGCCTTTTTTCATGTCTTGCTTTTGGCCATGGGTCTGGGTGTAAAATCCATATTTCTTCAAAGAGATATTGCGAATCGATAAGAATCTGTCTTACGTCATCTGGCCAAATCCTGATGTTTTTATATTGTGGCAAGATACCGTTTCTTTCGTCTGTAATTGCAGAAAGCAGGGCAGCAACACCATTTACGAAAGGTTCGGCACCAATAATGGTCTTGTTTGGGTGTTCTAAGGCAAGCGTGCGAAGGTGTTCGCCGGCACCAAAGCCTATTTCTAGTATTAAGTTTTTTTCTTTAGATGTCGGTAAAATGTTTGGTAAAACATTTTCAATCAGCCATAGTTTTCTGGCGGATAGCTTTTTACCATGTCTGCGTCCAAATGTTCTTATTTCTTGTTTTTCCATATTATTAGTATAAAATTGAAAAAAGCATAAAACAAGGAATTAAAAAAATGGTAGATTTTCCAAAAAGGATAAAATCAGATGGTTTTTGGCTTGAAAAGGTAAAACCAACTTTTGAAGTTGCTAATCATTTATTTAATATCGTGAAAAATCAGAGGGCTTATTTGGCAAAGTGGTTAGAATGGGTTGATTTTTCAAATAGCCCGGAAGATATGTATCCACATCTGTTAAAATCTTCGCAAACCAATAATGCAAATTACTATATTGTTTTGAATAAAGAAGTTATAGGTGCTATTAGTTTTGTTAATTTTTCAGAAAAAAATAAAATTGCAGAAATTGGTTATTGGTTGTCTTTTACTTATAATGGTAAAGGCATAATGACAAAGGCTGTTAAAACTTTGGAAGATTATGGTTTTCAAAAATTAAAGTTAAATAGAATCGAAATAAGGGCTGATATTGAAAATAAAAAATCATGGAAAGTTCCTGTTAGGGCAGGTTATAAAAAAGAAGGTATACTTAGACAGTCTTATATGTTGCGTGGCGAAGCACGTGATATAATTGTTTATTCAAAATTGAAATCGGAATGGGAAAAAGGGAAATAAAAATGCGTAAAGGTTTGTCAGCAGATTTGATTAGTCGTGTGCTGGGTGGGGCACCAAAATATACTTTGGCAGAATTAGAAGCAAAGTATCCACCGCGTGATTTGCCAGATGGCGCTTTTGTTACGCGTTTTGCACCCAGCCCAACCGGATATATGCATATTGGTGGTGTGTATCAAGCTTTGATTGATTATAAGTTAGCTCAACAATCTGGCGGTGTTTTTATGCTTCGTATAGAAGATACAGATACTAAACGTGAAGTAAAAGATGCTGTTAAAGTTATCGAAGATTCTATGCATAGATTTGGTTTTGAATACGACGATAAAGAACAGTATGGACCTTATTTTCAATCTGAAAGAAAAGATATTTACCATAGTATTGCAGCCGATTTGCTGGCTCGTGGGTTAGCTTATCCTTGCTTTTTGACCGCAGAAGAAATGGAAAAAATTCGTGAAAATCAAAAAGCTGCAGGATTCCCAACCGGTATTTATGGTGAATTTGCACGTGACCGCGATATTTCAGAAGAAGAGATAGTTCGTCATTTGGATGCCGGTGAAGTTCCTTCTATTCGTTTGTATTCAATGGGTAACCCAGAAAATAAGATTTTTTGCAAAGACGCTGTTCGTGGCTCTATTGGGTTTCCAGAAAATAACGAAGATATAGTTTTAATAAAATCAAATGACGGTTTACCAACATACCATTTCGCTCATTTATGTGACGACCACTTTATGCGCACAACGCACGTTGTTCGTGGTGAAGAGTGGCTGCCTTCATTCCCGCTGCATACACAACTTTTTCGTATGATGGGCTGGCAACAACCTTTATATATTCATACTGCAACTATTGACAAAATTGATCCAGAAACGGGTAAACAAAGAAAGTTATCAAAACGTCACGACCCAGAAGCTAATGTAGTGTTTTTCTTGGCGGATGGTTGGCCCGTTAAAGCAATTATAGATTATCTGGGTAATATAGCTGCTTCTGGATACGAAGAAGCAAAGGTAAAAGGGCAGGTTAAATCTTTTTGGGATTTTGAATTGCGTCCAAAGAAAATACCTATGTCTGGCGTTCTTTTTGATATGAAAAAGCTAGAGTGGTGGGCAAAAGAGTATATCGGGACGTTGCCTGTTGATGAATTGGTAAAATATGTTCGTGATTGGGCGAATGAATATGATGCGCAATGGGCGGCTCGAATCGCGATTTCTCCAGAATATTTGAAAAACATATTGGCGATTGAACGAGATAATCCAAAACGTATCCGTAAAGACTTCATTACTTGGAAGCAAACTTTGCAGGAAGTATCTTACTTCTGGGACGATTTGTATGTGCCGAACGCAGAATATGAATTTAATAAAGATGTATTAAACGCATTTTTAGAAAACTTTGATATCTGTGATGATAAAGACGCTTGGTGGGCAAAAATCGTAGAAATTGCGAATCGCTTTGGTGTTAAAAATGGTGACGTTGCTATGAATTTGCGCGTTGCTTTGTCGGGACGCACCAATACACCAGACTTGTATTCTATTATGCAGGTTATGGGTAAAGACAGAGTTATTGGACGCATAAAGGATATAATAAATGGTTAAGTCAAAAAAAGAAATTCGCACAAAGTTAAAGCAAGTGAAAAAAGATAAGCATGCTTCAAGATTGCTTCGTATATTAAGAGCAACAGGGCTTTTTCGTTGGGAACGTCCTTCAACTAAATCAGAAGAAGTTTTGAACATTTTGACGCACGGTATTGGTATAGGTTTGGCTATTGCAGGTTTAACTTTGCTTGTCGTGTTTGCTTCTTTGAAGGGTGATCCTTGGGCTATCGTATCTTGCGCTATTTTCGGTCTTACCATGTTTACTTTGTATTTCGGGTCTACAATGTGTCATGCAACAATCGGAAAAAAGAGCGAATGTTTCTTTGAGGTTTGGGATAGCGCTGCTATCTATGCGTTGATAGCCGGCACATACACGCCTTTTTTACTTGTTAATCTAAGAGGTGCTTTGGGGTGGACAGTGTTCGGTATTTTATGGGCTATCGTTATATTCGGTTCTATTATGAAAATGCGCAGCCCAAAGCAACAACCAAAGTGGATGGTGCTTTTATATCTTATTATGGGGTGGACTTTGATCTTTATTTTACCCGCTATGTTAAAAGCAATACCTGCGCGCGGTTTATGGTTCATCTTGGCAGGCGGTTTGTCTTATACTATCGGAGTCATTTTCTATGTATGGCGTAAAATGAAGTATTCTCACGTAATTTGGCACTTGTTCGTTATTGCCGGCAGCGTTTGTTTCTTTTTCGCCGTTTTGTTCGGTTGCGTAATAGACGTAATATAAGATTGACTTAGCGACTTTTTGGTATTAATATAAAGCTTGTTATGAATTATTTTTGTAAGATTTTCTTTATAACTAATACCACAACCCCTTTGGGGGTATAGTTTCTATTTGCGATTGTTCGCGCTCTTTTATATAATCTGTTTAATTAAAAAAATAATAACAATAAAAGGATTTTTATTATGTCTTATCCAATTGAAATGATGCGTCATTCTCTGGCTCATGTTATGGCGGCCGCCGTTCAAAAATTATTCCCAGATGTTAAGTTCGCAGGTGGACCTGCTATCGAAAATGGTTTCTATTATGACTTTGATACAGAACACCGCTTTTCAGAAGAAGATTTCGATAAAATTGAAAAGGAAATGCGCGATTTGATAAAGTCTAATGGACGATTTGAACAAAGAAACGTTAGCCTGGAAGAAGCAAAAGAAATATTCGCTAATCAACCTTATAAAATGGAGTGGTTGAACGAATATGATGCAGCAGGTGAAGCCTTATCGATATATACTTTTCGTGATTTCGTTGATTTATGTCGCGGACCGCACGTCGAATCTTCGAAAGATTTACCAAAAGACGGTTTCAAAATTAAAACTGTTGCTGGAGCTTATTGGAAGGGTGACTCTAAAAATAAAATGCTGCAACGTATTTATGTAGATGCTTTCGCAAGCGCAGAAGAATTACAAGAACATCTTAAAATGATGGAAGAAGCCGCAAACCGCGATAACAGAAAACTGGGTAAAGAAATGGATTTATTCCATTTTGAACCTGATTATGCTCCGGGTGCCGTTTTCTGGCATGATAAAGGTTATAGAATCTATCGTCGTTTAATAGATTATATCCGTATGCGCCAAGAAAAAGCAGGTTATCTGGAAATATCTACACCTTCTGTTATGGATAGGTCTTTGTGGGAACGTAGCGGTCACTGGGCTAAATATGGCGAGCATAATTATTCCGGTAAAACCCAAGACGGTAAAACTTTCTGTGTAAAACCTATGTCTTGTCCCGGTGGAATGCTGGTGTTTAGACAAGGTATTAAGTCTTATAAAGATTTACCTATGTATCTTGCCGAATTCGGCAAAGTAAATCGTTACGAGGCTGCTGGCGGTTTGTCTGGGCTTATGCGCGTGCGTGAGTTTACTCAGGACGACGCTCACATATTTTGCACAGAAGAACAATTAGAAGAAGAAGTAGTTAAAGTTTTGCGCTTTATCAAAGATATTTATAGTAAGTTCGGATTCGATAAAATATCTATGAAACTGGCAACAAGAAAAGAGTCCGAATTCCGTATCGGTTCAGATGAAATATGGGATAAAGCTGAAGGCGCGTTAAAGCATGCTTTGGATGCAAACGGTATCGAATATGAAATTGCCGAAGGTGACGCCGCTTTTTATGGACCAAAGATTGATAATTACTTGAAAGATTCTATGGGGCGCGTATGGCAGTGCGGAACGGTGCAGTTAGATATGAATCTTCCTGAAAGATTTGACTTATCTTATATCGGGGAAGACGGAGAAAAACATCGTCCGATTATGTTGCACCGTGCTATGCTGGGGTCAATAGAACGTTTTATGGGGATTTTGCTAGAATCAACAGGTGGTAATTTACCTTTGTGGTTGTCACCAGAACCTGTAGTAGTAGTTCCTGTCTCCGAAAGATTTAAGGATTATGCAGAAGAAGTAGTTAATTCTTTGGAAGAGGTCGGTGTTAAATGTCATGCTGACTTGCGCGACGAAAAGGTTAACTATAAAATCCGTGAATTATCTTTATCTAAAACACCGATTATAGCCGTGGTCGGTGAAAAAGAAATGACAGATAAAAACGTAACTTTGCGTTATCTTGGACAAGAAAAACAAGAAGTTATGCCTTTGGCTGATTTCGTAGAGAAAATGAAAAACGAAGTAAAAATGCCGAAGTAATAAACCGGTGTGCCTATCTTGGCACACCGTATATTTATAAAGGAAGGAATATATGAAAAAAGTATTTTTTGCGCTGGTTTTGTTATCTGTGCCTGTGGTTTTGGCTTCGTGTGCAAAACAATGCGAAACAGAACCAATCGTTGAAGAAAATCATAAACTTATCGTGCCACCAAACTTTGGGCAAATGCCTAAATAAAAAGGCATAAAAAAATTACGAGATATTCTTTGTTATTAGCCTTTTTTATGATATAATAGGCATATACATAAGAAATTGGAGGCATCAGATGAATAACGATGACAACTTGGATTTACTAGATTTAGACGACGGGACATCAATGGATAGTTTACCTGATGCTGTTCCTTTTAATGCGCCAAGACCTAAAAAACCTTGGTTGTTATTAGGGTTGGGTGCTGTAATTATAATTCTTGCTACTTATATCATAATCAGCACGATACGTGACGATTCTTCGTCTTCTATGGAAGTAGATTTAGATGCTCCAATTGTTCTAACAGAAGAACAGCAAGTTCCTGTACCTGTTGATACTGTGGAAGTTAAAAACGTAGAAATACAGAAAGCAGAACCTATTGTCGTTCCGGCAAAAAAATCTGTGCCGGAAGTAGAAAAAGTTGCAGAAAAACCAGTTCAAAAGACTTCTGTAAAGCCCGTTGTAAAACAAGAACCAAAAGAAGAACCTGTTAAAGCTTCTGCAGGTGTTCCTGTAAGGGTTATAGAAGATAGAAAAGAAGTCACTTTTAATCCTGAAAAAGAAACTGTTCAGCAACCAGTCAGGAAACAACAAACAAAACCTGTGGCAACAAATCAGGCTAAAAAGCAAGTAAGTCAGGCACCGGCTAAATCTAATTGGTATGTTCAGTTCGGGTCTTACAGCACAAGGGCTTTGGCGGAATCTGCTGAAAAGAAAATAAGGGCAGGTCATCAATCTCTGTTTTCTGGTAAGCAATTCGTTATATTGGCCGCCGTCTTGCCAAATGGGAATACAACATACAGATTACGTATCGGATTTACAACTTCAAACGAGGCAAATGGTTTTTGCAGAAATGCAAAGTCTGATGGCGTAGATTGTTATGTGGCAAAATAATATAAAAAAGGAATTATAACATGTTTGGACGTTTTGGTTGGGCCGAAATACTTGTTATTGTCGTGTTGGTTTTGATTTTATTTGGGCATAATAAAATACCGGGCATGATGAAAAACTTAGCTAATGGCATAAATATTTTTAAAAAAGAGATTAAAAACCCAGAAGCTAAAAAAGCTCAAAAAGGGGATAAAAAGAAATCTGTAAAAAAGAAATAATTCTTGCTTCTTGAAACATAAATAATGGGAGTATTACAGGTTTATTATTTTCCTGGTTTATAAAAAAAACGGCGTTTGCCGTTTTTTTTTATTTATTATTTATTCCTCATTTCGTGTTCTTCTTGCTCTTCAATAGTCATGGTCGCTAATGGGCGAGCAAGCATTCTTGATAAACCGATTTCTTCACCAGATACAACACTATAACCAAATGTCCCGTTTTCTATTCTTTCCAGTGCGGCATTTATTTTCTTTAATAAATTATTGTCGCGCTCGGACATACGTAAGTCCATGGTTATATCTTGTTCAAAACTTGCATTGTCTTGTTCGTCGCCAACACCTGCTGTTTGCGCTTTTTCACCAAGCCTTACGGCGTTTAATACATCGGATTTATCGTGTAATATCTCTTCTTTTTGCCCGTTTAATAGCTTGTAAAAATAAGCCAATTGTTCAGGGCACATATATGGTTCAGACTTTTTTGGAACATACTTTTCCGGTAGTTCTATATCTTTATAGTTCTTTGCTGCCATATTAGGCTCCTTTTAATTCTCTTATCCAATCTGATAGAGTCTCTTCATCCATAAGTCCTGTCCGAGCCTCTATAAGTTCACCGTTTCTAAATGCAAGTATACTTGGAATACTTCTTATTCCATACTTTGCCGGAGTGCGACGGTTCGATTCATCAATTTCAAATTTTACAAATTTTACATCAGGTATTTTTTCCGAAACCGATTCAAATATTGGACCGAACATACGGCATGGACCACACCAAGATGCCCAGAAATCGACCAAGGATATACCGTCTTTTATCATTTCTTCAAATGTAGAATCGTTTGCGTGTTGTAAAGACATCTTTTTCTCCTTCGTTATTGATATTTTGAAAGAGTTTATTATAATCAAAGCAAAATGCAAGAGAAATAATAAAATGAATAATATCATATATTTAGATGCTGCAGCGTCAAGTTTGAAACCGGTTTCGGTTATAGATGCAGAAATGAATTTTCTTCGTAATTCATATTCAAATGCTGGTCGTGGCGTTTGTGCGCGTGCAGGTAAGGTTGATGAAGCTGTTGATAGCGCACGTAAAAAAGTTGCCGATTTTATAGGTGCTTCTTCACCGAAGCAAATAGTGTTTACTTCCGGAACAACAGACGGAATGAATAGAATAGCAAAAATAATAGACGACCCGGTTTGTGGCAAATCTTTGAAAAGTAAAACTATAATGGTATCGGACTTAGACCACCATTCCGCGCGCTTACCATTCGAGGTTTTATCTGATTCTATCGGTTGTAAAATTATTCTTTGTCCGATGGATAGCAGTTATAACTTATCGTCTTCAGATATTCCTAGGGCGGATGTTTTCGTAATAACAGCAATGTCTAACGTCCTTGGCGTTGCACAAGATGTGGCAAGTTTAATTTCTGCCGCACGTGAAAAAAATCCAGACGTTATCACTGTTGTAGATGCTGCGCAATATGTAGTGCACGAAAAAATTGATGTGCAAAAATGGGATTGTGATTTTTTATGTTTTTCTGCGCATAAAATAGGGGCTGATACAGGATTGGGGGTTATGTATATAAAAGAACCTAATCGTTGGATAGCACCAGATAAATTTGGCGGTGGTATGGTATCTAGAATAACGGGTAGTGCAGCAATTGGTAATTATTCTATTCAATGGGAGCCTGTTCCTGCTAAATTTGAAGCGGGAACTTTACCTGTAACGCAGATTATCGGTTTACCAGCGGCCATAGATTATATTGAAAAACATAGACCTAATTTGGAATTGATAAAGTATTTGTATGATAGATTATCAAAAAACGAAAATATTCAAATTATTACAGAACGTGATTCTTCTATGTTTACATTCGTTCCAAAAAATATGCACGTTTTAGATTTCGGCGTAATGGCTGGAACAATGGGTTTGTGTTTGCGCGTTGGTAATATGTGCGCTTCGTGGATTCATAATTTGCTTGGATTGAAAGGGTCGGTCAGGATTTCTGTCGGACCTTGGAACTCTATGACGGATATTCAAAAAGCAGCTTATATTATAGAAGGTATAATTAAGTAATGAATAAAGATGTTGTTATAGAAGCTTTAAAGTCTGTATATGACCCAGAAATACCAGTTAATATATGGGACTTAGGCTTGGTTTATGATATAAAAATAACTGAAAAAGAAATAGACTTAAAGATGACTTTTACAAGTCCAACTTGCCCCATGATGGAAGAGTTGTTAGAGCAGGTAAAAAATACCGTGTCTTCGGCAACTGGTGGTTTATCAGTAAAAGTTGATTTAGTATGGGACCCACCTTGGGATTTATCTAAGATGTCAGATGCGGCAAGAATTGAATTAGACTTAACTGAAAGTGGTTGGTAAAATGACGTATCAAGAAATGAAATCTTTATTAAATAGCGTTGACAATCCAATAGAAAAACTGGAAATGGTTATGGATTTCGGTAAAGATTTATTGCCTGTTCCGGTTAATGCAAAATGCGCTGAAATAATAGGTTGCTCTTCTTTTGTAGAGATTTGTCGGGTTGGAAATAATTTTTTCGCCAAAGCCGATTCGGCTTTGGTTCGCGGAATAGTCGCAATAATAATTTCTATGGTTAACGGTAAATCAGTTCAAGATATAAAAAAAATGGATTTAAGAAAAGAATTCAATACACTGAATCTGAACTTAGGGGCAAGTCGCTTAAACGGCGTAAACTCTATGATTAGTTTTTTAGAAAATTTATGATAAACTTATATATTGGATGTAAGGGATAGGAATGAGCGAAGATCAAAAAATGTTCCAAATAGGTGCTTGGGCGCTGGGAATAGTTTTTGTTTTAATGATAGGTTTGCAAGTGGGATACAGAACACAGCGTCGTTCTATTAGCCGTGTCGCAAACGATATTGTAAAAACTCAACAGGAAATAGCCATTGCGCAGGCCAATTTTGCTTCTTTCGTCAGACCAGAAGTATTAAGAAACTCTGTTTTAATGATTGCACCAAAATCAGAAACCGTCAGCTTTCATAAATCTGTTCTGGTTTCACAATTGCCAGATAAAAAACTTGATGAATAAATATGTATGAAGTAGGAACTGATATTTTTCGTAACGGTTTTAAAGGCGCTGTTAATAACGTGACAGGGCACGGCAGATTGCGTTTTATTTATGGCGTGTTTTTAGTAGCTTTTATAATTTTTGCCGGACGAACTTTGTGGTTAGGGGTCCAGGGAATTGATAAATCAAGAATAGGAACAGGAAGTGATGCTTGGATAGTTAGCAGGGCTGATATCGTTGATAGAAACGGTGATATATTAGCTAAAAATGTTATGTCTGGACATATAACTTTACATCCGCAAAAAATTCAGGATAAAGAAAAAGCGGCTGGCATTATCCACCAAGTTTTACCTGTTCAATATTCTTTATCAGATGCCTTAAAATTAGTTAATTCTTCTAGACGATTCGTTTATGTTAAAAAGTATGCTACGGATAAAGAAAGGCAAGCTATTAAAAACGCAAAAATCGTCGGCTTGGAAATAGAAAATATTCAAACCAGAAGATACCCAAAACGAAGATTGTTTGCGCATGCCGTCGGCTTCGTAGGTGCAAATGGAAATGGTTTAGAAGGGGCAGAAAGAATATATAATGATTATTTGATTGAAAATACAGACCCTTTAGTATTATCACTGGATTCAAGAATACAGTCTGTGTTTTATGAACAACTGTCCGCTGCAATGCAGAAATACGAAGCAAAAGCCGCTATGGGTTTGCTTATGAATTCGCGGACTGGTGAAATGATTGCTATGGTTTCTTTACCAGATTTTGACCCCGAAAATCTATCTTTAGATTCTTCCGCAAATCGTCTTTTTAAGCCTTTAAGAAGCGTTTATGAAATGGGGTCTATATTCAAAATATTTAATACCGCAATGGCGATAGAAAACGGAATAGGAGATAAGTCTTACTATATAGCAGAACCTTTCATAATACCTGATAAATTCGGCAGACCAGCCGCAAAAATATCAGATATAAGAAGCTTTAAACCACCAAGACCGGAACTTAACGTTGAAGAAATTATGGCTTATTCTTGTAACGTCGGAAGCGCCCAAATTGCATTAGATTTGCCAGACGGAACTCAGCAAGAGTTCTTTCATAGACTTCATATGGATGATGCGCTGGATTTAGAATTCGGACGTTCCGAAAAACCGCTTTGGCCACAAAAATGGGGGCCCGTTGAAAGAGCTACGGTTTCTTATGGACACGGTATTTCTGTTTCCCCGATTCATTTAATGTTGGCTGTGAATGCCGTTTCTAATGGTGGAATATATATATATCCTACTTTGCTTAAACGGTCCGTAGGTGTCGTTGAAGGTGAAAGAGTTTTATCAAGTGAAATATCTGAAAAATTAAGAAGTATAATGTTTCGGGTGGCAGAAGAAACAAGCGGTAAGCAGGCAAGAGTTGCAGGTATTAAAATAGGCGGAAAAACCGCCACCGCAGAAAAATATACAAATAGGCGCGTAGATCATAGAAGAAATCTTACTTCTTTTATAGGCGTTTTCCCTATTAACGCACCGCAATACGTAATTTTAGTCGTATTAGATGAACCCAAAGCAACTAAAGAATCTTCTTACGTCAGAACAGCTGCTTATAATGCCGTCCCAACAACAGGTAAAATACTTGATAGTATACTGCCGTTGCTATTTGAATAATTTTCTATTATAATAATTCTTGATAATAAAAAAGAGTAAAGAGTGAAAAAAGTTGTAGATAAGTCTATGCTTGGAAAAGTATGGACGGTGGCTGGGTATGATGACGATTCGTTTTTGGCTGGGCAGGAAGATTTAGTAACCAAAATACTTTGGGCTCGTGGTATTAAGGGTGATGACCAGATACAAAAGTTTTTAAATCCAACCATAAAAGAATATATGCCGGATCCGTCTTGTTTAAAAGATATGGATATTGCCGCAAAATTAATCGCAGGTTCTATTTTAAATAAAGAAAAAATAGCTGTTTATGGTGATTATGACGTTGATGGAATTACCTCTACCGCGATTTTCGTAAAGTATTTGAAAGAATTGGGTTGTGACGTTGTTTGGCACTTACCTACTAGGGAAGGTGAAGGGTATGGTTTGAATATTCAAGCTTTACAAGATATTGTGAATCAACAAGTAAATCTGGTTATTACTGTGGATTGTGGCATAAGCGGGCAAAAAGAAATAGATTTTGCTAAATCAAATGGTTTAAAGGTAGTAGTTACAGATCATCATTCCCCAGATTCAACGCTTCCAAATGCCGATGCCGTTGTTAACCCTAAAAGAAAAGATGACGATTCCGGTTTAGATTATTTGGCTGGCGTGGGAGTTGCTTTTTTGACTTTGGTCGCTGTAAACCGAGAATTGAAAAAATTATCACAAGATAAAAATCTGCAAGAAAAATTAAACAAAATTAATTTATTAAATTATTTGGACTTGGTGGCTTTGGGGACTATTTGTGACACTATGCCATTAATAGGACTAAATAGGGCTTTGGTTGCAACTGGTTTAAAAGTTTTGTCTTTGCAACAAAATCTTGGATTGAAAACTTTAATGAAAATAGCCGGTATAAGAAAACCTTCGGTATATGCTGCAGGATTTGGTTTGGGGCCAAGATTAAACGCTGCGGGCAGATTGGATTCTGCGTCACCTGCGTTGGAATTATTGCTGACAGATAACCCTTTGATAGCCAATGATTTAGCAAATAAATTACATAAGATGAACCAAGAAAGAATAGATATTCAAAACGCTATTATGTTGTCAGCAGGTGAAAAAGCAAAGTGCTGTTGCGATTCCGGTAAATGCAGTTTATTCATTTGTGGTGATAACTGGCATGGTGGGGTTATGGGAATAATTGCAGGTAGGCTGAAAGATAAATATAATATGCCTGCTTGTGTCGCAACAAGATGCGATGGAATAATAAATGGTTCAGGACGTTCCATACCAGAAATTGATTTAGGTAAAATTATACATGATGCTTTGGCTGCGGGGGTTTTATCAGAAGGTGGCGGTCATGCGGCGGCGGCAGGTTTTTCTTTAAGTGCCGACAAAGAAGAGGAGTTTTGTCGCTTTCTAGAAAAAGCTGTTATAGAGCAATTACACGGTGAAAAACCAAAATTAGAAATTGTTGCAGATGCAGAATTGGATGCAGCCGGTGCAAATATCGATTTGATAAAAAAAATATTGGTTTTGGAACCTTTTGGACAGGGAAATCCAGAACCTACGTTGATTTTATATGGGGCTTGTTTACACCATGCTATGGTAATGGGAAATGGAGCGCATCTGCGCGGAACCGTGACAATAAGTGCCGGTAATCAATTGTCGTTTGTTGGATTTAATTTAGTCGGAACGCCCGTAGGTGATTTTTTACTGGACGATGCTAACACAAATACTAAAATAATGATGTTGGGCAAATTGAAAGAAAATGAGTATAATGGAAGAATAAGCGCTCAGTTCGTGTTGGAAGATATAGCTAAATAAGGGCCTTGCATGGCAAGTAAAATAGACGTCTTTATAGATAAAATAAAAAAATCTAAAAGCATACTTATAGTAGGACATAAAAATCCTGACGGGGATTCTTTATGCTCGGTTTTGGCTTTGGCAGGTATAATAAAGCAGAACTTTGGTAAAGAACCCGTTTGTTTGTATGACGGTAATATACCTGATTATTTAGATAAAGTTCCGTATCGTGATGATATAATTTTTTGCGAACATTTTAATTTATCCGTTCGCTTTGATTTGGCTATTGTTTTAGATTTTGGAACAGTGGCGCATATAGGTGGGGCTTTGCCGTTAGTAAAAAACTCCGCTTTTAGAATTGAAATAGATCATCATAAAAACTTCGATCATATCGGTGATTTGTGTATAAATAAAGAAACTGCTTCTTCTGTTGGTGAAGTGTTATATGAAATAGCAAAGTCAAAAGATTTAATATATGATAAAGATGTGGCAGAACTTATAACGGTATCCATTTTAACTGATACGGGTAATTTTAAATATTGTCAAACTGGTAAAGCTTTAAGAATAGTTGCAGATTTAGTTGATAAAGGTATTTATATAAAAAATATTACCGATAAACTAAATAATAAACCTTGGAAAACTGTGAAAACAGAAGCTGCAGTGGTTGCAAAGACAGAGTTCTTTTATGATAGAAAACTTGCTGTGGCAATCGTTGATGCCAAAGATTATAAAAATCTTGATGGCCGAGGCGATATAATTCTTGGCTTGTTAGAGCAAACAAAAGGCATCGAATATATAGTTTTATTAAAACAACAGAAAATCAATCAGATTGGTATATCTTTCAGAAGTAGAGAAAAAAGTATTTTACATATAGCTGAATCTTTCGGTGGCGGTGGGCACCCTTGCGCAGCTGGGGCGGTTGCTTTTGATAGCCTTGAAAACGTGAAAAAACAAGTTATAAAAGCTTTTAAGGGGCAATAATATGAAAAAAATATTTATCGCAGTTTTTTCTTTGTTCACTTTTGTTTGTTCCGCTGGGGCAGAAGTAGATAAAAGTCTTATTTCCTTGGCAGAAAATTATTTAAATTCTATTACTGGTTTAACTGGCGGTTTTATTCAAACCGCTAATGGTAAGCAGGAAAAAGGAACTTTTTCTATGCTAAGACCCGGAAAGGTTAGGTTAGATTATGATAATATGCCAGTTCAACTAATTTCTGACGGTAAAGATTTATATTTTTTCGATAGATCCTTGGATCAAATCACAACTGTTCCTTTAACAAGCACGCCGGCAGGAATACTGGTAAGGAAAAATATAGATTTACAAAACGCAGATATAAACGTTATTGAAACTGGAAAAGATAAGAATACATTTTCTTTGAAACTGAATTTAAAGGGACAAGAAGGACTGGGTAATATGACCGTTGTATTTGATTATAATCCAGTAAAGTTAAATTCGTGGAGCGTTACAGATGCAACAGGGGCAAAAACTGATGTGGTTTTCCAAAACTTAAAAGAAAAAACTAACTTCGATAAAAATTATTTTCAAATTCAAAGACATAAAACAATAAGCACAAGCGGCGGCGATTCGTTTTATGATTAAATAAAATGTTTGGTATAAGTTGGACAGAGTTTTTAGTTATCGTATTGGTTGCTGTGCTGGTAATCCCAGCAAAGCATTGGCCTGATGTCGCCAGGTTTTTGGCGGGACTTGTTAATTTTATAAGAAGTCTTTTATGGAAAATAACGGACGCATCCGAAAAAATAAAACAACAAATTGATTTAGAAAAGCCGATAGATGAATTAGTCAGAACTACAACAGAAGATGTTTTAAAAGATTTTTCTAGCCCTATAAAAAAAGTAAAAGTCAAAGCCGTAAAGAAAAAGGCTAAAAAATGAAAGAGATGACGCTTATGCAACATTTCGGTGAACTTCGTAGGCGCATATTATGGGTCTTGTTGTTTTTTGTTGCTGCTTTGTGCTTTGGATGGTGTATCTCGCCTTTTTTGCAGACTTTTTTAACAGAGCCTTTATTAAATATATGGAAAGAAGGTGAATTACTATACAGTAATTTATCAGATGGTTTAATGATTCGTTTTTCTTTGTCTGTATTATTTGCTTTGGTCGTTATAATACCAATCGTTTTATGGCATATATGGGCTTTTGTTGCACCGGGGTTGCGTAAAAATGAAAAAAAATTGATATGGCCGATTTTGGTTATGTCTCCTATATTATTTGCTTTGGGTGCGGCGTTTGCCTTTTATTTATTGCTGCCTTTCGTATTTAAGTTTTTTATAGATTTAAACCAGACTTCGCCAGTTCCGGCAGTTATGTTGCCAATAGCAAAAGACTATCTGGGGTTTGCTATTGGTATGCTTAAAGTTTTCGGCGTGGCTTTTCAATTACCTTTGGTATTGGTCTTATTGAATAGAATAGGGGTTTTATCAAAATATAGAGCCGTTAAATTACGTCGATATGCAATCGTGTTTATCGTAATTATAGCCGCTGTTTTAACGCCACCTGATGTTGTGTCTCAGATAATTCTGGCGCTGCCTATGTGGGCTTTATTTGAAATAAGCTTGTTGTTTATGAAAGACGATAAGAATATCTAGATTTATTTATATCTATTTTTATGTTATAATAAGTCTGTGAAAAAAATCATTTGTTTTTTTTGCTTTATGGCTTTAATTGGACTGACAGGGTGTGATTTACAACCTAAAATTGTTTCTTTACCCGATTCGGTCGGTGCTTTCATAGCACAACGATATCCTGCTTTGCTGGCAGACCCAGAAGCTGAACCAGAAATATATAATTCTGCTGCAATAGACTATGGCGTTTACGCATCACCCGATTTATACGGTTCCGAATCTAACCAAGATTATGTTTTATATGCAAGCGTTGATGATTATATTGTCCCACCGCAAGAAAATCAAAATATGTATGGCGATTTACCCGCAGATAAGGGACAAGATATAATTATTACTGATGCTGATAATAATATTGAACCTTTTCAGGATGATTATCTGGTGGTGCCGGCAAGAACCGTTATATCAAGTAAAGATGAAATCACTGTTGTCGCAGGTGATACATTATATTCTTTGGCGCAAAGATACGGTATGACAGTAGAAGAGCTTGCACAACTAAATAACTTATCTTTGCCATATACTTTGTCTGTCGGGCAGAAATTACAAGTTTGGAAAAAATCTGTTCCAGAAGATGCAATATTATACGGAACAGACAAAACTAATGATAAAACCATAGTCGGAAATGCCACTACAACTAAAGTTGCATTGAAAGAAATTACAGTTAATGCGGGTGATACTTTATACTCATTGTCCAGGGCTTATTCTATACCAGTAAATGATTTGGCTGTTATGAATAATTTGGCTGCGCCTTTTACTTTGTCTGTCGGGCAAAAATTGAAAGTTCCTAATCTGGCCGCAAAAGATATAAGAGTTGCTAGTTCCGTTGTATCAAATAATACACCTGTTAAAACAACAACTAGTCCGCAGGAAAAGAAAAAAATATCTTCTGACCCAAATAAAAAGCTACCAAAATTATCGGCAAGATCTTCTTCTAAGTTTTCCTGGCCGGTAAAAGGTAAAATATTGTCTAATTATGGTGCTAAAAGTGGCGGGTTATTTAATGACGGGATAAATATTGGTGCCGCAAAAGGAACTGCTGTAAAATCTGCAGAAAATGGTGTTGTCGCATATGCAGGAAATGAGGTTAAAGGTATGGGTAATTTAATAATTATTCAGCATTCTGGTGGGTGGATGACCGTATATGCACATATGGATTCTATGATCGTTCGTCGTGGAACAAAAGTAAATGTTGGGCAACAAATAGGAACAGTTGGTGAAACAGGAAAGGTGGATGAACCGCAATTGCATTTTGAAATAAGGAAAGGAACCAAAGCGTATAATCCGTCTTCTTATTTAAAATAATAACTTATAAAAAAGGCCGATGAAATCAGCCTTTAATTTATTGGTGGGCGCGCAGGGATTCGAACCCTGGACCCACTGATTAAGAGTCAGTTGCTCTACCAACTGAGCTACGCACCCATGGGTCTTTTATTAAGGTATCTTTTTTATAAGACTTGCAAATTATAGACTTTTTTTTAATAAATGCAAGTTTTTATCTGAATGCTTTTAAGACAGTTTTCTTATTTCGTGCACAGGGATCCATACCTATGCAATTTTTAATATCTGTTTGATAAAATCATATTGTTGACATGAATAAACAACCGCAAACTTAAAAGGAGAAGAAATGAAAAAAATAGTTGTATCAGCTTTAGCTTTGGTAGTTGCTTGCCCAGCTTTTGCAGGTAATGGAACGAAACATGAAAAACCAACTGTATGGAATATGTGGAACTTGGATACTTATATGTCAGTAGGTATCGGTGCTAGTTATATTAACTTAAATTATAATTATGCTGATACCAAAGAAAGCTTGACAGATATGATTTATCAAGGTCACGTGGCTTTCGGTGCAGAGGTTAATAAAACGCTTAGAATGGAATTAGAACTGTCCATGTTCAGCGAATTAAAAGATAATGCCGATTTCGGAGCTGTTAAAGACGTAGAAGTTAAATCTCAGATGACTAACTTGTTGTTCAATACGTATATGGAATTCGGGCACTTCCATACAATTAGACCTTTCGTAGGTTTGGGTGCTGGTGTTGCATTTACTGATATTTCACATACTGTTGCAGGTTATGAAGAAGGTAAAAGCTCTACAAAGTTCGCAGCAATGGGCGCCTTGGGCTTGACTTTTGATATGCAAAGATACGCAATTGATGTTGCAGCAAGATATAATTATGTAGACGTTCAGTCCGGTTTACATGATTTCGGCGGTGATATCGGTATCAGATTTATGTTCTAAATATTATTTATATCCCATCTTTACGATGGGATATATCACTTGATTTTATGCTTGTTTGAAGGAGATAAATATGAAAAAAATATTTAAAAAATCATTAATGTTAGCCTCTTTGTTCGGTATAGCTTTTGCTTTATCTGGCTGTATGTCAGGGCCAAAACATCATAAGCAACAACCTGGTTGGCAACAGCAAAATACAGAAACGTTCGTTTTCGTGGAAACTGTAGAGGAAATGGACGTTAATAAAGTAATGGCAAAAATGTATACTCACAGCTCTAAGGGCGGCGACGTAGAAATGGGAACTGTATCGTTTACGCCAGCAAAAGGTGGTTTAAAGATGACAGTTAATTTATCCGATTTAAGACCAAACGTTATGTATAACGTTAAAGTTTATAAGTGCAATAAATGCAAAAACGGTATGTGCTGTGATAAACCATGTGCGGCTAATTCTCAGTTACCTATGATCGGCGTTCAATCAAATCAACCGTTACAGACATCTTATATGATTGAAGGAGTTTCTTTGAATCAGCTAATGAATTCTAAAATATATCTAGAACGTGACGGTGGTTATAAAGCTGCTTGGGGAATGTTGAAACCAGATATGACGATGTAATTATATTTGTATAGGTGTCTTTAATAAGTCCCAAAAGGGACTTATTTTTTTATGTTTTTGCTTTAAGAAAAAAATCCTATGTGCTATTCTCTTGTTTCAGATATGAGAGTATTATTCTTACTTTTAATTTATATATTCTTTTACACGTTTTCAAAAGACGTGCAAGCAAAAGATTTTTATTTTGATGCAGCAGGGGCTTATTTGTCTTTGAAAGAAAATTCAGTCATAGAAAAAGGTGTTGAAGTTTCTTATGATACTATAAATATTTCCAGAACTATTTTATTAGAAAATTACGGTAAGTTAACTGGTGATATCTTCATTGAAAGCGGAAATGATTTCTTTGTTAAAAATAACGGTGATATACAAGCTAATTTTTATTTGGGTGAAAACGCTGATATAATTCAAGTTATTAATGAAGATAAAGATATTACAAACATTGAATTTAGCCATGCTTTTAAAGTGCTGGTTCAAAATGCAGAAAATATAAAGTTTAACAGTATTTTATCTTTGGGCGCCGATAAAATCATAATAGAAGATTCTAAGTTAATTATAGGAAACGATTTAAAAACTGGTTTCGCAAGATTGTCTTTAAATCCCGAAATTGAAATTATTGGTAACATTGATATTTATCTAAAATCAGAAGATTTGTTGCTGGGGCCATTGTTATCAAATGTTGAAATTGGCGATGGTAACGT
The DNA here is from genome assembly GCA_944389185.1 of uncultured Alphaproteobacteria bacterium. Classification (GTDB taxonomy): domain Bacteria; phylum Pseudomonadota; class Alphaproteobacteria; order Rs-D84; family Rs-D84; genus Enterousia. The sequence goes on from CALXLL010000001.1 coordinate 89,121, forward strand.
AAATATACATGTGGATGGTTCTAATCCTTTATATGCTGTTTCAGCTTATATAAAAGATAATAATTTATATGCAGAACTTGTCCGAGAAACAGATTATGAAAAAATATTTAATAATGATACAGGGGTTTTTATAAATAAACTTAGAGATAAAAATCCTGAACATTTATTATTAAAAGCTTTGGATAAAGCCCCCGATATAGATTCTGTAAATCAAATTATTAACAGGTCTGTTCTGTTTAATCCTGCTGCTTTATTGAAACCCGTTAAAACGTATAATAATTTTAAGTTACTAGATTTAAACTTTGATTCTGTCGCAGAATTAGTTTTTAGTCCTGATGTTATAATGTCTGACAGTTTTTATTCTTATGGGTTAAATATTCGTGCCGACTTATTAAATTATGATAGGTTTAAACTGAGCTTAAATGCTTACGGTTCTTATATTGATTTTACAGATGATATAAACGAATATGCAGCAATAGTTGCAGGTATTAAAACAGATATTGTTTTTATACCTGTTGACTATTTGTTCTTTAATTTAACAGCAGGCGGAAGTTTTGCAAAGTTTAATGTTGAGGATATCTTTTATAACGAAAAAATTATAAATAATCCCGACAGTTTATCTTTATATTCAGCAACTGATTTAGGTATATTCTTAATAAAAAATGATAAGCTGATTATATCGGCATTTTCTGGTTTTGTAATGAATCACAATGAAATAGTTGATATATCTGATTCTGACTATGATGTAAGACTGGGTGTAAAGTTAGATTTTGCAGATGAAGAAATAGGCAACGTGTATTACAAATACAATGTATTATTAATTGCTGAAACAGATGGAAACGTCGGAGCAGGTTTGGGATATTCTTTCTTTTCAAGGTATGATGGCGCCGGTGCAGGTATAGATATATACACCTTTAAAGATGAATGTGGGTGGAATTATAAATTATCGCTGAATATGAAACTTTCTTTTTGATTCGGTCTTATTTACTAAAAGTTCCACGAAGAGACGCTTTGTTTGCTTCTGTAATATCAATGCGCGCAAGAATAGGCCAGGTTATTTCTGCCGGCTTATTAACTACGCATTGTTGCATATAAGGCGTTCTGTAAATTAAATGTTTACCTGTTTTATCAAGACCTTCGCATAAACATTCCAGCGTTTTACCTATACAACTTTCATTAAATTGACGTTGTAATTCATTTAAGTAAGAATCTAATTTCGCAAGACGTTGTTTCTTCATCGCTTCTGGAATCTGGTCTTCCATTAACGCAGCTGCAGTATGCGGGCGCGGCGAATACTTAAATGAATAAGAGTTTATATATTTAATTTTTTCTGCGATTTTCATTGTGTCTTCAAAATCATCTTCTGTTTCACCAGGAAACCCGACTATAAAATCGCTTGATATTTGTATGTCCGGTCTTGCTGCTTTTAACTTATCAACAATATCTATATATTGATTTAAATCATAAGGACGATTCATCCTTTTTAATACACTCATAGAACCGCTTTGTATCGGCATGTTTAAGAAAGGCAATAATTTAGGTTCTGTCTTAAACATATTTATTAAATCGTCCGTCATTTCTGTTGGATAACTTGATGTAAAACGAATTCTTTTAATATTATCTTGTTTTGCAGCTTCTTTTATTAAGTCTGATAATTTATAAACTTTACCGTCAGAATCTATATATTTATAGCCATTTACGTTTTGACCTAAAAAGCATATTTCAACAGCCCCAGTATTTGCTGCTTGTATGACATCTTTTACAACATCTTTAAATGGTCTGGATAGCTCGCGGCCGCGCGTATAAGGGACTATGCAATACGTGCAACAATGATTGCAACCTTCTTGAATAGGTATGTATGCCAAAGCAGGGGATTTTTCTACTTGCGGTAATTCATCAAACTTTTCCAATCCACCTAAATCTATATTTAATAATTTTGCATCTGGATTTGATAAAATTAAAGGAAGTTTATGATAGCTTTGCGGTCCAAGCACAAAGTTTAAATCTGGAATACGTTTAAATGCTGTTTCACCCGCTTCACGTGCTACGCAGCCAATTATGCCAAATAATGCGGTTGGTTTTTTGGATTGTTTTATTCTTCCCAAAGCAGAAAATACTTTATTTGTGGCTTTTTCTCGAACTGCGCAAGTGTTTAGAATAATTATATCTGCGTCTTGTATTTTATCTGTTTGTTGCATTCCGTATGATTCCAACATATTTATTATACGTTGGCTATCGTATACGTTCATTTGACAACCAAAAGTTTGAATAAAAAACTTTTTCATATTTTATCTTTTTCTACAACTTTTTGCTTTTTTTGCAACGTTTATTTTTGTTTGAACTTCTTTTGCGTAAATTGCCTTTTTATTATCATATCTGTTTATAATCGATTCGTCTGGAACGTCTACCCAAATATATTCAGAACCTGTTATGATATTGTAATTTAATTTTAATATTTTCATGTTATCCCTTTTAAGCTAGTTTTTTGCGTATCATTTCATTTACAACAGCAGGATTTGCTTTTCCAGAAGTGGCTTTCATTACACCACCCACAAAGAATCCCAGTAAGCCTGTTTTTCCAGATTTATATTGTTCTACTTGTGATGGGTTGGCAGCAATGATTTCATCTACGGCTTTTTCTATGGCGCCTGTATCTGTAATCTGCTTCATACCGAATCGGTCTGCAATTTCTTTTGGCGTTCCTTGTTCACCATCAAGCATTTTTATAAAGATTTCTTTTGCTTGTTTTCCGTTGATTTCAGAAGCAGAAATCATATCGACTAATTCTGCTAAGTTTTCAGGTGTTATAATTCGTGCTGTGCCTTGTTCCGATGCATCCACAGCGTTTTTTATATCCCAATTTTCTGGGTGTGCAAACAATTCGCTTATCATCCAGTTTGCAATCGGTTTTGCTCGTTCTGTCTTACCGTCAACAGCTGCATCAAACCATTTTGATATATCTGTCGTTTCTGTAAGTCTTGCTGCGTCATATTCATTTAAGCCCATTTTGATAAATCTTTCACGGGTTGCTGCAGGTAATTCTGGTAAAGTTTTGCGAATTTTTTCAATCGTTTCTTCACTAATTTCCAGTGGTAATAAATCAGGGTCTGGGAAATAGCGGTAATCTAATGCATCTTCTTTACTGCGCATTACAGATGTAGTTCCTTCGGATTGATTGTATCGCATGGTATCTTGGGATACTTTGCCACCGTTTTCGTATATTTCTATTTGACGACGGGCTTCATATTCAATAGCGTTCTTTATAAACTTAAAAGACACCATGTTTTTCGTTTCTGTTCTTGTGCGAAAGTTTTTGTCGCCAACTGGACGAACGGATACGTTTACGTCGGCTCGCATGGAACCTTCTTCCATGTTTGCTTTGGATACACCAAGTGCACGTGCGATTTCGCGAATTTCTCGTAGATAGCGCTCGGCTTCGTCTGGCGACGTTATGTAAGAATTATTATCTGGATTTTTTGTGTCCAAATAAGTCACTATTTCTAATAGCGCGACACCGGTCCTGTTATAATCTGCAAAAGATTTTGTAGGATGAACGTCGTGTTTCAATTTTCCTGCATCTTGTTCTAAGTGTGCGCGTTCAATTAAAATCTTTTTATGTTGACCGTCGTCGCCAATAATTTCAACCCAACCACGCCCAACAATTGGTGGTTCTTCTGCAGGTTGCGAAATCTGATAACCTTGTGGCAAGTCCGGGTAAAAATATTGTTTACGAGCAAATCGACTGCGACGGGATATTTCGGCGTTTAAACCTAAACCCATACGAATCGCTTGTTCTACGCAATATTCGTTCAAAACTGGCAGCATACCAGGCATGGCAACGTCTACCATAGAAACTTGCGTGTTCGGTGAAACGCTGGGGTTATAGTCTGCAGAAGCACCGCTGAATAACTTACTCTTTGATAAGACTTCTATATGGGTTTCTAAGCCTATAACAACTTCCCAATCTGTCGTTTTTCCTTTTATCGTAAACATTTTTTCTTTTTCCTTGCTTTTTTTCTTTTAGTATTTTATTATTTCTTTCGCGTTGGCTAGATAGCTCAGTTGGTAGAGCAAGGGACTGAAAATCCCTGTGTCAGTGGTTCGATTCCACTTCTAGCCACCATTTTTTATTTCCCCATTATTTTTGTCGGACGATTATCTACTTTACTAAAATCTTCTATGTGTTTTGCTAGCTGTAATACACGCATATCGTCAAACCTTTTACCTACAACTTGCATCCCAAGCGGTAAACCGTTTCCTGCCAAACCACATGGAACGCTGCAAGCAGGTATACCAGCCAGATTCATTGCAACCGTGAACATATCCAACGCATAGTATTCAAGTGGCGTTAAATCTGAATCAAGCGGTAAAGCGGTTCCGGCACTTGAAGGGCAAACTATTAAATCGCACATTGTAAAGGCTTTGTTAAAGCTGTCTGCTATCATTCTGCGAACTCTTGCAGCTTGCATAAAGTATACTTCGTATGATTCGCTGGATAAAACCGCCGTTCCTATAATCATACGACGTTTTACCTCGTCACCAAAACCTGCTGCGCGAGTCTTCTTAAATGTGTCATATATATCGCTTCCTTCAACGCGAAGACCATAGCGCATACCATCATATCGTGCTAAATTAGAACTTGCTTCAGCCGGAGCTATTATATAATAAGCTGCCAAAGCATCTAATATATTTGGAATTGATACTTCTACTATTTCGGCACCACCAGACTTTAAATCTGCAATTCTTTGCTGGAATAGTTGTTTCATATCTTCAGATATTTTAACGTCCATCAGTTCTTTTATCACCCCAACACGAATCGGTTTTTCTGATCTGGTTAAAATAGGTTGTAAATCCCCGTTAAAATAAAAACCTTTATCTGAACTTGTAGAATCTTTTGAATCATAACCTGCCATCGCCGATAATAGTAAAGCCGCATCTTCAACCGTTCTTGCAATAGGTCCTGGCGTATCAAGACTTGAAGCAAAAGCTATACAGCCCCAACGACTACATAAACCATAAGTTGGTTTCATACCAACAAGCCCGGTAATTGCACAAGGAAAACGAATAGAACCACCTGTATCCGTGCCAGTCCCACCAATTGCAAGTCCAGAAGCTACGGCACTGGTTGTGCCACCAGACGACCCACCTGCGGTTAAGCGTTTTTCTAATTGCCACGGATTTACCGGCGCACCGAAATAACTTGTTTTGCTAAAAGTCCCCATGGCAAATTCATCAAGGTTCGTTTTGCCAAGTAAAACAGTTCCTGCATCTATGAATTTTTGTGACACCGTTGATTCATATTCAGGTATAAAATTATCAATGATATGAGATGCCGCAGTAGTCTTAATACCACGAGTCGCAAACAAATCTTTCATACCAATAGGCATACCGTCCAATTTTAACGTTTCGCCGCTTGCATAGCGCTTATCCGATTCTTGTGCGTCTTGTAAAGCGCGTTCCGGAGTTAATGTTATATAACAATTTAAATCTTTACCGTATTTATCAATTCGATCTAGATAAGCTTTCGTAAGCTCTGTTGCGCTTATTTTACGGGATTTTAATTGTTCAAGTGCTTCTTTAATCGTTAAATCTATCATTTTGTATCACTTATATTGTATAGGTTACTTAGTATGTTCTTGGTATTTATTTGCAAAAAACTTTTTTCCTATGTGCTCTATTACAAAGGCGTCTTTGCATTTACCTGATGCAAGGTTTTTAAGACAATCGTCACTGTTGCATTTCCTTAAATTGCCGTTTAGTCTGTAATCTATTTCCATATGACTAAGGTCTTGTTCTTTTCTTGTATTTGTTGATGTCCAGCGGTTCATATCAGTAAAATATTCTTTTTGATAATATAAATGCAGATTTAATTTAAATATACAAGAATTATCGGGCAGTTTTAATTTGTTAAAAGACTCTATATAACTTAAAGCGTCGTTATATGGTATTTTATCCAATATATTTAAATACTTCCCGGTTTCAGAATGTTTAAGCGTTATCTCTGTGCCCTTTATATCTTTATTTAGCATTTTATTGCACCCTTTTTATTATTCGTCCATAACTTTAGGAACAGCAAAATACCCACGAGAGTTTCCGGTTTTGTCCGGCGTATTCGCCAAGATTTCATCACGAATATTTCCGTCCGTCACAATATCTTGTCTTTGCGGTAATTTGTGTTCTGCCGGATTCAACATAGGTTCAACGCCACTTGTATCAATTTTTTGCAGTTTATCTAACCAATCTATGACAGAGTCTATATTCATACTTTCCAATTTTTCTTCTGGAATATCGATTTTTATTAAATCTGCAAATTTTTGCAATTGTTGCTTGCTAAATGCCATTTCTAATCCTATTCTATTTCTATGAAATTAACCAAAGAGATTATACAATGATTTTGCCAGATTTCAAGGTTTTTCCCAAACGCGGTCGCTTGATGGGCATAGATTGGGGGGCGGCTAGGGCAGGGATTGCAATATCAGACGATACAAGAGATTTCGTCTTTGTCAGACCTGTTATTGAACTTAAATCTTATAATAAAGAATCTTTGGCTAAACAAGTTGCCGAGATGTCTATGTTCGAAAAAGTCGTTGGGATAATTATCGGTTTACCAATAAGAACAGATGGAACAGAATCAGATACGACAAAATACGTGCGTGAATTCGCAAAAGAATTAAGCGCTTATACAGACGTTCCAATTGCGTTTATAGACGAAAGTCTGACAAGTTTTTATGCCCAAGATCAAATGGGTAAAATAAAACTTTCAGATATAAAACAAAAATTAGATTCTTATTCTGCTAAAATAATTCTAGAAAATGCAATAGATTTAATAAAAAGAAATTAACAAAAAATACTAGAAACGGTGCATATAGCACCGTTTTTTTATTATTCTTCATCTTCATTCTTGTTTGGTATTTTCCCATCTGCTGATAATAATACCGCAACCCAACGCGTAGAATCAAACTGGGCTGTAATAATGAAAGTTGCCACCAACAGAGGAACGCTGAAAAACATACCTGCTATTCCCCAAATCATTCCCCAGAATACCAAGTTTATCAAAATAGCTAAAGTTGATAAGTTTAATGTTTTTCCAGTTAATTTTGGTTCCAGGATATTACCGAATATTATTTGTAAAGCTATTAATCCAATTGCCGTAAGTATTGGTTGTTGTAAACTTGGCGCAGTAACAAGTGAAAATAGAATCGGTAATGCACAGGCTATTATCGCACCAATTGTAGGTATATAGCTGGTAATAAATACTATAAACGCCCAAACCCCTGCAAATTCTAAACCAAGAAGTTCAAGTAAGAAATATGATAATATGCCGGTTATGCCGGATATTAAGGTCTTCATAAATAAGTATTTTTTCATGTTAGTATCAATACTTTCAATTATATATCGTATTTTTTTGGATTTTGATTTGTTCGGGAATAAAGATGCAAACTTTCTATTAAAAGTACTCTGTTCTATAAACATAAACAACATATATATTAATATCATGCCAGTAGATGTTGCTATGTTAGCAACAGATGCGCCAACATTTGCAGCAATGTTTGTAAGATTTGGTATCATGCTGGCGTCAAACTTTAATCCTATGGAATTATATAAATAATTACTGAAGTTGATTATCTTATGTTGTAATTCTGGTAAATATAAAAATAGTTCTGTAAACATAGGACGAACTTGTGTTATAAAGAAGTATATTACACCGCATAACGTAAGAAAAGATAAAAGCTGCGATATAAAATCCATAGATTTTGCTTTCCAAAAATATTTACTTCTTGCTTCATTAGCATTATACGGTAAAACTTTTCTGTAATATGTTGATATGGCGTTTATTAAATACCAAAAAAACGTGGCTACTAATAAAGGTATTAAAATACTTCTGCCTACCCATAATAAGAATAAAGCCCCAATAAATAAAATCATTCCGTTCATAAAAAGACTCCTATGCCTTTATTTAATGCACATAGCGCTTTTTTACAATGTGCTATTTATTTGTTATAACTTTACCTTTTGATAAAGTCGTTATTTCAGTTGGCTTTATCATTTCCGTAAAGTTATGTTGGTGACTGATAAATAAAAAAGTGGTATTTTTCATTTCTTTTATTATATCAGCAGTTTGTTTTTGAACTGTTTCGTCTGCACCTGAATCCGGTTCGTCCAATATTGCAAATATAGGTTTCGTTAATAAAAGTCTTAATAGCATTAAACGCTTTCTTTCACCACCAGAAAAACCAACGTTTATACTACGGTTAAGCCATTCTTTTGGAATGTCAAGTTTTGCGCGCGCTTTTTCTAATTCTGTTAAAAACTCACCCATAGATAAATCTTTTCCGGTTTCAAAGTGAGTGTGCGCAACAGAAGAATGCTTTAAAAAACTAAGAACACTTAATCCAGGTATTTCAGGAACATTTTGGGCACCCGTAAATATACCCAATAAAGCACGAGTTGTTGCGTTTTCTGTCGTAATATCTTTTCCGTTAAACTTTATTGTGCCTTTTTCTATTTTATATTCTGGATTACCGGATATTACGCTTACAAGCGTTGATTTACCACTGCCATTATGACCGGATAATAAATGTCTTGCACCATCATTAACAGATATATTTATATCTGATAGTAAAACTTTACCATCAAGTGATACTGTTAAATCTTTTATTTCAAGCATGTTTTTTTTACCTATCTCTTTATTATATCATAATTTATGATTTTCTCAATCAATGCTCTATAGCCATTTGTATTAATTGTTTTGATTCTACTAAGAACTCCATAGGAAGTCTGGATAATATAGGATTTGCTGTTGCGCCGATTATTAAAGCTATGGCTTGGTCTTCTGATATGCCGGCTTGTTCTAAGTAAAGCATTTGATTGGCGTCAATTGCGCCTGTGCTGGCTTCGTGACTTTGCTGATTTTCACCGTTATTATGTATTATTGTTGGTAAAGTATTTGATGTAGCGTTGTCTCCAACGATTCTTGTGTCGCATTTAGATGCGTTTTTACAATTTTTACCGCTAAAACTTACAAGACTTCTGAAAGTCTGTCTGGACCTATCGAGCGCTATACCATAAGAAACTATATTAGATACAGTGTCATTACCAATATGTATCATTTTCGTTCCTGTGTCTGCTTGTTGATTACCGCGAGTTATTGCCAAAGAATAAAAATCGCTTGTAGATCCATCACCAGCAAGTATAGTAGATGGGTATTTCCATGTTATAGCAGAGCCAACTTCTACTTGTGTCCAATCAAGTCTTGCGTTTTTTTCGCACTTTCCGCGTTTGGTTACAAAATTAAGAATACCACCGTCTGGAATAGTATGTTCAAAATCGCTGTATGTAGACATTTCTCCTGCATACCAGTTTTGAACAGTTGCATATTTTACGGTCGCATTTTCTTTTGTTATGATTTCAACGACACCGCTATGTAATTGATGATTTGGTCTTCTGGGGGCACTGCAACCTTCCATGTAACTTAGTTCTGAACCTTCGTCTGCGATTATTAAAGTTCTTTCAAATTGACCGATTTTTGCTGTTTCTATCCTGAAATAGCTTGCTAAATCAATAGGGCATTTTACACCTTTGGGAACGTATACGAATGTCCCATCTGAAAACACCGCTGCATTTAAAGCTGCAAAAAAATTATCTGTTGAAGGAACTACCGACCCTAAATACTTTTTCACTAATTCCGGATGTTTTTGAACAGCTTCGGATAATGGTAAGAAGATTATACCTAATTTCTCTAATTCTTTACTGTATGATGTATGAACTGAACGACTGTCTATAACTGTATCTGTTGCCATACCAAGAAGGGCTTTTTGTTCGCTTTCTGATAAGCCCATTTTGTCATATGTTTTTTTTAAGTCAGAATTGTCTAAGGACTTTGCTTCGTTATAGTAATTTAATTCGTCGTAATTGATGTCTGGATAGGTTATTTCTGCCCAATTGGGTTCTTTCATTTTTTGCCATTTTTTAAACGCATCTATTCGCCAGTTTAATAACCAATCCGGTTCACCGCGCATATTGGATATGTTTTTTATAAGATTTTCTGATAACTTTGGCATATCTTTTATTCGTCTTGATTTGCTAGTTGTTGTGCCTGAGCAAAAAATGTTATGGATTGACCCAATAAACCGTCGGTAAATGTTGCAGTTAGTATGCCGTCTGGCTCGTTATTCGATAGGTATTGTAAAAATCCGTTAGCGCGCTTCATATAATTATCTACGTTTCTAGCTATTTCAGAATCTAACTTAATACTGCGACGAAGTTTTTCTAGGGCAAAAGGGTTCTTGGCATATTCGTCCATTATACCACCCAATGCACGCCACAATGGATGTTCAGGTGTTTGACGTGGCATTATATCTATGGCGGCCATAATAGGAATTAGATTTTGCAACAGGTCTTGATATATCATTTCGGCATGTTCTGTTACGGTGTTGGTTGCCGATTTGTTTTTTAGTAGTGATTGAATTTTTACTATTAAATTATATTCAAGATTTTGGCTTTTTATAACATTCTTTATTTTTTTGTTTGAATGTAAAGCTATTAATAACGAAACTATATTTAATAATATCAAAACTATAAAAAATACTAAATATAACGTGTTTGACATAGATACTCCTGCAAAATTATTACTTTATTACTGCAGTATAACATCTTTTATCGATTCGTGCGATTCCAAACAAAAAATATATTTTTCTTGTCAAAATTGCATGTTTTTTTAATCTTGCACAGATTCGGTCAAGTTGTTATAATATATATAATAATAGTTTAGGAAAGGAAGTAATTATGTTCCGTAAGATTTTTATTGCAGCTATGTTCGCAACCGCTGCTGGTTATTGCTTTGCAGCAGATAATTTGCCACAAATCGTTACTTCAGAAGTTTTTTACGTTCAGGATAAGGACGTGAACGAAACGCAGCAAGTGCAACAAAATACAGAACAATATCAAGCTCAACAAGTGATACCTGTTTGGCCTATCGCAGGGTCAGAAGCCGATGTTGAACCTGTTTGCGACGGCGAAAAGTGCACAGAAAACACATCTGATAATATAAGAATTGTCTCTAAAATAGGGGCAGATTTGGTGGTTGAAAATAATTTTAATCTGGGTGCAAAAAATCTTGAAGGAACTTGGTCTGGTGGGGCAAATATGCTTCATGGAAATCAAATACCAGTTGGGTTTGATGACGAATGCAATAATGGTTCTGAAATGCCATTGCTTCATCGTGAAATGCTTGAAGACGACGGGGGAACGGTTTTGGCTGTTGCTCGTAGTGGAAGAAATAATTGTAATAATTCTTATGCTGATGGGTATGAAGCTTTTGTTGAAAAAATGGGCTTGAAAGTAGAAGACGTAGAAAATGCAAATGACGACGTGACTATTGAAGATACAGAAACAGAAATATCAGTAGATATCTCTGCAGACGCAGAACCTGACGTTATATTAACGGACCAAGTCAGGTCTTGGGTTGTCGCAAATGGTCAAACCTTACGTGAAGTTTTGCAAGATTGGTGTAATAAAGAAGGTTGGGATTTGGTTTGGACTACACCACGTGAATATCCAATAGAAGCAAGTGCTGTGTTTAAAGGACGTTTTGTTGATGTTGCTTCTGCATTAGTTCGTAATTTCGGGCGTGCTACACCTATACCTTATGCAAAGTTTTATAAGGGTAATAGGGTGTTGGTTATATCGACTTCGGAAGAGTAATGTTTTATATTCTAGTAGGAGAAACAGATGATGAAATTATTTAATATCTTTACAACTTGTGGGCTTTTGTGTGCCGTTTTAGCAGGTTGTGCAAAGCAAGAGTCTGCAAAGGTCGCTGCATCTGTTGATCAAGATTTTATAAATGCTTATGATGCATTTGAAATGGCAAAAAATCCAACGGCAAAAGTAGCAAGTGGGGATACTGTTTCTATGTCCGAAGGCGTTTGGTTGGGAAATAAATCTACTTTGTTGGCTCATAGAAATAATCTGCCTTCCAGATTTGAAACAGATACAGGAATTACTATTTTGTTAAATCAACCCGTCACTTTACAGGTGTTGGCAAATGATATAAATGCTATTACCGGTATCCCTGTAAAAATAGATAGTCAAGTTAATCAGGAAAAATTAAAGAAAACTATTAATGTAGCTTATACAGGTAAACTGTCTGGCTTGTTGTCTCAGGTAGCAACAGATTTGGATTTGTTATGGTATTACGATAAATCTTCCATCGTTTTTTATGAAACAGAAACAAAGACTTTTACTTTGTATGCGTTGGGAACAGATGTTTCTTATCAATCTTCTGTGCAGACAGATGACGGAAATCTGGTTTCTTTGGAATCTACTTTGAAAGAATGGGATGAAGTAGAACAAACAATTGCTTCTATTATAGGTAATTCTGACAATTCTGATTTTAATGTATCTAGAAGTTTGGGGACTATTACAGTTACTGCACCTCCTTCTATTTTGGCAAGAGTAGGCGAATACATAGATAAGCAAAATAAAAGACTTTCTCAGTTAGTTACTATCGACGTGAAAGTATTACAAGTTTCAATATCAAATGATTCTGCGTTCGGTTTGAACTTAGCTGCGGCTATTAATTCTGCTTCCGGCTTGAATATAGTAGCTAATCCGAAAAATAATCTAACTACAACTGAAGCAAGTTCCATGAATATCGCTGTCTTGTCTAATACAGTGTCTGCTTTGACGGGGGCGACACATATAGAAGACGGTAAAGAAGTTGCCGGTGCATATACATCTGATCAAATTATGAATGGGTCTTTGTCTGGTTTGGCAGGCAGTGATGCTTTGATACAAGCTTTGGCAAAACAGGGTAAAGTATCTTTGGTTACTAACGTAGGAGTCACAACAAGAAATAATCGTGTGGCACCGGTTAATAACACAAGAACAACTGGATATATTAAACGTTTTGAATCAAGAAACTTTACAACAGTTGAATCAAGCACTGTTGACCAAGATGATTTGGAAACAGGGTTTTCAATGCAATTGTTACCAAACGTTTTGGAAAACGGAAAAATATTACTGCTGTTCAGAATGTCTATTCGTGAATTGTTAAAGATGAGCAGTCAGACAATCGGTGAAGTAACGTTGCAATTACCAGAAGTTGAAGAACGTAGCTTTATGCAAGAAGTAATTATGGAATCTGGACAAATGTTGGTTGTTTCAGGTTTTGAAAAGCAAACGAATAATGATACTCGTTATGGTTTGGGTGATCCTGACTTTATGGCTTTGTCTGGATCTAGGGAAACAAGTGCTACGCGTGATGTGTTGGTCGTTATACTGACACCGCAGGTTTTGGTTAGCCCGATGGATGTTGAAAGAACTATACAGCAGCATTGGGGGGCACCGTTAAATTAATAATGGTTCTTGGTATGAAAAGACTCGCTTGGGAAAAATAAGCGAGTCTTTTTTTATGCACTTGTTTATATTTTATTTGTGTCTGTTATTTGTTTGTATACGACAAAAATCCCGCAAAAAGTATGCGGGACAAACAACAAACTTTTTTTATTTTATTTAGCAGCAGCTTTCTTTGCCAAACGAGAAACTTTGCGAGATGCACGTTTCTTTGGCATTGTTTTACCAGCTGCTTTCATAATTTTGCTTTCTGCGTTACGTAATGCAGATGTTGCAGCTGCTTTGTCGCCAGATTCAATTGCAACCAAAGCTTTCTTTGTAGCTGTTTTTACAGAACTGCGACGTGCTGTGTTAATAGCGTTCTTTTTTGCTGTTACTAATATTCTTTTTTTTGATGACTTATGATTTGCCACTTTATTTTCCTTTTATTTTTTAAGGTTTTCTGCTATTTTATAGAAAACAAAGATAAAATCAAGGAAAAATAAAATGATATATGTAATTACTATAATTATTTCTTATTTGTTAGGTAGCATACCTATGGGCTTGGTATTAACGAAAATTGCAGGTAAAGGGGATATTCGTAAAGTAGGTAGCGGTAATATCGGCGCAACGAATGTTATGCGAGTAGGCGGCTTAAGACTTGCGGGACTTACTTGGATTCTTGATATGCTGAAAGCTATATTTGCCGTTTTTATCGGGGCTTATTTAGTTGATCCAGTCTGGGGGGCTTGGTGCGGATTTTTTGCTATTGTTGGACACTGTTTTCCTGTTTGGCTGAAATTTCATGGAGGAAAGGGGATTTCTTGCTTGTTTGGTATTATGCTGGCTGTAAACCCTTTAATATTTGCCGTGCTTGGTATAGAATGGTTAATAATCTCTTTATCCACGGGGTATTCTTCGTTGGGTGCAATTATAGTTATGTGCTTATTCCCCGTTTTTGGCTTCGTGATGGGGGGCGGTTTCGGTTGGGCTTTCTTGGCAATAAGTTTGCTTTGTTTGATAAAGCATCATGAAAATATAGGACGCTTGGTCGGTGGAACCGAATCAAAAATTACATGGAAGTGGAAGAAATAAAGCTTCTTATAAATAAAAAAGCTCTGCTGAATTAAAGTAGAGCTTTATTTTTAAGTCTTTTTTTGGTATAATATATAAAAATGTAGTAGGGGATAAATATGAAAAGAATATTTTTTCTTGGTTTGGGAATGTTGCTGTGTGTCAGTTCTTGGGCTGCTGATTCAGGAACGCAAAGTCGCAGGTCTATGGCTGCACAAGTAATGACAGCGCCCCGTTCAACAGCATCGGTAAATCAGATAAACGCTATGGCAATGGCAAACGTTGCGTCATCTGAAAGTGCTGCGACTGATAAATCAAGTGTTCAAGCCAATAATAATACATTACCAGATGTTTCTGTTAGCACCGAAGTAGATATGCGTGAAAAAGAAAAAGCTGCTTGCATAAATAATAATATAGGTATAGGAAATACTTTTGTGTGGGCTTCTCGTTACAGTAATACTAATAATTATGCGACAATGGTAGAGGATGTGGAAAATCCTGAAAATAATACATGTTTTGTTCGCGTAGAAGTAAAGTCAAATGATGCAAGAGTTGATGTGTCCGACGTTCCTGCTAAGTATTACGAATGGGGTAAGACAATAGTATGCGGTTCTTGGGCAGATGAAGATATTTTGAATCAGCGAATATTAGACGCTAAAAAAAGCGGAAGAACTTGGGCTACTATAGGTGGTGTAGTAGGTGGTGCCGGTATAGGCGTCGGTGCAATGGAATTATTCGGTAACGAGTTAATTGGCGGTAAAGTAGAAGGTCAGAATAACGAAAACTTATCAGAAGCTGAAGTTTTACGTTCTCAGTTGCTAGCTATTAAAGGAACGCCTGATTATAATGACTTTATGGCACTCTTACGTCAATTAAAAGCAGAGTGTGATAATTGGACAGGTGAAGGTAGGCCGGAAGAATGTTCTGCTTATGATTATGATTTCTTGTTAAATCTTTAAAAATCGCCCGAAAGGGCGTTTTTAATAAAGTGCTTTTGTTTTATATCAATTTATTTCTATACTATGACTTATGAAAGAAGATATTTTATATAAATTGTTATTATTACGCACACCAAAAATTGGTGCGGTTAAATATAACGAATTGATAAAGCAATTTGGAAGCGCAAAAAACGCAGCAGAAAGTTTAAAAAATACTTCTGTATACGATTCGGTCTTACGGGAAATAGAGCAGGCTGAAAAGCTGGGTATACATTTTATATCTGACGATGATGATTTTTATCCTGTAAATCTAAAGGAAATTAAAAATCATCCACCTGTAATTTCTGTTAGGGGTAATTTAGATACTTTGTTAAAAGATGCTGTAAGTATAGTGGGGACAAGACATGCAACCGTTGCAGGTATGAGGCTAATATCTGAAATAGCTGAGCGATTCGCTTCTAATAATTATTCCGTTGTTTCGGGTATGGCAATAGGAAGTGATTCAGCGGCACATATGGGGGCTTTAAATGCGGTCGGTAACGGTCAGACAATTGCGGTTTTGGCTGGCGGAGTAGATTATATATGGCCACTGGAAAACGAATCTTTATATCACAAAATAATAGATCGAGGTGCCATAATTAGTGAAATGCCACTTGGGTTTATACCAAAGGGGCAAAACTTTGCACAAAGGAATCGTTGGATTGCTGGAATAGGTGAAAAACTTGTTTTAGGAGAAGCCGATTTAGCATCGGGGTCTATGCTGACTGCTCGATTCGCACTTAGTTACGGAAGAAAACTATATGCAATTCCGTCACATCCTTTAGATGCAAGGGCTGTGGGTCCAAATACTTTAATAAAAAATGGATTGGCAGAATTGTGTATGGGGGCAGATGATTTTTTTCATAAAGAAAAAAAGAATGACTTTGAAAAGATAAAAGAAGAAAAAATAAAAAAAGACGATTCGCTTTTAGATAAAATAGGAACAATTCCAGTGTCCGAATCTGTATTGGCAGAAGTTGTCAAAAAATCAGTTGCGGAAATTAAAAGTGAATTAGTGGTTCTAGAATTGCAAGGTTTAATAAGAAAACAAGACGGTGGTTACGTCCGTTTATAAAATAAAAAATGTATATACAGTGTATATACAAAGTGCGGAAATCTGGCAAAAAAACGAATCGTTGTCAAAAAATAAATGTTGAAAAATCGTTCAACATTTTGTTGAAAACTTAATTTAATCTTATAACTTATTTTACGTATCCAAAACCGATTGAGAAACATCAATCACAAACGCGAGAGAGTAAAAAGTAGGAATCTTAACTTTGTAACGTTTAAATAAAATACGATTACAAAGAATTAAGTAACAAGAAACATAGATTACTGAACGTTCAGTTAATTTAGCGTTTCTGTGCAGGTGTTTTTTACACTCTTGTGCGGCAGGAAACTCTTTTAAGGAAGGAAAGGAGAAACGACATGCAGACAGCAGCTATAAAAACAAATATGACTAACTTGGAAACAATCAAGGAGGCCATAGCTGCAAAAATGGATTCTGCCAGTTTCACTTCTTGGATTGCCCCCTTAAACTTTTCTATTTGTGACGGTGATTTAGTATTATCTGCTCAGAATCAATTCTCTGCTGATTTTATAGGCAGTGTTCATTCGGGGGTTCTTAATGCAGTTGCTGCAGAATTCGGTTTGGGTTTAAAAATATGCGTTCGTAATTCTGTGAACGCGGTTAAGAATATTGCTAATGATAATAATGTTCAAGTTTATGCACCCGTTGCAGATGTCGTAAAAAAAGAATCTGATGAAAAAGCATTCGATTCTTTCGTTGCATGTGAAGAAAATGCTTTTGTATTGTCTGCTTGTAAGAAAGTTGCGGCGGGTAAAGTTTCTTTCTCGCCGTTGTTTATTTATGGACCTGCTGGTTGCGGTAAAAGCTTGTTGCTGGATTGTATTAACAGTTCTTCTTTCGGTCGTTGCGTTATGATGACAGGGGCTCAGTTCGTAGCAGAGTTTACTCGCAGCCTTCAAAATCGCAGCGTATTTGCTTTCAAAGATTTTTGTCGTAATTGTGATACTTTTATCTTGGACGATGTTCAGACTTTGGCTGGTAAGCGTGCAAGTTGTGAAGAGTTTTTACAATTAGTTATGGATTTGCGCTTGGTGGGTAAAAATGTTGTTATATCAGCTAATGCGGCGCCAAATAACTTATCTGGTTTCGACCGTCGTATGCAGTCTTTGCTTGCTTCCGGATTGGTTGCCGATGTTATCGCACCAAATGCAAATGTTAAACGCGTGATGTTAATGCGTGCCGGTGTTGAAATGGATGTTGCTGAAGCTTTGTCCGCAAGAATTGCTGGTAACGGTCATTTAATTGGCGGTGTTGCAAATAAAATAAGAACCTATAAAGAATTAATGGGGACGGTCGTTGATATGAATGTTGCAGAACGTTTATTGGCAGATTCTTTGCAAAAAGCAAAAACACCTGTTGCAATGGTAAAGGCTATGTGTGAAAAGCTGGGGGTTACTTATGAAGCGGTTTGCGGTAAAGGTCGTAATCGTTCTTTAGTTTTGGCACGTCAGATAATGATGGTAGTTTTGAAAGAAGCAACAGGTTTGTCTTTATCAGAAATAGGTATTTATTGTGGTAATCGTGATCATGCAACAGTTTTATATGCAATTGGTCAGATAGAAAAATTAAAGCAGACAGATTTAGTTTTAGCCGCACAAATAAATCAATTAGTTGCAGAATGCAAGTAAAAATATACATTTCTCTTTGAGATAGTTCTTAAAATGTGATAAAATTAGCGTGATAAGTAAATATATTTCGGGGGGAAAATATGAAAAAAATATTTCTGCTGTTACCTGTTTTGTTTTTCTTTGTTCCAGGTTTAGTTATGGCTGGACCAGGTTGTGTTCCAGTGTCTTGTAACGAATCCACGGGTAATGATAGATTAAATGCGGATACTATTGATATATCTAGACAAGATAGGAAACAAGCGTCTAGGTGTTATATTTGTGAAGATGGTTATTGTGAAGATGGAGACGTAGTTTATAATAAAACTTTTACCAAGTTTGCCGTATGTAAACAATCTTGGGGGTGGATTGGAGATGATAAATGGCAAGAGTTTACACCGCAGTATTGCACGGATAAATTAGATTTAAGTAGTGCTGCAACACCCGAATCTGGGTTGCAGAAAATGTGGTTGATTGAAGGGGTTTCTTATGAAGATGGTCAAGTTAGTGCTTTAGGTGGTAAATCTTATGCGTCTGGTAATAATATTTGCTATTATTATGATTGTCCAGATGGAAGTTATTTGGATTCTTCTTCTAAAAAGTGCGTTTTTCAACAACTTGAAACGCCAGCAACAACTGTAGCCGCAACAGCCCCAAAGCCAACTATAACACCGACCGTTCCAACGTCGCCTGTAACATCATCTAAACCGACGCCGGCCATCACAGATTCGCCAAATGAAAACAATAAAAATGTTGAGTTCTCTTGTCCAGATTCAGATTTACAAAACATTTATATGTGGCAAAGTCAATATGCAACAAATCCTGAGATTTCTTCTCTTATATCAAACATTTTGACATATTGTTTTGAAACAAATGATATAGAAGAATATCAGTTTAGAACTTATATGGATAGATTAAAAGTTTTGATAGAAGTTCAACAAAATTTGGCTGATGAAGCTCAAAAAGCTTCAGAATTAGCTAAGCAACAACAGTTATTACAACAGCAGAACGCGGCAAAAGAACGCATAGCATCTATCGTGAATAATTTAGACCAAAAAGCTACTAATTTTAAGCGATCGGATTGGAAAAATGAAGATGGTAAGTTTAATACTTCCCGCCTTATATCAGATTCAGTCGCTGGCGTCGTATTGGGAACTGCTGGCGGACTTATTACCAGCAGCGTAGTTAAAAAAAGCCAAGTTAAATCCGGTTTCGAAGACCTTAATTGTGCTATCGGCGGTCAAGTCGTGGCAGGTTGGGGCGATGAATTCCTTGTCGGTATCCAATAATATTCATAAGATGAGGAATATTTAAAATAAAACGCCGATTTTAATCGGCGTTTTATTTTTTTTCTCGCATTATTGTTACTAATTTCTATAAAAATAGGTCTTTAACAAATTGAGCATGCTCGGTTATAAACTTAAATCTGAATTCTGGCTTTTTACCCATCAGTTCAGATACTATCGTTCTTGTCTTCTCTGTATCTTCTGCACCGTCGTCTGTTCTTGGCGGTAATTCTACGCGTATTAATCGGCGGGTCTTCGGTGACATTGTCGTTTCTTTTAATTGATTCGGCATCATTTCACCCAGCCCTTTAAATCTTGATATTTCTATCTTCTTATTTTTATATTTACCGTTTTTAAGATTTTCAAGCTCTTCATCCGAATCTACATAAATAGAATCTGTTCCGCATGTTAACTTATATAACGGCGGACAAGATAAATATAAATGACCACCATAAATTAATTGCGGCATACACTGATAGAAAAACGCCATCAAAAGTGATGCTATATGACTGCCATCAACGTCAGCATCGGTCATTACTATTATCTTTTCGTATCTTAATTTATTTTCGTCCCAATCTTTTGCGGTGCCAGCACCTATAATGTCTATTAATTCGTTTAGCTCTTTATTCGCAACAAATCTTTCGTCCGAATTAGATATAACGTTTAATACCTTACCGCGAAGCGGCATAATAGCTTGTGTCGCTCTATCTCGTGCTTGTTTCGCAGTTCCTCCAGCCGATTCTCCTTCTACTATAAAAAGTTCCGTTCCTTCTATGCCATGCTTAGAGCAATCTGCAAGCTTTGCCGGCATACGAATCCTTTTTGTCGGGGTTTTTCTTGCTATATCTTTTACTTGCTTCGTTTTAATTCTTGCATTGGCAAGGTTTATTACGAAGTCTAGTAATGTATTTGCTGTTTTCGGATCTGATGCTAGAAATATTTCCCATGGGTCGCGTAAAGCATTTTCTGTAAATCTTGCCACTTCAGGATTTGATAATTTTTCTTTTGTTTGACCTAAAAACTGAGGACTTTTATAAAATACAGATACTATCGCTGCCACAGAATCAAAAACATCTTCACTTATAATGGATGCCGCAGATTTATTATTTATCTTTTCACCATAGGCTTTTATTCCTTTTGTTATAGCAGACTTAAAACCTGTTTCGTGCGTTCCACCGTCTATTGTTGCAATAGTATTACAATAAGACGCAAAAAACCCATCGTCTGACGCAGCACCATTTTCATCGGTTAAAAAAGTCAAAGCCCATTCAATGCGACCGGAATCGTCTGGAAAATCAACGCTGCCACTAAAAATCTTGGGTAATATTCTTGGCTTATTATTCGTTCTTTCTTCTAAAAAATCGGCAACCCCGTTCGGATAATAAAATACTGTATCCGAAGGAATATTCATATCTTCTGTTAATAATTCTGGGTTGCAATGCCATTCTATTTTTACGCCTTTTGATAAGAATGCTTTTGCCCTTGCCATACGATATATTTTTATCGGCTTGAATACAGCACTTGGTCCAAAGATTTCATCATCTAAAGTAAATTGTATGTCTGTGCCATGACCCTTACTTTCTTCCATTCTTGTCATTGCGCTTGTAGGTTTACCCCTGGAAAACGTTTGGCGCCATTTATAACCGTCCCTGGTTATAACAACAATCATTTCAGAGCTTAATGCATTAACTACTGCGCTTCCTACACCATGCAAACCACCACTGGTTTTATATACATTGTTATTGAATTTACCCCCAGAATGAAGCGTGGTAAGTATAACTTCTAATGCAGACTTACCGGGATACTTTGGGTGCTCGTCAACTGGTATTCCACGCCCGTCATCAATTATACGAATTGTTTTTGAATCTATTAAATTAACAGTTATTTTTTTCGCAAAACCAGCGACCGCTTCGTCAATAGAGTTATCCATAATCTCTATCGGTAAATGGTGCCAAGCTTTTTCGTCTGTCCCACCTATATACATACCAGGACGAAGACGAACTGGTTCCAGACCTTCTAATACCTGAATATCAGAAGCGTCGTATGTGTGTGTATTATTTTCTGTCATATCTTTATTTCTAACTTTTTATTAATATTTTATTATTATAACAATTTTTGTTTTTTAGCAAGCGAAAGAATTAACTGTCGGGCTTGATTTTTCTTATAATATACTTATATATTTCCCAAGAAATGTAAAAACAATATGGGATAAAAAGATGAATAAAAATCCTTATGAAGTTTTAGGAGTGTCAAAAAACGCTTCGGAAGAAGATATTAAAAAAGCGTATCATAAATTAGTTATGAAGTATCATCCTGATAAAAATCCAGGTGATAAAGATGCCGAAGAAAAGTTTAAAGAAGTTAATAACGCCTTTGATATTTTAAAAGACCCGCAGAAACGTGCTGCTTATGATAGATTTGGTGATGCGGCTTTTGCTGGTGGTAATGCTTCGGGGGCGAATCCTTTCGGGGCTGGGGCAAATCCGTTTGGAAACGGGGCTTTCCATTTTGATATGGGGGGCGGTGCTGCTGGTATGGAAGATATTTTACGTGAAGCTATGCGTGGGTTTGGGTTCGCTGGTTTCGGCGGTGGAACAAATAACAGAACTTCTGCAAAATCAGGTCGTGATTTGTTGGATGAAGTTGTAATAGATTTAAAAGATGCTTATTTTGGGAAAACTCATACCGTAAAATTTTCAAGTAACGTTAAGTGTGAAAAGTGTTCCGGGTATGGAACGGCAGATGGTAAGCCTGCGCCAGTTTGTTCAAGATGCGGTGGAACAGGTTTCGTTCATACTCAGCGCGGTTTTTTTGCTATGGAAACGCCTTGCCCAGATTGTAATGGGTTGGGACATAAAATTGATAAAAAATGCTCGGAATGCGATGGAACCGGAACTGTTCATAAAAATAGAACTTTGGAAGTAAAAATACCTGCCGGCATAGAAGATGGTGCCAGACTTCGTTTGGCAGGTCAAGGAGAGGCCGGCGTAAACGGTGGTCCCGCAGGTGATTTTTATTTAGATGTTCATATTCGTCCTGATAAGCGATTTGAAAGAGTCGGTAGCGATTTGATTATGCACGTAGAGGTGCCGTTTACTACGCTTGCGCTGGGTGGTGAGATAGACATAAGGACGATAGACGATAAAGATTTATCGGTAAAAGTTCCTGCTGGTACGCAAGTTGGTGAGAAATTACGTGTTCGTGGTCACGGTATGCCAGGAAGAAGGGCAGGTTCGTTTGGTGACTTGTATATAGAAATCGGTATAAGTATACCTACGAAACTAACCGAAAAGCAAAAGAAAATATTAAAAGATTTTTCAGAGACGAAACCCGCAAAGAAAGGTTGGTTTTAAAGTATAAAAACGCGCTATGTGCAGTAATTTGTGCACATAGCGCGTTTTTTGTTGCTTGTTTATTTTATCTTTTTTAACTTTTCTGCAAATGTGATTGTGTATTGCGTTGCAGACCATACGCTTGCAAGTAATGACAACCACAAACCCCATATACCAATCTGTGGTAATAAGGCAATCAAGTATACAGTTGTTTGACCGGCGTCACCGCTTAGAACAAAATTACCAAGAGCAAATAAAAGTAAAAATGCACAGATTGAAATCATTTGTAATGTAGTTTTTATCTTGCCCATGGAAAAGCGAGCTTTTGGAACTGGCATTTCCATTTTTTGGGTTCCTAAAAATTCGCGCAAACCGCTGATATATAACTCGCGAGCTATCATTAATATAATAGGAACGACTATAAACCATATCGGCATTAAAGAGCTTAACATTATTAAAGTTATTGCAACTAATAATTTGTCCCCTATGTGATCCATTACACCGCCAAGCTTGGTGCAAACGTTATATTTTCTTGCAAAGAAACCGTCAAACCAATCAGATAAAGCGGCTAATACAAATACGATAAACGCGGTTTTGTATAAGCCGAACATTAAAATTGGTATCATGGCAAAAGATGCAATTATTCTGAAAATTGATAAAAGATTAACGAAAACTTTCATATTTTTCTCCTTTAATATATATGAATAATATAATTATACCACTTTTAATGGAAATAATAATATATTTTTTTTGCTGCTGCTTCCCCCAGCCCAGGGACTTTTGATAAACTTTTTATGTCCGCATCTGCAATCGCCTTTACAGAACCAAAATGTTGCAACAATTCTTTTTTTCGGACCGCACCAATACCTTCTATTTCATCTAATACAGATGCAGTCGCAGACTTTGACCTTAATGTCCTGTGGTAAGTTATTACGAATCTATGAGCTTCGTCCCTGACTGCACGCAACATTAAAAATAATTTAGAATCTTTCGGTAACGAATCGCATATACTACCATCTGGTAGTATAAAATGTTCGTCACCGTTTCGGACTTCGCCTTTGGTAACACCAAAAATAGGAACGTCAGGTGCCGTTTTATGTGCTATGTTCCATTGCGCAATTCCACCGTCAACTATAATTAAATCTAATCTAGAATTGTTTTTCGTTGCCCTGGATACAAACTCTTCCATCATAGCTATATCATTTCCTGCCCGGGCTGCGTCTTTTAGTTTAAAATGTCTATATTCTGACTTTATAAAACCTTGATGCCCAAATGCAATCATTGCACCAACGGCTTGTTTGCCGAATAAGTGTGAATTATCAAAAACACCTATAAGATTCAATTTTTTACCGATTATTTTTTCTAGTTCAGTTACTGTGCCGTCCCAATCAAGTTTTGGTGCGTATGTTGTTTGACGTTTTATACCCCTGGTTGACGTATTTGTTAAAGCCTCTATTTTATCACGACATTTTGCTGCAGATTCAAAATCTAGATTATCAGAAAATCTTTTCATCTCTTTTAATAAGTCTGTAATTATAGGTTGACTGTCACCAGTTAAGATTCTACGGGCCAGTTGGACATTTGAATCATAGTTTGTTTGCGGTAAAACACAAGGTGCACTGCATCTGCCGATTTGATACAAAAGGCAAGGGCGACTTCTGTTTCTCATAAAAGTATCTGTGCAAGTCCTTAACTGACATACCTTCTGAATTGTTTTTATGGTTTCGTTCAAAGCTGATACAGAAGGATACGGTCCATATACGTCTTTTTTCTGAGAAATCTTACCGCGAAACTTTAACAATCGTGGGTATTTGTGGTTGGTCAGAGCCAACATAGGATACATTTTTCCGTCTGTCAGCATTATATTATATTTAGGCTTTTCCGTTTTTATCAGCTTTTCTTCCAAAATAAGAGCGTCCGATTCTGTCGCGGTAATTTCCCATTCTACTTTTGTGACTAAACTTCTCATTACTTGCTTGTGTGGTTCAAGCTTGGAAATGTCCAGGTATTGTTTTAAACGTTTAGATAGATTCTTGGCTTTCCCAACGTATAAAAGATTCCCCTCTCGGTCATACATCTTATATATACCAGGGGCATTAGGACTATTCTCTATCAAATCAGAAAATTGAATATTCATAACTATTATGATAGAATAAAAAATATAATTAGTAAACAAGGGATATTAATATGATACAAGAATCTGGTCGTTCAATGATTGAAATGTTAGGCGTTTTGGCAATTATGGGGGTTATAACCGTTGGTGCCGTTGGTATGATTTCTGCTGCTATGCGTATGCAAAAGCGAACAGCAGTTAATGATGAAATAATTCAAATAGTGTCCAGCGTAAGACAATTGCTGGGTGAATACGACGATTATTCAAATATAAACGGTTCTACTATTTTTGGTGCTATTGGAATGTCTAATAAAAACCCATACGGTGGGACTTATGAATTAGCAGTTAATCCGTCAAATACTCAGCAATTCGTTGTTTCTATTACTGGTTTAACACAGTCTGATTGCGAGTTCTTTACAACAAAAGCTTGGGAAGGATCTGTTGGGTATACTATGTCTGACGGTAAAACAGGCGGCGCGGTCGGTGATTGCAGCCAGCAGAACGGTAAAAACACCGTTCAAATCACTTATGGTGATTAAGTTTTGTTAGGGTTTTGAATATGGCTGAAATGATAGAAGTTTCAAAAGTAGAAGACGGAACAAGATTGCTACGATGGTTCTTGCGAAAGTTCCCTTCTATGCCTCAGCGAGAGTTCTATAAGCTTTGTCGCGGCGGTCAGATAAGGGTTAATTCTTCAAGATGTCATGGTCAAGAGTTTTTACGAGAAGGGGATGTCGTTCGCATACCTCCAACTATTTATAGCTATGCCAAGAAACCCGATAAAAAGACAGAAACTGGTGAAGCTTTTTCTTTGTCTGATTTAGAAAAATTAAGACAATGTATAATTCATGATGATGATGACATTGTCGTTATAAATAAACCTGCAGGGCTTGCAGTGCAAGGCGGAACGGGGATAAGAAAATCAGTGGATAAGATGCTTGCCGCTATGTATCCTTATAGTAAAATTTCTTTGGTGCACAGGTTGGACCGAGAAACTAGCGGTATCTTAGTCGTAGCTAAGAACCAACGAGCCGCACAGGTATTGTCTGTTGGCTTTCAAGATAAAAAAAATCATAAAGAATATCTGGCTTTATTAAATGGCGACGTAAAAAATAAAGCAGGTATAATTGATAACTATCTTGCCAAAGGTCAAGTCTTGGACACTCCAGAAAGGCTTAATAATGGCATAGGGCAAAAACCATTACGGGCAGTGACTGAATATAAAGTTTTATCTTCAGCAGGCGGTCATTTAACTTGGGTTTTATTTATGCCAAAAACCGGAAGAAATCATCAATTAAGACTTCATAGTGCGTTTTGTTTAAATGCACCCATTGTTGGTGATAGCTTGTATGGTAATAATAAAAAATTAAATCCTGCGTTAAGTTCTGTTTTAAACACTAATAATTTATTTTTATTTGCTTATAAAATTACTTTTCAACACCCTTCAACAGGTAAAATGTTGACTTTACGTGCAAAAGTGCCAGACTTTATGCGACCCATCATGGATTTTATGGAGATAAAGTTGCCAGATTAATATATTATGAAAAAAAAACCAAAAGCCTTTTTTGCTATATTTAGAATAATAACTTTGTTTATTATGGGGCTGGTTATAGCTTTTATAATAGCTTTGTCACAAGTTAATCTTGATACTTTAAAGGGAGATGTTTTATTTGCTTTAAAAGAGGCGTTTGGCGTGCCAATAGAAATAAACGGCTCTTTTTCATGGAAGCTTTCTTTAAGACCGAAAATAGAAATTAATAAAGTTAGCGTGAAAAACGCCGATTGGGCAAGTCATGAATATGCTTTCAGTGCGGATAAAATAGACGTTACCTTAAACCTTATTTCGTTGTTCCGTGACAGACCAACAATCCAAAGTATTAAAATATACGATGCAGAACTATGCATAGAAAAAAATGATAAGGGCGAGTATTCTATACCGAAATTAAGCAACGGAACTTCCGACGTGGATAAGAATAAAACACCAAAAAAATATCCTTTTGAAGACCCAGGTTTGGGAGAAGTAGAAATTAAAAATATAAAAGCTCATATTTTTAACGACGTTTATAATTTAAATGGTTTGCAGGTAAGGTATATTTCTAAAAATGAAACACGTGAATATGCTGGGTGGATAAAAACAAGTAAAAAACTTGTCCCGTTCATTGTTTCTTTTTCTGAATATAATTCGGAAAGGAAAGTTTATCCTGTAAAAGCTGCTTTCGCTACGAGCGGAGATGCTTTGATAGCAAATGTTGCTTTGGAAGGAACAAGTAAATTACCAATTGACTTTATTATTAAAGGAGATGTTATAGATGTTGATACTCTGGGAGAGGTATTGAATCTTGATTTAAGTAATGTTCCTTCTATATATCTTAATATAGTCGGTGGGGCAGACAGAAAAAAAATTACGTTTAGAAACTCTTCTATAACCATAGAAGGAAATAAAGTTTACTTTTCTGGTGGTATAGATTGGTCGAAAAAAATCCCAGAAGTTAATTTAAAGCTTAGTGCGGAAACTATTGATTTACCTCAAAGTTTCCCGCAGCTATACATAAGTAAAAAGCAAGATATAGACCGGGAAAAAAATGTGTTTAAGGATGTCCCTTTGTTTGGAAAAGATATAGTCAATTATAACTTGAATCTGGATATAACTTTAAATGATTTTATAGTTTATAAAAAATTAAATATAAAAAATCTTAACGTTTTACTTAAAACTTCTTATGGAGTCGGACGTTTGGATATAAAGACTAATTTTGCAGATAGTGATATTGTTGTCGGGGCTGATTTTGATTTAGATGCAGCCGGAAGGTATTATGTAAAGTTTGCAGGAACTGGGAAAAATGTGACTGTTGGCACGATTCTTAATCAGATTGGTTATGATAACTTTATATCCGATTTACCGACAAATGTGGATTTGTATGTTGAATCTCATGGAACTAACTTATCGGAACTTATGGCAAATATGACAGGACCCGTGAAAGTATATTCGGTCGGTGAAGGTTATGCATATTCTTCTTTGGTATCAAGAATATATGGAACAGACTTTTTGACAACATTACGTCATAGCATACAAGACTTATTTAGAAGCGATAAAAAATACGACCAAATGACTATTTCTTGCGCAGTTGTGAATACTAAGTTTAGAAAAGGTGTCGCGGAAACCGAAGAAGGAGTGGCAGTAGAAACAAACGTTATAAACTTAAGACTGGCAGGTGATTTAAACTTCGTTAATGAAACTATGAGCTTGTCTTTAATGACGGTCCCTGTCAGAGGTTTAAAATTATCTTTGACTGGTAATATAGTTAATTCAATTGAAATATCAGGTAATATAGCAGAACCTGATATAAGTATAAGTGGTGCGGCTGTCGCCAGTAAAGTTGCTTCTGCAACAGGAATAGGTTTGTTGTTAACGCCTTTTACTGGTGGAATAGGCCTGGTTGCCGGGGCTGGTGTTGGCTTGCTGGCTGGTGACTTGTTAGAAAATTGGTTGGCAGACGATAATCCTTGCAGAACGGCTTTGGAAAAAGGTGCCCCATCAGAAAAAGATGACCCTGCGTGGATGAATGAAAGTTTAGATTATTTGATAGGAACCATTTTAAAATAAAATTAATTCTTTTGCTCTTGCACCGAATCGACATTTTTTGATAAACTTGATACTAAGAATGTGGGGTAAATATATTTTTAACAGGAGCGTATTATGGAATTTTCAGTCTTTCGCCAAGTTTTAATTCGTGCGCTGGGACATATGCAATCTATCGTTGAAAAACGTGCTACTTTGCCTATCTTAATGAATGTTAAATTAGAGGTCGCAGATAATCTTATTTTGTCGGCAACAAATGTAGACTTGGAATTAGTAGAGCATGTAAATGCAGATATTACTTTGGGTGGCAGAACAACTGTTCCCGTCCAAATGCTTTATGATATTGTTCGTAAGCTGCCAGATGACGCCGAGATTTCTTTTAAACAATCCGGTGATCAGTTAGTCGTTTCAAGCGGACGTGCTGTTTTCCGTTTACCAACTTTGCCAGCAGAAAACTTCCCTGCAATGGCGGGCAGTAATTTGACAACTAAGTTCCAAATGACAACAGGTGATTTGGCACATTTAATTAATCAAACTAAGTTTGCTATACCAACTGATGACGTTCGCTATCATTTGGGTGGTATTTTCTTCCATATTTCTGATGATAGTGGTGAAAAGAAGTTAACTGCAGTGGCAACGGATGCTCAACGTATGGCTTTGTGTGCTATGCCGGCACCTGCTGGAAGTGCAGAAATGCCTTCTGTAATTTTACCGCGC
The DNA here is from genome assembly GCA_944389185.1 of uncultured Alphaproteobacteria bacterium. GTDB lineage: Bacteria > Pseudomonadota > Alphaproteobacteria > Rs-D84 > Rs-D84 > Enterousia. Next base: position 118,226 of record CALXLL010000001.1, read on the forward strand.
AGAGTCATAGGGGAATTGTCAAAGCTTCTTGAAGATGCCAACGTTGATGATGTTATGGTCGAATTGTCTGATACAAAGGCAAGATTTACGGTAGGTTCTGCTACTTTGACAAGTAAGTTGGTTGATGCGCAGTTCCCTAATTATCGCGTTGTTATACCGAAAGGTAACGATAAAATTGCCGTTATGGATAGAAAGCAGTTCTTAAATGCTGTTGACTTGGTTTCTGTTGCCAGCGTAGATAAGACAAAGTCTATTCAATTGACGTTTTCTATGAATAAGTTGGTCGTTAACGCTTCAAGTCCTGATGCCGGAACAGCTACACAGGAATTGGACGTTGAATATAACGGTGATACAGAGTTTACCGTAACGTTTAATGTAAAGTTTTTGATGGACGTAGCAGGGCAAGTAGAAGGTGATTCGTTCCAGATGGAAATGCAAGATCCTTTATCGCCTACTATCATCAAATCAACCGATAAAAATACTGATTCTTTGTTTATATTGATGCCTATGCGAATGTAAACAATTAGTTAGTTTGCTGAAAGCCACTTAAAGTGGCTTTTAAAATGTTTGTATAAAGGAATAAATTATGTTGTTAAGTGAAGTAGAACCCGGTAAAAATCCACCTAAAAAAATGAATGCTATAATAGAAGTTCCAGAAAACGGTTTCGTTAAGTATGAAATAGATAAATCTACTGGGCTTTTGAAAGCCGATAGAATATTGCATACGCCGATGGCTTATCCAGCTAACTATGGTTATTTCCCAGGAACTTTGGGTGATGACGGTGACCCTTTGGATTGCGTGGTGGTTTGTAATGCGCCTTTGCATCCCGGTATTTTGATCGAGGTCAGACCAATAGGCGCCTTGATAATGAAAGATCAAGCCGGGGGTGACGAAAAAATAATTTGTTTGCCTTCAAATAAAACTGACCCTTTTTATCAAAATATTAATTATATAGAAGAACTTCCGGAAATATTACAGGCTAAAATTGAATACTTTTTCATGCATTATAAAGACTTACAACCAAACGCTTGGTCTAAAGTTATAGGTTGGGGGGACCGCGATAAAGCAGATAGCTTGATTATGGAAAGTATAGAAAGATATAAGAAAAATAAATAAAGATAAATACTTGCGTTATTAAAAATATTTTTATAACCTGTGATTTATTCAAAACAAGAGGTATTTAAATGGCTTCATATATTGCAAATGATATGCGTGTCGGTTGGGTTATTTCTCATAACGGAAAACGTTATGCCGTTACGTCTATTACGAAAGTAAAACCCGGTAAAGGTGGGGCTTTTGTTCAAGCTGACCTGCGTGATATTGATTCAGGTAATAAAGGTGGGGATCGTTGGCGTGCAGAAGATAAAGTTGAAAAGTTAATGGTTGAAGATTTTGACTGTCAATATTTATATTCTGATGGAACAGATGCTTTTTTTATGAATCTTTCTGATTACGAACAATTCACTATGCCGGTAGAATCTTTGGGCGAACAGATGAAGTTTTTGGCACCGGAAATGAATGTAAAAGCAAACTTCGTTGAAGGGCAGCCTGTGTCAATTACTTTACCAAAGACTGTAATTGCAACTGTTGAAGAAACAGAACCTGCATTAAAGGGGCAGACAGCTACTACTAGTGGCGGTAAACCGGCTATACTTGATAACGGAATTCGCGTTCAAGTTCCTTTGTTTATAGAACAAGGCGAAAAAATAGTTGTTAATACAGAAACTTTGGAATATGTAGAACGTGCAAAATAAAAAAACCGCAATCGCGGTTTTTTTATATCTTATTTGCAGAGTTCATAATTTTATTTATTTCGTTAACGCAATTTTTATAAATATTTTCTTTTCCTGCGCTTAAATAAAATCTGGGATTAAAATCTGACGGTTTTTTTCTTAAAGATTCTCTGACGCCGGCTGTGAAAGCTAATCTTGAATCGCTATCTATATTTACTTTGCAGATATTCATGCTAATAGCTTTTTTTATTTGAGCGATTGGGATCCCAAAAGCATTTTTTATATTTCCACCGTTTTTGTTGATAGTTGTTATAAAGTTTTGCGGAATAGTTGATGCACCATGTAAAACAAGCGGATATTTCGGTAATTTGTTAAATATTTCTTTTAATATATCAAATCTTAATTTCTCGTTTACCGTTTTTCTTTTGTAAGCGCCGTGACTTGTTCCAACAGCAACAGCTAAAGAATCTGTGCCTGTTTCTTTTATGAATTTAATTGCTTCCGCAGGGTCTGTATAGTTGCTGTAATCGCCAAAAGTATTTTCGTCTTCTATACCTGATAAGGTCCCAAGTTCTGCTTCAACAGAAACCCCGTATTTATGAGCAAAATCAACTACTTTTTTAGATAATTTTATATTTTCTTTGAAAGGTAATTTACTGGCATCAATCATCACACTAGAAAAGCCCAGCTTTATAGCGCGCTTGCATATATCAAAAGAAGAGCCATGATCAAGGTGAAGTGCAATTTTGTCTTTTCTGGAAAGTTTCAGGCCTTGTATCATACCAATCAGCATATCATCGCCCATATAATTTAAGGCTGATTCAGATACTGCCAGAATAACAGGGCTTTTTGTGTCTTTACTTGCTTTTATGATAGCTTGCAGGGTTTCCATGTTATAAAAATTAAAAGCTGGTATCGCATAACCACCAGATAAAGCATCTGAAAATAACTTTTTCGTGTTTATAAGGCCAAGTTCTTCAAAGCTCATATTTTTCCTTTTTTTGATTTAATATTATATCATATTTAATCCAATCGGTAAACATTAGACATATCTGTTGACAACTGGTTTATTTGTGCAACAATTGTTATACGAATCGGGGAGCTTGAAGAGATAAGTTTTAAAAGGGTTACGAATATGAAAAAAGCTTTGATTACAATATTTGCATTGGCAGGTTTATCAGGGTGTGTTTATTATGATTATTACAAAGGTGGCGTAAGATATACTCAGGACGGTGAAGATTGTATTTATTATGCAGGTGAATATGGCAGAAACTTTTCTGGGCGTATTGACGGGTTGGATAAAAATAAGAAAATTGTTTATCGTAATACTCGCTGCGCAGATTTGTATGCAAAAGATAATATGGATATTGCACCTAGTCAAGAACGTCAAGTTTTAGCACCAGCTGCAAAGCCTGCACCAAAACCTTGCGCAGCATGTGTTCAGCCACAGGTTCAATCTTGCAGTGCTTGTGCAACACAGGTTCAGACTTGCGAAAGCCAAAAAATTATTAGACGTAAATATGTAATCGTTCCGGCTATGTAATCATTCGTATTCTTTTAATTTTTAACAAGCCCGTTCGGGCTTGTTTTTTATTTGAATAAGCCCGAAAATTATGATAAAATTACATAAAATAAAAAGGAGATTTTATGAAAAAGTTATTCCAGAAAATAGGTTTCGCTTCTTTGGTTTTGTTTTCCAGCAGTTTGGCCGCTTTCGCTGCTACAAGGGCAGGCGGTGCTGCCATGGGAAATGGTTTTTGTAATCTGATTGTAAGAATGCATGACGTTTTCGTATTGCTTAGAACTTTGGCTTTCGTCGGCGCCGCATTTATTATCGCCGGCTGGGCTTGGGGAATGATAAAAGATGGAAAGGTTGACCAAGAAGATTTGAGAAAGAAAGGAACAGGTATGTTGGTCGGGTTTATACTTTTGTTTGCTATTGGTGTTGTCTTATCGTTCTTCTTAAGTGCGACAGGTATGAATGCAATCGGGTGTTCAGATGTTATTCTTAATTGGTAATTAAAAAAAGCGACTTAACAGTCGCTTTTTTTTACTTAGTTTTAATTTTCATTTCTTGTGCTTTGTTGAAAAAGTCTTTTTCTATTTTTTTAAGCTCGGATTTAACTTTTGTTATATGATTTTTGCTTATAAGTTGTTCCGGAGATTTGTTTGTGGTTAGTATAATGTTCTTCCTGGCTTTGTATAATTCTTCAATTAATATTTGTTGAAACGTTTCAAAGCTTATATGCGGATTCGTATCGTTCTTTGATATAGCGTTACGTAAAGCAATCGTTTTCTTATGAAGTGAATAAGCCGTCATATAATTTGCAATCGGGTCGTTTTCTTTTATTGGTATCCCCATATTCGATTTTATTACATCTGTATCCCAACTGTAAAAATACGCTTTGTGCAGTCTGTTATTAAAATGTCGCATATCTGCGTGATTTCTATACGCTATGGCGTTAACGATTTTTTCTTGCTTTGCAAGGTTTTTACGTAAATATATGCGTGAAAAATATTTTGCCTGTTTAACAATGTCTTCATATTTTAGATTCGGTTGTATAAAATAAAGCTGAGAAAAAATTAAGTTATCCCATTCGTGTAGTAAAGCCCAACAGGCAAAGCGACTTAATTTGAAATCTTGACCGTTTAATATGTTTTTTGTCCCATGATAGTCTTTTATTTTATAATCATGGTATATTGATATTATATGGTCTTGATATAAATTAAAAGTATTTTTTTGGAGTAAATTAATATTGTTTAAGGCGTGCCATATTTGGTTAGGAGTTTCTTCAGAATAATAAAGGTAAGGGGTTTTGTATAAATTATATAAATCCGAAAATAACCAATATTCAGTATCGATATTTGTTACAGGATTTGGAAATAAAGAGTATTTTTCTGTTTCGTTTATAAAATGCTTTTTTTGTTCAAGTGTATTAAAAACGGTTTTGGGGCTGGGTTTGAATAGCATAACTATACCTTTTTTTCTTCTTCTATATTGGCCAAAGAAAATAGAACCGAAGATATTAAAGATTGATAAGGAACATGCTGTTGTTCTGCCAGCTTTTTAATACTGTCCAGAATAGGGCGTGGTATTCGCATATTTATAACGCAATCTGATTTATTGAAAGCCCTGTAAGCGGCGTATTCTTTTAATAAAGATTCTATGTTCATAACGAACAGTTGTTGCATAACGTTTGGCATATACACAATCTCCTATACAGACTGCAATACTTGCGTCTTTACAATTGACTATATCATCGTATTGACACTTGTCAATACATTTGTGTTTATGCTTGTGTTTACCTTTGTAAAGACCGGTGTGTAGAATGGTGTATTGTCTGCTCTTTTGTATGGTGTGCTTTTGGGTTTTTATGTCGGCATACCTTGATTTTTGTGAATAATATTTATAAAATGTCTTGGTATTTTGGAAAGGATTTATCATGATGAAAAAGATGTTATCGTTTGTTTTTGCTGTTATGTGTTTTGTCGTGACAGCGCATGCAGAACTAAAAGTTGATATTATAGCGGGGGCAGCAGAACCTATACCCGTTGCTATCCAAAAACTGGAAACGGTTGGTAATGTATCTTCTGATGATGCCAAAATGATACGTGAAGTCGTTGAAAATGATTTAAAATCGTCGGGATTGTTTCGTATAGTTTCTCATGACGCTTTTCCAGAATTCGTAGAAATGGGCGAAATGCCTAACTTTAAATTATGGTCTGCAATAAAAACTCAGGTGCTGGTGCAAGCAAAGTTATCTGCTGAATCTGGCGGTAAATATGATCTTGAATTTTACGTATGGGACGTTAACGGTAAAGAACAAATAGAAGCTCAAAGTCTTGTTTCGTCTAAAAAATCTGTCAGAAGATTGGCGCATATTATGGCAGACGCTATTTTTGAAAGGTTAACAGGCGAAACGGGTTATTTTGATACTCAGATAGTTTTCATCGCAGAAACAGGACCTGTTCATAATAGAAACAAGCGTATGGCTATTATGGATCAAGATGGTTTCGGTATGCGGTATTTGTCAGATGATAAGACTTTCGTTATGTCACCACATTTTTCACCGAATATGCAGACTATCGTTTTCTTATCGTTTAGAAATGATGATCCTATGGTGTGGACTCTGGATTTAAATACGGGCGAGCAAAGAAGATTAGGTCAATTCGGCGGTATGAACTTTGCACCAAGATTTTCACCTGATGGAACAAAAATTGCTTTGTCTTTGGTTAAAAACGGTATTACTCATATATATGAATATGATATAGAATCTAAAACGTTAAAGCAGTTGACTTTCGGCCGTTCATTAAATACCAGTCCTTCTTATTCACCTGACGGTAAAAAACTTGCCTTTAATTCTGATAGGTCAGGTAATCAGCAGATTCATATATTAGATTTAGAAACAGGTAAGGAAAAAAGAATTACTTATGGGGCAGGGCGTTATGCTACGCCTGCATGGTCACCAGACGGAAAGTTCATAGCTTTTACTAAAATGGCAGACGATACTTTTTATATTGGTATTATGAATCCAGAAGGTCGTAATGAAAAAATCTTGGCAGGAGGATGGTATATGGAAGCTCCATCTTGGGCACCTGGTTCCAGACGCGTCGTTTATTATGAAACAGAAAAAGCCTTGGACGATATAGAAAGAATAAGCCATATCAGGACCGTTGATATAACAGGTCAAAACGTTTACGACATTGAATTGCCAGACGGTATAAACGGGGTTGAACCAACGTGGTCCCCAAGACTGCCTTAATATGAAAAGTTGTGGTTTAGCTTTTGTTTTATGCTTTTGTTTTTCAACTGCGGTTTTTGCGTATCCCGCAGTTGTTGATTACATTTTTGACGGTGATACTTTTGCAGCATATGTTATGCTTGATGAAGATATAAAAGTGGCCGCCAGAATCAGAATAATAAATGTTGATACACCAGAAATACATGGTGATTGTGAATATGAAATAAATATGGCAAATAAAGCAAAAGAAAGACTTGCTGAGTTATTGCCTGTCGGTTCGGTTGTAGAATTGAAAGAAATAAAAGATGATAAATACCTTGGCAGAATAGACGCCAGAGTTTTTACTGGCGATAATAAAGATGTTGGTAAAATCTTAATAGAAGAAAAGCTTGGCAGAGAATATAGCGGTGGAAAAAGATTGCCTTGGTGTAAATAAAAAGACCGAAGTTTTTCGGCCTTTTTTATTTTTAAGCGCTGTGGCGATTTATTGCTTCGGATATTTCTTCCATAGATGCGTTACAAGGTAATAATGGCTCTATATACACATTTGCAGTTCCGCTTTTCATTTTACCTTTTTTGGGCCAATACAGTCCTGTATCTGTGCCAACAGGTAAAATAGGAAGCTTTAAATGGCTGGCTAGGAACATCAGACCTCGTTTAATTGGGATTCTGTGACCTGGTTTTGCGCGGGTCCCTTCTGGAAATATTATCAAGGTTTGACCGTCTAAGATTTTTTGCTCTACTGCTTCAGTAAGTTTCTTCATATTAGTAGCACCTTTGGCACGATTTACAGGTAACAAACCATATCTACGAAAAGCCCAACCGTAAATCGGAAACCACATTATTTCACGCTTTACTATGAAAAAAGCATTAGGAACTATTTTTTCCAATATTGCTATTTCCAATATAGACATATGTTTTGCTGCAACTATTGCTTTCCCGTCCAGTCTTAGATTTCTGTTCTTTTTTACAGGTATACCGTTTTCTTCTGTCGGAGGAAAATGAACTTGATATTTTATGCCGACTATTACCCGGGCAAGCAACATTACGCCCCCAGCGCACGTATGAACCAGAAAATGATTCAGCCGTTTGGAAATTAAACCAATTAATAATATCGGTGCCCATAAAACAAAATATATACCAAGTAATGTTTTAAAAGTTATCGTTTTTATCATAATTTTTCACCCCTTACGTGACCTTCTTTTATTCCAAACATCGTAACGATGTATTTTATATACTCTATGGTCCATCTTTCAAGTCTTTTCGTAGTAGACATTCCATAAAGAGGAACAGGACAAGAAATTATATTTACAGATGGAAGCTCTTGTTGAATTAAATATTTTGCACGATTTATATGATCTTCCGTTGTTATTATAACTATTCTGTCCAAGTTTTTATTCTTTACTATCTGGCGTATTGCCTTTGCGTTTTGATACGTAGATTTTGATTCTGATTCTATTTTTACTTTTTTGCTTGGATTATAAAAGCTTTCTGCACCTGCGCCTATTATATATATATTAAGGTTAGGGTATTTTTTTAATTGACGCATAGCAAAGGGGATTCTGCGATAATCACCCGTTAAGACGAATACAGAATCTTGGGAATGAATTAAAGAACAATCGTAAGAAACAGACGATTTAAATAGTAAACCGCCTAATACGAAACAGCTTGCAATCAATAAAGATGGCATAATTAATTTCATTAACTATTTTTTAGAATGTTTAATGTTGTGCGCTTTGTTATCCAAATAGCGAAAATTATTATAACTATCGGTAATAAAAGTAAAAGAAACCAGCCAAAACCAGATATAGAAAGCATTGCCATTAAACCAACTCTGGCACTGTGGGCCGCAGAAAGTATTAACAGTAAAACAGGACATGCTACTATAAAACCAATACTTGTAGCAGTTATGCATATTTTTGCAACTATGATTTGCATCTGTCTTGCAACAAAAGAATCACTGGCACCGATTTGATTTAAAATTTCTAGCTCTCTTCTATGTAAAAGTGCAGTGTTTTTTGCTATGTAAGATATACATATACCTATCGCACCAAGAGTAAATATCAATACTAAACCAGATATCAAAATCATCTTCCAACCAGCAGACATAGAAGTTTTTAACGCGTTTGAATGCGTTAAAAATCTGGCTGCGTTACCGATTTCTTTTTCAACAGCTTCTAAATCTTCTTTAGTTTTAAACTTTACTTCATACATTTTAGGAAGATAATTTTTTAAAGCTGCATTACCATCTGATAACCATGGACGCATTAATTCTTCCATCTGTTGGGTTGTGATTTCCTTGTTTTCTTCTATCTTATCGGCATTTGTGTTTAATATTTTTTTTACTTTTTCTGCATTGTCAGATTTCATAACTTGGACAGTTGCAAATAAATCCCATTGTTGGTTCCATTTTATAACGCCCGTGCCAATAGATAAGGATATCCCCAGTGCCAATACCGATAAGAAAGTTAATAAAGACATTATCGCAGTCATAAATAAAGACTGTTCATGAACAAGTGAAAATACAATTGGGCGTCTTATCATAATGTTTATGCTTTTCCTATTTCGTCAAATTGCTTGGATAATTCTGAAAAATAATTTTGAGGCTTAGGACCTTTCCATGTTTTATGTGCTAATTCTGTAGTGTCTTTTTTTTCTTTGGCTTTACCTATAAAGCTTACTTTATGATTTTCTACATGAATTACAGGAAACTTATAAGTATCCATTAATTTTTGACTGTGAGTCGCAAGAATTATTGTTGTTCCAAACATTTTATTCATCTGAATAAATAATTCCATTAATCTTGAAGCGTTTTCATCGTCAAGATTTCCCGTCGGTTCGTCGGCAAGTAAAATTGCAGGTTGAATTATAATAGCCCTTGCAACAGAAACGCGTTGCTGTTGTCCGCCACTTAAAGCCTTGGGGTTGCTGTCTGCGTATTTACCCAGTCCAACCCATTCAAGCGTCTTCGTCACAAGCTTTTTTATTTTTGCTTCTGGAAAACCGCGGACCCTTAATGGTAAAGCGATATTATCAAAAACTGTTAAATGCGATAGTAAAGAATATTCTTGAAAAACAATTGCCATTTTGTGGCGAAGATTTGTTATTTCGTCCCTGCTGATATCATTAGTTGTTTTACCGAAAAGCTTTATTTGACCGCGCGACGGTTTGTGTAATTGATATATTAATCTTAATAAAGTAGTTTTTCCTGCACCAGATGCACCAGATAAAAAATAAAAAGAACCATTGCTGATATTAAAAGAAACGTCTGATAAAACTTCCTGAGAATTATCATATCTTGCGCCCACGTTTGCAAAAGATATAGCAGTATTATCTTCCATGATTTTTATACTAGTAGATTTTTTTTAGTGGGTCAAGTTTTCGAAAAAAAATAAATAAAAAAACTTGGCTTTTACGCCAAGTTTTTTATTCTGATATTTTTGTAGTAGAGTTTCTATTTTTTGCCCAAACTTCTTCACCTGTGCCAGGATATTGTGGGCGTTCTTTACCATAAGAAATAGTCTTTATTCTTTCTGGTTCAATTCCTTCATTTATTAAAACATGAGCCGCATTACCAGCGCGTAAGGCACCTAATGCAAGGTTGTATTCTGTGGAACCGCGTTCGTCACAATGACCTTCAAGTATTACGTCTTGGTCGGAATTGACTTTCATGTATAAAGCCTGTTTTTCCAGATTTTCGCGTGATTCCGGTGTTATAACAGCTGAATCAAAAGCAAAGAATACTTTATCATCGTTTATGTCGCTTGGAACGCCAGAGCAAGCCGCCAAACCAACAGCGATAAATGCTAAAATAACTTTATTCATATCTCTTTCCTTCGTTTTTATGATAGTATTAATCTAGCAGAAAAAAATAAATGTTGTCAATAGTGATTTTGTGTTTGGTATGCGATTCGTTTTGTGATATAATAAAAAAAACTAATAAATTAAGATAAAAAGGAAAGGATTATGAAAAAGGTTTTATTAGCCGTTGTTTTTGGGTCTGTGTTTTTTTGCGCAAATTCTTGGGGGGCGGCAAGTTATTTACAAAGAGATGGCAATTGGGGTTATCAGGTTACTTATGATTATACAGATAAAGCAAAAACAGGTTGGTATGTCGGTGGACGTGCAGAACTTAGTTTGTTAAATTGGACGAATAAATATGATACCGATTGGCCTGGTGCGGTCGGGGCTTTTGAAGAAGATAAGTATTCTTTTGAACCGGTTTTCGGTGGAAGTTTGTTTGCCGGTAAAAGATTTGCTTATTTTTGGCGTGCTGAATTAGAAGCTGGTTATCTGGGGTATTTTGAAGATAAAGATAATATAGCAGAGTTTTCTTTGTCTATTCCATATATGACGGCAAATATTTACTATGATTTTATAAATAATTTGTATGTTGGGGCAGGAGTCGGCGTTGCGTTGCCTATGACTACATTAGACGGTTCATTCTTTAAATATGAAAAGCGTCAGGATATTGCGGTTGCGCCTATGGTTGCTTTAATGTTGGGGTATTCTTACGAGTTGGATGATAATCTGGTATTAGATTTGCGCTATCGTCTGTCTGGTATGACTGGTATTACTCATAGAGTAGATATGGAAGAATATAGCGGAACAGTAAGATACTTTGAAAATAAAATAGATTTTATTTTGGATAATTCGTTTTCTATTGGTTTAAGGTATGAATTTTAAGAAAAAAGTTGATAACTGGTATTGACGCGATTCGGTAAAATATGATATTATAAGAACGGCAGAGAGAAGAAATGAAAAATAAATTAAAAATATCAATTTTAAGTCTTGTATGCGTGCTTGGCGTAGGTTTTGCAGATGCACAAGCGGCTTCTTCCGTAAGAACTTTGGGCGGGACAGGTACTTATGTAAGTGCGTCCAGTGCGGCAAATGCGGAAAGTGGTGGAACGGTTGCTTCTATTGCTAGGGGCGGGTCCGTTCGTGTAAGCCCAACGACTTCTCAGACTACTACTTCAAGCTCTTCTGAATCAAGTTCCGGAACGCGCGTTGTTAATGTGCCTCGTTTATCTATTGGACAATATTTGGGTGGTGGAACTTCTGTAAGTGGTGGAAGCTCTTTAAGGCCTCAGACGCCCAGCACAGGTTCTTCTTCTGGTGGCGGAACAATAGATCCTGGGCTTACATCGGAATTGCAGCGTGATGTCGATCAATTAAAACGTGATTTTTCTGATTTGGCAGATAGTAACGACAGAATAACAGAAGCTTTGAATGAAAAGCAAAATATTTTATTACCGGATTCGGAAGGTTTTATTGATATAGACCAAAATACAAATGAAATATATCTTAATATAGAACCTTTAAAAGAAGCAATTAGCGATATTGTCGGGCAGTCAGGGCGTGAAATAGAAATAGGGCACGACACCAACCAGTTACAATGGCACTATGTAGATGACCCGAATTGGAATACTATAATTTCGTTCGCTGATTTGGCTGCTTATGGTAATTATGCGGTTAGTGATGATTTGGCTGATTTTGTTAAAGCAGATGAAATGGAAACTGCTATATCGCAAGCTATTACAAATGCTGCGACAAACTACGCTACTAAATCTGATTTAGATTTGAAAGCAGATAAAGCGGATTTAGATTTAAAAGCAAATGTGGCAGATGTTTATACAAAATCTGAAACCTTAAACAAGCAAGAAATAGCTGATGCTATTGCAGAAGCTGTGACAGACGGGACTGTAGATTTAACTGGTTATGCAAAGACAGATTATGTTGACGCTCAGCTTGGTTTAAAGGCAGACGCTGATGACGTTAGTGATTTGTCTGGTCGTGTTGATTTGGTAGAAAGTGGCGTTCAGGCATTGGGGGTAAGTGTTGGAACTGCCCAAGACACTGCCGAAGCCGCTAAAACAGAGGCAGATAAAGCAAATCAAGCCTTGACAACTAAAGCAGAACAAAGTGATTTGACAGCGCTTGAAACTAGGGTTGGGGCAAATGAAGCTTCTATTACAGGCTTGAATAATAAGATAGGTTCAGATGAATTAGAAACTACTTCCAAGCAGATAGTCGGGGCCATTAATGAAATAAAGCAGAAAGCAGATAGCTTGCCAAACGACGATAATTTTGAAGAAATGAATCAGAAAATAACAAATATAGAATCAAAAGTAGATACCGCCGTTACAAGTATCGATAGTAAGGCTGATACTAGTTATGTTGATGAAGAATTAGCCAAAAAGGCAAACGAGGCCGATTTAGGTTTGTTGGCTAAGAAAAATCAGGTTGTAGATGCAGATATTGCAGATGGTGCCGAGATTTCCAAAGCAAAACTGTCTGCTGAAGTTCGTCAAAGTTTAGCTAATGCGGATTCGGCGGTCAATATGGAAGGTGCCGGTCCAAATATGGTCTTGGGGACAGACGAAAACGGCGACAAAGTCTGGTATGAAATAGTAGATATTAAAGAGTAGGGTTTTAAAAGGTGGCCTAAATGAAGAAGAATAGCGCGATATTTCTGGGGATAACGGGTTTATTAGTTTTTGCAGATAGTATGTCTTATGCTGCAACTAAAAAAATAGCTTCTCAGTCATATGTTGATAGTAGAGAATCAGAGATATTAAATGAAGTACAAAACACTTATGAAACAAAAGAAAATGTTAGTGCTATAAGTCAGAAGATTACAGACTTAGGAAATCAAATATCTGATCCTACTGATGGTTTGTCCGCTAAAATAGATAAGGTGGCTGGTGATTTATCAACAACGCAAGGAACCGTTGCCACAATAAGCGGCGATTTAGAAAATAAAGAAGACGTTGGAAACAAAGCGACGAGTATTACTGTTGAGAATCAGGCATCACCTACGGCTTATCCTTCTGTAAGTGCAATAGTTCAATGGACGAACGATAAAATATTAGAATTATCGGAAGAAGGTTTACCTGTAAGCCCTGACAATATCGGTGCAGGTTCTATTACAGAAGATAAATTAGATGCGGCGGTTGTAAATAAAATAGACGGCAAAGAAGATAAGACTAATAAAGTTATCACGCTTCGTGATTCTGCCGTGGCAACTGATACGGCGTATCCGTCAGAGAAAGCAGTTGCAACTGCTTTGGAAGGTAAGGCAGATATTGCAGATTTAGATTCTTATGCGACCACAGATTCTTTGGCTACGGTTGCAACGACCGGTTCTTATAATGATTTAATTGATGCACCAGATATACCAGAAGCAGTCGTTGTTGATGAAGCAATTACAGCACAAGGAACGAACCCCGTTCAAGGTAAAGCTGTATATGAAGCTTTGGCGGGTAAACAACCGGTTGGTGATTATGCAACAAACACAGAATTAAGTGATGTTAGTTCTACTGCAGAATCTGCGCAAAGTGACGCTACTTCGGCATTGAGTGCAGCGGCAGAAGCAAAGACTTTGGCCGGCACCAAAGTTACTGCAAATGAAGATATAGTCGCAGGCACTGGAACAAAAATAACTTATGATGCGAAAGGTTTGGTAACAGGTAGCGCAAATCTTGAAGTTGCGGATTTACCTGATGCTATACCGACAAGCAAGATAACCGGTTTAGCCGATGTCGCAACAAGTGGTTCTTATAATGATTTAGCAGATACCCCTGTTATACCAGACGCAGTCGTTGTTGACGAGACAATTACAGCGCAAGGAACGAACCCTGTTCAAGGTAAAGCTGTATATGAAGCTTTGGCGGGTAAGCAGGCTGTTGGTGATTATGCAACAACTGATGAATTGTCTGCATATGCGACTACTGAAGACATTGCAAAAATGGAAAATGTCGATAATAAGGCTGCTTCTATTACATCTGAAAATCAGTCTTCGGTTACAGCTTATCCTTCTGTTGGTGCAATAGTTCAATGGACGAACGATAAAATATCAGAACTATCAGAAGAAGGTCTGCCCGTAAGTCCAGACAATATCGGTGCGGGTTCTATTACAGAAGATAAATTGGATGTGGCGGTTGTAAATAAAATAGATTCTAAGGAAGACAAAACAAATAAAGTTTCACAAATTGACGATACTAACAAAACAGACGAGACGAAATATGTCAGCGTCAAAGCTGTTGCGGACTACGTTATACCAAAGCCTAGCAAAGATTGCACTGCTCAATCTGGGTTATGTGTTCTTTCTGCTACGACCGATGGTGGTTTTGCTTGGGTGAATGTTACTGCCCCGGCTGGTGAAAATTAAAACAAACAACAAACTAAATAAAGGAAAAAAAATGAAAAAATTAACCGCAACAATTTTTGTGGCTTTATTAACGGCTGTATCTACTGGTGCTGCAAAGGCAGATATCGCTTCCAGTGGATATGTTGATGAAAAAGTTGGTGCTGTGTCGGCTACTGTAGCTACTAAGGCTGATCAATCAGATGTTGATACTTTAAGCGCAAGTGTTGAAACTAACACAGAAGATATTACAGCTTTGGAAGGACAAGTTGCTTTGAAAGCAAATTCTGCTGATGTTTATACAAAAACAGCTGCTGATGGTAAGTTCCAAACATTAGAGAATATATCTGATTCTGCAAATGCTGTTGTTACAGATAAAGATAGTGAAGTTAAATATCCTTCTGTAAAAGCTGCCCATGCAATCGCAACAGCAGCAGTTGATGGCGTAACTGGCAATGTGTCTGGTTTGACAACTCGTGTAGAGACAATAGAAGATGAAATGGATACTTATGGAAATATAGTCACAACTAATAAAGAATCCTATGCAACAGCTGCACAAGGTGCTTTGGCAGACACAGCTTTGCAAAAAGAAGGTGCTTTAACACAAGGTAATTTATTAACAACTGATGCTGCCGGTAAAATTATAGATGCTGGTGCAAAGGGGGCTTTGGCAAATAAAAATACAGTTTCCGCAGCTGATATAGATGCAAATGCTGTTACAACAGAAAAAATCTTAAATGCGAACGTTACAAGAGCTAAATTGGCGACAGATGTAACAACATCTTTGGATAAAGCTGATACTGCATTGCAAGAGGCAAGTTTGGAAGGCTATGTGACAAAAGAACAGGCAGATTCAGACTATGCACCCAAAGCAACTGAAACAAAGGCTCAACAAGCTTTAACGGATATTGGCACAAAGGCTAATTTGACAACAGAGAAAAAAGATAACTTAGTAAATGCAATTAACGAAGTTGATGCTGCATTGGATACAAAAGCCGATAGCAGTGCTGTTGCAGATATGTTGACTAAGACAGAAGCGTCTAGCACATATGAAACGAAAACGAATGCGCAAGCAACATATGAAACGAAAACGAATGCGCAAGCAACATATATACCAAAACCAGGTGTTAACTGCACAGAAGCTGGGGCAAAGTGCGTGTTGGTAACAAATGGAACAGACTTTACTTGGGAAGATATCGCAAGAGGAACATCTGAAGCAGGTGCTGAACAATAAAGCCTTGTAATACATCAGGAATCTGTTCTTGATTCCTGATGTATAAAAAAAGTTAAAATAAAGATGATAATAAAAAGATAGATAGTTAATTGTAGGACTTTATAGCGGAAATGATAAAACGAAAGGTTGCTTTTTTCTCTGTTGGTGTTTTAAGCTTGATGATTCCTTGGTATAGTGCAACAGCTGATATTGCTTCAAAAAGTTATGTGGATCAAGAGGTAGGAAAAAAGCTAACTGCTGTCACAAGTAATACAACAGGCAGCGGTAATGTAGTGTCTGCCGTAAGTGCAACAGGCGGAACAATTACTGCAACAAAGGGTATTACCGCAGAAGAGGTTTCTAATAAAGTTAATACAATTCGTGATTCTGCTGCTGCTACTGATATTGCGTATCCATCTGAAAAGGCGGTTGCAACGGCTTTGGAAGGCAAAGCTGACAGTGCAGATTTGTCGGATTTAGCAACAAAAGCAGAATTAGAAAATTATGCAACTACAGAATCTTTGGCAACAGTCGCAACTACTGGTTCTTATAACGATTTATCTGATAAGCCCGTTATACCGGAAGGCGTTGTTGTTGATGAAGTGATTACTGCAGAAGGAGTAAATCCAGTTCAAGGAAAAGCAGTATATGAAGCTTTGGCTGGTAAGCAACCTGTGGGTGATTATGCTACAAATACAGCTTTAAGCTCTGTCCAGGCTACGGCGGAATCGGCACAGGATGATGCAACTGATGCAATGCAAGCAGTGGATGGCAAAGTTTCAAAATCTCAAGGAACAGGAGCCGCAAATAAAGCTTTAGTTACAGATGCTTCTGGAAACGTGACTGCTGGAACGATTTCGTCTGCTATGATTACAGATGGAACGATAACAAATGCTGATATTTCAAGCTCTGCGGCAATTGATCAATCTAAAATATCAGGGTTAACAACTGCTTTGGCCGGGAAAGCCAATACCGAAGATTTAGCAGAAGTTGCAACAACCGGTTCGTATAACGATTTGACAGATAAACCTTCAATACCTGCTGCAATAACGGTTGATACTGCTTTAAGTTCTACCAGCATAAATCCCGTTCAAAATAAAGTGATAAATACTGCTTTGGCCGGGAAGTTATCCACAACTGGGACCGCGGCAAAAGCAACAGCAGATGCAAACGGTAATAGTATAGTTGATACTTATGCTACTAAAACTCAATTATCAAGTTATGTTACTACTACTACTTTGAACGGTTTGGACAGCACAAGTTCCGGAACAGGCGCTGTCGTTACAGGGGTAAGTCAGACAAACGGTAAGGTGGCTGTAACTAAGGGTAACGTAAAAATACCGGTAGGATCTGAAAGTGCTACTACTTATGCTACAATATGGATAGAATAATCAAAATAATATAAACAAAAAGACGCCTTTTCAGCGTCTCTTTTTTTTTATAATTGTTATTTACGTTATAATAATGTCATTAAACCTATACCAAGAGCCGCCGCTAATATTGCAATTAATGTTAATGGCCAAAAGTATTTTTTTACTATTGCATTTGCACGTTCTTGGAAAAAGTATAGCAATGTAGCAATTGTTGCAAATCTTCCTGTTCTGAATATTGCAGATACCGCCAGAAATATCCATATTGGATAACCGATGAAACCAAGCCATATCGCAAGCAATTTATAAGGTATTGGCGTTACTGCTGTTAAAACGATTATCATAATCCCATATTTTGTAAACATAGGTTTTATAGTTGATTCTATTAATTCTGGATTAGAAAATGTGTTAATCAGCCATATTCCAACCGAATCCCATAACCATGCACCTATCATATAAGCAATTGCACCGCCGACTATTGAACCAAGCGATGTAGCTATGGTAATTGGAACAGCTCTTTTTTTATCTGCTATTATCGGAGGTGTCATAAACACTTCTGGTGGAATGAATAAAAATATAGATTCAAATATGGTTAGTATGAAAACTATCCACGAATAAGCCGGGTGTTCAGATTTCTTTAGTATATATTCTGCAAATTTCATATTTTCTCCTTGCCGATAAAACTATTTGATTGTAATTTAATCTTTGCTGTTTTACAATCAATATTATTTAAAGAAAATACGATATGAAAAGACAAAGTAATAATTCAAATAGAGAAGAACGTATCGCTAGTAAAGTCCAAACTTTAGTAGCCGAGATTCTTCGTGATGACTTTTCTGATGATAAAATTATTTCTGGGGTGTCTTTAACCGGTTCTGTCGCGCATGGTGGTTTGCAATTTGTTCGTCTTTTTTATTATTCCAGAGAAAAAGATATAAAACTTGTTCAAAAACGTCTTGAAGAAATTACGAAAACAGTGCGCTTTGAATTAGCAGCCCGCATGAATCAAAAATATGTTCCTGATATAAGATTTCAATATGACGATTCGTTGGATAAGGCTGATAGAATAGAAGAATTATTGAAAAATATATCCGATTAAAAATAAGCTTGATAGTTGCTTTATACTGGTGTATCATTGCCGCATAGTATAGAGCCTTTTTATGAATCAAAAGAATATTAGAAACTTTGCTATTGTTGCTCATATTGACCATGGTAAGTCAACTTTATCTGACAGGTTGATTGAATTTACTGGTGGTTTACAGTCGCGTGAAATGAAAGCTCAGGTCTTAGATTCTATGGATATAGAGCGTGAGCGCGGTATTACTATTAAAGCTCAGACCGTTCGTTTGAATTATAAAGCCAAAGACGGGCAAGAATATCAGCTGAATTTAATGGATACACCTGGCCACGTTGATTTTTCTTACGAGGTTTCTAGAAGTCTTGCTGCGTGTGAAGGTGCTTTAATTCTTGTGGATGCTACGCAAGGCGTGCAAGCGCAAACTTTGGCAAATGCTTATCTTGCTTTGGATAACGATTTGGAAATGCTGCCTGTTTTAAATAAGATAGATTTACCTTCAAGCGATGTAGAAGCAGCTAAAGAACAAATCGCAGACGTAATAGGTTTAGATGCAAAAGACGCGGTTTGTGTTTCTGGTAAGACGGGTCAAGGTGTGCCAGATTTGCTGGAAGAAATAGTGCATAAATTACCCGCACCAAGCGGAGATGAAAATGCTTCAAGTCGTGCTTTGTTGGTTGATTCTTGGTATGATTCTTATCTGGGCGTTGTTATCTTGGTGCGCGTAGTTGACGGTAGTTTAAAGCGCGGACAAAAAATTAAGTTTTTAGCAACTGGTGCAGAATACTCTATTGAAAAAATTGGGTATTTTACTCCGAAAATGGTAGATGTCGATTCGTTGAATACAGGTGAAATTGGATTTATTGTAACGGGTATGAAAACCATACACGATTGCAAGGTCGGTGATACAATAGCTGATGCAAAAGCAGAAAATGTTGAAGCTTTACCTGGTTTTAAGCCATCTGTTCCCGTAGTTTTTTCTTCTTTCTTTCCAGTTGAAGCAGATGATTATCCTAATTTGCGCGAAAGTGCAGAAAAGCTGGCTTTAAATGATGCTTCGTTTATGTTTACTACGGAAAAATCTTCTGCGCTGGGGTTCGGATTGCGTTGTGGTTTCTTGGGATTGTTGCATATGGAAATCATAAGTGAAAGATTGGCACGTGAGTTTAACTTGAATCTTATAAATACCGTTCCAAGCGTGCTTTATAAAGTTCATCTTAGAAACGGTGATGTAATCGATTTGGAAAATCCTGCCGATATGCCAGACGTAACTAAGATTGAATCAATAGAAGAACCATGGGTCAGGGCAACTATTATGATGCCAGATAAATACATGGGTGGGATTTTGTCTTTGTGCTCTGAAAGACGTGGCGTGCAAGAAAATATTTCTTATGTTGGGAATAGGGCGGTTTTGACTTACTTGTTGCCTTTGGCGGAAATAGTTTTTGATTTTTATGATAGAGTAAAATCTTTATCTTCTGGATACGCGTCTTTCGATTATGTTTTGCATGGTTATCAGCCTTCTGATTTGGTTAAAGTTTCTATACTTGTTAACGAAGAAAATGTAGAGCCTTTATCGTTTATGTGTCATAGAAGCTTTGCAGAAAAAAGAGGAAGACAAATCGTAGAAAAGTTAAAAGATTTGATACCAAGGCATCAATTTAAGATTCCTTTGCAGGCGGCAATCGGTGGAAAAATAATTGCCAGAGAAACTATTGCTGCTTATCGTAAAGACGTTACTGCTAAATGTTATGGCGGTGATATAACAAGAAAAAGAAAATTGCTGGAGAAGCAGAAGGAGGGAAAAAAACGTATGCGCAGTTTCGGTAATGTAGAAATACCACAATCTGCATTTATAAATGCGCTGAAAGTGTCTTAAATACTTATTATAAAGGGTAAAAAATGTCGCTGTTTAAATATTTAAAAAATAAAAAAATTAAAGATATAAAACAAGATATAAATCAGTATAGATTTTTGGGTTATATACAAAATGGTGCTAAAAAGGCCTATTTCGCAGCGTTAAAAAAAGTAGCTGTTGTATCTTTGAAAGATCCAGAAGATTATAAAATATGTATATTTGAAAGCGTCCCTTTGGTCGCAGAACCAGCAAATATTACTTATTGCAAAGATTTTGATCATAAAAATATGATTAATAATTGTAAAAATACTAATTGCCCGTGTTTTGAAGATAATCGTAATTTGTTTGATGCGGTCAGGTATTTAAAACACATTAAGGAAGTTAAACGCAATTTTTGGAAAGAAAAGTTAGCTTGTCAAAAATAAAGGTGTTAAGAAATGTCTTTATGGAAATATATAATATCAACGCCAAAACAAGCAATTTATGCTGATTATAAAAAATATAAAGATTTATGTAATGATATAAATAACGCAAAAATAAATTGTTTAAATCTTAAAATTAGTTTGGTTATAGACTTGGCATATGAAACAGATAAAGATCTGTTAAAAAAACAAAATGGTTGCATAATTATTAAATCTTTTGAAAAACCAGATGCTGTGCAAAAACTTCCGGGAATAATAAGCGTTTTTAGTAATAATTGTGAATTTTTTAATGAAACTAGATGTTGCGATAAGGAAACGTGCTCGTTTTATAATAAAAATGCTGAATATTTTAAAGCTAAGAGAGCTTGTCGTGCGCTGGAAAAGCAAAAAAGAATATATTGGAAACAAAAGTTTGCTAATGCCAGGTAATAACTTATAAATATATGAAAAGGGGGATATAGGATGGCACATCAGTTTTATTTTAATCCTTATATTTTGGATAACCTTCCGGCCCCAAGTTCTGGCTTTGACGTAGTGCAAGATGTTTCAGAACCAAGACTTCGTATGTATATAACAAGTCGCGGTATTAAAAGCTTTTTTGTTCGTAAAAGAGTGCACGGTAAAGATAAAAGAATAATTATAGGTAATTACCCAGAAATAGATATAGAAACCGCAAGAAGTGCAGTTCAAGATGTTTTAGATAAAGCTTTGCAAAAAGTTCCCGTTAATCGCCATAAAATATCATTTAAAAAAATAGTTGATATTTATATGTTAAAGCATGTAAGACGAACAGGGGGCGCAAAAGAAAAATTATATAGAGCTATTAATCTTCATTTGTTTAGTCTGTTTGATAAGACCCTTGTTGATATTACGACCGAAGACGTGAAAAGCGTTATAGATAAAATATCTGGACCTGTAATAGCAGGACGTATGCAAGAGCTTTTAAGAAGTATATTTAACTATGCTATAGAAACAGGGTATGCAAAAAATAACCCAGTTGATAATCTGCCAAAGCGAAAACATGAAATAAAAAAATCTCCACTAAATAAAAGCTTGTTCAATAGATTATTGCGATTAATAAAAAAGCAAGAATCTCAAAATATCCGTTCTGCTTTTTTGATGCTGATTTATGGTTTCGCACCTAAGTCAAAAATATTTTCTATGCAATGGAAAGATTTGGATTTTAATCACTATACTTGGAATGATTTCCCTTTGTCCGATGCTGCGGTTGTGTTATTGCAAGATTTACCTCAGAATGGACGTTGGGTATTCCCTGGGCGTGGACGCGGACACTTAACAGACCCACGTATAGCGTGGCGCAAAATAGTTGACACTATCGGGGTAAGTAATCTTACTATGGATGACTTATATAAATACTTGATGCGACAGTTAACCTGGACAGCAAATAAAGAAGATTTACGATTTAATATGAATGATTTACTGAATAATCTTATAGACTAATCTAAAACCTCTTTTGTTATCGTTTGTTATAATTCCTTGACACTTTGGTTGTAAAATGATAGCTTTAAGTATGACGCCTTAATTATGGGCCACAAAATTAACCTAAATAAAGGATAAAAAATGACAACTTTTGATGAAGTAAAAAAATTAGTAGTAGAAAAGCTTAGCGTTTCTGAAGATAAAGTTACAGAAAATGCAAAGTTTATTGAAGATTTGGGTGCAGATTCTTTGGATGTCGTAGAATTTGTTATGGAAGTTGAAAAGCAATTCGGGGTCGAAATACCTGATGATGAAGCTGCTAAATTAAATACAGTTGGTGATGCAGTAAAATACATCGATGCACAGAGAGCTAAAAAATAATAACTTATCGTTATTAAACTTTTTCCGCTAAGCAATTTCTAAGCTTGGCGGATTTTTTTTTCTGTATTTTTAAGTTAAAAACTTGTATTATACAAGCGTATAATTAACTTTTAAAAGGATTCTTAAATATGAAAAGAGTAGTTATTACTGGTATGGGTATAGTTTCACCAGTTGGAACTGGCGTTGAATATGCGTGGAAAAATATCGTTGCAGGAAAATCAGGGGTTCGTAAAATAGATTTGTTTGACGCTTCTGATTTGGCGTCACAAATTGCAGGCGTGCCAGTTTATGGTAGCGAGCCAGGGCAGTTTAACCCAGATACTGTTTTTGATGCCAAAGAACAAAGAAAAATGGATAAATGTATAATTTATGGCATGGTCGCTGCAGACGAAGCCATCAAAGACGCTGGCTTGGATAATTATACGGGTAATAAAGAAAGAATAGGCGTATCAATAGGTGCCGGTATAGGTGGCTTGAATACTATTTATGATAATTGTGTAGAACTTTATACAGGTGGTCCAAGACGAATCAGTCCTTTCTTTATACCAAAAGCAATCATAAATATGACAGCAGGTAACGTATCTATTAAATATGGGTTAAAAGGGCCTAATTTGTCTGTTGTCACAGCTTGCGCTTCCGCAGCACATTCTATCGGTGAAGCGGTTCGTTTAATTATGCATGGCGATGCAGATGTTATGGTGGCCGGTGGTGCAGAAGGGGCCGTAGGTAAAATTGGGGTTGCTGGTTTTGCCGCAATGAAGGCTTTAAGCACAAGAAATGATGACCCAGAAGCTGCTTCTAGACCGTGGGATAAAAATCGTGACGGTTTTGTTATTGCTGAAGGAGCGGGTATATTGGTCCTTGAAGAATATGAACATGCCGTTGCTCGCGGTGCGAAAATATATGCAGAAGTTGCAGGATACGGTTTGTCAGGTGATGCTTATCATATAACTGCACCTGCTGAAGGCGGTGAAGGTGGTTTGCGCGCAATGAAAGCTGCTTTAAAAGATGCCGGTTTAAAACCAGAAGATGTTGATTATATAAACGCTCATGGAACTTCTACTGGCTTAGGAGATTTAGGCGAACTTGAAGCCGTTAAAACTTTATTTAAGGATTTGCCTGTGTCTATGTCTTCTACCAAGTCCATGACAGGGCACTTGTTAGGTGCTGCCGGTGCTGTGGAAGCTATATTCTGTGTATTGGCGATTCGTGACGGTATAGTGCCTCCTACTATTAACTTACAAGACCCAGAAGATGCGGTTGGTAATTTTGATTTGGTCCCAAATAAAGCCAAAAAGCGCAAGGTTGATGTTGCAATAAGTAACTCTTTTGGTTTTGGGGGAACAAACGCAAGTCTGGTTTTAAAAAAATTAACTGATTAATTTGGTTGGAATCCTAGCAACTGGATACTAAAAAAACAAACGCAAGATTTTTGTCTTGCGTTTGTTTTTTCTGTATCATTACTTTTTATTTTTCTTCGTCTTTATCTAGTCCCATAGCCGTTTTTACAGGGTCTATGATGGGATCTATTAAAGTATTTTTAGCGCTGTCTAAAGTTCTTATTAATGCGCGCTTGATTTTACCGCTGATAGTCATTGGAAGTTCATCAACAAATTCTATAACGCGCGGGCATTTATACGTTGCTGTTCTGCTGCGGACGTGATCTTGTAACTGGCGGACCAATATGTCAGAAGGTTGAAAATATTTGTTTGTTACAACAGTTGCCTTTATTGCCATGCCACGAGAAGGGTCTGGTATTCCTGTTACTGCAACTTCACGAACAGCAGGGTGTTCTAATAAAACGCTTTCTACTTCAAAAGGACTTACGCGATAACCAGATGTTTTTATCAGGTCGTCATTACGTCCTACAAACCAATAGTATCCGTCCGAATCGCGATAAGCTACATCACCTGTGTGATAATAACCGTCACGGCAAGCTAAATTGGTTTTTTTGTCGTTCTTATAATACCCTTGAAATAAACCAACCGGGCGACCGTTCTTTAATGAAATACATATTTCACCAACAGTTCCTTCGGGAACAGGGCGACCTTTTTCATCTAATAATTGTATGTCCCAACCTGCTGCTGGCATACCCATACTGCCTGGTTTTGGTTCTATCCACTGATTGTTGAATAATAATAAGCATGTTTCCGTTTGACCAAAACCTTCACGCATTTTTATACCGGTTTGTTCTAGGAACCGTTCGAATACTTCCGGATTCAAAGCTTCGCCGGCAATTTCTGCTTTTTTCAAAGAAGACAGGTCATATTTTGACATATCTGCATGAATCAGCATTTTATAAGCCGTTGGAGGAGCACAAAAAGAAGTAACGTGATTATCAGCAATTGCGCTTAATAAATCATGAGCGTTTGCTGCGCTAGAGAAATCATAAACGAATACGGTAGCGCCGGCAAGCCATTGACCATACATCTTTCCCCACGAGCATTTTGCCCAACCCGATTCGGATAAAGTGAAATGTATATCACCGTCAGAAAGTTGTTGCCAGAAAACAGCGGTATTTATATGGCCAAGCGGATAAGTGTAATTATGTGCAACCATTTTAGGCATATCGGTAGTTCCGCTTGTGAAGTAAAGCACCATTGTTTCTTCGTTGTTATTGGGGACTCGTTCAAAAGAATCGGGCATATTATTCAAAGATTGGGCAACTTCGGTATTATAAATAAGTTGTATTTGGTCTTCGCCGATAGCTTCTTTTATTTCTTTTATTATGTGGCCGTCATCAAAAGCTATAATATTTTTAACGTTTGCGGTATCAATTCTGTATTTTATATCTTCGGCTTTTAACTGATTCGTTGAAGGAATAGGAATAGCCCCGACTTTATGCATAGCCATCATAAGAATCCAGTATTCCCAGCGTCTTCTCATAAATAACAGAACAGTGTCGTTTTTATGGATACCTTTGCTTATCAAGAAGTTAGCGACTTTATTGGACATGATAGATAAATCTTTGAAAGAGAAAGTCTTTTTTTCTTTTGTATCGTCTGTCCAGAGTAAAGCAGTTTTATCTGGTGTTTCGTTTGCAAGCACATCTATTACATCATAAGCAAAGTTAAAATTATTTGGCACGTTTGGTATAGCGTTTTTTATATAATCATCATAATTATCGAAAGTATTTTTATTTAAAAATCTAAGGGCAAACATACATAAACCTCTTTGTTGAACAAGTGATAGTATTGCAGAAAAAAAAACGAATTAAAGCACAAATTGCTATAAAAATATTGATTTTTGTATAAATGAATAGCATAATTTGCGAACTATTAGTTTGATACGGAGTGTAGCTCAGTCTGGTAGAGCGCTACGTTCGGGACGTAGAGGTCGCAGGTTCGAATCTTGTCACTCCGACCAGAAATACACACTAAAACGTCATAAAAACAAGTAATTTACAAACTTGTTCATTTTTTTAGCTTTTTTATTTTGTGTTTGTTGTTATAATGAAAAGCGCAACTTTTGTATATTCTAAGGGAAAAATATGATTGATTTGTTTGGCGATAATAATTTTATAGATTTTAGCTCGGATTTTTATACTAAGCACCTAATTACATACATCGGAAACAAAAGGGCGTTATTACCTTTTATAAACTCTGGTATAGAAACTGTAAAAAAAAGCTTGGGTATTGATAAACTATTTTGCTTAGATGGTTTTGCTGGTAGTGGTGTAGTATCAAGATTGTTAAAACACCATTCTAGAATTTTGCATTCTAATGACATAGAAAATTATTCTTATATAATTAATCAATGCTATTTATCAAATAAAAGTGATATCGATGAAAAATATATAAAAAATATATTGGATATATTAAATAACATACCAGAAAAAGATTTATATGAAGGCTTTATAACCAAGAATTATTCTCCTAAAAATGACGACGACATAAAAGAAGGAGAAAGGGTTTTTTATACACATAAAAATGCCCTTATTATAGATACTATTAAAAAAATGATATTTGAAACTATACCGAAAGATAAGCAGAAGTTTTTTTTAAGTCCTTTACTTATAAATGCCTCTGTTCATACAAACACTTCAGGTGTTTTTAAAGGTTTTCATAAGAAAAATGGTATAGGTCATTTTGGGGGGGCAGGCGAAAACGCATTGACAAGAATAAAAGGAAAAATATTTTTAGAAAATCCTGTGTTTAGCGAAGAAGAATGTGAAGTAAGAGTTTTTAATCAAGATATAAATGAGCTAATAAAAAAAACAGAAAATCAGAATTATGATTTAGTTTATTATGATCCACCTTATAATCAGCACCCTTATGGATCTAATTATTTTATGTTAAATATTATAGCGAATCCTTCAGAAGAAATAGAAATTCAAACAGGCGTAAGTGGAATAGCAAAAGACTGGTATAAATCTGCTTATAACAAAAAAGATGCTGCAATAGTTGCTTTGGAAGATTTGATAAAGAATACGAAGTCTAAATATATTTTGATATCTTATAATAATGAAGGAATAATACCATTTGATACTTTTAAAGATATATTAAATAGATATGGGAAAGTTTCTGTTTTAGAAAAAGATTATAATACATATAGGGGCTGTAGGAATTTAAATAATAGGGATATAAAAGTAAAAGAATTATTATGGATTCTTGAAAAGAGGTAAAAAAATGAGTGACTCTGATTTATTAAGAAAGACTAGAAAAAATACTGTTATAAATCAAATTTCTAAATATCAAGAGAAAGAAATAAAAAGGGCTTTGGTAAACGTTGTTGAAAAAATACAAAAAGAATTTCCTAAAATTAGATTAAACTTTAAACCTACTTCTAAATTAAGTTTTATCGTAAAACATTTAAGGAAGCTTTTTCCTGATATCGATTTTCATTATAAATTTGATTCGTCTTTTATTTCTCCGGATGGCGGTTTTTTAAATCTTGAAGATTCTGAAGGTAATCTTTATCCTGTATTAATATCAGAAGTTAAAAATCAGGGGACTAATGATAAAAGACAAAAAGAAGGACTGTGCAAACAATCAAAAGGTAATGCCATAGAACGATTAGGCAAAAATGTTATTGGTTTAAGAGCTTATTTATTAAATGAAGGAATATTCCCATTTGTGTGTTTCGGATATGGATGTGATTTTGCAGAAGATTCTTCTATTCTTGATAGGGTTATAACAATAGGAATGTTTGGTGAATTGAATAAAACATACTTGGTTAATCAGGGACTGTTCAATAGGGGAAGTTTTTATTTTAGAGATAGCAAATGGTCGGTAGAAGAAATGACAGAGATAATGTATGATATTTGTAAAAGAAGTATACATTATTATTTTGCAAAATATGGAGAAGACATATTTTTAGAAAAATAAAATTTATATTATGAAAAGAAAATTGCGCTGGTTTAAAACTTTATTCTTACCTCAGACCTTTTATGCTTTGGTCGCTGCTTTCGCAATCGCTGCTTTTTATATCGTCTTTTGCGTTTCTGCGGTTGAACAAAATATAACTTTTTCCGTTAAAAAAGGAAGCTCGGTTTCCGCAGTAGCTTATGCCTTGAAAAAAAATAATATCATCAATTCTATACCTGCTTTTAAAATATCGGTCCTTTTAAATGGTAATAATATTAAAAGTGGCGATTACGATATCCCAAAAAATGCTAGCGTTTATAAAATTGCTAAAATGCTGGCCACAGGTGATATCGCTTCTACTACTATCGTAATACCAGAAGGACTTACCGTTAAACAGATTAAAGAACTTCTTAATAATAATCCAAACTTAACCGGCAGTATGACTTGCCAAGACGATTCGGCTAGCCCTGTGTGCAATCTGCAAGACGGGCAAATCTTCCCTGATACTTATACCGTTGCAAAAGGAACTTTGCGACTTGCCGTGCTGGAGCTTGCTTATAAAAAAATGCAAACTATTCAAAATAATTGGATTAAAGCCGGCGCAAAAGCGCCTAAACCTCTTAAAAACTGGAATGATGTCGTTACTTTGGCTTCAATAGTGCAAAAAGAAACTCCTGTCGCTAAAGAAATGCCAATAGTTGCCAGCGTTTACCTTAACCGACTGAATAAAAATATGCGTCTGCAAGCTGATCCTACTGTTGTATATGCTTTGACAAACGGTTTGGGCGATATGAAAGGTGAACCTTTGCTTCGTGGGCATTTAAAAATAGAAAGTCCTTATAATACTTATGCTAATAATGGTTTGCCGCCAGCACCTATCGCTAATGTCGGTAAAGATGCTATCAAAGCCGTTCTTAATCCTGCAGATACAAATTATCTTTTCTTCGTCGCAGACGGAACGGGGGGACATAGGTTTGCTGAATCTTATGAACAACATATGCAGAACCATGCTGACTGGCGCGAAATAAAAAAATTGCAAAATAAAAATTAAAAAATCTGCATCGGTGATTTTTTATAATAAAATTCATTCTATTTTTTAATGATTTTTTGATTTTTAATATGCTTGATTAGCAAGCTTTACAGAAGTTTTTATGATTTTATTCCGAATCGGAAACTTTTTAGAGAGTAGCACATTTTTAAGCGTTTTGCAAAAATCTTTGTCCTTGCTTATAGCTTTTGCCGCACTGTAAAATATAAATGACTAGGTAAAAAACTAGTTAGTTAAACAAAACCATAAGGATGGAAAATGAGAAAAATAGTTTTGACTTCTTTGGTCGCAGTATTTGCTGTATCAGGTGCTCAGGCTGCTAATGTTATAAATGATAATCCGTTATATCGCCCGGGGGCAAATCAATTTTACAGCATGACTTCATTGTTGTCACATTCTGAAAACGCAGATTCTTGGGCGTTAGCAGAAAAATTCGGTTATGGAATAACAGATAAAGCTGCTATTTATATGAATACCGCTTTTAATGAATCTAACTGGTTTGATGGCATGGGTTGGAATAGCTTTGAAATCGGTGCAGATTATCGCTTGTTAGATGAAATGAACTGGAAAATTGATGCGTATGCTTTGTATGAATTAGGTCCAGTTTGGGGCGACCATATGTCTTTCCTAGATAAAAATTATACATCATATAATTGGGGTATCGGTGTTAGAGCTGGTTATATGACAGAAATGTGGACGGTTGCAGGTCATGTAGAGTTTAATTATTTGAATAGCGAATCTTTCAATTGGGGTGACGATGGCTTCCATTCAATATTGGCTGGCGTAGACGGATTCTTATCTTTGAATCAAAATTGGGCACTGTTAATTGGTGCTGAATATACAGGCTGGTTAGATGACGAATTTGAAAACGCTGGATCGTGGGCCGCAAAGTTCGGTGCAAATTATAACATTGATGCTAATAAGTTCATCGGTGCTTATATATCTGGTGAAATGTCACATAGAACCGGTGATTGGGAAATCGCTAATGGTTTTGGTTTTGGCGCTAAATTCGGTATCCAATTCTAAAAACTTAAAAGTATTAAATATTAAAATCCGACCAAAAGGTCGGATTTTTTTGTAAGATTTGCTTCCTGTTAAGTATTTTTATTAAAAATGTAAAAATATTTTTACGGGTTATTCATATGAAAAATATTTTTCTTATTATTTTATGTCTTGTAATTGTTTCAAATAAAGCATTTGGAAATATATTAGATGTAAGCAGATTGTCGGATGAAAACGAGTTTTCAGCAAGCTTTGGCGTTGGATTTAAAACCGGTCTTAATAAGGCAGGAACAGCAGAAACTGACTTAGGTGCAGGTAAAGTAAAAGAATTGGGCTTAGAATTAGATTACTCTTTTACTGATAATTTATCGTTTTCTTTTTCTACTGATAATTCTTATGCGGATTCGCAGATAGGAATAGATTATAAAATATTAAAGACTTTCCCTTTAAAACTACATTTTTTTAGTGATTATGGCATAGCTTGGACTAAAAAGGCCGCAGACGGCAAAAGAATAGGGCAGAATAATTTGGATGCAGGGTTTCGGTTTCATGGAATCGCTTGGGACGATTTTCAGTGGGCCGTTAAGTTTACAGGACAATATGTTTTTGCAGAAAGCGGTAATTTTTGGAACTTTGGCACTTCTTTAGAAACTATGTATTACTTTAAAGAAGATATGGCGGTAAAAATAGACTTTGAATACAATTTTGAAAATACAAATAAACCAATAATACAGTATGATAAATCGCTATCCGTTGGTTTAATATATAATATCAATGAAAAAGCAGCGGTGCACCCTTATTTAAAATACCACTTTAAAACCGCAAATAATAAAAATGATATTTTGCAACCAGACGATTTTTGGAAGTTGGCCTTGAAGTTTTCAATAGAGTTTTAGTAAAAAAAATGCTATATTGACTTATTGTTTATTTGTATAATTTATTATTAATACAAAAGATTTTTTAGTAAAAATATTAGATTATAATTCATTTCTTGTAATATTAGTTTTTCTGGGTTTTTATGTGCGTAAGGCATAGATTTTTCCTTGACAATAAAGGGGTTGAAGTTTATAGTATATAAGCTTTCCGGGTAAAAGCGGAAAGAGAAAACACAAAAAATATGCTTATGTTTTTACAGATTTATAATCACGGGAACCCGTTGAAATAAGTCTGATAGGCGGTTTTTTTGTGCAGGTAAAGTATGCAAAAAAAAGAAAAGAGATTTTGAATGCCAACAGTAAATCAACTGATTCGGAAACCTCGTAAAAAGGTCGTTGTAAAAAGCACAGCGCCGGATATGATGGAATGTCCACAAAAACGTGGTGTTTGCACTCGTGTGTATACAACCACACCTAAGAAACCTAACTCTGCACAACGTAAAGTTGCTCGTGTTAAACTGGCAAACGGTCGTGAAGTTACAGCTTATATACCTGGTGAAGGTCATAATTTACAGGAACACAGTGTCGTTATGATACGTGGTGGTCGTGTAAAAGACTTACCTGGTGTTAAATATCACATTATTCGTGGTGTTTTAGATACAAAAGGCGTAGAAAGCAGAAAACAAGGTCGTTCTTTGTATGGTGCAAAGACAAAGAAATAATAATTTAACAATACACATGGCTTTGTCATGTGAGTAATTTAAGCGATGTGTGTAAATCGCTTGGGTGAAGATAAAAAAGGAAAAATAATGTCAAGACGTAAAAGAGCAACAAAACGTGAAATATTACCAGATTCCAAATATAATAATTTGGTAGTTGCAAAATGTATAAATACAGTTATGTGGGATGGTAAAAAAGAAGTTGCCGAACAAATAGTTTATGGTGCTTTGGATAGTTTGAAAAAAATAGCAAAAGATGGTGATGAATTGGCTACTTTTTTGGAAGCTGTCGATGCTTTAAAACCTTCTGTTGAAGTAAAAGGTCGTCGTGTTGGTGGGGCAACTTATCAAGTTCCTGTTGAAGTTCGTCCAGACCGTCAACAGACATTGGCTTTGCGTTGGTTGGTTATGTTTGCTCGTAAACGTGGCGAACGCTCTATGCAAGAAAGATTGTTTGGTGAATTGCGTGATGCTTTGAATGGTCAAGGTGGCGCGTTCAAGAAAAAGATTGATACTCATAAAATGGCGGAAGCAAATAAAGCATTTGCTCACTTCCGTTGGTAATTTATTGGGACGAATAATAATAAAACAAAAAATAAGGAAAGAATAAATGTCAGTCGGAAAAACAGCACCTTTACATATGTATCGTAATATTGGTATTATGGCTCACATTGACGCTGGTAAAACAACTACTTCAGAACGTATTCTTTTCTATACCGGTAAGACATATAAAATTGGCGAAGTGCATGATGGCGGCGCCACAATGGACTGGATGGAACAAGAACAAGAACGTGGTATTACAATTACTTCAGCGGCAACAACTTGCTTTTGGCGCGATCATCGTATTAATTTGATTGATACGCCAGGACACGTTGACTTTACTATGGAAGTAGAACGTTCTTTGCGTGTTTTGGACGGGGCGGTTGCTGTTTTTGAGTCTGTATCAGGTGTTCAGCCACAGTCTGAAACTGTTTGGCGTCAAGCTGATCGTTACAACGTTCCACGTATTTGCTTTATTAACAAGATGGATCGTATTGGTGGTAATTTTTTCCGTTGCGTTGATATGATACGCGAAAGACTTGGGGCTAATCCGTTGGTTATTAACTTCCCAATCGGTGCGGAATCCGATTTTAGAGGTGTCGTTGACGTTGTTGAAATGCGCGGTATCGTGTGGGAAGATGATTTGGGAAAGGATCCTCATATAGTTGACATTCCTGATGATTTGAAAGAAAAAGCAGAAGAACTGCATAATAAGCTGATAGAAGAAGTCGTTACTTTAGACGATGATATTATGGAAGCTTATATGGAAGGTAAGAAACCTGACGTTGAAACAATTAAAAAGCTTATTCGTAAGGGAACAATAAATCAGAACTTTAATCCTGTTTTATGCGGAACTGCGTTTAAGAACAAGGGTGTGCAACCTTTATTAGATGCTATTGTTGATTATTTACCGTCACCATTAGATATTCCTGCTATTAAAGGAACGAAAATGGACGGTGAAACAGTTGCAGAACGTAAACCTGACCCGAAAGAACCCTTCAGCGCCTTAGCGTTTAAGGTTGCAAATGATCCGTTCGTCGGTAATTTGATGTTCATACGTATTTATTCCGGTAAATTAGTTTCTGGTTCTTACATCTATAATTCTAACCGTGATAAACGTGAACGCGTCGGTCGTATGTTGTTGATGCATTCTAATCAGCGCGAAGAAATTAAGGAAGCTTCTGCCGGTGATATTATTACGTTGGTTGGTATGAAGGAAACGATAACTGGTGATACTTTGTGCGATGAAGCAAACCCGATCATTTTGGAAAATATTCACGTTCCAGAACCTGTTATCAGTATCGCTGTTGAACCTAAAACAAAAGCAGATATTGAAAAGATGTCTTTGGGGTTGCAAGCTTTGGCTAAAGAAGATCCTTCTTTCCGCGTATCAGTTGACGAAGAATCCGGTCAAACGATTTTGGCGGGTGTGGGTGAATTGCACTTAGAGATTTTAGTAGACAGATTATTACGTGAATTTAAGGTAGAGGTTAACGTTGGGGAACCGCGCATTGCTTACCGTGAAACTTTCCGTAAAGCTGTCACAGAAGAATATACGCATAAGAAACAATCTGGTGGTTCTGGTCAGTATGCTCAGGTAAAGATAGAGTTCGAACCTTTGGAACCTGGTAAGGGCTATGAATTCGAGAATAAGATTGTTGGTGGGGCTATTCCAAAAGAATATATCCCTGGTGTAGAAAAAGGTTTGAAGATAGCACAACAGACGGGTGTTCTGATTGGCTATCCTACAGTGGATTTCAAAGCAACTTTATTAGATGGTAAGTATCATGAAGTTGATTCTAATGTATTGTGCTTTGAAATAGCGGCACGTGCTTGCTTCCGTGAAGCAATGAAAAAAGCGTCGCCAAAATTGTTGGAACCGATTATGAAATTGTCGGTTACTACACCGGAAGAATACGTCGGTGATATTATTGGGGACTTGAACAGTCGTCGCGGACAAATAAATGGCATTGAAACGCAGTTTGGAAATCAAGTTATTTCTGCTTTCGTTCCATTGGCTAATTTGTTCGGTTATGTAAAGACTTTACGTTCTTTGTCACAAGGGCGTGCAAATCCTTATATGGAATTGTCTCATTATGATGAAGTTCCACAAAATGTTGCTGATGAAGTAATAAAGAAGTTAACAAAGTAAAAAAAAGTTTATGATTCTTGATTTTTTGGTTTATGATTGGGAACGAATACCAACGAATCGGATTCAGGAATCAGAAAATTAAAATTAACAAGCCTTAAGGAGAAAACTATGGCAAAAGAAAAGTATATAAGAACCAAGCCACACGTTAACATTGGTACTATCGGTCACGTTGACCATGGTAAAACAACGTTAACTGCAGCTATTGTTCACTACTATGGTATCGGCGCAGACCAGGGTAAAGGCGTAGATCAAATTGATAATGCACCAGAAGAAAAAGCTCGTGGTATAACAATTAACACAGCACACGTTGAATACGAAACACCAAATCGTCACTATGCACACGTTGACTGCCCAGGGCACGCTGACTATGTTAAAAACATGATTACCGGTGCTGCACAGATGGACGGTGCTATATTGGTAGTTGCTGCAACTGATGGTCCTATGCCACAGACACGTGAACACATTTTGTTGGCTCGTCAAGTAGGTATTCCAAAAATCGTTGTTTACTTGAACAAATGCGATTTGGCAAACGATCCAGAATTGTTGGAATTGGTTGAAATGGAAGTTCGTGAATTGTTATCTGCAAACGAATTTGACGGTGACAATACACCTATCATTCGCGGTTCTGCAATTTCTGCTTTGGAAGAAAAGCAAGATGGTTTGGGTAAAGAATCTATTGATGCTTTGTTAAAAGCTTGCGATGAATACATTCCATTACCAGAACGTCCTGTTGACAAACCTTTCTTGATGCCGATTGAAGACGTATTCTCTATCACAGGTCGTGGAACTGTTGTAACAGGTCGTATTGAATCTGGAACTGTTAAAGTAGGTGACGAATGTGAAATCGTAGGTTTGCGTCCGACACAGAAAACTACTGTTACCGGTGTTGAAATGTTCCGTAAATTATTGGATCAAGGTGAAGCCGGTGATAACGTAGGTTTGTTGTTACGTGGAACAAAGAAAGAAGATGTAGAACGTGGTCAGATTATCTGCAAACCTGGTTCTATTACACCTCATACAGAGTTTGAAGCTGAAGTTTATATCTTGACGAAAGAAGAAGGCGGTCGTCATACACCATTCTTCACAAATTATCGTCCACAGTTCTTCTTCAGCACAACAGACGTAACAGGTACAATTACATTACCAGCTGACAAAGAAATGGTATTACCTGGTGATAACGTTCGTATCGCAGTGCAATTAATTGCACCTATTGCTATGGACGAAGGTCGTCGCTTTGCTATCCGTGAAGGCGGTCTCACAGTTGGCGCAGGTGTTGTATCTAAGATTATAAAATAAAATGGTAAAACGGGTCGGTGTAATTGAAATAAACATTCAATGATTACCGACCCATAATTAAGATAAGGAAAACGAACAAATGGTACCAGCATCTAAAATTCGCATCAAGTTAACGGCTTTTGATCATAGAGTCTTGATGGAATCAGTAGAAGAAATAGTTAAAACTGCAAAACGCACTGGCGCAGATGTCGTTGGGCCTGTTCGCTTGCCGACATTGATTCAGAAGTTTACAGTTAACACTTCTCCACACGTAGATAAAAAAGCACGTGAGCAATTTGAAATTCGCAATCACAAAGCGGTTGTGGATATTGTTAATCCAACCCCTCAGACGGTTGATGCTTTGATGAAGTTGGATTTGGCTTCGGGTGTAGACGTAAAAATTAAATTGTAAAAATTGTTAGAGTTAGTTTAGTATTACTAACCTACTGACAGAAAAAAAGGCAAAAAAATGAAACGTAGCGGATTAATTACAACAAAAATAGGAATGACGCGTCTGTATGATGATAGCGGGGTTGCTCATCCTGTAACGGTTTTAGCCGTTGGTGACTGCACTGTTATCGGAAATCGCACGTCTGAAAAAAATGGTTATGTTGCGAATGTATTAGGTATTCGCGAAGCAAAAGCTAAGCATATCGCTAAACCACAGGCGGTTGCGGCGGAAAAAGCAGGGGTAAAACCTTATCGCAAAGTTGTGGAATTTCGTGTAACTGAAGATTGTATAATTCCCGTTGGAACTGAATTATCCGCTTCTCATTTTATTGCTGGACAATTTGTTGATGTCCAAGCGACTAGTAAAGGTAAAGGTTATCAGGGTGCTATGAAACGTCATAATTTTGGCGGTAAAGAAGCATCTCATGGTGTATTAAAAGCTCATCGTTCTATTGGTGGAACGGGTATGCGTGAATGGCCTGGGCGCGTGCTGAAAGGTAAAAAAATGGCGGGGCAGATGGGAAATGAAACTGTAACCGTTCAGAACCTTAAAGTATTCGGCATAGATGAAGTAGAAAACTTAATCTTCGTTGAAGGCGCAGTTCCTGGCAGTAACGGCACTTTCGTATTAGTAACCGACGCGGTAAAAAAAGAACAAAAAGATTTACCTGTCCCAACTAATACAGTAAAACCAGCAGAACCTGTTGAAGAAGCGGCTGCTGAACAAGTAACAGAAACCGAAACAGAAGCTGTTGCGGAATAATGACTTAACAGCGACAGAGAAGTAAGGTGGAAAAAATGCAATTAGATATTATTAATTTTGATGGTAAAGCGGTCGGCAAAGTAGATTTGCAAGACAGCATATTTGGTATTGAACCGCGTGCAGATATTTTGCATAGAGTTGTTACTTGGCAACGTGCAAAGTCCCGTGCAGGAACTCATGCAGTAAAAACCGTATCTGACGTAGAAGGAAGCGGTAAAAAAGCTTTCAAACAAAAGAAAACCGGTAACGCACGTCAAGGTGAAAAATATAATGTTCATATGCGCGGTGGTGGCGTCGTTCATGGACCTGTTGTTCGTGATCACAGTATAGATTTACCGAAGAAAATACGTAGCTTGGGTTTGAAGATGGCTTTATCTTCAAAGATGAAAGACGGCAATTTAATCGTCATTGATTCGGAAAAGTTGTCTGCAACTAAAACAAACGCATTTGCAAAACAATTAAAGAAGTTAGATATTAATTCTGCTTTGTTTGTAGGGGCGTCTGATTTAGACGGTAACTTTAAAAAGTCTGCTGCAAACATTAAAAATATTGATGTTTTGCCAACAATCGGTTTGAACGTTTTAGATATATTAAAACATGAAAAACTGGTTTTGACGGCAGACGCAGTGAAAGCAGTTGAAGCTAGATTAGCATAGTTGTCAATCTGGATTTGATAATAAAAGGTTTAGAAATGGCAGAAAAAAAAGTTAATTCAGAGAAAAAAATCGTTGCGACTGCTGGTATGTATGATATACTGCGTCGTCCGATAATCTCGGAAAAGGCAGCAAAGTTGTCCGATAACAATGGCGTTGCTTTTGAAGTTGCTGCTGATGCAACTAAGGAAGATGTGGCTCGTGCTGTTGAAGCAATATTCAATGTTAAACCTACGAAAGTTAACATTGTTGTGGCTAAAGGTAAGGTTAAAACTTTCCGTGGTCGCGGTTATGGTACTCAACGCACAGTTAAAAAAGCTTATGTATCTTTGCCGAAAGACGCTAAGATAGATTTATCGGCAAATATACAGTAAATAACTTGCTTTGACAGAGAATCCTATTATCTTGGACGTTAGTGTCAAAGCTTAAATAAAAGGTAAAAAAAAATGGCATTAAAACATTATAAGCCAAATACAGCTGGTATGCGTGGTTTGACTTTAATAGACCACAGTGAATTGCATCGCGGTGCACCAGAAAAATCTTTAACGTTTGGCTTAAAGTCCAAAGGTGGACGTAATAATTTTGGGCATGTCACAGTTCCTCATCAGGGTGGGGGGCATAAACGTAAATATCGTTTAATAGATTTCGCTCGTAAGAAAAAAGGTATTCCTGCAACAGTTATTCGCTTGGAATACGACCCAAATCGCACGGCTTTCATTGCTTTGATAGAATATCAAGATGGTGCAAAGTCTTACATTTTGGCACCGCGTGATTTGAAAGCTGGTGACGTCATTATTTCTGGTGAACGTGAAGATATTAAGCCAGGTAATGCAATGCCATTAAAGAATATGCCTATTGGAACAATCGTGCATAATGTTGAACTAAAACCAGGGGCAGGTGGTCAATTGGCTCGTAGTGCTGGTTGTTATGCTCAGTTAATGGGTAAGGACGGCGTTTATGCACAGATAAAGATGAACAGCGGTGAGTTGCGCAAAGTTCATTCTGATTGTTTGGCAACCGTTGGCAGCGTTTCTAATCCTGACCAACGTAACGTAAACTTGGGTAAAGCTGGTCGTGCTAGGTGGTTGGGTATTCGCCCATCTGTTCGCGGTATGGCACAGAACCCAGTTGATCACCCAATGGGTGGTGGTAACGGTCATTCTAAGGGCCACGAACCAGTATCACGTACAGGTATTCCAGCCAAGGGATATCGTACCCGTAGCAATAAAAGAACTGCAAAGATGATTATCCGCAGCAGACATTTGGCAAAGAAAAAATAATTAAATAGCCATTATCTATATGGTAATGGCTGATAAAAAAAACGGAGTAATTGATGTCTCGTTCAGTATGGAAAGGTCCTTATATTCATCCTTCTATTTTGAAAAAAATAGCCAAGGCTAATGAAAATAACGACCACAAACCAATTAAGACTTGGTCAAGAGGTAGCACAATCGTGCCACCGATGGTTGGTTTTACTTTTGAAGTTCATAATGGTAACAAATTCATACCTGTTTCAATCGTAGAAGATATGATTGGGCATAAGTTGGGTGAATTTGCACCAACACGCACATTTAAAGGACATGCAGCCAATAAAAAAGCGGCAGCAGCAAAATAATTAATGATTTCTTTTGATGAAATCATAAATAAGGGTAATAGTTATGACAAGATATGGAATTAAAGATAATCAGGTTCGCGCCTTTAATAAGATGATTCGTATCAGCCACCAGAAATTAAACTTGGTTTGTGATATGATACGCGGTTTGCCTGTTGAACGCGCAATTGATGTCTTGAAGTTTTCAAAAAAACGCGTTGCTGGGGAAGTATTAAAAACTTTGATGTCAGCTGTTGCAAACGCTGAACATAACAAAAATCTTTCTGCGGATTCTTTATTCGTAAAAGAAATTTGGTGCGGTAAAGCGTTGACTATGAAGCGCATTTTCCCAGGACCACGTGGTAGCGCGCGTCCTATATTAAAACCTTTTTCCAATTTAACGATTGTTTTGGAATCTGGTAAGGCGCCAAGTAAAAAAGAAAAAAATAAATAAAAAGGTTACAAGCAAAGTGGTATAGGTAGAAATACCTTGAATAAAACCGAACGGTTTCAAGAACACTTGCTTAGAAAATAAGGAAAAAATAAAATGGGACAGAAAGTATCACCTATTTCATTTCGTAGTTCTATAAACAAGTATCCAGATTCTCGTTGGATTGCTGGTAAAAAAGATTATGCTTCTTTATTAAGCGAAGATATTAAAATTCGTAAGTTTATAGAAAAGAAGTTGAAAAAAGCCGGGTTGGCGAAAATAGTAATAGATCGTTTTGCAAAAAAAGTCGTTGTGACAATTCATACTTCAAGACCTGGTATGATTATCGGTAAGAACGGTGCTGATATAGAAGCTTTACGCAACGATATCAAAAAGTTGGTTAAAAACGACCAAGTAGTAGTAAATATTTATGAAGTTCGTCGTCCTGATTTAAATGCTCAATTAGTAGCACAAAGTATAGCACAACAAATAGAAGGTCGTGTATCTTTTAAACGCGCAATGAAAAAAGCTATACAAAATGCTCTTAAAGCTGGTGCACAAGGAATAAAGGTGATGTGCTCTGGTAGATTGAATGGTGCAGAAATTGCTCGTAGCGAGCAAATACGTGAAGGTCGTATACCATTGCATACTCTTCGCGCTGATATAGACTATGCATCAATTCAAGCAAAAACAACATACGGTGTTATCGGGGTAAAGGTTTGGATTTATACCGGTGATGTTGTTAATAAAGTAAAGCTGGCTTCTGAAATGGCTCGTCCAACTGAATATGCCGGCACAAGCGAAAGAAAAACAAATAAATAATTTCCTATATGGAATTATAAAAAGTAATAAGGGTTATTATCATGTTAATGCCAAATAAAACGAAATTTCGCAAACAGCATAAAGGCCGTATACACGGTGTTGCTAAGGGTGGCAGCGAATTAGCTTTTGGTTCTTTTGGGTTAAAAGCTATGACACCTGAACGCGTAACTGCGCGTCAGATAGAAGCAGCTAGACGTGCTATTACTCGTCATATGAGACGTATGGGTAAGTTATGGATTCGTATTTTCCCAGACGTTCCAGTTACAAAGAAACCTGCCGAAGTCCGTATGGGTAAAGGTAAAGGTGCGGTTGAATACTGGATTTGTCGCGTAAAACCTGGTCGTATCATGTTTGAACTAGACGGTGTTAAACCAGAAGTTGCATACGAAGCTTTTGCTTTGGCGGCGGCAAAATTGCCTGTAAAAACAAAAGTCGTAGAACGTAAAGCAAACTA
This sequence comes from uncultured Alphaproteobacteria bacterium, assembly GCA_944389185.1. Classification (GTDB taxonomy): domain Bacteria; phylum Pseudomonadota; class Alphaproteobacteria; order Rs-D84; family Rs-D84; genus Enterousia. Next base: position 158,690 of record CALXLL010000001.1, read on the forward strand.
ATTTAACTTGCTGCTTGGATGAAAATCAGGGCAGGGCTTAAAAGGTAAATAAAATGGCTGGAAAGAAAGTTGAAAAAGAATCTTTGACAATGGAAGCGTTACAAAGTAAATTATCTGATCTTAAAAAAGAACAGTTAAATCAACGCTTTCAACATAAGGCTGGTCAGATGCCGAAAACGCATGTTATTCGTCAGACTCGCCGTGAAATTGCGCGCGTAAAAACAAAAATTAACGCGGCAAAATAAAAATTGCTGATTTTTGTTGAGATTTCTATTTTTTTAGATATCATAAACCGAAGTCAGATAAGTAAAAACAATAAAATAGTTGCTTATTCGCATGAATATTTGTATAATTTATGCGCTTTTAAGCAACTTGAAAATGTAATAAGGGACAAAAGTTATGCCAAGACGTATACTGCAAGGAACAGTTAAAAGTGCAGCAAATGACAAAACAGTCGTCGTAGAAGTAGAACGCCGTTTCCGTCATCCGCTGTATGGTAAGTTCGTAAAGCAGAATAAAAAATATAAAGCTCATGATGAAAACAACGAATATAAAGTTGGTGAAATCGTGGCTATTGAAGAACATCGTCCGATATCTAAGACGAAGACTTGGGTTGTAAAGGGGCGCGTAGGTGTCTCGAAGGACGATAAAGTAGAAATAGTTGACTAAATCAAAACAGGCTTTTTGAGGTCTGGTTATAATAAAATAATCAAGACAGTCGAAGCCTATAACAAAGCAGTGGGGGATGGCCCTGCTTGCAGGATAAGGATATAGATCATGATTCAGAATGAAACAGTTATGACAGTTGCTGATAACTCTGGTGCTCGTAAAGCTATGTGCATCAAAGTTCTTGGCGGTTCTCATCGTCGTTATGCGACGGTTGGTGATAAAATAGTTGTCGCTATTAAAGACGCTATACCACGTGGTAAAGTTCAAAAAGGAACTGTGCAGCGTGCTATTATAGTTCGCACTAAGTTCCCAGTTAAACGTCCAGACGGATCTATCATCAGATTTGATGATAATGCGGTTGTTTTAATTAATAAAAACAACTTTGAACCAATTGGAACCCGTATTTTTGGACCAATTGCGCGTGAAGTTCGTCGCAAGTATGACGTTCAGAAAATTGTGTCTTTGGCACCAGAAGTAATATAACAGATGGGTCTTTATATCCATAAGTTAGATAAAGGGTTAAAAAATGAAAATTAAAAAAGGCGATGAAGTCATAGTTATTTCAGGTAAGTATAAGGGCGTCAAAGGCAAAGTGCTGGAGGCTCGTCCTAGTGAATCTCGTGTTGTGGTTGAAGGTGTTAACCGTCACAAATGGCACATTAAACCGACACAAGAAAAACCAGGTCAAATAATTGACCGCGAAGCACCAATTCATGTTTCTAACGTTGCTGTGCTGGATCCAAAGTCTAAAAAGGCTACGCGCGTTGGGTATAAAATGGAAGGTGATAAAAAGGTTCGCGTTGCAAAGAAATCTGGCGCTGAAATATAATAAACAACCGGTTCCCGCTGTTACGGGAATAAAACGTTAAGGATTAAAAAATGCAAAGCAGATTGCGTGAAATATATGAAAAAAATATAGTTCCTGAATTAATTAAAGAATTCGGCTATAAAAATGCTTTAGAAGTTCCAAAGTTAACTAAAATAGTTTTAAATATGGGCGTTGGTGAAGCTGTTTCTGATAAAAAGAAACTGGATGCGGCCGTAGCTGACTTGATGGCTATTGCAGCGCAGAAACCTGTTGTCACACACGCTAAAAAATCTATTGCAACATATCGCTTGCGTGAAGGGCAGGCTATTGGAACAAAAGTAACTTTGCGTGGCAAAAGAATGTATGACTTTTTGGATAAGTTGATTGTTGTTGCTTTACCACGTGTAAAAGACTTTCGTGGCTTATCAAAATCAAAATTTGATGGTCGCGGAAATTATGCTTTCGGTATTAAGGAACACTTGATCTTCCCTGAAATATCCGTTGATAAAATAGATTCTATTCGCGGTATGGATATTGTAATCGCAACAACGGCAAAGACCGATGACGAAGCGCGCGCTTTGCTTACTAAGCTGGGGTTGCCGTTAGTTTTGAAATAATTAAAAAGGTAAAAAAATGGCTAAATTGGCTTTAATTAACAAACAAAAAAGACGTGAAAAATTAGTCGCTAGATATTCTAAGAAATACGAAGCGAATAAGGCAAAAATGTCAAGAAATGCTACGCCTGAAGAACGTAAAGAAGCTATGCTTAAGATGGCTAAATTACCACGTAACGCAAATAAGACTCGTTTGCACAATCGTTGTTCCGTTACAGGTCGTGCACGTGGGTTCTTCCGCTTGTTCGGTTTATGCCGTCAGCAGGTTAGAACTATGGCTTCGGAAGGTAAATTACCTGGCGTTCGTAAATCTAGCTGGTAAAAATTAAAACCCAGCTGTGGACAATGCAGCTGGTCGTGTAATGCAGGGTAAACCTGCGGTATAAGGAGTAAAAAAGATGTCATTATCACACCCAATCGGAGACATGTTGACTCGTATTCGTAATGGTCAGAATGCTGGTAAAGAATATGTCACCGTTCCTAATAGCAAACTGCGTGCTGCAGTTTTAGAAGTCCTGAAAGACGAAGGTTTCATCACTGATTTTCGTAAAGAGCAGATTGATGAACATCGTTCAAATCTTGTAATTGAATTGAAATATATTGGTGGTAACGGTGCAATACAAGATATTTCTGTTGTATCAAAACCAGGTCGCCGCGTATATTCTAGCTGTGCCAAGATGCCAAAAGTATTAAATGGTTTAGGTATAGCTATTGTTTCTACACCGAATGGCGTTATGACTGATCATAAGGCAAGGTTGATGAATGTCGGTGGCGAAGTTTTATGTAAGGTTATCTAATAGAAATAAGGATTTATTATGTCTCGTGCAGGAAAACATCCAATAAAAATTAAAGAAGGCGTATCGGTTTCTATGACTGATAATGCTTTGCTTGTGAAAGGACCTAAAGGCGAATTAAAATTGTCTTTGGACACTAAGAATGCAGGTTTGGTCGAAGTCGTTATCGAAGCTGATCAAATAGTTGTTACACCGAAAGATGCAGAAGAAAAAACGTCTCGCACTATGTGGGGAACTATGACAAGAAACATCCGCAGTGCAATGGAAGGGGTTACAACAGGTTTTTCAAAAGAAATGTATATGAATGGCGTTGGTTATAAAGCGTCTTTGAATGGCGGAAAACTTGTGTTAGCTGCAGGTTATTCACATGATGTTATAATTGACGTTCCGGCAGGTTTAAGCGTTCAGGTAACAAGTCCAACGGAATTTGTTATCAGCGGTATCGATAAATGCTTGGTAGGTCAATTTGCAGATAAAATTCATAAGGTTCGCAAGGCGGATCCTTATAAAGGTAAAGGCATCTTCTATAAAGGCGAAAGAGTTCGTCGTAAAGAAGGTAAAAAGAAATAATTAATTAAAAAGCTTCCCGCTGTTACGGGAGCAGTAAAAAAGGAAACGAAATGTTAAAACATTTGTCTACTGAAGAAAGACGCACGTTAGCAAATCGCAGTGCGCTGAAAAGAAAAAATCCTGGCAAAATTCGTTTGTCTGTTTTTCGCTCTGGCCGTCATATAGAGGTTCAGGCAATTGATGACGCAAAAGGTCATACTGTATGCGCTGCTTCTTCTAAAGAGAAGAACTTTGCCGGTAAAGGCTGGAACGTTGCTGGTGCAGAACTGGTTGGCAAAGCTATGGCGGAACGCATTGTTGCCGCAAATATTGCTGATAATTGTTATTTTGACCGCGGTGGTTATCGCTATCATGGTCGCGTTAAGGCTCTGTGCGAAGCAATCCGTGCAGGTGGCGTTAGAATATAATTTTAATATACGGAGTTTATTATGGCACGTTTTGATGATAAAAAATTACAGACGGATAACTTGGTAGACAAATTAGTTTCTATCAATCGTGTATCCAAAACTGTGAAAGGTGGACGTAATATGTCTTTCTCGGCTTTGGTAGTTGTCGGGGATAAGGCAGGTAGAGTCGGTTTCGGTAAAGGTAAAGCTTTGGAAGTTCAGTCTGCTGTTCAGAAAGCTACAAAAGCAGCTAAAGCTAAAATGATACGCGTTCCTTTGAAAGAAGGTCGCACTTTGCATCATGATAGCTCGGCTAAATACGGTGCAAGCAAAATAGTTGTTCGCAGCGCTGTTCCTGGAACTGGTATCATTGCCGGTGGTGCTTTACGTGCTGTTTTTGAATGCTTGGGCGTCCAAGACGTGGTTGTAAAATCTCAGGGTTCTAATAATCCTAATAATATGATACGTGCGGCTTTTTTGGCGTTCAATAAAATGAATTCACCTAAAACTGTTGCAGCAAGACGCGGTAAAACGGTTGCTGAAATAATCGCTGGACGTGACGGTAAAAAGTTAGAACCTGCCACAGAAGTCACAGAAGATAAATAATTATGGGCGAATAAAACTAGGAGTTTAGAATTATGGCAAAAATAATTGTAAAGCAAATTAAAAGTTTAATTGGTCGCCCAGAAGAACAACGCAAGGTTGTTAAAGCTTTGGGCTTGGGTCGTGTCGGTAAAACTAAAGAATTAACTGATACACCTGCTGTTCGCGGTATGGTTGCAAAAGTGTCTCATTTGGTGACAATCGTCGAATAGTTTTTATATTAACCGAGTATATAACTTGTTTATATGCGAAAAAAGACTATATTAATAGTCTGTAGGAAAATAAGGAATAAAGAAATGAAATTAAATGCTTTGATGGATAATTTCGGTGCAAGAGCCAACGTAAAGCGCGTAGGTCGTGGTATCGGTTCTGGTATGGGTAAAACATCTGGTCGTGGTAATAAAGGTCAGAAAGCGCGTAGCGGTTCTCGTAAGCAAGCAACTTTCCAAGGCGGTCAAATGCCTATTTTGCGTCGCTTTCCAAAGTTTGGTTTTAATAATCCGTTCGCAAAAGAATATGTAACTATCAATTTGGGCGATATAGAAAAGTTTATCGCTGCCGGTAAAATTGATGCAAAAAAGCCTATTACTATTGAATTTTTGTTTGAAGCAAAAATCATCAATCGTAAATTATCTGGATTGAAAGTTCTTGCAAAAGGTGAAATTAAATCATCTGTTAATATAATTGCTGATAAGTGGTCTAAATCTGCCGAAGAAGCAGTTGTAAAAGCTGGTGGTTCTATTAAAAATAACTAATTTGTTTTCGTATGTTGCTTTTGCAACATACGATTAATATATAAAGTTTAAAAGCATGAGATTTATAAAAAACTTTTTTACAAACCTTTCCGATTTACAAAAGCGTATTTTATTTACTTTGGGGGCTTTGATTGTTTATCGTATAGGTTCTTTCATTCCTCTTCCAGGTGTTAACGCTTCTGCCGTTTTACATCTTTTTACGGGTGAAGGCAGTGGAATGATGGGTATGTTTGATATGTTTTCAGGCGGTTCTTTGTCTCGTATGTCCGTCTTGGCATTGAATATATTCCCTTATATCTCGGCTTCTATCGTTTTGCAATTACTTACAGCAACAAGCAAATCTTTGAACGAACTTCGTAAAGAAGGCGAGTCTGGTCGTATAAAAATTAATCAGTATACACGTTATTTGGCCGTTTTCTTGGCAATTGTTCAAGGTTGGGCGGTTGTTCGTGGATTGGAAGCTATGGCACCGGTTAATGGTGTATCTGCTGTTGTTAATCCAGGGGCTGCATTTGAATTATCTGCTGTAATAGCTTTGGTTGGTGGAACCGTTTTTGTCATGTGGTTGGCAGAACAGATTACCGCACGCGGTATAGGGCAGGGCGCTTCTTTATTAATCTTTGCAGGTATTATTGCCGAAGTTCCTGGCGGTATAGCAAAAGTTTTATCTTTGGGCTCTGTCGGTCAAATGTCACCTGCTATGATAGCTTTGGTTATCGGGTTCGTTGTAGGTATTGTTGCTTTGATAGCTTTCTTTGAACAGGCACAGCGTCGTATTCAAATATTGTATCCACGTCAAGTAATGGCTAATGGTGTTATGAATACAAACGCTTCTTACTTACCTATTAAGGTAAACATGTCTGGCGTTATGGGGCCTGTTTTCGCTGCAAGTATTATGATGTTGCCGGCTTTTATACAACGTTTCGTCCAAAGTGAAAATATTATTGTTCAAAACATTATGGCGTTCTTTACTTATGGAACGTGGTCTTACATAATTACTTATACTGTTCTAATAGCGTTTTTTGCTTACTTTCAGACGGCGGTTATATTTAATTCTGAAGAGACAAGTAATAATCTGAAAAACGCCGGTGGATATATACCAGGCGTTAGACCGGGTGAACAAACTATGCATTACTTGGATTCTGTTGTTTCAAAGACAACTGCAATCGGAGTTATGTATTTAATTGTAGTTTGTGTTTTACCAATCATATTAAATACACATCTTGGGATGCCTTTGGCTATCGGTGGGACAAGTGTATTAATTGTGGCTGGTGTTGTGCTGGATACTATGAATCAAGTTCAGTCGTATCTGGTTGCAAAACAATATAAAAGTGTTATATCAAAAACACAGAAAAAAGGGCGTTTCCGTTAATATCTTTTTATGGGTGTTGTGGAAATAAAACTAATTTGACTTTTGTCGGTTTTATTATAAAATAATACGGCAAAATAAAGGATGTAATTTACTGATGTTGGTATCTTACGTCTTAAGTGGAAATGCAATTAATTGCATTCTAATTAATAAAAAGGAAAATGAAATATGGCACGTATAGCAGGTGTTAATATCCCATCAGAAAAGCGCATTGAAATTGCTTTGCGTTATATCCATGGTATCGGGCCGGCAAAATCTGCACAGATTTGTAAGGCTTTGAAGTTAAAAGATGGTTTGCGCGCAAAAGACTTAACTGACGAGGATGTTGTTAAAATATCTAAGTATATAGAAGATAACTTTAAAGTAGAAGGTGACGTCCGTCGTGAAGTTGCTATGAACATCAAGCGCTTACAAGACTTGAAGACTTATCGCGGTATTCGTCATCGTAATCGTTTACCGGTTCGCGGTCAGCGCACAAGAACTAATGCTCGCACTCGTAAGGGTAAGCGCGTCGTTGTTGCTGGTTCCGCAACTAAGGGTAAGTAATATTAACAGGTAGAGATTAACACGATAGTTAATTGAAGACATCTAAAAGGTAAAAAATATGGCTATTACAAAAGCAAAAAAGAAAGTAGTAAAAAAAGTTTCACATGGGATAGCTCATGTAGTTGCTACTAATAATAACACTCGTATTACAATTACAGACCAGTCTGGTGCTGTTTTAACTTGGGCAACAGCAGGCGCAAATAATTTTAAAGGTGCAAAGAAATCTACGCCTTATGCGGCAACGGTTGTTGCAGATGCTGTTGGTAAAAAAGTTGCAGAAATGGGAATGAAAACAGTTGATGTATTAATGCGCGGTATCGGGCAGGGTCGTGAATCTGCTGTTCGTGGTTTGGCTAATGCTGGGTTAATAGTGCAATCAATTACAGATACAACACGCATTCCACATAATGGTTGTCGCCCAAAGAAAGTTCGTCGTGTTTAATATATTACAGTGAAAGTCCTGCAAAATATTTGCGGGGCTTTTTACCGCTTTGTGTCAGACAAATAATGAAGTTTGACTTTTGAATTTGTCTGATATAAAATTTTTCGGCACCTAATAAATTAAGTGCTGACGTTATGGTGAAAATGATAAACTAAGCCTAATGGAGTAAATTATGATAGAAAAAAATTGGATGACTTTAATCAAGCCGAAAAAACTTGATTTAAAAGTAGATGAACATAACTCAAATATCGCAACTTTGATTGCAGAGCCGTTGGAAAAAGGTTTTGGATTGACTTTAGGAACGGCTTTACGTCGTGTATTGTTATCTTCTTTACAGGGTTGCGCACCGATTTATATCAAGATAGACGGCGTTCAGCATGAATTTTCCAGCTTGTCTGGTGTCCGTGAAGATGTCTCTGATATAATTTTAAACTTAAAAGGTGTTTATTTTAAAGCTTTGACCGAAGGTCAGCATAAGGCTTATTTGAAAGTTAAAGGACCCGCTGTCGTTACTGCCGGTATGATAGAGACTTCTGGTAGTGTTGAAGTTATGAATAAAGACGCGGAAATATGCAACTTGGACAAAGGTGCAGAACTGGATATGGAAATAACTTTGGGAACAGGGCGTGGTTATGTTCCAGCAAGCGCACATGCAGAAGGTTTGCCTTTGGGCGTCATACCTGTTGATTCTATCTTTTCTCCTATATTGAACGTTGCTTCTGAAGTTTCTCAGACGCGCGTCGGGCAAAGCACTGATTACGATAAATTAGAATTAACGGTTAAGACAAATGGCAGCGTTTCACCTGAAGATGCGATTGCTTTTGCAGCTAGGATTTTAACAGACCAGTTAAATGTATTTATTAACTTTGAAGATCCTGCACAGATAAGTGCTCCGACAGAGGAAGAAAAAGCAAAAGATGCTTTGCCGTTTGATCCTAAGTTATTAAAGCACGTTGATGAATTAGAATTATCTGTTCGTGCAAATAATTGCTTGAAAAACGATAAAATCAATTGGTTGGGTGAATTGGTTCAGAAAACAGAAGCCGATATGTTAAAGACGCCTAACTTTGGTCGTAAGTCTTTGAACGAAATAAAAGTTCAATTGGAAGCAATGGGCTTAAGCTTGGGTATGGAAGTCCCAGGTTGGCCACCAGAAAATATTGCGGAACTTGCAAAAAAATACGAAGATCCGTATAAATAATAATTCTTTGGCTTGTTGCCAAAAATAAACCGTAATTCTGAAACGTTATGTTTTGGGTTACGCGGTCTCGAAACAATCCCTGGCGAAAGTCGCCAGGGCAGAAAAAAATAAAGGAGTAATCTATGAGACATATGAAATCAGGTCGCACTTTTAATCGTGACACTAATGCTCGCAAGGCTTTGTTCATTGGCTTGGCAAAGAACTTGATTGAAAAAGAACAAATAAAAACAACTTTACCAAAAGCCAAAGATTTACGCAGAGTCGTTGAAAAATTGATTACTCGCGCAAAGGTTGATTCTGTTGCTAATCGTCGCGTTATAGCAAGCGAATTAGGTAATGGATGCGATGCAACTGTTAAAAAGTTATTTACTGTATTGGGACCACGTTATGCAAAACGTCCTGGTGGTTATACTCGCGTTTTGAAAGCCGGTTTCCGTTATGGTGATGCTGCACCTATGGCTATCATAGAGCTTGTCGATAGAGACGTTAACGCAAAAAAGTTAGCCACTAAACCTGCAGATAAAGCAGACGAAAAAGCTGCTGCAGAAAAAACTGAAACAGAAGCAAAGTCGGAAGAAAAAGTTGAAAAAAAGCCGGCTAGAAAATCTGCAACAAAAAAAGCAGAAAATGATAAATAAAAAATCGCCTTTACGGCGATTTTTTTTTGTTCTTTTTATATATTTTTTTTGTTTGTAATTAAAAAGGTCTTTGGTTTTTTTACTTGTTGTGATAAAATTATTAAAATGATAGGAAGGCCTTGATGAAAAAAATATTAGTTTTACCATTGATTATTATGGGGGTTGTATCTGTTGCAGATGCGGCAGTGTCGTCACAAAGAGAAGTTTCTCAGACAACCGTGACACGCGGAACAAATACAGCGGCAAACATGCGCAGCACAACAACGGCTGCTAGAAGTGCTACGACTGTTGCAAGAGCGGCCACGCCAGCTGCAACAACAACAAGAAGTGCCACAACAGGCAGGACAACAGTTGCAAGATCTTCTGCAACAACGTCTGCCGATACACCCACAGTTTCTGCACGTGCGGCAACTACGAAAGGCGTCATTGGAACGGGAACAAAGATTGCTACAGCTGCGAAAAACGTTATCGTAAGTGAAGAATGTCAGCAAAAGTATGAAGGTTGTATGGATGCTTTTTGTATGATTGATAATGATAGCGGTGGAAGATGTATTTGCAGCGATAGAAATGCAGAGTTGGATGAAGTTTTGGCTCAAATAGAATTGTTAGATCAGCAAAGCTATCAGATGGCGACTTATGGTGTTGAAAGAATCGAAATGGGGGCGGATGCAGATCAGGTTTTAGCAAATGCAAATGCTGTTGCTAATTCTATTTTAAACGAGGTTGAAGAAGAAGATAAAAAAACTATCGATTTGTCTTTATGGAATACCCCTATAACTTTTGAAGACGAAGATATTTTTGCTTCTGAAGATATCTTTGCTAATTCTGTTGAAGGTAAGGAAGGCGATGCATTATATAGCGCTGCCGATTCTATATGTGCTGCCCAGATACCAGAATGTAGTGCCGAGATTTCAATGTTGCAATTAATGTATAGTCAGAAAATCAAATCTGATTGCACAGCTTATGAAAATAGTTTAAAGCAACAGAAAAACGCAAGTGCAAATAAGTTGGCGGTTGCTGAAAAGGCTTTACGTGACGCTGCGCTGGAGCAATTTAGAACCGCAAATAAATATGATTTAGGTCAATGCACTTTGCAATTTAAAAACTGTATGATGACAACAGGCGGTTGCGGTGAAGACTTCTCTGGTTGTGCAACAATATCTGCTTTTGATAATACAAACAGTGCACAGTCAGATAAAGATGTCGCAACTTATACAATAAGCGGTAGTGCAACAAGTATAGAAATATATGCTTCAACTTATGATGCTTTGTTGTCTAAAAAGCCTTTGTGCGATAATATCACAAATAGCTGCGTGGCAGTGAAAGATCAGGTGTGGGATACTTTCTTGAAAGAAGTCGCACCGCAAATCAAAAGCGCAGAATTAATAGCCGAAGACAACGTAAGACAGAATTGTGTAAGTTCTATATCTGAATGTTTTCAAAACGCTTGTAAAGAAACGATGGACCCTAATGACCCAGACGGTTCTTACGATTTGTGTTTGACGCGTCCTGAATCTATGCTTAATTTATGTAAGATTCCGTTAAACGCTTGCGGAATTGATTCAAGCAGTGAAGAAGCGGCTATGGAATCTTCTATATGGGACTATGTAGTTGCAAGACTTGCTTCAATGCGAGTTGACTCTTGCACAACGCAGGTTAAAGAATGCTTACAATCAGAAGATAGATGCGGTTCCGATTATAGTCAGTGTATTGGATTGGATACAGAAAGTATTCTTGAATTATGCCCAATTGAAAAATTGACGGGGTGCGTAATTGAATATGGTGAAGAAGAATTACAATCTGAAGAAAGCAGTGCATATGCTCAGCTAGAAGTTCTGATTCAAGGTATTATACTTAATATAGATAACAGCATGTTAACGCAATGTCAGCAGGCTTTGGATACTGCGATGATAAGCGTTTGCGGTGATACGGAAAATTGCGATTCATTGGTTTTAGATGAAGGACTGGGGGGCGGTTCTTTGGAATATAAGTTATGCGAATACGATTCAAGCGCAAAAATTAATTATAATAATTGCAGAACTAATATTTCTCAGATATCAGATTCTGAACTGGGGCGTATTTCTGGTGGAACAGAAAACGGTTTGGGGGCTATTACTAACTTTGCCGGTGTGATAGACGGAATTATACCTTGGGAAACTGTTTCGTTTGACGATGACGGTAATCTGCAGTTAACGAATACGAAAAACGATGATTTAGAAGTTGTTTCTTTGGCAACAGAATCAAATCTTTCTACTGCAAAAGACTATATTTCTAAAGCAGCGCAAACATTGCAGCTTAGCACAGAAAAACAGGACCAGGTTGTATCAGAGCTTGCTTTGTTGCAAAAGAATATTGCTTCTGCAATACAGACAATAGAGTCTGACCCAACAGTTCAGTTCTGTATGACAGGTCGTCAAGTTCAAGGTGTAAGAACGGTAATCGGAACAAACGTAGGCAGATTCCCAGAACTAACAAATCAAGTTCGTTTGCAAATAGCTATTTCTGCATTGAATAAGGCAAGAAAAAATTATAATGACAGATATGAAGAACTGGTGGAACAACAAGCTTTGGATAACGTAGAATTGGCAGAACGTATGGCAGAAATCAGGGGCGAAAACGCACTGGAAGCAAGACGTGAATCTGCTAGGATTTCTTGTCTTGGCGTCTCAGATGGTTCATCTTTATCTGATGAAGCTGCGTCTAATTCAGGCGGTGATTATGTAAGTTCAAATGTTAATGAAGATTGGAACTATAAAGAAACAGTCACTTCTACATTTAATTCTGAAACTTTAATTTGTCATAGATGTGTTAGAAGTCAAAGTTGTGCAGATCCAAAAGGTGGAAGAAAAATGTGTAAGAAATGGAACGAACCTGTTGAAACTTGCACGGATATTCAATTCTAGTGATTGAAAGTTATGAAAAAATGCCTCGCAATTTTTATATCTTTGATAACTCTGAGCTTTTACAATCCTGTTGTAGGAGCTCAGGTTTCTTCAAATAGAGTTGCCAGAGGTCAAACTAATTCCAGTATATCTAATGATACAGAAACAGCTTCTGTTTCGGCACGTAGTGCGACTGCTGTCAGGTCCGCTGTTGTGCCTTCCGCAGCTTCCAGAACATCGGCTTCGGGTAGAACAACGGTAACTCGTTCTTCCGGAACGTCTGTTAATTCTTCGCCAACTGTTACTGCCAGGGCTGCCACAACCAGCAGCGTAATAGGAACAGGAACAAAAGTAGCAACTGCAACGCAGAACGTCGTAATTTCGCCCGAGTGTCAACAGAAATATGAAGGTTGTATGGATGCTTTCTGTATGCTGGATAACGTTAACGGTGGAAGATGTCTTTGCAGTTCTTCTTACGAAGATTTAGAAGCCCAGCTTGCAGAAATAGAAGAAATGAATCTTCAAAGCTATCAACTGTCTACTTTGGGGGTGGAAGTGATTGAATCTTCAAATGCTTCTTTGTTGGGGACAGACGAATATAATGGCGTAGATTTAAGTCTGTGGAATCAACCGGCTGTTCAAATAGAACCGGAAGAAGGTGATGAGCCAATTGGATTGGCTTTATATGCAGAATCTGATGCAATATGCCAAGAAAGAATACCAGAATGTGCAAATCAAATTGATATGTTGCAACTTATATATAGCCAGAAAATCAAATCAGATTGCGTTGCTTATGAAAATAGCTTAAAACAACAGAAAAACGAAAGCACCACAAAATTGGCCGAAGCACAAAAGGCGCTTAGAGATGCTGCCTTAAACCAATTTCAAACTTCAAATAAATATGACTTGGGACAATGCATTTCAGAATTCAAAAATTGTATGATGACAACAGCTGGCTGCGGTGAAGATTTTTCCGGTTGTGCCACAACTGCAGCTTTTCATAATACGAATCCTGTAAACGAAGAAGATGTCACTGTTATACCTATGCATTCTATAATTGGAAGCTCGTCCAGTATAGATATATATGCTTCTACTTATGATGTTTTGCTGGCTAAAAAGCCTATGTGTGACAGCGTTACGAATAACTGCGTGGCTGTTAAAGACCAAGTTTGGGACGCTTTCCTTCGTGAATCTGCACCGCAATTAAAAAATGCGGAACTGATAGCTGAAGATAATATCAGACAAACTTGCGTATCAGATATTTCAGATTGCTTTCAAAAAGCTTGTAAAGATAATATAGATCCAAATGATCCGGACGGTTCTTATGATATGTGCTTAACGCGTCCTGAGTCTATGTTAAGTTTTTGTAAGTCAGAATTGAATTCTTGTGGTATTGATACTTCAAGCGATAAAACTGCAAAAGAATCTGAAATATGGGATTATGTTGTCGCAAAACTTGCTTCTATGAGAGTAGATTCTTGCACTGCAGAATTAAAGGCTTGTTTGCAATCGGAAGATAGGTGCGGTTCCGATTACAGCCAATGCGTGGGTTTAGATACAGAAAGTATAATTCAGCTTTGTCCTTACGATAAATTGACCGGTTGTAAAATTGTGTATGGAGAAAAAAATATCAAAGGAAATGACGTTTATGACGAAGTTTATAGGCTGGTGCAGGGTATAATGCTGAATATTGATAACAGCATGATAGCGCAATGTCAGCAAGCCGTTGACGAAGCTATGTTGAAAGTGTGTGGCAGCACAGATAATTGTGATAATCTGATTCTGGACGAAGGTTTAGGGGCGCGTTCACTGGATTATAATATTTGTGAATATTCATTAACTGATGGTACTTTTGATATAGATTATTCCACTTGTGTTTCAGATGTAGAAAATGTTCCTGATGAAAAGTTGGGAAGAATACCAGGTGGTGCAATTGACGCGCTGGGACCTGTAGCACCTTTGGTTGGCGTTTTAGACGGAACTATATATTGGGAGTCTGTGGATATTGATAGTGACGGGCAATTAATGACTGCTGAAGAGTATTTTGCAAAAGTCGGTGACGAAGGCGTTAAAGATTTTCAGAAGGAAAGAATAAGCGATGAAATAAACTTGCTGCAAAGAAATATTAACAGTGCGATATCAATGATAGAATCTGACCCGACGGTTCAATATTGTATGACAGGAAGAAAGGTTCAAGGTGTAAAATTAGAGCTGGGAACAGATGAAGGGCGCTTTCCGCAGTTGACAAGAAGTGCCAGATTGCAAATAGCAAATTCTGCTTTAAGTAAAGCCAGAAAAAATTATGCAGATAAATATGAAGAATATAACGAAAAAATGTCGCAAGATTATGCCAGAATGGCAGAGCGCCTATCAGAAATCCGAGATGAAAACTCTAAGGACGCAAGAAGAGAAACGGCAAGAATTGCTTGTGTAAGTTTGGCGGACCTTGGTGCATTGCCCAAATCCCCGACTCCGAAAAGTCAGATAGGTAAATATATTACAATAGCAGTAGTAGTAGCAACTGCAGTCGTTGTGACTGTGTTTACTGCGGGTGCTGGAACAATTGCAATGGGTGCAGGAATTGCTGCTGGTGTTGAAGCTGGTGGTAGCACTGTTGCTGCCGCGGCAGGTGCTGCGGCTGGAATTGGGGCTGCCGGTGGCGCTGCCGGCGCAATAGCGGGATCGGTATTTGGTGCGGGGGGGGCAATAGCAGGATCCGCAGCAGGCACTGCTGCCGCGGCATCGTTGGCTACAAGTGCGACAACTGCAATTGCTACGGGTGTTGTGGGCGGTGCACTGGGAATTGCCGGAACGGCCGCTGAATTAAGTGTTACGGGAAACGCTTCTAATGATGCAAGCTCGCAAAGTTATTTATCCGGATATCATAAAACAGATCAATGGAACTTCCGCGAAACTATTACTACGGAATTTGACTTGGATTCTTTGGTCTGCAAAAAGTGTGTCGTGACTCAGCAGTGCAAAAAAACAAAAACTCCTTTGTTCGGCGATTTGTATTGCGACGAGTGGGAAGAACCTTCACCAGAAACTTGCACTGATATTCAATTTTAATTTTCCTTTGACAAGCTATTTGTTATATATATAATAGCTTCCGCTATGTTTATGAAAAGTAAATATTCTTTAAATAAAGAAACCGCGGCAGAGCTTTTTAATAAAAACTCGCCGGCTTACGTTATATCCAATGAAGATTTACGACTGGTAATGAATACAGTTAAACCAAACGGTAAAGATGTATTAACTGTCGCAGGCAGTGGTGATCAACCTTTGTTCTTTCAGCTTGCCGGTGCAAAAATTATAGATACTTTCGATATCTCGATTAATTCTAAACGTATGATGAATGTAAAAGTAGCCGCAATAAAGTCTTTGAATTATGACGATTACTATGACGTTATGAAAAGTATAGCTGGGGGAAGCGCAGATTTCCCGGTTAAAAAAACTTATTTGTCTTCTTACTATATGCCATTAAAATCAGAATATATGGCGCTGAAAGAAAAAGTTAATAAACCTTATAATTTTATTCAGTCTGATTTGTATTCTTTATATAAAAATCTTAATAAAAAATACGATATATTTTATTTCTCTAATATCATTCAATATGATTTTGAGGCAAAAAAAATTATCGGTTTGTTGAATAATTTAAGACCTTTTATGAATAATAATGCTTTGATTGTATTATATGTTGCTCCGTATTTTATAATGGAAGAAATCGAAGGTTTTAGAAAAATTCAAAGCTATGTTAAAAAATGGGCCGGCGTTAATTTTGTTAGAAATTCGTCTCAGATGACTTGTGTGGTTAAGTCATTATAAGTCTTCAAGCTTATTTATAACTTTTATCCCGACAGATTGCCATTCAGAGATTTTTGATTCCAAGTCTTGAATGTTGTCTTGATATAAGTAAATAATCGGCTGTTTATGCGTGATGTCTTTAAGCGTTAAGAGCTTTTTAATAGGTGATGCTTTTTGTTTGCCGGCTGCAAACCAAAAATCTGGATCGGCAATCCAAAAAGAAGAATCACTGTGAACAGCAATAACAGAATCTTTCGTTTCTATAATATCTTCTGAAATTGTTGCGTCTGGATACTTTGCTTGAATTTGTTTTAATATTTCTTTTTCTGACATTTCATTATTTTGTTTTGTGGGCTCTGCATCAAAGTTTAAATCTGTAAATACAGGTATTTGTTCTTTTTGTTCATCGTCTTCATCAGATAAAGAAAAATCAAAATTATCAGGAATCGGTATTTCTGGTTCTTGTTGTGTCGTTGCCTGTGGCTGTTTTTCGCTTGATTGGGAACTAGAAAATTGTTCTGTAATCGTGGGAAAATATTTTTCTCTGGCTCGTAATCTTATAAACGCATTTACCAATTCCGTCGGAAGATTTTCTGGAAGATTATCATCTGGTGCAGGTTCAAGTTCTTTTTTTGCTTCTTCTTTGACTTCTTCTTTTTTTTCTTTCTTCTTTGTAGGAAACAGCTTGGGAATAGTAAATAAAGGTTTTTTTGTTCTGGCTATTATAGCTGTGGTGGCTATGTATAAAGGCAGGGCAGCAAGTATCATTATGCCAAATGCAAAACCGGCAAAACCAACAAGTCTTGCATGTAATAAACGATGCCAGTTTTCCATAGAAAATAAATTAAAGTTAAATAAAAAATACAAAATAAACCACACCGCAATAATATAAAAAAAAGTCCATAATATCGCGTATTTATTGCTTTTTATAAAATCTTGTATTTTTTTTATCATATAACATATTATAGACATTTCTGTATTTTTGTCAATGTTCTTTTTGAACCTTAAAAATCTTTTGTAAAAGTGCTTTTTTTTATAATGTTTTTGTGGCATAATATAAAAGATAAAAGGGAGATATTTCATGCATAATTTGTTTAAATTATTCGGTATTTCGGCCATCAGTTTCGGGGCGTTGTTCTGTTGCTTTTCTGCAGAATCTGCGGAAAGTCTGGGCAGGGCGGCCTATAATGTCACTCGGTCTAATCGCACTGGGGCATTGACCGCAGCCGGTCAACGTATGCCTACAATGCCGACTTTGTCTATAAATACCGTTGGAAATATGTCTCCTGACTTACCAACAACACCTTCAAATCCTGGCGGTGGGGACGGTGGCGATGATGATAATCCTGATAATCCAGACAATCCAGATGAACCAACTTGCCCAGATGGTGGGGTTGAAAACTCGGATTATACAGTTGAAATGTGCATGAATGATATTCTGACTTGTATTAATAATGGGGCTTTGTCTGGTGGATTAAATGACTTATTTAACGAAGATTTAAGAAATGCTATTGTAAACGGTATGGGGCTTTGTTCTGCTCAGGTCGAAAGATGCGTTGATGAAGTTCGCAAAGATTGCGATTATGTTTATAGCGGTTCCGCAGACGTTTGGATTGACTTTAACGCAAGAATTATCCAACCAGAATATTATAATTTCGTTTTACGTAAAACGGG
Source organism: uncultured Alphaproteobacteria bacterium (assembly GCA_944389185.1). GTDB lineage: Bacteria > Pseudomonadota > Alphaproteobacteria > Rs-D84 > Rs-D84 > Enterousia. Next base: position 176,445 of record CALXLL010000001.1, read on the forward strand.
TTTAACACCAAACCAAGCGGAAAATACTTGCTTGTTATTAGATAGAAATACTTACGGTTCTTCTTTCAATGCCGTTTCTAATACCGGGGCGGTCACATCAGAATATAATCAAACCGTCGGTGCTTATAATAACCAAAACGGTAATGTGTTGGTTAAAAATCAACCGCAAGGCGTAAACGTAAATCAAGGTAATCTTGGGGTTGACGGTCAGCGTGGACATTATGCAAGATGGGATGCAACGACCGCCGAATGCTTAATCAGAGTCGCCGCTTATAATAAAGACGATCAAATAACGAATAGTTGGTTGTTCGGTGCGGCTGGTAACGACCAACCTGCAGAAGTATGGAAAGCGGCAGGTGACACATTCACTTGCAACAGAGATTTATTCGGTTTTTCTCTTATGAATCAGACTAACACAGCAGCTGTCGTTGGGGTAGGTGGCGGTGCTTTACTTGGTGCTGGTGTCGGGGCTTTGGCCGGTCATGGTGATAGAGCGTTCGATTGTAATAATAAAAATCAGCTGAAAAAATTATCTGAAGATTTGAATAAGTCCGGTAATATCGCGATTATAAACGAATATATGACTAATCAAATTCCTATGAACGGTGGGGATTTAACGCTTGCTCAGTGTCAAGAACTTGTAGAATTATATAATGTTTATAATCAAATAATCACGGCTTTGGAAAAGTGCCCAGATACAAATCCTAATGTTTCCGTATCTAGCAGCTATTTATCAGAAGAATATACAATTAGCTGTGATGGTTATGATATTTTAGATGATTGTTTCGCTGCTAATGATGAAACTAAAGCTTGTGTAGGGAAGGGGTTTGAATACCCTCAAGACTGTGCAGATTTTCTTAGCAGTTATGAATCAGATACTTCTGTAACGTCAAGTTATGATAATAATTGCTTGTTTAAGCCGATTAATAACGCAAAAATTACAGGGAATAGTATTTATTGTATAGAACAGGGGGGAACTTGCATAGGTGCCAAAGACATGCGTCAAGAAATCAACAGAATGAAAACTGTCTTTGATAATCTTACGATACTTGGTGGTGAAGATTCTAATATGGGTAAGGCAATCGGTATCGGTGTCGGTGTAGGTGCTGGTGCCGGTGGATTGGCAACTGCTATTACGGCTTTTGTAGAAAGTAGCAATATTAATTGCCGCGTAGGTGACGGACTGGATAAAGTGGGATACGGTAAAGCTTATTCTATCGGGTCTTTGAAAGATTTCTATGTAAAGTGGAACCTTCGCTTGCCTGATACGGTTGCACCGACAGTCACTGTAACAGATTGCGAATCTTGGAAAAAAGCTTGTGCGACTTTAACAGATTTGAATCAATGTAAAGCTGCGCAGATAAACTATAAACCGGCAGATGCCAAGACGGTTACACTAGTAAAATCTGCGTGCACTATATCAGGAAGCGATTGCATAGAAAATTATCCGGTTGCGAAGTCTTATGGCGCATGCGAATAGTTTTGACTTGCTAAAATAACAAAAAGCACTACGAAAGTAGTGCTTTTTTATTGGACGGTATAATGTTTATTTCCGGGTATAATTCTGGCACGTTTAAAAAAAATATCCGTATAAAAAAGAACTAGTCGTGTAATTAAAGTCCTAAATATAATTATTTGCTTCACGATATTAATATCACGTAGCGATAAATATGTTGATTAATATTATTATTGTTGTTTTACGTTTTAGATAGGCTTTTATATTAAATAAGCGAAAGTTATATGTATATAATTTACATATAAAAATGTATCTGTTGAATATGTCCCTGTAAGCAAAAATAAAGGCGTAACAAACTGTCGCCTTTATTTTATAATGTTTTATATAGAATTAATTTATTTACATTTGTTGATTTACAGCGTTTGTATTTTCTTGTTCGGTATTATTTTGAGCGTCTTTCGGATTATTTATAATCAAGTTACCCACAATACTGCCACCTGCACCAACGCCAGCTGTTATAGCACCTGCTGTTAGATTTGACTTTGTTTTTTCTGCTTGTTCTGATAATTGTGCAGCGTCTTCACCGCTGGTATTAGTTAAAGCACGATATACAGAAGCATAAGTGCCGTTTGTAATACCGATTGATGTGTCGTCATATAAACCAGAAGTGGCTTTATCCATAACGACTTCTGATTCTATACCAGGTGACATATTAAGTGCTTCTTTACGTTGTTTTAAGTCAGCGGCAAGTTGTTGATATTCTGTATACAAAGGAAGTAATATGTTTGCGCCTGGCAAGGTGATATTTGCATCACCACCTTTTGCTTGATAAGAACCATATGTGCAGCGGAAAGTGGCGATATATCCGGACATATCAAGTTCAGCTGCTGCATCAGCACTTTGTTCTGCCAAAGCGGAAGTCGCCATCATACCACCGATACCGGTTGCGCCGATACCGGCCCCGCCAAGTAATGTATTAGCAATTGATTGTTCGTTTGCTTTTGCTTCGTCTGCTTTTGCTTGTAATTCAGCAATTTCTTCTTCCGTTGCAGGTTCTACGTCTGAAACTTCGCTTTCTACACATTTACCTTTGCTTACTTCATAGCCTTCTTCACATTTTGTAGCTTTACATTTACCGTTTTTTAGCTGACCTTCAGTTGCTTTAAATATTTGTGATAATTGTTCGGATGTGCAAGCGCCTTCCGATTGTTCGCAGCCGTTTTCATAATCGTTTGGCAGAAAACCGTCAGCACATTTTTTTACTACGCATTTTAATTCTTTGTCTTGTATTTGGTATATTGCACGAACTACATTACTTTTGTTTTCTAAAGTGTTAATACAATCTTTGTTTTTTAAATCTTCGCAGGCGCCTGTTTCTTCATTATATTTATAGCGTGGTTCTTCACAAACAATATTTTCGCATTTTTTATTTTTTAGTTCATAACCTTTTTCACAAGCAGTTGGTATACAAATACCTTTTTGTAATTCACCGGCAGAAGCATTAGGGTCTACTTGTTTTACTGTATCTGTGCAATCACCTTCACTTTTGATACAAGTCGTTTTATCTTCATTTGCTATATAGCCTTTTTCACAGGTTTGTATTTCACATTTACCGTTGTTACCATAGGTTGCTTTAGTTGCTTGTGGAACTTGGGCTTTAACGGTGCTTAAACAGTCGTCGCCTTTATTACTGACGCATTTGTTTGTTGACGGGTTTACTTTTAAGCCTTGATTTGGATCGCAAATAATTTGGCATTTTGTATTTGGTGCTGCGCCTATTAATTCGTAACCTTTATCGCATTCTATTGGATAACATTTGTCTGTTTTTTCATCGTATTTTGTTTGTTTGTTTGGAAAATTATTTTTACATGATGTAATTACCGCTTCATCTAGCATATCTTTATCTAAATCTAGATCAATAGTCATATTTTCTGTTGGATTTGAAATAGTCTTATCTTCATAACCAATTAAAGTTACTGTTATAGGTTTGTTGTCAGGAACGGTGAGCGAGAAATTACCTTTATTATCTGTTTCGCCACCATAAGGAGTGTTCCCTTCATAATAAACTATAGACGCATATGGAACAGTTTCGCCTGTTTCGGAGTCAATAACTGTTCCTGACACTGTTTTTGCGAGTGTCGGTAAAGATAATAAAATTAAACAAAATCCTAATAATATTTTTTTCATTTCTTTTACTTTTTGCGGTTTTAGTTATACATCAATTCATATAGTTGTTTTAGGTCGTTGTTTAAACAGCTGGGGTGATATGAAAGACATTGTTTCCTTGTATAGCCCTTGTGACACTCAATCACACCATAGGAATTACAAAATATCGCTTCGGTGTTACTTAACGGGGTATTTATATACTCGTCCCATGTTATATTTTGTTTCGTTGTTGTATTTGATAAAGCTTTTTTTGCAGCAGCTTGTTCTTTTTCTATCATTTCGTTTGTTTTCTGTATTGCTTCTTCTAGTTCCGTTTTTTTAGAGGTATTTGTAGCAGAAGTTAATTTATCTCTTGATATGGTATCCCTTGAAGCTTGAGAAGTAGTTACAGTTGCTTTTATGTTGTTTGTGGTTTGTATTTTTTGTATTTTATCACTTGATTCTTGGGCAGAACTTGTGTCTGAAATATTTGTAGATAGATCAGAGTTTTCCTTTATTGAGTTATTAACATCATTTATTGTTGAATCCATTACTTCTGAATCAAGTTGTTCCTTTAATGCTGCCATGTCTGGTTCTTCTGATGTTGTTTCAGTTGCATTTCCATCTGATGATGCTGTTTCTGTTGGGGCAGCTTCATTATTCGAAGCATCTTCTGAAGCTTCGGCAGTAGGTTGTGGTAATTCTTGTGCGCGGCTTGCTTCCGCTTCTTCCAAAGCTTTTTCCGCTTTTTGTGTTTCTATCGCACGACTTATCGCACCAGAAGTTATCGCACCAATACCAAGACCAAGACCTGAACCCAATACGGATGAAGTCGCAGACGTTTCTGAACGTGTAAGCCTATACGCATTTTCCATAAATGTCGTTACGTCAATGCCAAACCAATTAGGATTACAATCAAAGTCAGAACCTGCATAGACCTTCTTTGACGCATAAGGTGATGAAGAATTACCTGCGTAAAAGTTTACCGTATATACGCAGTCCAGAGTTCTTTCATCAAACATTGCACCTAACATAGCGCACTGATTACGCATTAAATCTCTTAATTCGTAAAGTCTTTCTTCGTCTTTCTGTATCTGTTTTTCCGCGTCTTGACGAAGTGTAGCAAATACTTCCATTGCTCTGGATGCCAGACCGCTGTCTTGCTGTTTGCACTCTTGTGCAATAGAGTCACATTTTGATATCGCTGCATCACCAGCTGATTTACCTAAGCAATTATTAAAGTTCTGACCGCATTGCGTCACTATACAATTATTATATCTGTTACCACAGTTTATAACCGCAGTATATGCCGCCAGTTCTGCGTTTATATCCCTGTCTGCTTTTATTTCCGCAGAAAATGCAGTGAACTCTTCGGTCGTGCAATTTGACCTTATGCGACAAGATTCCATCTTGTCACCCCATAAAGTATCACTGTTATTTGCACAATTAGAAAAGTCGTTTCCGCATTTTTCCTGCATACATTTACGTAATTCTGTATCACAAGCGTTTTGACCGGCACTTATTGCGGCTTGCGTCTTTGCCGTTGCCGCAGATACTGCATCAGCCGCATCCAGTGCAGCCCTTTGCTGACGTATCATTTCAGCCAGCTGATTATCAGAACTGCTTAAACTGCCAGAGCTAACAGAAGAATCAAGTATGCTTTCAAATTGTGACGATTTATCTTCTATTTGTAATTCTTCAATATTTGTATCTTGGTATATAACTTCTTCAGAATTATCAGGCTTGCTGGCCGATTCTGTAACGGGTTCGGTTTCCTGTGCTGATTCGGTTGTTACAGGCGTCCTGGATGCAACATTGTTCGTTCTTGCAACTGTCGGACGAGAAGCCGTTGTCCCACGTGATACAACAGACGCACCATGCGCAGCATTTGAATAAATCCCCAAGACGATTATCAAAGAAAACAATATGCCCCTGGATAGCTTGTTTTTGCTTGTTCGTTTTGTTTGATAAAATAGTCTTTTTTTGTTCGTCATTTTTATATTACTCTATCAGCTGGCATGCTGTTTTATAAAATCTGCATAATGTTTCTGCCATTACCCTTTCCGATTCGTAATCCGAATCGCATTTGTTTTTCATGTGTTGCGCACAGACCGTCTGAACACAAGCGTTAAAACCCGCGTCGTTAGTGCAACTTGATTCTGCAGATGATAATTTCTGTGCACGTGCGTTTTGATATGCTTTCGCAACATTGTCTATAAGAGTTTGGGCGTTCACAATCGCATTGTCACGGCTGGAACGTAAGTCCGTTCTGATGTCTGATAAATATTCGTCACAACCTGTCGCTTCGACACTGCAAGAAGCAAAAAAACTGTTAAAGCTTGCATCTTCTTTACAACCACTGAAATTGGCCCCGCATTTGTTGTCCGCAACCAAGCAAGATTGTATCTGGTCAGAACAGCTGGTTTTACTTACCGTTTGCTTTAAGTTAGCGCTTAAACTTGTCATTTCTGCGGTTATACCTGCAGCTTTGCAAGATTGTTCTATTAAAGAGTCATACACTTCTGATACGTCGTTTGCTGTGCATCCGCTTATTTTTTTTATGCACTCTGCCGTTGCCCAAGCATACCTTTGACCAGGATCTGATGGTGCACTTTTAAGTTCTTTTTCTGATAATATATATTTAGACGATACGCCCAAGGAAACACTGCGCATTGCACTGGAAGAAGGACTGCCCGCACTTGCAGTTCCGCAATATTGGCACCTGGCCGCAGGATTAGACGAAATGTTTATAGCGCAAGCGGAATCCAAGCATTGGGTTAGATTTATGCGCGAACAAGTCGCCGCCATAGAAGAGTAGGGCGCTGTTAATAATACACATAGGCAAAAAAATAAAAAAGGATGCTTCATTTCTCTCTTAAAAAAATTATATCAAAAAACCTTTTTATCTGCAAAGGTATTTTTTATTTATCTATTGACAAATATTATGTTTTGTATTATATTGTTTAGTGTAATATGAAAAAAGGATAAAAAATGGCAATTACAAAAAGAACTTTTGTTAATTTAGGTAATGTTGCTTTGGGGGGGATTATAGTTGCTTGCGTTTTTTTGGGGATTAATAAATGCTCGTCCGATAAAGACAAAGTTTTGGAAACTGCACAAAAAGATGAAATAGTTAATAATAAAGGAACTATCGTTATAGTAAATGGTGATAGCGTTAACGTTAAAGTAGGCAATAAAGTTGATAATAATTCTGAAACGACTATTACTTTCCAAAAAGCAGCTGATTCTTTGAAGAAAGAAACAGCTAAGCCCGTCAACGAGAAGAAAGAAAATGTTCCTGTTAAATCTAATAAACCAGCTGTCAAAGATTCTAAGATAGTTACAGCAGATCCTGTTTCTTCTACAAAGATAAATATCAAAGAAGATTCTAAAAATAGTGGACATATAATTGTTGCGCCTAAAGAGGCAGGAAATACCGAAATTAATATAGAAGGTAATTCTTCTAATAGCGGCACGATTTTTGTGGGTGATGTAGTTTTAAATCTTGTAATTTCTCCGGCTGCAAAGGACACGTTGGAAAATAAAAAAGTCGTTGATACTGTATTCGTAGAAAAGGCTAAGCAAGAATGGCAAAAACAAACTGCCGTTGTAAAAAAAATAAAAGAGAAAAAAGTTATCAGATATTATTAATATAAAGTCCGTCAAAATGACGGACTTTTTTTGTAGACAGATAATTCATTTCTGTGTTAAACTAATTAATACAGAGAGAGTTATCATGAAATATATCAAAGCTTTATTATTTGCTATTTTCTTTGTTCCAACGGCAGTATTTGGGGCTTCTACAACTGGTTCAAGTGATTTTATGCTGGCGGCTCAGTTATTGGCAGCTGCTAAAAATGCTGATATTCAGCAAGTTCAAGCTTTGGTTAATAACGGTGCAGATATCAATTTTGTTGACAGCACAGGACTTTCTATTGTTTGCACTGCTTTAATGAATAATGATGTCAGGGCAGCTCAGATTTTGCAGATGTATGGCGCAGACGCTTCTAATTGCGACAGGCAAATAAAGCAATATGAAAGTAAAAACTCTACGGAAAGTAGCGGGGGGCTTTTTAGTGGGCTGTCGTCCGCCCAGAATATTTCTTTGGCGGCGGCTGGGGCCGCCGTAGTTGTAGGTGGACTTTTCTTATTAACAGATGTTTTAGACCCTGGCAATAATAATGTAGGTGGTGGGACGTCTTCTGACGGAACAAGACCTGGTGGTGACGGCAGTGGGGGAGGAACTGGAAATGCTACGGCAGCTTTCACTATTCCTTATGGACCGGCTATGCCAAATGCTGAGTCTGAAACGGCAAACTACGTTTCTAATCTTAATTTATATAGTCCTTCTACTACGGGCGTCACCCAAAGTAATTTTGATTTAATGACTGATACTTATGGACAAAACTATTTGTTGATGATGCATGGGTATTCACCATTGGCACGCGGTTATATGGGAATGAGAACTTTAAGAAATAGTCAAACTTATGCACCTATAAGTTTATCTGGTAATAATCTTGGAACTGACCCTGTTATGGGGGGAAGACCCGTTAATGTGGCTTTGGTAACGGCAAACGGCGTTAATTCTTCACCAAAACCTGCCGGTGCGCTGACCGCAGAAAATAATTCTTTGGACGATGAAATCTTGCTTTGGACAACGCTTAATAATAACGGGACTTCGTCTAATGGGGCAAGCAATGAAATGATTTCTAGCAAGTATTATAATAACAAGATTATTACAGGAACTGATACCGCCACTGTAACAGATGATTCCACAATAGAAGATTCAAGTCTGCTTTCAACTTTTGATTTGTCGGGTTTCGGAACGGCTATTAATAATGTAAATGCTTCTAGCACTGATAATTTGATAGCTAAGATTGTTGGTGGGGCAAATTCTGGTTTTTCAACGGCTGATTTTATAGGGTTTATGCCAAACGGTCAGATGACTATTTTCAGAACAGGGGGTGGCAGCGGTATGGTTGCGCTGGAAACACCAACTAATTCTGGCACTTATACTATGGCGGGGGCCAGCCTGGCGGCTAATGATACCTTGACTATATCAGGAAAGACTTTAACAATAACCAAAGTTGAATCCAACGTTATAACTGCAACCGATGAATCTGATAATGTTTATAACGGATACATCGGAACAGATGGTTTGCTTTATATTTCAAGCACTTCTGGTGGTGAAATAAACACGGCTTATAATTTAACCGGTGGTAATTTAATGCTGACTAAGCAACTTGAAGATATAGATTATTATAATTATCAGGCTTTATTAAATGCAGGTAATCTTTGGGCGGCGGGTGATGCCGTTAGTGGTGGCAGATCAAGACCCGATGTTATTGCTAATGCTTCTGTAATCGCACCATTGCAATCTGCAAGCTCTGCTACTATTGGTGATGTATTGTCATTAAACGGGCAAACTTTGCAAGCTGCTGCATTTATAAACTATGTTAATCAATATTATGATGTTAATAAAACCGACGGAACAGACGGTGCGGACGCTCTTCCTGGAACTGCGGCTTATTCGTTCTTTAATATGTTGGGTTCTGCTTTTTCGCCATTAACAATATTTGCAACTGGATCCGCCCAAACGGGAACTAATTGGATTGGTAAAAATCTGGAGGCAAGCTTTGAAAACTCGGCACCGTTGGTATTTAATAACTTAGAACATCTATTTATGTCTGTCGTTCCTGTCGGTTTGGCAGGTGGAACAACTGGAACCGATAATGTAAGCGGTTTTAGCCCAAAAGGAAAATATCAAGTATCTCAGTGGTCAAATAATAATGGAACGCCAGATAATGCAAGCGATGATATATTTTATAAAGGGCGAGTGTGCGGAATTGCGGGTTCTGGTGCAAATGGAATTGACCCTTGGTGCTTTGCGGCTGCTGGTATGACAGATGAATTAGCCGTAGCTAGTGCTGCAGGTGCGGCTGGCGTTATTCAAGGGGCTTTTTATAAGACTTCGGACGGTCGCGGATTAAGTAGTAAAGAGTTATTTTCATTGTTGGCGTTAACTGCTGATGGTGCTTATTTAGCAACTGATTCTGCAGGTAAAGCTTTTACTGAAGACGGTTTAATTTCTTATCTGCAAGGTATGTATCAGATGCCATACGAGTATGAATATCGTTGGAAAGAAGGTGGTGAAAATTATCTGGACGTATTCAAAGAAGTTTTCGGTTATGGTTTAATAAATCTAGAAAGAGCAACTACACCGGGAACAAGTATATATTATTATAATGGTTCAAATATAGTTTCGGGCGACGGTAATGCTTATTGGCGTGCTGCAACAAATACTACATTTCGTTCTTCTTCGGCGTTCAGTCCAAGTGCCGCAACTATCAGCGCACCGTTTTACGATTTGCTAGAAAGCATTGACGGCGAACTTAGTATGCCTAGAATATGGCAAAATGAATTTGCTTTGGGAACGCAAACTAAGCGCGGGCTTTATATGGGGGATGTTCTTGGTGATTTACATACTACGAAAGTCAAACCGGCAGAAACACAATTTGGTAATTTAACTATGTCTATGGCTATATCGGAAAGACAATATGATGATTATCTTTCTGGGTTAGACTCTTTACAATTTGATTATGAATCAGGTAAGTGGAGCTTTGGGGCAGGTTATCAACACCACTTCACAGATGGTCAGTCAAGATTCTTTGGTTTGTCAAATCCCGTTCTGGCTTTGGCTTCTGATGTTATAGCTTCTGATTTTCAATATAATATGGGGCGTTGGTCTTTCGGGAGTAGAGCTTTTTCAGGTGCCATTACAGATGAAGGTTTATTAGAAAATGACCCAACGATTTCTTCACAATATATGCCGGCAAGGCTTGGTTTGATGCAGGGAGCGCAGTCTAATATTTCTTGGAATGGTGATAAGTTTAATTTTACAACTTCGGTCGGTTCTGTTTACGAATCTGATACCTTGCTGGGGGCACAGACGGGCGGTTTGCTAAACTTAGGAAACGGTAATACCACATATATTGATACAGAGTTGAAATATAAACCGACGGAAAATATTTCTTTGACTATGCGTTCTACTTTTGCGCATACGACAAGCGATGCAAGCGGTGAATTCATTTTAGGTATGTCCGATATAGAATCTAATGCGTTTGCTTTCGGCGCAGAAATAGGTAATTTCAGCTTTGGCATTTCGGCACCTTTGGCGGTTACATCGGGTAGTATGCAATATGCTTATGCAGATTACGAATCCGTGGAAAACGAAGACGGTAATTTTGATTTAGTTGTTAAAGATACGCATATTGAAAATCTTGCTTTAAGCCCAGAAGCGCGTGAAGTTCGTTTTATGGGGCAGTATCGTCATAGTTTAGGGGCTTGGACAGATGCTGCGCTGGGCTTTATATATCGCGTAAATCCGAACCATACAAAAGAATTCGGAAACGAGTCCATATTTATGATGAAAGTTTCTCATAGATTAGGAATATAAAAAAATCGCCGTAAAGGCGATTTTTTATTTACTTACTACAACCATAGCGGTTCTGATAACAGTATCACCGAACATATATCCAGTCTGCATTTCTTCTACTATGGTGTTCGGAGCAATTGTTTCATCAGATTCTTTTTTTGTTTCAATCACTTGTATGGCATTATGTAATTGAGGATTTAATTTCTGACCAACTGCTTCTATTTTTGTTATACCTAGTTGCGCAAAAGTAGTTTCCATAACTTTTGCCATGGATTTTACACCTTCGTCATCTGGCGTGTGTTTCAGTGCAGCTTCTATTGCATCCATAACAGGAAGAAACTTAGACGCAATTGATATAGCACGATTTCTGACAGCAGATTCTATATCTATGCTTGAACGACGACGAGTGTTTTCAAGTTCTGCCGCAGTTCTTAAATATTTGTCTTTCGTTTCTTCAAGTTCTTTTTTTAAAGCTTCAAGCTGTTGTTCACATGTTGTTACTTTTTCAGATTCTTGTTGTTTTGTATCTTTAGTATCTTTCGTTTGGTTTTCGGCTGGTTCAACCTGTTCTTGAATAGATACTTCTTCTACTTTTACGTTTTCTTTCGGTTCCATAATAATTCACCTGTTTTTTTATTTACTTTATACTTGTTATTATAGATATAAAGTCGTCTGGTTTCAAGGACGCACCGCCAACAAGAACTCCGTCTACATTATTTAAGCTCATTATGTCACCTGCATTTAAGCCGTTAACGCTTGCACCATATAAGATAGGTGTTTCATCTAATTCAAGAGAATGCAAGGTTTTTGCTATCAAACTATGGGCTTGTTCAATTTCTTCATGCGTAGGTGTTATACCTGCACCAATTGCCCATCTGGGTTCGTATGCTATGATTATATGACCGTTGCTGTTATTTGGGACAGACTCTTTTACGCCAGATTCTATGATTTCCATGGCTTTACCTGCTTGTTTTTCTTCCATAGTTTCACCAACGCAAATAATAGGTATTATTCCGTTTTGAATCGCCATTTCAGCCTTTTGGCGAACGATGTCATTATCTTCGTTGTGGTATTGACGTCTTTCACTGTGACCGACTATTACATATTTTGCACCAGCTTCTTTTAACATAGCGCCTGATATTTCGCCCGTATAAGCGCCTTTTTCGTGATTACTGATGTCTTGGGCGCCAAGGTTTATTTTGCCAGTTTCAGCACCAAGCATAGTAAATGGAACGCATAATATAATTGCATTATCTGTATCTATTTTATTTAATTCAGCCGTCATTTCTTTTAACGCTTGTTTAGAGCCGTTCATTTTCCAATTTCCTGCAATAATCTTCATATTTTTTCTCCCTTTTTTATTGATTTTTATTATACCATTTTGCTATGGTATCGCAAAAGGGGAATATATGCTAGAATATTTAAGAAATGCGGCAGATAAACCTGTTGCTAAAATCTTGATTGGAATACTTGCGTTTTCATTCGTAGGTTGGGGTGTTGCAGAATGGATTTTCGGCAGCGTGGCAGGTAACGATACTTTGGTAACCGTTGGGGATAAAGAAATTACTATCCAGCAATTTAATCTTGAAAAATCCAGGGAATTGGCCAAACTTGATCGTGAAGAACAGCGCTTGATTTATACGGACGAACAGGCAGGACAGGTTTTCACAGATAATATTTTAACTACTTTGTCTTCACAGAAAATGGCAGAGAATAGGGCGGAAGATTTAGGGTTCGTTGTAACTGATAAACGAATCGCGGAAGAAATAAGCGCGTTCCCAGAGTTTCAATTAAACGGTCAATTTTCGACTTTCTTATTTGACTCGGTTTTAAGCGCGTCTGGTTATACCGAAGCAAGCTTTGCCGAAGTTTTAAGAGGTCAAGTATTGCGTTCTATGGTTTTGGGGGCAATGTCTGTCCCAATGGAAGTTCCAGACTTTGCCGTTACTGCTGCTTATAACGCCAGATATCGTGAAATGGATATCGATTATGCAACCGTAAAGTTTTCTGACTTTGATGTAGGACAACCAAAAGAAGAAGATTTAAGAGAGTTTTATGCTAAAAATCCTCAGTTCGTTCCAGAACAAAGGCAGGTTTCTTATGTGTTTATTGAATGTGATTTATCAAAGCCGGATGTTTATGATTCTGTTTATGAACAAGCGATGAAATTAGAAGATGATATAATCGCAGGTGAAACGTTAGAACAAGCAGCAAAAAACAATAAAGCAAAATATGTTGCTTTGGGAACGCTATCAAAATCAAAATTACCAAAAGATAAAATATTAACAGAAAGAATGGTGGATAGCATTTTTGCTATGGACGAAGCCGTTGAAAGTGAATTAATAGAAACTAAAGACGGTTTCTTGATAATTCGTGTTGATAAAATAATTCCGGAACATAAGGCAAGTTTTGAAGACGTAAAAAAATCTTTGGTCAGTGCTTGGAAAAAAGATGAACAAAAAAAGCAGGCTTATATCAAAGCTAACGAGCTGTTAGTAGATTTGAATCAAAATGGCGTTCTTAAAGATAAAAAAACTGCGACTGTTTCAAGAACATCGGGGGCACCAATTGATGTTTTAAGTGCCGCCTTTAATTCTAAGACTGGTGATAATTCTATCGTAACTGCTGGTGATGCTTACTATGTATTGCACGTAGATAAAGAAATAAAACCAGATATAGACGAAAAGAAGAAAGCACAACTTCGTAAAGAATTACAGACTATGTCCGAAAAAGAAGTTATGGATGATTATAATTCCTTTTTAATAAGAGAATATCCAGTAGAAATTAACGAAAAGTTGTTTAATAGATTCTTTGCTAAGTAAAAAATAAGATAAAAAATAACCGCCATATTGGCGGTTGTTTTTTATGATAATTTATGAATTACCAAACCACTGCGTAACTTCGGTTCAAACCAAGTTGTTTTAGGAGGCATGATATTTCCTGTGTCTGCTATGTCAATTATTTGACGCATCGTCACAGGATATAAAGCAAATGCAACCGCCATTTCACCGCTGTCTACGCGCTTTTGTAATTCGCCAAGACCACGTATACCACCGACGAAGTCTATACGTTTACTTGTGCGTAAGTCACCAAGATTTAATATCTTATCAAATACTAAGTTTGATAATACCGTTACGTCTAAAACCCCTATTGGGTCGTTATCGTTATAGGTCCCTTCTTTCGCAGTTAAAGAATACCATTTACCATCAAGATACATAGCAAAGTTATGTAATTTAGCAGGATGATAAATATCCGTCCCCATTTCTTTTACGTCAAAAGATTCTTTCAGTTTTTCTATAAACTGTTCTGGCGTTAACCCGTTTAAGTCTTTTACTACTCGATTATAGTCTATGACTTTTAACTGGCTTTCTGGGAATATAACAGCCAAGAAATAATTGTATTCTTCATTACCTGTATGATTTGGATTCGCTTTACGTTTTTCTTCACCAACCAAAGCCGCGGCCGCGGTTCTGTGATGCCCGTCTGCTACGTATAAAGCCGGTATATCTTTAAAGATTTCCGTTATACGATTTATTATTTTTTCATCATCAATCTTCCAGAAAGTATGACCGAAACCGTCTGCAGCAACGAAGTCATATTCTGGTTCGTGACTAGCAACGTAATCACTGATTATTTTGTTCATTTCTTCAACGTCTGGATATGCAAAGAAAACAGGTTCTATATTAGCATTTTGGATTCTGACGTGAATCATACGGTCTTCTTCTTTGTCTTTACGAGTTAGCTCGTGCTTTTTTATTTTTCCTGTCATATAGTCTTCAACGTTTGCAGCAGCAACCAAACCGTATTGAGTTCTGCCGTCCATGGTCTGCGCATAAATGTAATACATTTCTTTCGGATCTTGAACCAACCAACCGCGTTCTTGCCATAATTTAAAGTTTTCAACGGCTTTATCGTATACTGACTGAGAATGTTCATCGGCAATAGGATCAAAGTCTATTTCTGGTTTAATTATATGTAATAAAGATTTTTCGCCGGCTTCTGTTTTTGCTTCCGCAGAGTTTAAAACGTCGTAAGGACGTGAAGCTACTTCTGCTGCAAGCTCTTTTGGTGGGCGAACACCTGCAAATGGTTTTATCTTCATATTAAAACTCCTTATTCCATGCTTAGTGATTATAAACCCATTAAAACAAAAGGCAAACTATAAAAGGCGTTAAATAACGCCTTTTTTTATTGCTTTATTTCTACAGGTATAATCGTTTCAGCTTTCGTTTCATCCAGCGGATAGTATTGATAAGGTATATTAGCAAAATCTATTTTATCCAAATCTATGCTTCGTATTACGCGGTTATACATAGTGTGATAGTATATCATCCGATTCGTCATATCCGTTGCGATTGTCCATTGCGTTGCAGACGGCATATTTACAGGATATTGTCCCAAAGGGAACTCGGTTCCCAGCGGAACGTCAAAATTATTTAATATATGAAATGCTTCCATCGCAGATTCATAACCAGTGTTTTGCTGAATAGAATAAGTTTGGAAAAAAGCGGCGCGAACGAATCGTGATGGCGGCGTAAAGTCACCAGGCAGCCCCAGCATACCGCTGCCGGCACCAAAAGCTTTAATAACGATGTTGCCAAGATTTACAGGACCGGCAGTCCCTGGTATAATGTTAACGTAATTATTTAAGTTATTTATTTGCCAGTCATAACCAGGCGAATTCGTTAATACGCCAAGCTCGCTGTCATAGAAAACAGGTTGTCCGTTTATTATTTCCAGAATCACTTGTTTGCCGCTGCTGTCTGTTATTCGCCAGTGAACAGTTGAAGCACGTGGGTCAAGTTGAACTATGTGTATGTCTTTAATGGCAGTCTTTACTTGGTCAACAGTAGAAAAGTTTGAAAGTATCCAAGAAACCAATTGTAAATCTGCAATAGTTTTATCTTTTTGTTCCGGGTCAAACTTTTGATATTCACCGTAATTAGGGAAATAGAATAAACCTGCTGATAATCCGGCTTCGTTTATACCGTCAACTACGAATTCTGGCTGAACGACAGCAAGACCTGCAAAACCATATAAAGAATCAAACTTTAAGCCATCCGATGTTCCGTCTGGAAGTAAAGATTGCTGAGCGTGATTTCTGGGAACAATCACATATTGGTTATCAATTTCCGATTCGCCCCATTCAATTGTTCGCGCTACTACGATAGAGTTGTCTTTGGCTTTTAAAGTTATCCCTGTGCAGGCATTAGCAGATTGAATTAAAGTTAAAGCGGTTAATAAAACGGATGTAAAGCAAGTTTTTATATTCATCAATCTCTCCTATGTATATTAAATATTATGAAGAAATCTAGAAATAAAACCATAGGAAAAAATAAATAAAAAAATCGCCCGAAGGCGATTTTTTTAATCTAGGTAATACACTATAGTAGAAACCACGCGAACGGTTTTGTTTATTTGCTCGCTTTCATTAGTTCCTGGTATTTGCTCGCGCGGTAATACTGAAAATACGCCTTGATTTGCAGTTTTTATTTTACCGACTTTACTATCAGAGCTTTTTGCAAATTCGTCTGCGGCAAGCTTTGCATTTTTAGTCGCTTGTTCAAGCATTGTAGGTTTTATTTCATTAAGGCCCGTAAATAAATAAGATACAGGCGAATAATATTGATTATCAAATATTACGCCTTTTGATACTAACGAGCTTATTTGGCTAAGGGCTTTTTCTACAAGCTCTACATTTTCGGTTCTAAGAGTAATCGTTTGATCAAGAATATATCTTGAATCCATACTTTGACTTGAAGAACGATACGGGTCCGCCATTAAATCGTTA
Organism: uncultured Alphaproteobacteria bacterium; assembly: GCA_944389185.1. GTDB lineage: Bacteria > Pseudomonadota > Alphaproteobacteria > Rs-D84 > Rs-D84 > Enterousia. The sequence continues at coordinate 193,272 of CALXLL010000001.1, forward strand.
GTATTAATTCTTTCAACTGTTATTTCCGCGTCTTGGAAACCTTGTTCTTTTAAGAAGTTTTTTATTAAATCTAAATCTGTATTTAATTTTTTCTGGGCTGCAAATAAGTCGTTACCTGTTGTTTTGAATTTAATTTTCCAGAAAGCCAGATTAGCTTTGACTTCCATTTCTGCCAGACCTTTTACGGTGACCGTTCTGTTGTTGATATGAGAAGTATAGTAAAAATACCCCGGGAAGAAACCCGCAAGGACAAGAGCCAAAGCAATTATAATAATGTTTTTCGTTTTTTTGAAAAAGTTCATAATAATCTCTCCTATTATTTTGACCATTAAAATAATTATAACACTTTTTTATATAAAAGCTAACGGATGTTTTAGAAATAATCTGAATAATTAAACCGCCTTTTATGGCGGTTGAATTCTTGGTTGGGGCAGCTGGATTCCCTCGGCATTATAAATGCCTGCGGGGCATTCGTTTGCGTTCAA
>CALXLL010000002.1 GCA_944389185.1 uncultured Alphaproteobacteria bacterium
CCAGCGGCACTGCAGGGTAGCTATGTTCGGAACAGATAACCGCTGAAAGCATCTAAGCGGGAAGCTGGTCGCAAGATGAGATATCCCCATGAGTTCAGTTCTAGACTAGGACATTGATAGGTGGTGGGTGTAAGTCCTGTGAGGGATTCAGCCGAACCATACTAATCGAACCATTGACTTTTTATCTTTTTGTTTGACTTTTTATTAAGTCAGACGTATGCTTGAAGAGAACGTTGATTTGATTCTTTAAGTGTCAGATTTATGATGTTCGCTGGATTTATTCTGGTGATTATTGAGCGGAAGCCACCCTCTGTTCCATCCCGAACCAGACAGGGAAACTCCGTATCGCCGATGGTACTTTGGCTTAAGCCATGGAAGAGTAGGTCGTCGCCAGAATAAATCCAGTTGTTGATATAAAAACCGAGTTTTAACCGCCCAATAGGGCGGTTTTTTTTATTGCTTATTTTTTACCTGTTTTTATAATGACTTTTGTATTTCAAGGAGTTTTTTATGGCTAATGCTATTATTTGTCATGGGGTAAAATCTAAAGAAAGTTTTTTTGAAATGGTTGTTCCTTTGTGCGCGTCCTATTGGTTCCCTTGGTTGCAACAAAAACTTATTGTCGCTGGTGTGCCAACTCAAGTTCCTTCTTTTACTAATTCTTGGTTGCCAGACAGAAATTATTCAGCAGATGTGGATGTATTAAAACGTCAAGTAATAGACGAAAATACAATCTTAATCGGGCATTCTTGCGGTGGCGGGCTTTTGGTTAAATATTTATCCGAAAACCCAGATGTGAAAATCGGACATTTGATATTGGTTGCACCTTGGATAGATGTGCTTCATCAGTTCCCGCAATATTTTAATAACTTTGAGCCTGACCCCAGACTTCAAGAACGTGTAAAGACTATCAATTTATTTTATTCGTCAGATGATCATTATGGAGATATGATTATAAAAAGTTGCAAAAAACTACAAGAAGTATATCCAAATATGCGCGTTCATAAGTTTGATGATAAAAGCCATTTTACAGGTGATATGAAAGAGTTTCCGGAACTGTGGGAATTATGCAAAAGTTTTATTGAAAAGTGATATACCGTTTTTGTTTAGCGGTTTTTTGTTGATATTTCCGTCTTTAGTGCTATTCTTTGCCCGTAAAAGGATTTTTATATATGAATATATTAGCTAAATATCATGACGAGAAAGGTAGCGTTTTTATATCAAAAGAAGATAATGCTTTTTTTGTCGTTATGCAGAAGAAAAATGGACCGGGTGTGTATCATTGTTATACGAAAGGTTTTTATGATTTTGAAGAAGCTATTGATGAATATAAAGCTTGTATTGATAAGTTGTATGATAAAGTAGCAGATCGCGTTTGTGTGGTTAGACAAAATCGTCATTGTAAGTGCAGCGCCAAAAACTGTCCTAAGAAATTAGGTGGCAAGGCTTATTGGCAACTTTTTCGTGATGCTTGCTTATTTAGGACAAGATAGTTTTAATATACCATGAAAAAAAATATAGATATAAAACAATTAAATGTTTTATCTGATATTACGCGCGCTTTATGTAATAACGATACGGTCGTTCGTATAGAAACTTTGTTTTCTAAAGATATTAAAACCCCAGGCGAGCGACTGCCTTATTCAAAAAATCATTTCGGTTTTTATAAAATAAGTGCTTATTCCATTAATCAGATGTGGGCTAAAAGCATCAGTTTGGGTAATGGTATTTTAATGAGAAGAATAGGCAATAAGTTCGTTTTTAGAACTCAAAGCGGTGATGCCGTATTTAGTAATCTTAATAATGATTCTGCATCTCTTTGGTTGACTGCTGTAAATCAAGCTGATGGTAATAAAGATATTAAACAAAGTGTAGAATGTTTATATTCAAACTTACAAAACGAAGAGTTAAAAAAAATTATAGCAGAGCCCATATCTAATACTATAAGTAAAATATCAAGTGTAACAAAATTAAGACAACGGCTGATAAACGAAAAACAAGATTATAAATAGTTTTTATATAATGATTTTGAATCGAGATTTCTTTTTACAAAATCCTATGGATGCAGCAAAACAGCTTGTCGGGGCGCATTTTTGTTGCAAATTGCAAGATGATTATATTTTTCGTGCGCGTATCTGTGAATTAGAACTTTATACAGAGACTGAAAAAGGCTGTCACGCTTTTGGTGGAAAATGCACCGCAAAAAATGACGCTATGTTTTTGTTGGGCGGACATACTTATGTTTATCTTTGCTATGGTATGTATAATATGTTGAATATTGTTTTAGAAAAAGAGGGTGTTGCGTCTGCTGTCCTAATTCGTGCACTTGAACATAATGGATGCGAAGGCCCTGGCAAGTTGACACGTTTCTTAGGAATTACGCGCGCTGACAATAAAATTGATTTATGTAATAGTAAAAAAATGTGGATAGAGCCACGTGATTCTGCGCCGGAAATTGTTTCGGGTAAAAGAATAGGCATAGATTATGCCGGGCTAGATGCCGAGTTACCTTGGCGATTTGCTATAAAAGGAAGCCCTTTTATAAGTAAATCTATTTGATTTCAACTGCCCCTGCACGAACGATATTTATTTTATCTCCGTCCAATATAGCAACAGTGCTGGGGGCACCGCCCATTTTTTCAAAAGCGTTATCAACTACTATTATATTTGGAAATTGTTTTTGTATGTCTTCGGCATATTGCAAAGGAGGCTGTCCAGATATATTTGCCGAAGTAGTAGCCAAACAATGTCCGTCGATTACGGAACAAAGTTCTTGAAATGGTTTGTAATTTGGAACGCGAACACCGCCAAATGCCATAGAATCCGTCTCTGTAACTGGAACGCCGATTGTTAAAGCCCCGGGCCAATATTTTTCTGCTAAATCAAATGCTTTGTCAGGATATTCAACCATATACTTTTTTATATGTTCAAAGCAATCAGACATTATTATTAAATGCTTTTCTTTTGGGCGTTGCTTTAATTCAAATATAGCGTCTGCACCTGTGCGATTAGGAAGCGCACCCAAACCCCATACTGTATCTGTTGGAAATGCAATAACGCCACCGGACTTCAAATGATTGTTTAATTTTTTTACAAAAGCTTGGTCGTATAAAATATTCATAACTTTAAAGATATATGCATTTGTTAGGTTTGTAAAGTTAAAAGTATAATAAAAAATATATTTTATACTTGCAATTTGGGGCTTTTTTTCACAAAATCTTTACGCATTTTTTTAAAGGAGAAACCATAATGAGTAATAAATGGGTATATACTTTCGGTAATGGACATGCCGAAGGAAAAGCAGATATGAGAAACCTGCTTGGCGGTAAGGGTGCTAACCTTGCTGAAATGAACTTGGTTGGGCTTCCTGTGCCAGCTGGTTTTACAGTGACGACAGAAGTTTGCACTTATTATTATGATAACGGTCAGACTTATCCTGCCGACTTAATGGATCAAGTTAAAGCGGGTATTGCACACATAGAATCTATTATGGGCAAAAAGTTTGCTGATATGGAAAATCCGTTACTTGTTTCTGTTCGTTCGGGGGCTCGCGTTTCTATGCCTGGTATGATGGATACAGTTTTGAATCTTGGTTTGAATGATGAAACGGTAAAAGCCTTGGCAAAGCATTCTGGTAATGAAAGATTTGCTTATGATTCTTATCGTCGTTTTATTATGATGTTTTCAGACGTTGTTCTGGGTGCAGATATTGATTTATTTGAACATACTTTGGAACGCATGAAAGAAGAAAAAGGTTATAAAGTCGATACAGAATTGACCGCCGAAGACTTAAAAGAATTAGTAGAAAAATTCAAAGAAATAGGCGTTAAAATCGGTAAAGTTTTCCCGCAAGATCCTTGGGAACAATTAAAGTTAGGTATCGGTGCTGTGTTCGGCAGCTGGATGTCTAAGAAAGCTATCACTTATCGTAAATTAAATAATATTCCAGGTGATTGGGGAACAGCCGTTAACGTTCAAGCTATGGTATTTGGAAACTCTGGTGATGATTCGGCAACAGGTGTATGCTTCAGTCGTGATCCTGCAACAGGTGAAAACAAATACTATGGTGAATATTTAATTAACGCACAAGGCGAAGACGTTGTTGCTGGTATTCGCACTCCGCAGCCTATGAGCAAAGATGATTCTGGCCGTTTGTCTTTGGAAGAAGCGATGCCGGAAGTTTACAAAGAATTATGTGATGTTCGTGAAAAGTTGGAAAAGCATTATAAAGACATGCAGGATATGGAGTTCACGATTGAACACGGTAAACTTTGGATGTTGCAATGCCGTAATGGTAAGCGCACAGCAGCAGCAGCAGTTCGTATGGCCGTTGAAATGGTAGAAGAAGGCTTGTTGACCAAAGAAGAAGCTATTTTGCGCGTAGGGGCGGATCAGTTGAATCACTTATTACATCCTATGTTGGACCCGAAAGCCGAAAAGAACGTTATAGCTATTGGTTTACCTGCATCTCCTGGGGCGGCTGTTGGTCAGGCTGTATTTAACGCAGAAGACGCTGAAAAATGGGCGGCAGAAGGTAAAAAAGTAATGCTTATCCGCGTTGAAACTTCACCTGAAGATATTGCTGGTATGAATGCAGCGCAGGGTGTTATCACGGCTCGTGGTGGTATGACTTCTCATGCTGCTGTGGTTGCTCGTGGTATGGGAACGCCTTGCGTTTCTGGTTCGCCTGACATCAAAATTGATTACGAAAGCAAGACAATGAAGACGACTTCTGGTGCTGTAATCAAAGAAGGTGATTGGGTTTCTATTGACGGTGGTAAAGGTCAAATTATTGAAGGGAAAATACCTACGGTTTCTGTTGAAATGACGGGTAATTTTGGAACTTTGATGAAGTGGGTTGATGAAATTAAAACTTTGACTGTCAAAGCAAACGCGGAAACGCCGAAAGATGCGAAACAAGCTCGTGATTTTGGTGCAGAAGGTATAGGTCTTGCAAGAACAGAACATATGTTCTTTGATCCAAGTCGTATTCAGGATATGCGCGAAATGATTTTGGCGGATGACGAAGACGGCAGACGCGCGGCTTTGGCAAAGTTATTGCCTTATCAAAAAGCCGACTTTGTAGAGCTGTTCAAAATTATGGACGGTCTGCCTGTCACAATTCGTTTAATTGACCCACCTTTGCACGAGTTCTTACCGCATACAGAAGCTGATATGGAAGAATTGGCAAAGCATATCGGTAAACCAGTAGAATTTATAAAAGCTCGCGCAGAAGCTTTGCACGAACAGAATCCTATGCTTGGTCATCGCGGTTGCAGATTAGCTATTACTTATCCGGAAATATGTGAAATGCAGACGCGTGCGATTTTGTCTGCTGCGCTGGAATGCAAAAATGCCGGGGTTCGCGTATTACCAGAAATCGAGGTTCCATTAGTGGGTTCCAAGAAAGAAGTTGATATCGTGAAAGCGGTTATAGATGCAACAGCGAACTCTTTGTTTGCGGAAACTGGTGACAGTATAGAATATACAGTAGGTTCTATGATTGAATTACCACGTGCAGCTGTATTGGCCGATGAAATTGCAGAAAGTTGCGAATTCTTTGAATTCGGAACAAATGATTTAACTCAAACGACTTTGGGTATGTCACGTGATGATACCGGTAAAATATTAGACGAGTATCGTGCAAGAGGCATATACGTAGCAGATCCATTTGCTTCTGTTGATCAACAAGGTGTAGGCCTTTTGATAAAAGACGCAGTAGAAAAAGCGCGCCGAACAAAGGGTGAACATATTCATCTTGGTGTATGCGGTGAACACGGGGGTGATCCAGACTCTATCGAGTTCTTCCATAAAGTTGGATTTGACTCTGTATCATGCAGTCCATTCCGTGTGCCAATCGCACGTTTAGCAGCAGCACAAGCAGCAGTTAAATTCCCAAGAAAGAAATAAACTTGGATAACTAAAAAATAACCCCGCTTGAAAACAAGCGGGGTTTATTTTAAAAGAATAATTTTTAAAAACTATAATTTATCGCCAAACCTGCAAAATTAAAACCATGATTGGTTTCTGTAAAGTCACCGTTTGAAAAATGTAATGTAAATATTTCTGCACGCCAGTTGTCAGATATGTTTTTCCCTATGAAAAACTTTTCACCGAATACTAAACGACTTTCGACGTATCTGTCTTTGGAATCGCGCATATATGGACCGACCCCTAAACCAAGATAAAAACCGCGCCAATTAATAATGGCCACGTCCCAAGAAACACCGATTGCGGTAAAAGATAGTCCCTCGGTATTGTGGTAACCAAAGTTTTGAACTAAATTAAAGTTCATTCTGGAAGGTAAACGAAATATTTCCATAGGTTGACTGTATTGAAGCATTAAATTAGTCATAGATTCAAAGTTCCAAAGAACAGGGTCAACCAATTTAAACAAAGTTCCGCTGCCGGTTCCTTGCCCTATGTATAAAGCAATTGAATTTTCTGTGTTTTCTGCAAACATAGGATTAGAAGCCATAGCAAAAGATGGTAGAAATACCAGTAGGGCAAAAATAGCCATTATTTTCTTCATGACTTATATTATACAAGAAAAAAACAGAAAGGCAATATGAATAAATATTTATAGCTTTAATAGGCGGTTTTCTTATTTACAGACTTCGGTAAAAATGATATAATTATTAAAAGCATATAGAGAAAATATGCGTCACGCGTGATATAAAATGCCGGATTTCCGAGCGTTTCGGGAACACAGGAGAGTATTTATGAAGAACCACAAGTTTGCAGATACGTGCAAAAATGCAATGGGAACGGTCTTTTTACTGGCTGGTGCTTTTTTTGTTTGTTCAACGTTTTTGTCTATCAGGGCGGTTTTTGCGGACCCTATTGCACCAGAATTACTGACAACGCAGGCACAGCGGGCCACAACAGGTTCGGCAAGGAATTCGGGGGCGACATCTCGTGGTTCTGGTAACACTATTTCAAGAACAACTACCGCTACTACGACGGCTTCTAATCCTTCACGCAGTGTAACGTCGCGTGCTGTTGTGTCACGTGGAACGACTGCTTTGTCTGGGGCAAGTAATGTTGCAAGAACAACTTCTTCTACGTCTACGGCAAGACCGGCTGCGGCAAGCAATACTTCTTCCCGCGGTGTGACTTCACGCGCTGTTGTATCGCGCGGAACGGCAACTGGCAGTGCATCCAGAACGACTGCTAATAATACAGCAAGAACGGTCGTTTCAAGAACAACAACGGGAACAAATCCGTCAAGAATATCTTTGCAAGGAAGTGCCATACGTGGCAGTAAGGCTACTACTAATACTTATACATATTTGTCTAATAAGTTATATACTGGAAATTATTCAAATATTATTGATTCTACGACAGGTCTTATTTCAGCAGATGCATATAATAATTGTATGGAATCTTATTATGCATGTATGGATGAAATATGCACGGCTCGTAATGCAGCGCAGCGCAGATGTGCTTGCGCCGGTCGTGTAAAAGCTTTTGCGGAAGCTGAAGACGCTTTAGAAGCTTCTAATGAAGAATTAATAAAAGTTTCTGGGGAACTTGCTTTGTTAATCGCAACAAATGGCAAGGATGTTAGTGCTGCTTTTCAATTGACCGATGCTGAAAAAGTTATGAATTGTGTTTCTTGGAAAGAAATGTACGAGCAATATCAAGGTGGAACAACAAAAGACTCTAATGGTAATGATTTGGGGACTGTTTGGTGTCAAAATCATGGTATTTATGATTCTACAAAATGTTCAGCGACCAAGTCGCCAAGTTATTGTTCAGAAAGTGGAAATAATTTTGGCTTTAATATAGATTCTTTAGAGCTTTCTGGTAGTGATATTCTTGCTTCTTTAAAGTCTTGGGCAGATGCAAAAGATCAAACTTTAACTATTACGACAAATGATGATAATAAGTTAACAAGTGCGTTAGAAAGCATAACAGGCGTTGTTGACGGCTTGACTGGAATATCAGGTTCTTTGTTTAGCTATGAAGACACGACGGATAGTTTGGCAGAAACGTGGGGATATGATTTATTTGAATATGCACACAACAATGTTTGCAGTCGCGTGTTAGATTCTTGCTTTAACGGTATATATGAAGCATGTGGCACGCCGCCAAATGGTGGAAAATGTGCTGATGGCAGAAATACATCATGCCCTTATAATTACAACAGTAAAATAAGCGTTACGTCTAGTGGTGAAGTTGCTTTGAACGAGCGCAGCACCACCGGCACAAACACCAGCACCGCAAGTTGTTTTGGTTATACAACGACATCAGGTGACCCTTACAGCAGCTTACGCGGTCCGGTGGCTGATGCTAGACGCAGTATTATGCAAAAGTATCTATTGGATGCAAATGCCGATTGTGATTTGTATGGCGAACAATTACGCACTGCGGCCCAGAACGTTAGCTATCAGAAAGTTGCGGCGCAACAAGCTTTGCAGCAAAAGCGTTTAGAGTTCGCACAGCAAGACGAAGAAGAAAGATTGACGAATTATGCATCTGCAAGAAATAACTTTTATAACTGTATATCAGAATTGTATGATTGCTATACAACGCAAGAAAAGTCTAACCCAACGTGGAGCACAAGTCGTATAAAAACTTATTGTGCACAGGTATCTAACGTTCCAAGTTGTTACGACACCATGGTTTGTGGGCCTTCTGGTAATTTGGAAGCTGTTATAGAGTTGGCTGATAATTCTAGTTGTAAGTTAACCGATGATATGGCTACAAATACTTGTAGAAATGTTGTCAGCTTATCAGAAATCTTAGGTGATTCTTACGCTTCTGGTTATGATAGCGCGCAAGCTTGCAATACACAGACTTCTACAGATGGGGCTAAAACTTGTAAATCTGCTTTGTTAAGAGAGGAATGCTTACAAGTCTATGGAATAGAAGGAGTTAGAAATTGGTCTTCTTCAAATAGTGGGACTAACTGGTCGGGTGTATCTTGTCCGTCTGGTCAGCACGCTGAAAATAATAGCTGTGTTCCAGATACGAAGTCTTGCGCGCATTCTGATCCAAACTCAGAAACAGCAAGACAGGTATGGAATTCGGTTTCTCAGTCTTGGTCTGGTTGTCAGATTGTAACTTGTAAGTCGGGTTATAACCTACAAAATGGTTTATGTGTTCAGGGAAACTAGTTAGTTAATTTATTAAACCGCCTTAAAAGGCGGTTTTTTTTATTACTTTTTATGTTTCGGAATATTTTTTGTTCTTTTTTATCGTTAAAATGCAGTTTTGTAGAAAAAATTATGCAAAAGACTTGACTTTTGCGTAATAAATGTCAAAATTGTAGCAACTTTTGAACAAAGTGACAATTTTGGGCAAGAGTCCAGGTTGTTTTTAACAATGAAAATAAAGAGAATAGAAAATGGGCAATTTTGCAATTTTTCAAACCGGTGGTAAGCAATATCGCGTTCAAGCAGGTGATGTTGTAAAAGTTGAAAAACTTAATGCCGAAGGTCCGGTTGAATTTACAGAAGTATTGATGGTTGGTGATAAAGTTGGGTCACCCTTCGTTGAAGGTGCCAAAGTTATTGCCGAAGTTTTGGAACAAAAACGTAACGACAAAGTTTTAGTATTCAAAAAGAAACGTCGTCAGAACTATCGTCGCACTCGCGGTCATCGTCAGTATGTGACGGTTTTGAAGATAAAAGAAATCAAAGGTTAATTTCTGATAAAAAATCAGAATAATCAGAAATTAAAGGAGTTAAATTATGGCACATAAGAAAGCTGGTTCGGCAACGACCAACGTACGCGATTCAGCAGGGCGCAGATTAGGTATTAAAAAGTCTGGTGGCAGTCGTGTAATTCCAGGTAATATCATTATCCGTCAACGTGGAACGTCGGTTCATCCAGGTTCAAACGTAGGTATGGGTAAAGATCATACAATATTTGCAAAGATTGCTGGTATTGTTAAATTCAAAAAGGGCGCCGGGGACAAAAAGACAGTTTCTGTCGTTCCAGAAGACAAATAAAAATTGCCCTTTCGGGCAATTTTTTTTATTTTGTATGCTTATTTTGTCTTTCCTGATTTTTATAAATATGATATAATTATTTAGAAAATGAAAAAAATAAGCGCAATTTTTTTCTTTGTGTTGTTGTTTACCCCTTTTGTGTTTGCCGATGAAACGGGGATTATCTCTCGTGTTTTGCCTTCAAGTTCTTCAGGGGCTGTTGCGCAAAGTGGCAGAAATAATTCAACTGAAAAAACAGTTGTATCCAGGACTACTACGACGTCACAAACGTCCAATTCGGATGCCAGGACGTCTTCAAGTTCTTCAACCGTTGTTCGAAGCGGTTCAAGGGTTTTAAACTTGTCTGATGAAACGGAAACAAGCAGTCCAAGGAATACAACGGTAGTTTCAAGTAATTCAGGGACTGTTTCCAGGGCTGTTCAAGCTGGTGATCCCGTTAATCAAAGACAAACTTTGTCAGAAGTTGTCAGCACCGTTGGCAGAAACGCCAGGGTAGAATCTGCAAGTATAAATAATAATCCCACAGTTAGAAGGGCCGGCATAACATTGCGACCATCAACCGCAGAAGTTGGTGGCAGGGCAACAATTGCAGGAACAGATATTCAGACGGGTTCTAATATTTCAGATGAATTAAGGTCTGTAAGTGCAAGGGCCACTACGACAACCAGGGAGTCAATTGCCGAAGCGCAAGAAAGGTTGGAACAGACGGCAGAGCTTACAAAGTCTTGTCAACAGCAGTATAATGATTGTATGGATCAGTTCTGTGCGGTTGTTGATTCTAATCAGAAAAGGTGTTCTTGTTCGCCTAACTTGGAAAAGTATGAAGAAGTTGAAGACGCCGTTAAAGACGCAAATAATCAATTAAATGAAGTTGCACAACGTATTCGTTATGTTGGTTTATCTGCAGATGAAATAACGGCTATTTTAACGGAAACGGAAGCCGAAGCCGCTTTATCAGGTCAGACTGATACATCAGAAACTCGTAATATGTTGGAACAAATAGAAAAATTAATACAAGAACCCAATATTACTGCTGGAACTTACACTGCAACTGCTGACTTTTCTGGTTTGGATATGGATTTAGACTTTTCGTCTACATCGGATATATTTAGTTTAGATATTTTAAACAATTCTACGCAAAGCTTTTCTAATTTGCGCGGAACAAATCTTTATAATGCAGCTAAGAGCCGTTGTTCCAGCATTTTAACAAAATGTAAAGAAGCTGGTGCAACTTCTCAGCAGATAACTGGAAATTACGATTTAGCAATAGATAAAGACTGCGTTGCTTACGAACAGGGGTTGGAAAAGATGAACGATACGTTGTTATCAAACGTTCGCAGTGCTAACTTGATGTTGCAAAAAGCAAGACTGGCTGTTTTGCAGAATAAGAATCAATATGACGCAAAAGGTTGCATAGGTGCTTTGGAAGCTTGTATGCTTGATGATATGGTGTGCGGTTCCGATTATACTAAGTGCCTAGATCCGACCAAGCGATATATTGATGAAAATGGCGAAGTTATTTTAGGTCAAGACGTTACAGATATAACCGATTTTATGACGAATTATAATAACGCCAATATAGACAAGGTTTTCTTAGAAAATACAGCAAGTCAAGTATTAAGTTTGGAAGCTTGTACTAAGGCGCCAGATAAAAATAAAACCGGTGGTAATGACGGGTCTTGTGTTGTTAAGTACTTAATGAGTAAAATTGGCACTGGGGCGACTGTGAAAGAAGGTGGTTTATGTCGTCCGGTATTAGATAAATGTCAAAATTATACATACAATAACGAAGACGGTTCTTATAATCCGTATAATGATGTGGTAGTTAATTATATACAACGTGCAATGGTTAATATAAAAGCTGCCCAGCAGAAAATTATTTCTGATTATGCTTCAAGTTGTATGGTTGATATCGCTTCTTGCTATAATCAACAGGTAACGCAAGTAAATGCTTGGTCTTCAAGTGCAAGTATAGATAGCGTTTATAATGTAATGCGCGGTGCTTGCCGAAACGTTGCGCTTACTTGTGGTTATGCGATATTCGCAGAAGATAAGACCAGTTGTCCTGATGGGGATACAGGTAAAGATACTTGCATTAACAGTATTTCAGAAATGTTCTATCAGTCATTACTGTGTCCAGAAAACTCCAGCTATACGTCTACGGCAGGGACGCCAGGTGTTGATGGTTATGTTAATGCTATGTGTAAGTGTAATAATAATTATGAAGTCGTAAATAATCAGTGCCTTAAAGCTTGTGCCGAAGACGAAACACGTAATTCGTATGGGGTTTGTATTAAAAATTCAACAACATAAAAAAACGCTTTTTAAAAAAGCGTTTTTTTATGCTTGAATCTGTTTTATAAACTCGTTATGGGCGTTCAGTTCTTCTTCATTTACCGAAAAAGTCCTGTGCGGAAAATCTGAACCTATCTTTGGATGGTTTAAAAAAGCTTTATGTTGTTCGGCTATTATTTCTGAAATATCTGGGGCAGGTTCTGTGTTTTCAAGCTCTTTATAAACTTTCGCCAGTATTTCTGCGTCAATTAAAGCCCCGTGCGCGTCTGCACGTGCAGTTAAAGATATGCCATACCATTTTGCCAACGCGTCTAGTGAATAGCTTTTAGGGCCGAAAAGGCGATTTCTGGCAATTACTATGGAATCTAATTGTTGACCTTTGGGAATCTGAGGTAGGCCAACTAAAGATAATTCGTGATTTATAAAAGGGAAGTCAAAGTCCAGACCGTTATGAGCAACGATAGGGCTATTCCCTATAAAATCTAAAAACTTTGGTGCGACGACAGCCATTTTAGGTTTGTCTTCAAGGAAAGCATTAGATATTTTATGCACCATATACGAATCAGGAGGAATTATTTTACCGTCCGGATTTATATATTCATGAAAAGTATTATCTGTTATTTGACCGTCAATCATTTCTACTGCACCGATTTCTATACAACGGTCGCCACGTAGGTATTCTAGGCCGGTAGTTTCTATGTCAAAGCAAATAATTCTTTTCATTTCCTTCCCTGTAAAATATGCTTTTGATAAGTTAGTTTTGTGTATTATAATAGAACGGTGGATTTAATGCTAGGAAATCTTAACCAAGAACAAAAAAAAGCCGTTCAAACTACAGAAGGCGCCTTGCTGGTATTAGCCGGTGCAGGGACCGGTAAAACAAAAGTTTTGACAACAAGGTTGGCTTATATATTGAATCAAGGTTTGGCTTATCCTTGGCAGGTTCTGGCGCTTACTTTTACGAACAAAGCCGCAAATGAAATGAAAAGACGAATCAGGGATTTGTCCGACGGTAAATGGTATGCTGATGATGTCTGGTGTGGAACTTTTCATTCTATATGCTTGCGCATACTGCGAAGCAATTATGAGCATGCGGGATTACAAAAAAACTTTTTAATATACGGTGAAGACGAACAAAAGACTATTTTAAAATCGGTTTTTGCAGATATGGGACTTGATAGTAAAGATTTCAGTCCGGCCGATTGGATAGAAAGAATATCTGCAATTAAAGACAAGGGCATTAAATATACATTTGATTTCAATAAAACAACCGAAAATATATTTAATTTATATAATGCGGCATTACAAAAGGCTAATGCAGTTGATTTTGGCGATATAATACTTAGAGTTTTAAAATTATTTGAATCAAATCCTGACGTTTTAAAAAGATATCAAGACCAATTTAAATACATAATGGTTGATGAGTTTCAAGATACTAATAAAGCACAGATGCAATTCTTAGAGTTTTTAACGCGTGGAAAAGAAAATCCGAATATTTGTTGCGTTGGTGATGATGACCAATCTATATATTCTTGGCGCGGGGCAGAAATAAGAAATATTCTTGAATTTCAACAAGTATATAAAAAATCTAATGTTATAAGGCTTGAAACGAATTACCGAAGCACTTCTAATATACTGAATGCCGCTAATTCTTTGATAAGGCACAATGAAGGAAGACTGGGTAAAGATTTAAGGACTTACTGTGAAAATAAGGAAGGGGAACCTGTTTATGTTCTGACACTGCCGACGGCTTGGGACGAAACAAGGTTAATTGCTGATACGATTTCTAAAAAGACAGAGCAAGAAAAGTTTTCAGATTATACGATACTTATTCGTGCTGGAAGTTTATCAAGGTCTTTTGAAGAAGAGTTTACATCCAGGGGGATTCCGTATAGATTGGTTGGTGCCACAAAGTTTTATGACAGGGCGGAAATAAAAGATTCCATAGCTTATTTACGTTTATTGGTATACCCGTTTGATGACTTATCATTTTTGCGAGTTATTGCAAAACCTAGACGAGGTTTCGGTGATGCTGCGCTGGCAAAGATTAGGGCAAGCGCAGAAAATATGATGCAGGGCTTAAAGATTGCGGAGCTTTCGGGAAAGCAAAAACAAAACGCAGAAGATTTCTTAAAAGCATTTGATTTTGATTGGCAATCAATGGCACCTGCTGAAGCGGCTCAGCGTCTTTTGGAAGATTCTGGTTATCTTAAAATGTGGCGAGAATCAAAAGAATCAGAAGCTTCTGACAGATTGGATAACATAAAAGAACTTATCGGTAATGTTATATCTAAGTATGATACGTTGCCTGATTTCTTAGAGCATGCTGCGCTGATGACGGCAGATGATAACGATTCTGATGATGCGACAAAAAACGACACTGATGCGGTAAGTATTATGACGATTCACGCAGCAAAGGGGCTAGAGTTTGATGCTGTATTTTTACCGGCATGGGAAGAGGGTATTTTCCCGAACGAAATGTCTAAAAACGACGGGGGGCTGGAAGAAGAAAGGCGACTTGCTTATGTGGCTTTAACGCGTGCGAAAAGAAGAGCGATTATAAGTAATGCTATTTGCAGAAACGTTTTTGGGGAAAGAAAATATAACTCGCCCAGTAGATTTATAACAGAAATGGATAATAGATTTCTTGATTTTCAAGGCGTAAGTCAGACGCCTTATAACAGTTATAATAATTATAGTCGCGTTTCTGCTTCTTATGAATCAAGACCCAAACCAAAAACAATAAAATCAGATAAAATGGTTGGAAAGCTTGTTTGGCACTCTGAATTAGGGAATGGGACGGTCATTGCGGAAGACGGTGATATTCTAACTGTTGCTTTCGGCGGCAAAGGCATAAAGAAAGTCGCAAAGCAATTCGTAAAATTAAAATAAATTATTTTTTATCATCTTTAATAGTTTTAGATATTTCTTTGCCCCATTTTATAAAATCTTTTACAAGCTTAGTAGAATCGTCTACGACTTTTTTACCGAAACTATCGTTAATTTCACCGCCTATTTTTTTAGCTATGTCGCTGGATTTGTTAACCAGGTAAGCAGTTAAGCAACCGATTAATAAAGTCGTTAAGAAATTATTGTTTTCCAAGCTTGGTATAGAAGTTGCAGGGTCTATGTTAATCGTTAAAGACAGTAATATTGCGCATACTGAAATAACAATAGATAATGAAACAAAGTAAACCATAGCATTTACAAATCTTTGAATTTGTTTAGATAAGCTTTCTGTCCCGTTAAACAATCCCATAAATCCGTTATATATATCACCTGGTATGCCTTTTAATGACGTTTTTCCGACGCATTCAGAAATTGCGGTAAAAGGTAATAACAATACCCCAAGAAACAAGTCTGCGATTATGCCGAAAGCGGATATGGCAAATTTCCAAATGTTATATAAGAACAGTCCGATAAATACTAAACCTACAATAAAAGTTAAAAAGCTGTTGCCGATAGAATCTATCATCCATTGCCAACCTACTGCAACGCCGGTATAAAAGAACCCCGAAAGTCTTGTTGGAATACAAAGTAAATCTGCTGCGTATTCAGGGCTTATCAGCATTCTGCTGGAAGTGTGCATGGCTGTATATTGAGCTATTGCACTGCAAGTGTCTGGTAAAGATATGTTTGCAACGGAAGATACCGAGTTTAATATCAAGTCAGATATATAAGCACCAACAGAAATTATCGGTGACATAATATACATAAATAATTGCGCAGGTCCGAACTGTAATATAATTAACCATATAGCTATTAAAGCACCTTTCCAGACAAGGTCTTTACCGAAATCGACAAGATTGCCTTGACCTTTTGTCATCATGTTATATGTTTCAAACATAATCCAAAAAGTATAGGCTATGATTATAAATATAATCACAAAGCGAACCAAGGAAATGTCAAGAACTTCACCTATATAAGACAAAGCATTCATAAATACTAATCCTAACTTTGCTTCTATTGGCACAAAGTCTTTGACAAGTTGAGGATTTTCAAGTCCCATTTCAAATTGTGATAAATCATTTTTTAATTCTTGTGTGAAAAGATTAAAATTATTTTCTGTTGCCCAGACTCCGAAATCACCGACGTCCGCCATAGGTAAATTAGTTGCAGCAAAACTTGATGTTGACGCAATGATTAAAAAGCAGGCAAATATGCATGCAAATATTTTTAAAAAGATTTTTTTATATAGCGTCATTTTTTACCCAATGCTTTTGATACAGTTGTAAAGATTTGCTGTGGCATACTCCATAATTTCTTACCCAAATCTTTTGTCCATTTACCGAAGTCAAATTGCTCTTTACCTTCTGCGGCCAGCAGTCCGTCAACTTTTGGTTTAATAACATAGAAGTATAAAGCAAATATACCGATCATAAATATTATAAAGTTCCAGCCGTTCTTCATAAAGTCAAACGCACCTGGGTATTTTCTTTCTACTTCGGCTTTTTTAGCTGTAAAGCAGTTAGTGAATATTTCTTTATCAAGCTCTCCGTCAACAAGAGCTACTTTTTCACAAGTAGAAAATACGTTTATTACAGATAAAGTTTGTGCATCTTCGTTTTTTACTTCTTGACCTAACAGCGGTGGAAATATAGCGCTATAACCGTCGCTTGGGCCTGGAAAAAATTCGTCTGCGGCAAAAGAAACAGTCGCGAATATTATGATTGTTTTCAAGCTTATCACTATTAATTTTATTGCAGAATTAATAAGCAACTTTATTGAATTACCGAAAATCTTATCTGCCATAGACCAAGTTTTTTCAAACGCGGCGGCCACAAGTATAAAAGGTAAAAATATTATTATAAAAATTAATTTGAAAACGACTGAAAGTATTTGAAAAGCTAAATCAAAACCTATGATAAGGAATGCGGTTACCAGCCCCAAACCTGCTATCCAAGTAAAAGCGCCACCACCAAGCCCCAGCCAAGCATAATTCATCAGTGCGAATCCACCTGCTGCACCTGCAAGCATTACTGAATTTATGTTCCCCATTACGCACATAAAAGGTTGTAGTATAGGACTTAATATTGACGTGCTGGAACTTGATATAGCATAACATGTTGCCGCATCACTGATTCCTGATGCTGCCATTGATAACTGAGCACTGATATATAAAACCGGTGTAATCAAGATGTCGGCAACTGCTTTTAATCCGTCAGTTCCTGCTATGCTTATTGTGCCAAGTAAAGCCCCGACAATCAGAATACGGACTGTTAATTTCCATATAGGTTCAAACCAGTCTTTAAAACTTATATTGTTGGGTTTTGCGTCTAATGAAGCGTTTTTAGCTGCATGATTATATAAGAACTTTATTGTATATATAAATAAGTATATTCCGAAGCCAATTGATACTAATACCCAAAGGTTTTCAATCATTATATTCCAGAAATATTCTGTGGCCTGCCCAAGAACACCGAATAATTCCGTCACATATTTACATAAAAAACAACCGTTTGCTGTGGATATATCTCCGTTTTCTACCCCAATAGCAGTCAGGAAGTTAGACGTGCTGGAATAAGTCAAAGCGGCCCCACCAATAGAAGAAGATAAATACCATATACCGATACCCAAGGCTATGGCGCCCATTAATATTTTTATTACAAGATTCAATATCAGAGCTTTCATTTATTATTCTTTCTTTTCTTCCTTATCTTTACCAATAATAGAAGAACCAAGTTTCTTAGTTGCGTTTACCACAAGCGTTGTTAATTTTTCTGCATCGTTTGCCAAGCCTTCGCTTATGCTGTTTTCTGTTTTTACATCAAATGCGCTTAATATCATAGACGTTACTTGCGGTATCTGACTGTATATAAAATTCAATACATATATTAACACAACGCAACTTATAAGTGTAAGATTTTCAACCGTATCCATTGATAAATCATCTGCAAATATTTGACCGCTGGTTATAAGCTGCATCAAATCTTGCGTTGATTGACCGGGGGCCGAAAAGAACTTTGCTATTATTACCATAATAACTGTATATGTTAGAACGGCAGATACTAAAGTTATAATCGCATTTATTAATGTTTTTATTTGTCCAGCACCGAAACTTGAACCCAGCTTAGACATCCAAGAAGGAACGTTATCGGCGCCCTTAAATGACATCATGATTAAAGATATCGGAAAGAAGAAAGCAAAGAATGCCATTGCTACAATGATATCTGCAAAATAGAAACAAAATCTTAGGAAAAACTTAAAGAAACCATAAAATAAATAAATGCCGATAAAAAGATAAATTATGTGCTTAATTAAGTTGCCTATACTTGTAAAGGCTTGCCAAGAAATAGATTTATCTATTATCGCTAGTCCCAACTTCATATATGATTGGAATTGAGTGATAGTAGTTTTCATTAACATGATTATTGTGTCGCGCAGTTCCGGACTGAACATACCGGTGTTTGACATAGGTTCTGGTTGATAAGTAACTTTTTGATTTATTGTTTCCGTGTCCATTTGAATCATGCTTTGCGTGTATACCAAAGCGATTTCTGCAACGGGTTCGAAAGTTACAGTAGAAACAAAGCGCGGTAATACGACCCCCAAGCTTAAAAACGTTAAGGCAACCAAAGAGTTTATTATAACTTTTTTTACGGATTTGTTAAACCAAGGGTCAGGTGTTTTGCTTTTAATGTTCTGCCATACCGCATTTAAAACATAAAAAGCGAACAGGACAGAAAATAAAATAAAGCATAATATTATAAACTTGGAATAAATTACCGTTGCCGCTTCGGATACTATCTGAAATAAGCGGTCGAAAACGGGGCAACCCAAGCATTGCACAGTATTGTCTATTAAAGAATTGGCCAGTTCATTCATAGTTTACTTTTTTATATTTTTGTATGCTTTATAAGCTCCTTGTATTTTATTTATTAGCGTTTTTGTATCTTTTGTGGTTTTGTTATAGATATTGTCCATATCTGAACCTACGTAAGCGTTAAGCTGTTCTTTTGTTTTTTCAAAAATCTTGAACATCAGGTAAAAAGTAAGAATTGACGATAACCATAATAAAGAATGTTGCCCAAAACCCAAAGCGGTATTTGCTATTTGCGGAACGTTAGTTGTGGCTGTGCCACCGGCAGAAACTACGAATATAGAGCTGTTCCAATTAAACAAAGATTTTACAATTGCTATATTAACGCACAGTATAAAAGCGCAAGCTATCATAGTAATAACAAGTTGTTGCAGTGCTTTTGTAATTCCGGCAAAGGCGGGCCAAATATCGAACCATTTTTCTTGGCTTCGCGGTTTTATAACCCATGTTAAGACTTGAAATGGATATAAAATTAACGCCATACCGAAATTAAAAATACCTTGAATTATTAAAAGGGCCATAAATACATTACTTGATACAAAAGTTGCAATTAATAAGATACCAGTTAAAACGTTTAAAAAGTTTTCCCCGCCATGCGGTATCAACGTCATCATACCGCGTAAACCGCTATTTAAAAACTCAAAGCCTTTTTTAATGATTTGATTATTTGCATTTGATAAGTCAGATATAGGTTGTATTAAAAACTCGCAACTGGACTTGGATAACCAACCTTGTTCTATTATTGCGGGCGGGCAAGACATATCAGGTGGATTAATACCTGTTTGTTGGATAGAAGATGTGATACCTTCGGTATATAAAGCGCCAAATTGTAAAAATGGATTTATTAAAAACTCGGTTAAATAAACGGGTTTGATTTGTAAAAGAATCGTCGCAGCTATAATCGCACGAATGATAGGGTTTAATAAGTTTTTACCTATATCCATTGGATTGACGGCGCCTTTGTAAAAATCACCGCCACCGGAAAAACCAAATAAAGAAAGCCAATCAGAAGGGAAATACATTTTCAACAGATATAAAGAAATAGAAAGAATAAGAAAAGCCCAAACCAAAACGTATATAATACCTGTTCCTTTTCCGACAAAGAAATCGTAACTGCCGGTTGCAACTGCCATAAAAGCGTCAAGTATCATAGGAACAAAAGGAGATAAGTTTAAACCGTCAATTAAATCCGTTGCCGCAGCGAATGAGGTGCCTGGGCATAAAATTAAGTATAACAAAAATGCATAATAAGTTATGCGAGAAAACCATGAAAAAAACTTATGATTTATAAAAATCATTCTCTCTTTTGTTAATTATTATTTATAATTATATCATAATTCTTATAAAATATGATATACTTAAAACGATGAATTGGTTAAAAAAGTTTTTTATTGTTTTTTTATCTTTCTTGCCTTTAAGTGCAAGTGCATTGGCGCCTTTTTTGATTGGTACTGCAATAGGAGTTGCCGGAATTGCTGGTTTTTCAATATATAGAAGTATGGCACCTGTTAACTTAAATGATGCTTTTAATTTTTTTTCTTCGTGTTGGTCTTGTCAGCTTTTTTCAGATATTATGTCTGCGATGTCAAGTTTGCTACCAAAAGCTTATAACGCGATAAGCGAAGTTATAATCCCTTTTGCGATTATTTTAAGCGTTGTATGGTTCGCATGGACATTATTTTCTGGATATATAAACGCGAAAGTAGAAGAACCTTGGGGTATTACAAGTAAGTTTACAACGCATCTTATAAAACTTTCGTTTATATCTGCATTGTTATTATTGCCTTTACCAAGAATGCTGAACGACGTTGTGATAGAGCCGATTTTTAATGTCGGTTTATATTTGAATAGAGCTTTCGTAACCGATGATAGCTTTGCTAATTGCGTTGTCGCAACTGCCATAGCAGATCCGGTATCAATCAGTGATACGGCAGCATCGTCTGGTGCCTTTTCACCAAGATTGCGTCATAATTTGGCTTGTGAATTATCAAATATTCATCAAATTACAGCTTTGGGAATGACGGTTGGATGGACTATGTTAAATATGTCTTTTAACGATGAATATATGTATAAGATTTTATGGGATATTCCAATTTTTCCTAATGTATTCGTCTTTTTTGCGGGCGTTCTGATATTGGGGTTATTTATATATGCTTTATTACCTATACCGCTTTATTTTCTAGAAATATTCATAACGCTGTCTTTGGACTTAATAATGTTGCCGTTTATGTTATTAAGCTGGTTGTTTAAGGGATGGGCTATTTTTCCAAATGGCGGTAAAACGATTCAAGGTATGATAAACGACGTAATAAAAGGCACCGTAGGTATTGCGTTAACTGGTGTATTTTTGATTTTAGCGGTAATGTTTTTAAATGCGATATTTACAGATTGGAATGGGGTAAACTTTTTGCAGCAAGCTTTTGAAAATAACGATTCCAGCATACTAATGGACGGTTTAATGCTTCGCAATGACAGTATAGTAACGATTCTTATGATGGGGGTATTTATAGCGATGTTTATGACTATGATACCGTCCTTGGTAAAGACTATATTTAACGTAGAGATTTCCCAGCGTTTTTATGAAAAGGCCAAAAAAGATCTTAATACATTGTGGTCTGGGGCGCAGAAATGGTATAAATCTTTAAAAAAATAAAAAATCAAGTAATTTATTTTTATAAGTGGTCTTTTTTATATCTTCCGAATCTGATATAATTCATATCAATGAAACAGTTTCCGATTCTTTATTGGCCACGCAAGACGACGAATGATACGGATTATCATTTGGCGCGTAAGGTTATAAACTCTGTGACTGGGGTTATGCCCGACGTGTTAACGGGGCAGCTTGATATAATGGATATATTAAACACCAATCCCGAAGCGACCGTTTATTATCCTGTTTTCTGTGAGTCTACTGGTTGGTGGGGTGAATTATTAGGTGGCAGCGCAATTGTTACAGATAAGATAATAATATCCCCTGAATGTCAGCTTATGGCAATAGAAGCAGACGGGGCATCATTGGGGGATAATAAAGGGCAACATCAGCTGCTGGCAGCGGAAATATATCCAACCAGCGGCTTTTTTAAGAAAATGAATTCTGGGGTGGCGACGGTTGCAGATATGCTGGCTACGGATACAGGAACTATACTTGCTTTATTTTCAGGCAAAAATAAGAATCAATTTATAAATATTTTAGAATCTACCGGTAATTCTTATCTTGGTTGCATAGGCAGGTATTAAAAGTCTAATAATTCTTGATTTATGTAAAAATGTTTGTATAATTTACAAGCTTAAATAAAAAACGCGTGTTAATTTTTAACTAAAAGGTTATAGAGATGAAAAAAGGTATTCATCCTGAATATTATGAAAATAACGTTACTTTGACGGATGGCAGCACTATTAAAATATATTCTTCGGTAAAGAAGGATATGATTTTATCAACGGATTATTTAAATCATTCTGCTTGGACTGGTCAGCGTGTAAATACCGGTGAAAAAGGTCAACGTGCAGAAAGGTTTAAAAATAAGTTTGCTGGTTTCAATTTCTAATTTGATAAAGTCATAAAGGGGCTGGCCCGATGGATTTGTTGATAAAAGGTTCTACGGAATTAAACAAGATGTTCATGGCGTTACAGCGCACAGCCAGTGGTTTGCGTCATGATTTTGGTGAAGTAGAAAGTTTACAGCAGTCGTTAAGGGGGGCAAAAGACTTTGTGCAGAAAGCTTCAAGAAGAATAGAAGAAAGCATTCTGTCAGATTTGTTGTTAGTCAGACCATCGGCAGGTTTATTAACGCCCAACGTCAGTCAAGAAGGTGACGGGCGCGACGAATTTGTTTTAGCTTTATCAGGTGCAGCTAATTTCGTTCGTGGGAATCCGCATTTTGCTATATCATTGGCTTTACGCAGTAACGACGAAACAAAAATCGCTTTGGTTTATTCACCGATTGACGAAAGGTTGTATTATGCCGAGGCAGGACGTGGGGCTTATGTTTTTTCTGCTTATCATTCTGCAAAGTTAAAAGTATCTAATCTGTCGGAAGAATCGGATTTAATGATTGCTTATAATGTTTCAGATAATCGTAAGATGATTGGGGCAAATCATCGTTGCACCGGTTGTCCTGCGCTGGATTTGGCGTGGGTGGCTGCCGGTAAGTTTGATGCGTTTATTTCTGATGCGTTGGATTATGCAGAAATTGCAGCTGGTGATTTGATAGTTCGTGAAGCTGGCGGTAAGATAGAAATGTCTGCAGATTTAATTGTCACAAATGGTAAGGTTAATTTATAAAAAGTTTGCTGAAAGGCGAAAAAATGATGCGAGATATAAAGCTCGCATTATTTTTATATACTGATTGCAAATCTAAGTTAAATATTTTAAACTTTAAAAAGTTATGAAAATTAAGAAAGTTTTACGTTTTGTATTAAATCTTATATTTTGGGGCTTTACATTTGGTATTGCCGCTTTGGCTGCATTGGTTTTAATTTATGGGAACGATTTACCGGATTATAGAAAACTGGCAACTTATGCGCCACCTGTTGCAACGCGTCTGTATGCTTCGGACGGAAGCTTGTTAATAGAATATGCAGAAGAAAGGCGGGTGTTTATAGATTTTGCCGATATCCCGCCACAGTTAGTAAATGCTTTTGTTGCTGCGGAAGATCAAAACTTTTGGACACATCCTGGTATTGATATACAGGGTATAACAAGGGCAGTTATAAACAATACGATGAGATTGTTTGGGTTTAATACCAGATTTACTGGTGCGTCTACTATAACGCAGCAAGTTGCAAAAAACTTTTTTCTTTCTTCGGAGCGAACGCTTTCAAGGAAGGTTAAAGAAGCTATATTGGCACTTAGATTAGAAAGAGCTTTTTCAAAAGAACATATAATGACTCTTTACCTTAATCAGATTTTCTTAGGGGCTCGGGCTTATGGTATAGGTTCTGCTTCATTGATGTATTTTAATAAACCAGTGTCAGAGCTAAATCTTGCGGAATGCGCATTTCTAGCGTCTTTACCCAAAGCGCCGAATAATCGCGACAAGGCGATAGAAAGAAGAAATTATGTTCTTCGCAGAATGGTAGAAGAAGGGTATATAACGCAAGCCGAAGCTGATGCTGCCGCAAAAGAACCTTTGAATATTAACAGCGGTTTTACGGCACAAATGGACGTTGATTTTCAATACTTTGCAGAAGATGTAAGACGTGAACTGCTGGAAGATCTTGGGCGTGATACGTTATATAATGAAGGTTTATATATAAAAACAACTATTGTGCCAGAACTTCAAAAGGTGGCTGTTGCGGCTTTGAATAAAGAGCTTGATTCATACAACGCAAATCGTTCCGAAGACGAACCTAAATTACAGGGGGCAATTATTGCTATGAACCCTCATACCGGTCGCATTGTTGCGATGGTAGGTGGGCGGTCTTTTAACGAAAGTTCTTTTAATCGTGCCACGCAGGCTATGCGTCAGATAGGAAGCACGATTAAACCATTTATTTATTTAGCTGCTTTAGAGCGCGGTATGTCACCAGAAGCATTGTTATTAGACGCACCGGTTGTTGGTTGGCGCGAAGATAATACTTTATGGAAACCAGAAAATCATGACAGGAAGTTCTTGGGTGAAGTGCCTTTAAGGTTGGTATTAGAAAACTCTCGTAATGTTCCGACTGTTCGTTTGGTGGAAGAAATAGGTTTGAATGAAGCAATTGGGGTTGCACAAAGATTTGGTGTTTATCCAAATGATTTACCAAATATAAACTTATCGTTGGCTTTGGGGTCTGGTGAAACAACTTTGGAAAAGTTAGTTTTAGGTTATTCGGCTTTTATAAATGGCGGACGTGCCATACAGCCTAAAATGGTTGATTATATAGAAGATAGATACGGTAGGGTTTTAAGCGGTAAAGGAACCGAACTGGTAGATTGGTATGAAGGTATGTTGCCACCAGAAAAAGATGATGTTAGTGAACCGTTATCAGACCCTCAAAGTTTATATCAAATGGTTTCCATATTACAGGGTGCAGTAGAACGCGGAACGGGAAAGCAAGCCAGAGTTTATGGTCATACAATTGCCGGAAAAACCGGAACTACAAATGAAGTTAAAGACGTTTGGTTTATCGGTTTTTCGAAAGATTTAATAGCAGGTGTTTATCTTGGTTTTGATACGCCTGCACCGCTTGGTAAGGGTTCGGGCAGTCATATGGCTGCAAGAGTTTTTGCCGATTTTATGAAAGTTGCGTTGCAAAATGAAAAGAATCAACCTTTCCCTGTTCCTGACGGTTTGACCTTTGTCCGGGTTAATAGAAGGTCTGGGGCAGCAGCATCTGAAGATCCAGAAGGTATAATTATAACAGAAGCTTTTAAACCAGGTCAAAAACCTAATCCTGCGCCCAAAAAGCAGGCTTCTGAAAGTTCGTTGATGGTTGGTGGAATATTTTAAATAAGGAGAAAGAAATGAAAAAAGTTTTAGGGGCTCTTGTTTTGATGTTAGCTTTATCTGCATGTAGCGATACAAATACAATACAGCTTGACTGTTCTGGTAATGACGTGGCTATAAATATGTCTGAAGACGGAGAAAGCCTATCTACTGTTATAAACGGTGAAAACGTAGATTTTAATATTGCGATATCCGCTTCGGGTGTTCGTTATGTTGGACAAATTAATGGAACGGAAGTTGTTTTGTGGAATAAGGGTGAAGATTGGACTTTATATTTTGATGAAAACACACCGATAGCATGTTTAGGTAAATAATTTTTGTTTTGTTTAATTTATATGATAAAATGTCAGCATAAGAAGGAGATTTTTTATGCTGACTAATTTTTTTATCGATCAAGGTTTTAGCTTTTTTGCAAGTGGTTGGATGCAGTTTGCAGCAGCTTTTGGTTTATCTTTTTTGATAATGTTGTTATTTGGTCGCAGTTTTATAAAAGTAATGCATCGCTGGCAAAAGAAAGGTCAACCAATCAGTGAAAATCTTCCGGAAGAGCATAGAAAAAAAGCCGGCACTCCTACTATGGGAGGGATACTTATTCTGATTGCTATTATAATCCCCAGTATTTTATTTATGCCTATGTATAACCCCGTTGGTTGGATTGCATTGTTAGCTTTAATAATGTTTGGTTTAATTGGTTTTGCAGATGATTATAAGAAAGTATCTTCTCAGTCTCGTAAAGCATCAAATGGTTTGTCGCCTTCTTTAAGATTAATATTGGAAGGTATATGCGTAATAATATTAACTTATTTAATAAATAAAACAATGCCGGCTTATGTTCCAGAACTTTCTTTGGCTTTGCCATTTGGTATAATAGTATCTTTGGGGTTTTGGTATTATATATTTGCTTACTTTGTGATATGCGGCAGCGCGAATGCAACCAATATAACCGATGGATTAGATGGTATGTTGGTAAAGCTGTATATGCCGGTTTTAGTCGTGTTAGTCGTTGCTTTATATGGGGCAACGCGCATAGGATTTATGGATACGGTTTTGTTCTTACCCGCTGCAAGCGCTTTATACGCAGTATTGGGGGCGGCTTTTGGTGCTGTTTTGGGATTTTTATGGTTTAATTCAAAGCCGGCTTCAATATTTATGGGGGATGTAGGTTCACTTGCTTTGGGGGGCTTTATGGGAACTGTTGCGATGTTATTAAAGTCCGAAATCATTATGGGAATATCAGCAGGTATGATGGTTTTAATTTTATTATCTTCATTCATACAGACAATGTATTTTAAGATAACCAGAAAAACAACGGGGACAGGCAAAAGAATCTTTTTACGTGCTCCGCTGCATCATCATTTTGAAGAGCTTGGGTGGCCGGAAACTAAAATAGTAGAGCGTTTTTTCGTTATATCTATACTTTTTTCCGGGCTTGCTTTGGTATTATTAAAATTCGCATAAAGACAAAATATGTTTAAAAGAACAGAAGAAAGTAAGTTAACCAGTTGGTATTTTGAAATAGACCGAGGTCTATTAGGCTTGCTTTTATTTCTTATCTTGATAGGCGTTTTGTTTGTTATATCTGCCGGTAGCGTTGTTGCGGAAAGAATGGGGCAACCATGGCATTATTTTGTTCTTAAAGCTTTGCCGTTTTATTGCATAGGTTTGATTACTTTGTTCATAGCAAGTGCATTAAACAAAAAACAGGTATTGGGTATATCGTGGTTAAATATAGGCGTTGGTTTACTTTTGTTGCTGGTAACCGTGATACATCCGCATATAATCAAAGGCTCTGCTAGGTTCGTATATTTGGGGTTCGTTAATGTTATGCCTTCCGATATTATGAAACCTGGTTTTGTTATATTGACTGCCTGGTTCCTTGCTAAAATGAAAGAAAAATATGGGGAAAATATTTTCTTTAATAAAGAAGCTTGGAAGTTGAACGGAATAAACTGGTGGTATTACATAGCGGTGTTTGTTCCCAGTGTTTTGATTATATTTACCCATCCGGATTTTGGAACTTCTGTTTTATATTTTGCTGTTTTGGCTGCAATGTTGTTTATTGCTGGTTTGCCTTTGGTTTTAATACCTTTGTTTGCCGCTGGTGGACTGCTGGGGTTAACTGTTGCTTTTTTTACAATGTCGCACGTTCACAATCGTATTATTTCTTGGCTTTATGGAACGGGCGATAAATATCAGATAGTTAAGTCAATTCAGTCCATTCAACATGGTGGTTTATTTGGCAGTGGTGATAATGCGTTTATCAAACAGTCTTTACCAGATGCACACACAGATTTTATTTATGCTGCAATTGCGGAAGACTTGGGTGCTATTATGGCATGTGGTTTGTTGGTAGTGTTGCTTTTGGTTTTAAAAAGGTTAACGTTGTCTGCGCTTAATGCAAAAGATAAGTTTGTTTTTTATGCGGCGGGGGGGACGGCAGCTTTGTTTGGAACGCAAGTTTGTATAAACTTGATGTCAACGTTGCATATATTTGCACCCAAGGGTATGACTTTACCTTTTATATCTTATGGTGGAAGTTCTTTTGTTGGTTTTTGTTTGCTGTTTGGCATGGTATTAGCGCTTGTCAGAGAAGATAAATGGAAGTAGTTTTTTAGTTGTATTGAAAGATTATTATACCAGTGATATAATTCTTATTAAATATATAAAGGATTTCTTATGAAAGTATGGATTGCGACCGGTGGAACAGGGGGACATGTTTTTCCTGCGCTTAGCGTTGCGCAAGAACTTGTTACTCGTGGGCACAAGGTAATAATTTCTTGTGATGGCAGAGTAAAAAAAATGGTGCAAGATGGGGCGCCTAAAAACGCTAAACTTGTTCATATATGGGCGTCTGGGGTGGGGGCTAAAAGTAAGATAAATCAATTATGGGCATTGTTTAAAATCGGGCTGTCTGCAGTTGCATTAAGTTTAAGATTTGCTGTTTTTAAACCAGATAGAATGGTTGCTTTTGGTGGGTATGCTTCTGTTCCGGCTGTTTTTGCGGCTCATTTATGGAAAGTGCCCACCTTCTTGCACGAGCAAAATGCTGCTATCGGACGTGCAAATAAGTTTTCTATGCGCTGGGTTAAAACTTTGATGACAAGTTTTCCTGCGGTGTCTGGTGTTCCGGATAATACAGGTGCAAATGTTGTTTATACCGGTCTGCCCGTTCGTAAAGACTTTATAGAGCTGGCCGGAAAACCGATACCGAAAAAGTCAATGTTGCTTGTTACAGGTGGCTCGCTGGGGTCGCAGATACTTGATGAAATAGTTCCCCAAGCGGTCGTTCAAATGAAAAATAAAAAATTATTTGTAATGCATCAGACAAGACCTGAAAACGTAAAATCTTTACAAAAGTTTTATGCTGATAATAAAATAAAAGCAAATGTTTTATCTTTTATTCATGATATGGCGTCTGCCATAGCTGAATCGGATTTAATAATTGGTCGCAGCGGTGCCAGCACGGTGATAGAGCTTGAAACAATAGGAAGGCCAGCAATACTTGTTCCTTTAAATATAAATCCAGATCAGGCGGCGAATGCAGCAAGCTTTGCAAAGTTGGGCGGTGGATTTTCTGTTGCGCAGGAAAAGTTTACTGTTAAATGGTTGGCTTCTATTTTGTCGGAACTTTTTGATAATCCTTTAAGGCTTGAAAAGATGGCAAAAAAAGCTTGTGTAGAAAATAAAGCCGTTCAAAAGATATGTGATGAAGTGACAAAATAGTAAAAGTTGCATTTTTCTGCTTGCGTGCGATTCGTAATTTGTTCTATTATACAAATGGAAGGAAAGGAAAATGCGACATATTACAGCTTCAATAATATCGCTTTTGGTTATATTACCGGCGTATGCGGACGCGCGTTTGCCGGTTGTTAATATTGCTGCCGGTGGCGTTTCTGCCAGGGCAGCCTTTGGGGAAGAAACCGCTGTTAAGACGGATGAAAAAAAAGCTGTAAAAAATAATTCTAATAATAATTCAACAAGACGCGTTGTATCAAGAGTCGCGACAAGTCCCGTAAAAAGAACTGATACTTCTATTCCTTCTTTTGATACAGGACAGCAAATATTTGCAAGTTCTGACGTTTTAAGTCCGCGCAGACCAAGCTCTGATTTGTGGGCGCGATCTGGTTCTGATGATATGGTTGAAGCGCCTTTGCGTTTACCAGAACCGCAAGAGTTTTCTGTTTTTCGCTCGGACGAATTATTACCGGAAGAAAGTATTGATAAAAACTCTGTTGCTAGCAAGGTAGTTGCAAGAAACTCGCAATTAAATGATGCAACCGTTTCTAAACGTCCTGTTGTTCAGGCAGAACCTATGAGTCAGCTTGATGCAGAAATAGCAAGATTGACAGAATTGCAAAGACGTGCAGAAGCAAGCGTTTCTGATGAAGTATTTAAGGCAAATGCTGTTATTGCCCAAGCCGCAACAGAAAGTAAAGCTGCTGAATCGGTAAATGTAAAACAAGACAGAATTGCTAAAGTTCGTTCTGGTATGGACGATGAAATAAGTTTAAGTAGAATGATAGTTCCTGTAGAAGATGATGTTATAGTTAGATCTGTGGAAAAAGCAAAATCGCCACAGGTTGTATCTGTTAGAAATGATATGTCCAGTATGTCGCCAACGGAATTAAGAAAAGCGTTTAGAAAAACATTTTTGTCCGAGAACAAGCATTTGTCTACTTATCAAATAGATGACAGGTTTGACGTTGCCAGTGATATGGGTTCTTCTATGGAAGGTTTTACTGCGCGACGCGATTTGTCTGAAACAGGTGGTATCAGACCATTGGAAATCAAGATAAAGTTCCGTAATGACGATGCGGCTTTGTCGCGTGATAATTATAATTTGCTGGCGGAATATGCTGGTATTGTTTTAAGCAATCCAACGCGTGCAGTTCAAATATCTATTCCGGAAAACGCTACAAGAAATTCGGACGACAGAAAGTTAGCAGCAAAAAGGTTGGCAATTGTAGAGCAGGTATTACGTGATGCGGGGATTTCTGAATATCGTATTATGCCTGTTTTATCTCAGCGAGAAGAGGAAGGACTGGTTCTTAGAATGATTTCCAGTGACCAGTATGAAACATTAACTCAGCAAAAACGCGATATGTTTGGCGATTCTGTCAGCAAGAAAACTTACAAAAGTATGAGCTGGTAGTATCTTGTTTAAGTCGTCAAGTTTTTCTTTTAAAAGTATAAGCGATTGTTTGTTAGATTTTCTTTTTCCTGCTTCTTGTGCTGTATGTGGTAAACCTGTTTCTAAAAATGGAGAACTTTGTCCAGATTGTTGGAAGTTGTTTGATTGGATATCAAGTCCGAAGTGTTATAAATGTGGCTATCCTTTTCCTGCTGATTTAGATTTAGATGATAAACCTTTGTGCCCTGTTTGTGCGGCAGGTAAGTCAGAACTGGATTTTATTCGTTCTGCATGTGTTTACAATGATATATCACGGGATGTGATTTTGCCTTTTAAGCATTCGGGACACATTTCTTATGCCAAGTTTATGTCAAAATCAATGATAAACGCACTGCAAGATTTAAACTTAAAACCAGATGTTGTTTTACCTGTTCCATTGTCGCATCGGCGATTGTTTCATCGTGGATATAATCAAGCTGTTTTACTTGCGCGTGATATAGCAAGATTTTATGGTGTGGCTTTAGATTTTGATAGTGTTAAAAGGATTCATCGTCCTGATATGGGGCATAAAAATGCAAAGCAAAGAGCAGAAAATATTGCAGGTGTTTTCAAAATCTTGAAGCCACATAATATAAAAGACAGAAATATTTTAATTGTTGATGATGTGATGACAACCGGTGCAACGTTCGCAGAGTTATACAAAGTATTAAAGAAAGGCGGAGCGAATAAGGTTTATGGTGTGACTTTTGCCAGAGTTGTTAGAGCAATTTAACTTTCCCTTTGATTCCCAAGATATTTTAACATATTAAAATTCATAGCTTGTTGTTCTTGCCTGATGATTTTTAAAGAGCATCTTTTGGCTAAGTTTTCCATAAAATATGCGGTTGTATTTTTTATGCTTTGTGACAGCAATGTTTTTGACGTTTTTAACGTTATTTCACCGTTTTCAATAAGTGCATATTGAACGGTCATATTAGTCAAATAAGATGTGACTAATTTAAAGTTACCGAAAAGTTCTGGTAAATCGTTTTCTATAAAATAAATCGTGCCAGTTTTAGAGTTTACTACGGAAATAGTAGATATATCAATGATATCGCATAAAAACTCGAAATAGGCTTTGTTCATTGTTTTTTACAATAATCAAAAAGTATAAAATTGTCAATTTTTTTATAAAATCAATCCTGTTGAAAAAGCATAAAATTTGATACAATATTGCAAAAATAAAAAACAAAAGAGATATCAATGACAGATAAAATAGTAACGAAAAGAATATTACAAGCTTATCAATGTGATAGATATGGCAATGTCCGTCCTTTGATTTTAATGAATGAATTACAGGGCGTTGCGGACGGTCATGCCGAAATACTGGGTTGCGGTAGAACTTATCTGCTGGAGCATAATCTTGCTTGGGTAGTGACTCATTATTTAGTAGATATAATAGAAATGCCAAAGGAAGGTGAAGAGTTT
Source organism: uncultured Alphaproteobacteria bacterium (assembly GCA_944389185.1). Classification (GTDB taxonomy): domain Bacteria; phylum Pseudomonadota; class Alphaproteobacteria; order Rs-D84; family Rs-D84; genus Enterousia. Next base: position 32,104 of record CALXLL010000002.1, read on the forward strand.
ACGTTTACTTCATGGCCGTCTTCGCAGGATATCGTTCGTGCTACGCGTGATTTTGAAATACGCGGAGAAGATGGAAGATTGATGGTGCGCGCAACAAGTCAATGGGTTTTGATAGATATGGAAAAACGAAGACCTTTACGTTTGGACGGTGATTTGCCTTTATGGTCTGTTATACCTGAAAGGGCTTGGGATAGAAAGTTTGAAAAGTTTCCTGATTTTGAAGCTACGAAAACTCACACTTTTAAGTGCAGATTTGATGATATAGACGTAAACCAGCATATAAATAACGCTGTATATGCGGTTTGGGCAACGGAAAGCGTCGGTTATGTTTATAGAAACCAGCATCAATTAAAAAGAATAGAGCTGAATTTTAAGAAAGAAATTAGTCCGGATAATCCGGAAGTTCAGGTAGATGTAGCAATAGATGGTTTGGTTTCAAGACATAAAATAAGAACGGGTGAAACCGAACATGCAAACGTAATATGTTATTGGGAAGAAAATAAAGATTAAAAAAAAACCGCGGTTGCGGTTTTTTATTTAACTGCGTTAACGGCCAATCTTTTACGGCCAGCTGCGCGACGGCGGCTTAAAACTTCACGACCGCCTTTAGTAGCCATTCTTTCACGAAAGCCGTGTGTGCGAACACGACGAGTTTTAGAAGGTTGATAAGTTCTTTTTGTTGCCATATCTAAATCCTTTTGTGCGTATATTTAATCATACCTTTTATAAAAACGCAACTATTTTATTTCGCTTTTATGATACCAAGTTGTTTTAAAGCTTCTAAACATAGATAGTATGTAAATAAAGCTGCAAACAATTTCCATATAGGAAGAAACATTTTTTTGCCTTTTATATTGATTATGATTATATCACAAAGTGTTATTTTGTCAATGTTTTTTTTGGGTTTATTCCTTGACCGAACGATTAAAAATTTGCTATTCTTTATATGTTAAAAATAGGGGAAAATTAAGTATGTCAGAAACAAGCAATTTTAACGAAGTAAGCGAAATCAAAATCCCGCAATCTTCCATTGAACATGAAATGCGAACAAGTTTTTTAGATTATGCTATGTCGGTTATCGTTGATCGTGCGTTGCCCGACGTTCGTGACGGATGCAAACCAGTGCATCGCAGAATATTATACGTTATGAATGACGTTGCGCCGGCAAATAAGCCAACAGTAAAATCGGCCAGAATTGTCGGTGATGTTATGGGTAAATATCATCCGCATGGTGATAGCTCTATTTATGAAGCTATGGCTCGTATGGCGCAGGACTTTTCCATGGGTGAAATGCTTGTTCAGGGGCAAGGTAATTTTGGTTCTCGTGACGGGGATAAACCCGCTGCTATGCGTTATACCGAGGCCAGATTATCTAAGCTGGGTGCCACTTTGATGGAGGATATGGATAAGGATACTGTTGACTGGCAACCTAACTTTGACGGAACTTTACAAGAACCTGTTGTTTTGCCGACTAAGTTTCCTAACTTTTTGGTAAATGGTGGTTCTGGTATCGCTGTTGGTATGGCGACAAACGTCCCTACTTATAACCTAGGTGAAGTATGTAACGGTATTTTAGCTATACTGGATAATGAAAATATTTCTGACGACGAATTGTTTAGTATTATTCCTGGGCCTGATTTTCCAACGGGGGCTGTAATTATGGGCAGGGCTGGTGCTTATAAAGCTCATACTACTGGTCGCGGTTCAATTATAGTTCGTGCAAAGACTCATATGGAAAGTTTTCATGATCACGAAGCGATTGTTGTGGATGAAATACCGTATCAGGTAAATAAATCTCAACTTATTATAAAGATTGCGGAGTTAAGTAAAGACAAACGCATAGAAGGTATATCAGAAATAAGGGATGAATCTTCAAAAGAAGGTTTGCGAATAGTGATAGAGCTGAAACGTGATGCGATTCCGGATGTTGTTCTTAATCAGCTTTTCCAATATACAGAAATGCAAACTAATTTCCCTGTTAATATGATGGCGTTAAATCGCGGTCGTCCTATGTTGTTTAATATTCGCGGTGTCTTGGACGCGTTCATAGAGTTTAGAACCGAAGTAATTCGTCGTCGCACGATATTTGATTTAAATAAAGCAAGAAATCGTGCACATACATTGCTTGGGTTGTCTGTGGCCGTTGGTAATTTAGACGAAGTGATAGAGCTTATAAAATCAAGTGCTAATCCGGATGATGCGCGTGAAGGTTTGATGTCTCGTGGTTGGAAGGCTTCCGACATAGAATCTTATATTCAGCTGATTGATGACCCTAACACAGAATATAAAGATGGTTTGTTCTATATGTCCGAAGACCAGGCAAAAGCCATTTTGGAACTTCAACTACATCGTTTGACGGGGTTAGAACGCGATAAAATACACGACGATTTAACCGAGCTTGGTGCATTGATTAAAGACTTGTTAGATATTTTGGGCAGTCACGAAAGAATTGTTCAGATAATACGCGAAGAAACTACGTCTGTTCGTGATAACTGGTCCAGTGCCAGAAGAACGGAAATATCTGATGCAGAAATTGATATTGATATAGAAGACTTGATTGCTCGTGAAGATATGGTTATAACGGTTTCAAATACTGGTTATATCAAGCGGGTTTCTTTGGATACGTATCGTGCACAAAAGCGCGGTGGTAAAGGTCGTAACGCTATGACTACGAAAGATGACGATTATGTTGTTCAAGTATTCGTAGCAAATACTCATACACCGCTTTTGTTCTTCAGTTCCAAGGGGTTGTGCTATAAGTTAAAGACTTATAAATTACCAGAAGCAGCAGCTGCTGCAAAAGGAAGGCCGTTGGTTAACTTATTGCCGCTGGAAAATGGTGAGACTATAACCGCTATATTGCCGGTCCCAGAAGAAGACGTTGAAAGAGTAAAGCAGTCAGGTAAAGAACATTTCTTAATGTTTGCGACTGCATCTGGCACAGTTCGTCGCAATCGTATGTCTGATTTTGATTCTATTCGTGCGAACGGTAAAATCGCAATGAAGCTGGATGATGGGGACAGCTTGATTTCCGTTCTCCCGTGTAACGAAGATCAAGATGTATTCTTATCTACTTATCGCGGTCGTTGTATCAGATTCCCTGTTTCAGAAATTCGCATATTTGCCGGAAGAAACTCAACCGGTGTTCGCGGAATGTCTTTGGGAAAAGACGACAGAATAATCGGTATGGCTATGTTGAATCACGGTGAATCTGATGCTGCCGTTCGTGCTGCTTACATTAAACAAAGCAGGGCGGCTCGTCGTGCCGAAACGGGAATAGAAGAAGAGGCAGATGCAGAAGAAGAAACAACTAACTTGGTATTGGACGAAGCAAAAATGGCAGAAATGGCAAAAACAGAAGAGTTTATCTTGACTATTTCTGAAAACGGCTTTGGTAAAAGAACAAGTTCTTATGAATACCGCACTACGCATCGTGGAGGTGGTGGGTTTACAAATATAAAGCTTGGAGGTAAGAATACAGCCGTTGCAGGTTCTTTCCCAGTTAAAGAAGATAACGATATAATTATGGTAACAGACGGCGGAAAGATAATAAGAACGCCAGTCAAAGACGTTAGAATAGCAGGTCGTTCAACTGCTGGTGTAACTTTATTCCGCACCGCAGAAAATGAAAAAGTAGTATCTGCGATATCAATCGTCAGTGAAGAAGCTGAAGAAAAAGAAGTAGAAACGGAAGTTGCGGAACAGCAAGAATAATAAAAGGAAAGTCGGTATGGATAATGAATATTTTGCATCTATAAACGAAGTGTCAAAACGGATGTCTGTGCCGGCTTATACTTTACGTTATTGGGAAAAGCAATTTCCTGCGGTTATTAAGCCTACGACTGGGGCTGGGGGCAGAAGGTATTATAGAACGGAAGTTCTTGCAAAATTATTCGTTGTTAAAGAGCTTTTATACGGTCGCGGTATGACGATTGCCGGCGTAAAAAAGATGATAAAAGATGGCACTTTTCCAAACGATATTTCAGATTTGAATAAGGAAGTTGCGACAAATAAAGATGCACCGATTGTTTCAAGGTCTGAGTATGGCAAGGATATAGAGCTGGTCATAGGTTTGCTGGAACAAGCGAAAAAGTTATTAAATTAAGGTTTGGTTATGAAAAAAACATTAATAATTTATGCTCATCCTTATAAGAAAAGTTTTAACCATGCGATATTGATGAAAGTAAGCGAGGTTATGAATAAAAAAGGATGTCAGTTTGATATAATAGATTTGTATAAAGATAATTTTAATCCTGCATATTCTGCTGCAGAATTAGCTTTGTTCAGTCAAGGTAAGACGCAAGACCCTTTGGTAAAGAAATATCAAAAGAAATTATTGCAAGCCGAAAAGATAATATTCATATTTCCAATTTGGTGGAGCAGTCAGCCGGCAATAATCAAAGGTTTTTTTGATAAGGTAATGAAACAAAAGTTTGCTTATACTGCAACAAAGTCAGGTATTAAAGGAAATCTTGATAATATAAAGGAAGCGATTATTATAACGACATCTACGTCACCGACTTGGTATTTAAAATATTTTTGTGGTAATTTTATAAACAAGGTATTTATAAAATCTATGCTTAAACAAATCGGAGTAAAAAGTGGCAAGTGGATTAATTGTGAAAAGGTGAATATTGTATCTGATGAGATTAGACAGATTTTTTTAGATTCTTTGGAAAAAAAGCTTTAAAAAAAACGCCCAATGGGCGTTTTTTAACGAGACAATTCGTTTAATTTTTTCTTATGCATATTTATAAACTTTTCATGCATTTTTCGTTGCATAAGTTTATAATTTTCTTGTGCACGTTGTTTTGTAGAAGTTTGCAATATTTTTGCACGATTTGCACTATCTTGCTTTAATTGGTTGATATAGTTTTCTTGATTCTGCATATTTTGTGTTGCAATTTCCAAAGTTTTATCATTAGAAATATATTCGTTCATCAAGCTGTCTTTTACTTTTGCAAACTCTTCGTTCATCTGGTTTAGTTTATTTTGGGCATCTGTGTATTTTTCAGAGTTTGCTTTTTGCATATTTTTTTCTATATCATACATTTGATTTCTTTTTTCTTGCAGTAAATCACTGTATTCGGCAAAGTCTGCCGCTTCTTTAACAGATTTTTCTTGCTGTAAAGCAAATTGATCTTGTAAATAAGCTAAATATATACGTGCATTTTCTAATTCCTTGGACTTGTCTTGCGGCACGTTTGCATTAGCGACCGAATAAAACGCAATAAGGTATAATACAGTGCCCAAGCCTGCACCTGTTAATACTGTATATAAAGATTTTTTTATGTTTTTATTCATAATTATTCCCTCTTGTTATTATTTACACATTATTATATAATACAAAAATATATATTGTCAAGAGCCGAAACAAAAAAATAAATATTTTTGGCAGTCCCAACGGGAATCGAACCCGTGTTTTCAGAATGAGAATCTGACGTCCTAGACCGCTAGACGATGGGACCAAGCGCTCATATTCTATATGTTAAATATCAAAATATCAATTAACTTTTTCGTATTTGACAAAATAATTTTATGATATTAAAGTCTTAAGGCTTTAAGAGGGCTTTTATGACAAGGTTTTTATCGGAAAATAATACTTTTTATCACGGGACTTATAATGATTTTTTAAGATTCAGACCTTTATCTCATTTCGGGTCTATTTATGCTGCAAAATATATTATTAATCTTGGATTAGGTTATAAAACGGAACCTATCGGTTCTTTGTCTGATATTAAACTAGAAGATGCGATAATTGGTTGTGTTGATGAACGTAAACAAACTGGAAAACCGAAAATTATACCGGTAAAACTTAAGCTTAAAAATACTTACGAACTACAAGACGTTGAAGGTTGTCACGATTTATATTTTTATAAGAATGCCTTGCTTTTTCATTTTATAGATGAATTGAAAAGTTCTGATGTGCCGATGATATACGACTATATAACAGATAAACCGTTGCATAATATGTCTTGGAAAGCGGTTAAAAAAGAGCTTGCACAAGATACTTTATATGCCGTTAACGGGAAGACAGATGAAGCGACAGATAGATATCATTTAGTATTACAAAGAATGATTCATTATTTTGAAGGGCTTGGTTTTGATGGCTTTCATTATACGAATAATCATGAAGACCCGGGGCATATTTCTTACGTGCCGTTTCGCCCAGAAAGCATTGTTAGATTAGACGTTTCTTTACATGCTGTAAATTACGATTTCAAGCCTGCTGAAAAAATTAATATCAAAGGAACAAGAAATATTTATAGAATAGAAGAAACGTCATTAAGATTTGAAAAGATTTATCATATAGAAATGCTTGATAAAAAACACAGTTTATTACAAAATTGCAAAGATATAATGTTACGTCCAAGCTCGTTTAATAGAATTATGGAATCAAAACTGTATTATTCCAAGCTTTGGTTTCAAGATGTTTTACCAAAGATAGAAAAGATAACAAATCAATCAAGGTATGGTTATCATGGACTATCGCATACGCAGCAGGTCGTTTTGTTTGGAATAGAGCTGGCGTTGTCCGTTAATCAAGACCCTATGCCTGTATTGTTGGCATGTGCTTTGCACGATTGTGCAAGAACAAACGACGAATATTGTGAATTACATGGTCCAAGGTGCGAACCTATTGCACGAAAGTTTTTGTCAGAAAATTATTCTAATATATTTCCTGCGGACCAGGAAAAAATTATAGAAGCAGTCAAAAAACATACTGTTGGCAGACAACCAAGCAATTTAATATCGGCTTGTATGTGGGACGCAGACAGAATAAGATTGTCTTGGGAAATGGGTTATAGACCAGAGTTTTTTTCAACGTTATACGGCAAAATGTTGGCTGCTTTGGATGAAAAACAACAAAAGAAATACATGCAAAAACAGGAAGATTTTTTGATTTCTAATGGGCTTCAGACGAAGAAAAAAATAGAAGAGCAAAAGTTCCTAGATGCAAAACAAAATATTTTTGGAACGGTATTTAGTCAAAAAATAAAATAAGCTGCAATTGTCAGCTTATTTTATTTATGTGTTTTACGATATTTTTTATATCAGGTTTTTTATGGCTTGGGTGATGGCATATTAATAAAGTTCTATTATTTAGTTTAATTAAAATCCCGTCGTTGTTAATATTAGCATTTGTGTAATATTGCCAGTATTGAATCATTGCAGATTCAAATTCTTCTGCGCTGGTTGTGAATTGCATAATAAAACTTTCTATTTTTGAGATTCCGAAACAAATGATGATTCTAGATTTTTTATAAAAGTCTTGCCAAGCTTTGTTTTGATGTCGTGTAATGTCGCAAAAATTGTAATATTGTTCTTTTGTGAATCCTGTAAGTTCGTGTATATTAGTTTCGTCTTTTTTTGACCTACACGAAAAAGGGTAAAGATTGGCACAGAAAAAATTATTACTTTTATACATTTCTTCTGCGTTTTCACTTGGGTTATAATTAAGGTTGTTTAATATTTTCCAAATAAAGTTATTAAAAGGACACCATTCTTGATTAATAGGTTCGTTATTACCGTTTATAAGATTTATGTTATGTTGTTCGCAGAAATCATCAGCATTATTTTCCAGACCGCAGAACCATAATTTTGCGTTTGGGTTGCCACCGTTATGACCTATGTTTGGGTTTTCTAAAAGCTTTGCTAGTTTTGTTTCTTTTTGCATATTTTACTCTTGTGTGTAAGTTAATTATAATAAAAAAAGACATTGTCACAAGAAAAGTTTGATGTTTTATAAAAAGCTCGAACCGCTAACCCACGTCTAAAAATAAAACCGCCACAAGGGCAGTTTGATTTTTGGTTGGGGCGCACTCAATTCCCTCGGGCTATGCCCTGCGGGGAAACCGTAACGGCTCGACTGCGTTAACACTTGTCTTGCCTACTTGTTTTCGAACCAGGCAACTTCGTTGCGTGGTCGAACCGCTAACCCACGTCCAAAAATAAAACCGCCACAAGGGCAGTTTAATTTTTGGTTGGGGCGCACTCAATTCCCTCGGGCTATGCCCTGCGGGGAAACCGTAACGGCTCGACTGCGTTAACACTTGTCTTGCCTACTTGTTTTCGAACCAGGCAACTTCGTTGCGTGGTCGAACCGCTAACCCACGTCCAAAAATAAAACCGCCACAAGGGCAGTTTAATTTTTGGTTGGGGCGCACGGATTCGAACCATGATAAAGAGAACCAAAATCTCTTGTCCTACCATTAGACGACACCCCAATGACCGTATTAATCTATACTTTTATAGCCTAAAAATCAAGTCAAATTATAAATAACTTTATTTTTTTTGCAATAATAAAATATTTTTTAATTTTATACTTGTAATTAATTCATTAAAAATTATAATGTTTTAGGTTTTTAATGATTTGGTTGCTTTTATAATTGTAAAAGGATTTAAAATGGCCAAGAAAGAGTTCTTAAAACTTATGGAAAATAATATTTTATTATTAGATAAACTTGGGGATAAACTTAAAAAGGATCCTGTCTCGTTCTTTGGGTATCCAAGACAACAAATCAGCGTTCTTGTTCGTTTGTATCTGGGTGGTAAAGCAATGTTAAAAGATATTGCAAGGCGCGAATTCGTTACGGCACCTAATTTGTGTGCTGCGTTTCGTAAGCTTGAAAAAGACGGCCTTGTTTCAAGAACAATTGATGAAAAAGACAGAAGAAATACTTGGTATTCCGTTACGGATAAAGGTAAGAAAATTGCTCAGGACGCTGTAGAAATGTTCAGGGGGGCAATAGAAAAATTGTTTGATCAACTTAGCAAAGAAGACGAAAACAAATTAACTGAAGCTTTGAAAACTATCAATAATATTTTGATGAAAATGGAGTTAAGTAATGCTTAAAAGATTTCTTTTTGTTTTACCTGTTTTATTTATGGCTCAAAACGCCTTGGCGTTGGATTTGTCGTTGAATAAAGCGGTGGATTTGATTGTTGAAGAATCACAAGACGTTAAAAAAGCAGAAGCTAATTTGAAAAAAGCGCAGGCGTCTTTGGATGCAGTAAACGCTAATCGCTGGTTTAAGATTTCGGGCAGTGCATCTTATATGAATCTTATAAACGTAGAAGATCCTTCTAAACCTTACGTTTATGATTTACCTCCGCAAATTGGCGGAATAATCGCAAAAGTTACTGAAAATCAATTAAATGTAACTGAAATACCTATACCGGATAATATTTTTATGGCGGGTGTAAGTATTACGCAACCAATTTATACTTTCGGTAAAATAGGTAATGCGGTTGACAGCGTGAAATCTGCTATAAAAATGTCGGAATCTGGTAAAGAATTGGCGGTTCGTGAAGTTCGTTATTCTGCAGCTGATATTTATTGGACAGCAAAGATGACAGATGAAATAGTCAAGATAACCAAGAAAGATTTAAACGAAGCTTATAAAGCAAAGAAAAGATTAACTTCTGCGGGCAGGGCTAATCGTAGTAATCTTGTAAAAATTGAATCTGATATTGCGACGAAAGAAATAAACTTATCTGATGCAGAGTTTAATCGAGATACGGCTTATCGTATGTTGAAGATACTTGCTGGTATAGATATAAATGAAGAAATCGTATTGACAGAAGAGTTTCCAAAGACTTTCACTGCTTTGGATTCGACAGAGTTAAAATCTACGCCGCAGTGGGATATTTTGAATCAGCAGATAGCGATGTATGAAGAAAAGGCTAAATCTGAACGGTCTGGGGCATTACCTACGTTGGCGGCAACCGCTTCATATAATTATTTTGCGATGGATGAAGACTTTGATAACATGTTTAATGGCTTGTCATCGCAAGCGGCTTATTGGGGTTTGTCTTTACAGGTACCTATTTTCAGTGGTGGTCTAAATCGGGCGAATGCAACTATTGAAGCGATGAATGCAGAGGCGGCTCGGCAAGATTTAGATAAGTCTAAAAAAATGTTAAGCGAAGAATATACAAGGGCTATTGACCAGTATAACCATTTGCGCGGTAATTTAGCAAAGCTTGAAACAGCAAGGGATTTGGCTGCAAAAGCGTATAGTTTTTCCAGTGATAGATTTGCAGCTGGTCAGACTTCAGCGGTTGAATTAGCAGAAGTTTCTTCTGGTTTGTATCAATTAGATATGGCTTTATTAAATGCTAAATACAAAATATTAATGTCGGCTGAAACAGTAAAAAAATTGGGTGATTAAAATGAAAAAGGTAACTGTATCAAAATTAAACATAAAAAAAATATTAAGCATAATTTGCATTGCTTGTCTGATATCTTGGGTTGTTTTTCGTTTTGCAGCAATAGGTGCGGAACGGGGCAGGTATGTTTTTAACCCCAGCAGATACGACGCGGAAAACGGTATACCTGTTGAAAGTATAACTGTGGAAAAACATCAACAAGTTTTAAAAGAACCGATTGCTGTAAACAATAATAAAGCTTTCGTTTCAGGAAGTCGCATAGGTCGTTTTGCTGCCGGGCAAAAAGTAGAAAATGGGAAAATCGTTTCTGTATCAAAAAACTTAGATTTAGATACGGGTATGCATGTTATAAAGACGAAAGGTGTATCAGATGGTTTGCATTATGCAGAATATCAGAATGTTGGTTATTTAGTTCCTGTATATGCAGTAAAAGGTGATAAAGTTTTTGTCGCAAAAGACGGTAAAGCGGTTTTGCAAGATGTAACTATTATTAGGCAAGACGCAGATAATGCTTTGATAACATCGGGTTTAAATGATGGTGATGATGTTATTTTATCAAAAGTTGAAGACGGTCAAAAAATTCGTCTGGAAAAATAGTTTAATACGTTGGGAGTTTATAAAATGCTAAAGTTTTTCGTTAAAAGACCAATAACTACATTAATGTTCGTGCTTTTCTGGGTTGTATTAGGTTTTGTTTCTTTTCCAAAAATGAATATAGAAAGAACGCCATCGGTTGATTTTCCTATGGTTACGGCGACTTTTATTTATCCTGGCGCTTCACCTGAAGAAATAGAATCGCAAGTTATAAAAAAGGCAGAAGATGCAATATCAGAAGTTTCAGAATTAAAGCAGATAACATCGCAAGCTTTTGAAAACGGTGGTTTTATAATGGCAGAGTTTAACCTTGGGGTAAACGTTAACGACAAAACAACCGAAGTGAAATCTAAAATTGATGCATTGGCATCCGAGTTTCCAGACGAATTAAAACAACCCGTAATAGAAAAATTAAATCCTCTGCAACAATCTGTGGTAGATATCGTTATAACGGGTGCCGAACCAAAAGACATAGAAGAATACGTTGATAATATTTTATCAAATAAAATTACTGCTATAAAGGGAGTGGCAAGCGTTTCAACGTTTGGTGGTGAACAGCGTGCTGTTCGTGTCGCTATGAATCCAGAGCTTATGGCTTCAAAGGGAATCACGATAACAGACGTTATAACTGCGCTGGGCAGTCGTAACCTGAACGTGCCAGTTGGTAAAATAGAAACCGGAATAGATTCTTCAAATGTTCGTTTTATAGGCGAATTTGACAGCGTAAAAGAAATAGAAGATTTGCGCTTAACAACTATGGAAGGTCAAAACTTTAAGCTGTCTGATATTGCAACAGTTACAGATGCTGTTCGTGATATAGAAACAGGGGCAAGATATAACGGTGAAAAAGTTGTTATTGTGTCTGTGGTAAAGTCTTCGGATGGTAACGCTATAAAAATATCTCAGGCTTTACAAAAGAGGTTACCTGAATTACAAGCTGACTTACAATCGCGCTTTGAAGGGGCCGAAATGAAAATCGTATCTGATTCTTCTGTGTCTATTGCCGATGATACAAACAGCACGATTAACGGAATTATTCTTGGCGTAGTATTTACCGTTTTAGTATTGTTAGCCTTTACTCGTAATTGGCGTTCTACAATTATTTCTGGTGTTGTTATTCCTGCGTCTTTAATTGCCGGTTTTTTCTTTATGGATGCAAGCGGATTTACTATTAATGCTATGACGTTATTGGCATATTCTTCCGCTTTGGGGACATTGGTTTCAAACGCTATTATTTTGATAGAGTCCGCTTTGCAAGAAATGAGAGCCGGTAAAGACCCAGAAACTGCGGCTGTTGACGGGACGAAAAAAGTTGCGGTTTCGGTTTTGGCGGGTGTTGGAACAAATGTCGTTGTGTTCTTACCTTTGGCCTTTATGGGTGGAATTGCTGGTCAGTTTATGTTGCAGTTTGGTTTAACAGTCGTATATCTGACTTTATTATCATTGTTATTTTCGTTCACTTTAACACCTATGATGATAGCAAAGTTTTTACGATTAACAAAAAATAAAAAAACATCTAAGACCAAAGAAAAAGCAGATAAAATCGAACAAGGAGGACTTCGCAGGTGGTATGATTTTCAATATTCTCATCCTTGGAAAGTCATTGGTTTGGCGGTTGCTATTTTGCTGGGGTCTGCGATGCTAATGCAGTTTGTCGGTAACGAGTTTGCACCTGCAACTGATACCAATGAAATAAACATCACTGCCAGGGCACCAATGGGTTCAACTTTTGAAAAATCTGAAAATATAGCAAAACAAATAGAAGATGTCTTACATGATTTTAAAGAAGTAAAATCAACTTCTGTAAAAATAGGCGAAAGAGGTCTGCAAAATATATCTGTAAAAGTTGAATTACTTGACAGGGATGAACGCGGTATTTCTGATAAAAAATTGGCACAAGAAATGTTGCCTAAACTTTCTGAAATACCTGATGCCGAAATCCAGATAAAAGCTGGACAAGCAATATCGTCTGCTGCATCTAATTCCGATATTGTTTTAAATATATACGGTGAAGATGATTCAAAGCGAGAAGCTTATGCGAATCAAATTTTAGACATGATAAACTCTATCCCGGAAGTTCAAAGCGCAGTTATGGCACAGCAAAAGCCTGGAACGGAAACAAGAATAATTCCAGATGAAGAAAAAATGAGCTTCTGGGGTGTAAAAAACTCTTATGCTGGTATAACTTTAAGAAGCGCATTGTTTGGTAACGAAGATTATAAGTATAAAGAAAACGGCGAAGAATATCCTATTATTTTAGAGTTTGCAAAACCGTTTAAAAATAGAGCCATGTTTGATAGTGTGTATGTAAATACTCAGAAAGGTATGGTGCCGTTATCCGAGCTTGGCAGAATAGAAGTTGCTAAAGCAACGCCAGATATTCGTCGCTTGGACAAAAACAGGATAACTGAAATAGATATAAATATCGGTAAGTCCACAATGGGGCCTGTGCAAAAGAAAATTGAAGCAGGTCTTGCAAAAGTTAATTGGGAAATTGGATATGGTGCAGAGTTTGGTGGTATGTCAGATATTCAAGACGAAACCACTGGTGAAATAGGAACGGCGTTTTTGCTTGCAACGGTATTAACGTTCATGTTATTGGCGGCTATAATGAATTCTTTGGCGCATCCGTTTACTATCGCAACATCTATTATTACAAGCTTTGCTGGTGTATTTGCGTTATTGTTTTTAAGCGGTGCTTCTATGAACGTTGGTGCAATGTTAGCTTTCGTTATGCTTGTCGGTTTGGTTGTAAATAATAATATTTTGTTATTAGAGCCTACAATTAACAGAATATCGAACGGAGAAGACGCTAAGAAAGCATTGTGGACCGAGCTTAATAATAAGAAGAATATGATACTTATGACATCTATTGCTGTTATGGCTGGTATGTTACCGCAGTTATGGAGTGCGGATGGTATGAAGTCTGCTATGGCAGCAGTTATGATAGGTGGTATGTTCGCAAGTTTAGTTTGGACATTTACTTTAACACCTGCTTTGTTCTTCTTGATAGAAAAAGCAAGACAGACGTTAAAAAAGTTGAAAAAATAAAAAACGGGGTAGCCCCCGTTTTTTATTATTGTTTATTGATTTTGTCGTGCTTATAATAAAGCAAGTTTTATAAAAGGATTTTTATGTTTCAAAAAAAAGAAATAGTTGTTTTTGATTTTGACGGGACTTTGTCCGCAAAAGATACAAATCGTGAATTCGTTAAATATTGCTTTAAGCATTCTTTGCGTCCTTGGTTGTTTTTACCTTGGATGCTGGTTGCAGGAATTGCAAGATTCTTTAATCGTGACGGAGTTTGGTGGCGTGAAAATATTAGGGCTTTTTATACTCCTGAATTATTGAAAAGATTTTTACCTGTCTTTATAAAACAACATAAACGTGAAAGATTTGGTTGGGCAAAAGAAAGGGTCGAAATAGAAAAGTCTGCTGGCAGAAAAGTCATACTTGTTTCTGCAAGTCCTGATTATGTATTACCGAAACTGGTTTCTGATATAAAGTTTGATGCAGTTTTGTGTTCTATTACTTATAAAGACAAACCATGGAAGTATCGTTTTTTATGCTGGGGACAAAATAAAGTTTTAGCACTTGATGAATGGGCAAAAGAAAATAATATAATTCCTGACGTTGTTCGAGCTTATTCGGATAGCAAAAGTGATATGCCTTTAATGGAAATCGCAAAAGAACAAGTATGGATAGACGCTAAAACGGGTTTAAGAAAACAAGCCTAGTGAAAAAATTGTGTCGCAGTGATAATCTTTGATTATGGCTATAACAGATGTTTTGTATGATTTAGTAAGTGGAACTGCCGGGGCGGTTATGGGCGCTTTGGTAATGACTTTGTTAAATCTGCGAAAAAATAAAAAGTTAAGGCTTGAAAATAAAAAATTATTAGATGTTATAAAGGATAAAGAAAATCAGATTTTAGTTTTAGAACAAAAGATAGTTAAACAACGGGTAATAAAAAAAGCAAAGAAATAAATCTTTGCTTTTTTTTATTCTTGGTCTCCGAAGTCCATTTCTTTAATTTTTTCGGCGCGCGGTGTTATCTTGTTTATTGATATTTGCAAATCTTCGATATCTTTTGTGGCCAAAGAAAAATGTTGCTGAACTTTATAAGCTCGGTCATTTAATCGTGATAAGTCTGTCAGCAAATAATCTAGTTCTTTTTTTATTTTATCGGCAACCCGTTTAATTTTTATATCTGATAGCACTGCCCGTATAGTATTCAAAGTCGCCCATAACGTAGATGGTGATACTATAAATACTTTTCGCTTGTTTGCATATTCTATTGTTGCTGGGAAATCTCTGTGTAAAGTTTCAAATATAGATTCCGAAGCTATAAACATCATGGCCGAATCTGCTGTTCTTCCTGGAATTATATATTTTTCTGCAATAGCATCTATATGCTTTCTAACGTCAAGTTCAAACTGTTTTCTTGCGCCAATCTCTTGGTCTATTTTTGAATAGCTTTCCAATGGGAACTTGCTGTCTATTACCATATCACCAGGAGGATACGGAAGCCTTATTATGCAGTCTGGTCTAACGCCGGTTTCAAGGACTTCTTGAAAAGCGTAAGATTCTGGTGGCATAACATCTGCAACCAAATCTTCCAGTTGTCTTTCACCGAAAGTGCCACGAGCTTGTTTGTTACCCATAAGTATGTTTTTAAAGTTTGCAATATCATTGCTTATATTTTTAAGCTCCATAGCGTTCTGGTTAAGAGTTCCAAGCCTTTCTGCAAGTCTTTCACGAAGTATTGCGTTATCTTCTCGCAAAGCCGATATGTCAACGGTTTGCTTTCTGAAAATCAGCACCAGTAATAGAATTAAAATTATAACTAACAATACAAAAATATAAGTTGTCATTTTTCTTTCCTTTGATAGAATTATTATAAAAGGATTTATAGATGTTGCAAATGAAACTTTGTGGAGATTTAGTTTTAAGGGAAAAATGCGCCCCAGTAGAGCGTGTATCAGATGATGTTCTATCTGTTATGGATGAAATGGTTGAAATTATGAAGGAACAAAGCGGCGTAGGTTTGGCAGCTCCGCAGGTTGGGGTGTTAAAGCGCTTTTTAGTTATGATGGATCCGGATACTAATAAAGTTTATAAAATGATAAACCCAAAGATTTTATCGCGCAGTTCTGAAACTTGCACTATGGAAGAGGGGTGTTTATCTGTTTTGGGGCCCGATAATTTACCCGTGTTTTCAAAAGTTGTTCGCCCGTCCGACGTGGAAGTAGAGTGGACAGACGAAAACGGAAAAAAATTACAAGCCGCTATGTCTGGTGTAATGGCAAGAATAGTGCAACATGAAACAGACCATCTGGACGGTATCTTATTTATAGATTATTTGTCACCTGTTCATCGTGAAATGGTTATGCGTAAAGTAAGGAAACGTAAATGAAGCTTGTTTTAATGGGAACTAATAGTTTTGTTGTCCCTATTTTTGATGCTTTATCAAAACTACATACGGTGCAGGCAGTGTTTACCGGTGAACCTAAACCGCAAGGAAGAAAACAAGTTTTAACTAAAACATCTGTTCATTTATGGGCCGAAGAAAAGGGATTTCCTGTTTTTCATAATACTATGGAATATAATTTTTCTCCGGATATGGTGGTGGTCATTTCTTACGGTAAGATTTTGCGTGATAATGTATTAAAATCTGCGCCTTGTATAAACGTTCATCCAAGCATGCTTCCAAAGTATCGTGGGCCATCACCTATCAGGACAGCTTTATATAACGGTGACAAAAAGTCTGCCGTATGTATTATGCAGATTGTGCCGGAACTAGATGCAGGTGATATTTTAATGCGTAAAGATTTCGATATATCAGATAATGACACAAATGAAACATTGGAAGCAAAAGTATCAGATATAGCAACGGATATGTTGATTGAATATTTATCTTGTCCTGAAAAATATAAACCTGTGAAACAAGAAGGTGAAGTTATATATACCAGAAAGTTCACAAGTAAAGATGAAATAATAGATTGGTCAAGAAGTCCTGTGGACATACATAATCAAATTCGTGCGCTGGGTTCTGGGCGAACAAAGATAAACGGAATAGAAGTAAAGATTTTAGAAACGGTCATTAAGGACGGTAAACTAGAAATAACGAAGATACAACCAAGCGGTAAAAAGGCTATGGATTGGAAAAGTTTTGTAAATGGTATGCATGGAGCTGAGCTTAGGTTTAGTGAATAATATGAGCCGTAAAAATAACATAAGTTTTGAAGAAAAGAAGATGTGTGGTTTATGGCATGCTCATGTTGCGTTGTCCGAATATAACGATTTTGGAAAATGTGATTGCTTAGACTGTTTTGGTGGTGGTTGTCATAATTGTCGGACTTATTTAAGATTATCTAGGGAAGCGTTGGAAATAAACGAACTATCAGAAAAAACAAGATGTGATAAGTGTTTAGGAAGATAATGAGCAGATATAAAATAATTCTTGAATATGACGGAACGGATTTAATAGGTTGGCAGGAAAATCGCCAAGGTGATTCTGTGCAATCTTTATTAAAATCTGCGTTAAAGCAATTTATTGGAAAAACAACAGATGTTGTTGCAGCTGGCAGAACTGATGCGGGTGTGCATGCTTTGGGGATGGTGGCTCATTTTGATATAGCAGATAAAGATTATGATGCGGATACGGTTATGCGTGCTCTTAATTTTTATCTGACGGGCAAACCAATAGCCGTTTTGTTCTGCCAAAAAGTCGGTGATGATTTTCATGCTAGGTTTTCTTGCTTGCGAAGAAATTATAAGTATCTAGTTTTAAATAGAAGGCCGCCTGCAGTTTTGTCCAGTAATCGTGTTTGGTGGGTGCCAAGAAAACTTAATATCAAAGCTATGCGCGTTGCAGCAGAAAAACTTTTGGGGCGTCATGATTTTACAAGTTTTCGTGCTTCGGAATGTCAGGCAAAAAGCCCGATAAAAACTTTGGACTTATGCAAAATAAAAAAATCTGGTGATATGATTATTTTTGAATTTTCTGCTAAATCTTTTCTTCATCACCAAGTCAGAAATATGGTCGGAACATTGATAGAAATAGGCCTTGGTAAACCGTTAGATATACAAGAAATATTTAACGCCAAAGATAGAAGTGCAGCCGGTCCTACGGCGCCAGCGTCTGGACTTTATTTCGTCAGCGCCCAATATGCCACAGACGATTAGGGTTATTATATTTTATCTTGCCGCTGTCGTATATCACAAGACCGCCATTTAATATCTTATGTTCACATGATTTTGAATATATCTTAAAGTAAGAAACTATATAATCTATATCTTCGTCTTTGCATAGTTTGGATATATTCTTTTCTAATGTCGTAAACTTTTGCATGTATGCAAGATTAAAGTTCTTCGTTTTATAAACGTAAAGACTTTTGTTGTGTTTGCGTCTTTTGTTCGGCGTTTCTGTTGGTTCATTATTAAGTCTTTTCCAGGTATCAAAAGCAAAATAATGATTGGAAGCCCGGGACTTATTAAACTCTAATTTATCTTCGTTCAAGAACGCAACAAGTTCATGGTCTGGCGTTGCGTAAAATATGGGCTTGGGTTGAATACTTGTTAATATTATTCCTATAAAGCAGAAAAATAAAAACAAATAAAGATTTATTAATTTTATTTTTAATGGCTTTATAAATACTAAGCACAAAAATCCGATAATTATAAAAGTCAAAGCTATATTTGGAACGTGAGGAAAGTTAAGAGTTGAAAAAGGAAGGTCTGATATTATTTGTGCGAAGTGCAAGGTTTTATCATAAAATATTTCTGCTAAATCTAACGGTCCGTATATATGAAAGCAAGCTGTAAAAGTTCCGACGATAACAAGCGGCATAATGGCAAAAGAAAATATAGGTAATAAGATTAGATTACCAATCAGACTGTAAATCGGCATACTGTAAAAATGAGCAATTACGAACGGAGCCGTAAATAAAGTAGCAACCAAAGAAGTTAAGGTAGCAGTATAGATTATTTTAAGGATTTTATTTTTAGGAAGTCTTGGTTTAACTTCTGTCCAAAGCCACACGAGTCCAAATATAGCAGAAAAAGATAATTGAAAACCTGCTTGCATAACAAAGTGCGGATTTATGAAGAAAAGAATGCAAAATGCGATACAGATATTTCTGACGGATATAACTTTGCGACCGAATAAGAAGGCTAGAAATAATAAAGTCGTCATAAGAAAGGCTCGGATTGTTGCGACATCTGTTCCCGATAAAAATAAGTAAAATAAAAGTCCAAACCACGCAAGTATAGTTGCAGGAAACTTAGCCGGTATTCTTTTCGTTATAACAGGCATGCATCTAAAAATGCAATAGAATAAAATCGTCAGCCAACCGCCAACCAAAGTCATATGAAAGCCGCTGATTGACCAGACGTGACCGACGCCTGTTGCCGTCCAGATGGGGTTGTCATTTTCTGGAACGGACTTTTTATAACCAAGCACCAAACTATCCACAAGAAAAGAATCAGATAAGTTATGAAGTTTATTTCTTAAAGAGTTTATCCAATTTATGTTTTGATGAGATATAATATCATAAGAATCTAAATATCCCGTTCCGGTAAGCCTGTTAAAATACGCCCATCTGGCATAATCAAAAGTTTCCAGGGCATAAAGTGCTGACGGTTTGAATATACCTATATTTGCTTTTATAGTATCACCGATATCTAAATTGGAAACATCTTGCTTGGTTGATAGGCGAATGATAGCTGTCCCGTCATATTCATCATTAAGCTTTGTCGCATCGGTTGATAAATATACTCTTGTTTTGTCTGCGGTATAATCAATATTTTTAACACTAGCAATAATTTCACCCCTGAAAAATCTAGAACGAAGTTGCGGAGTGTTTAATAAATAAGTAAAAATACTTGCATAGCAAAAACCGAATAAGAAAAGCATACAAGCTTTTATTATTTTCGGTGTTTTATTAAAAACTAGTAAAGCAATAGAAATTATAAAACCAATTATTATGAAAGTAAGATTCGGTTCAAACGAAATGTTAAAATAAAGTCCGGCACCGAAAGCCATTAAAAATGGTATCCAACAGAAAGCGTTAACAAATTGATTATTCAGGAAATCTTTCATATATTAAAGTATAGGAATTATTTTAATTGCGTCGCAAGAAGATTTTTCGTATGATAAAAGTCCATAAGGAGATATCTTATGGCAAAGTATATATTTATTACAGGTGGTGTTGTTTCCAGTTTAGGTAAGGGCGTCGCGGCGGCAAGTTGTGGCGCCCTTCTTCAATCCAGGGGATACACAGTTCATGCAAGAAAGTTTGATCCATATTTGAATGTTGACCCAGGCACTATGTCACCGTTTCAACATGGTGAAGTATATGTGACGGATGACGGTTTTGAAACAGATTTAGATCTTGGTTATTACGAACGTTTTTTAGGTGTAAAACTGTCCAGAAATGATTCCGTATCTGGTGGAAGAATATATTGGGACGTGTTAAATGCTGAAAGGCATGGTGATTATCTGGGGGCAACAGTTCAGATGATACCGCATGTCAGTAATAAGATAAAAGAATATATCGGTCGTCCGACGCATACTGATTTCGTGGTTTGCGAAATAGGTGGGACTGTTGGTGATATAGAAGGTAATATATTTTTAGAATCAATACGTCAATTTGCAAATGATGTTGGTCGCAGAAATGTTATGTTTGTTCATTTAACTTTGGCGCCTTATCTTGAAAAGAGCGGTGAATTAAAAACGAAACCGACGCAAATGTCCGTTCGCAGATTGTTGGAAAACGGTATTCAAGCAGATATGTTAATAGTTAGAACGCCAAGAATATTAACTGTTGAAGAAAAAGAAAAAATCGGTATGTTCTGTAATCTGCCGGCGAAAAGCGTTATAAGCGGTGTGGACGTTGATAATATTTACAAGATACCTTTGGCTTATGATAGTCAGGGTGTATTTGATATAATGGCTCAGCATTTCGGTTTACCGCATGCAACAGGTAATATGGCAAAGTTTATCAAAATAGAAAATTATCTGGATGCGGATTTACCAAGCGTTAATATCGGCGTTGTCGGTAAATATTTTGATGTGCCGGATGCTTATAAGTCACTGAACGAAGCTTTGTTTCACGCAGGATTGCAGAATAACGTCCATGTAAATATCAAAAAGATAAGTGCAGAAACTTTTTCAGATTCTGACGTTGAAGAAGTGGACGGTATATTAGTCCCAGGCGGTTTCGGAACGCGCGGTGTGGAAGGTAAAATCTTAGCGGCGAAATATGCTCGTGAAAATAAAGTGCCTTATATGGGAATATGCCTTGGTATGCAAGTGGCGGTAATAGAGTTCGCAAGAAATGTTCTGGGAATAACCGATGCAAGCTCTACAGAACTTACAAAAAAATGCACGCCTATAATAAATATAATGGCAGACCACGATGCAGAAAATATGGGTGGAACGCTTAGACTTGGTGCTTACCCTTGTGTCATAAAGAAGGATAGTCTAGCTTATAAAGTTTATAACTCCGAGCAAATATCAGAAAGGCATCGTCATAGATATGAAATGGATATAAGTTTTGAAGACGAATTTGCTAAACACGGTATGATAATATCTGGTAAAAGTCCTGATGGAAGATTGCCCGAGATTATAGAATTACAAGACCATCCGTTCTTTATGGCGGGTCAGTTTCATCCAGAGTTTCAATCCAGCCCCTATACAGGTCATCCAATGTTTAATGCCTTTATTGCGGCGGCGGTTAAAAAGGCTGGATTAAAGGAATAATAAAAAGCGCCAATTTGGCGCTTTTTATTTTGAATCTTATTGATTATAAACCCAATGCGTTACGATACATCTGAGTCAATTCGTCTGCTTCGTCAAGTTCATCTGGGTCAAGCTTGCGCAAACGTATCATCTGACGGATATATTTAGGGTCAAACCCTGCGCTTTTGGCTTCGCTGTATATTTCCTTTATATCGGCAGCAATAGCGGCTGTTTCTTCGTTAAGCTTTTCTATTCTTTCAATTATGCTGACAAGCTGTTGGTTGTCAATTGCACCGTGATTTGCGTTTTTCATTGTTGATTTCCCCTTGTTTCTTTCTGAACTTTATGATATACCATAAAACGTAAAAATCAAGAAAAACAAAAGAAGAAAAACGGAAGGAAATTATGAATAAGTTCACAAAAATAACCGCTTCTATTGGTCCGAACAGTGAAGATAAAAAGACTTTGACGGAAATGGTAAAAGCGGGGGTAAATGTTTTTCGTATAAACTTCAGTCATGATACCGGTGAAGTGCAGGGTAAAAAGATAGATTGTATACGTGAAATATCAAAAAAATTGAATATACCTGTTGCGGTAATGGTTGATTTGCAAGGACCAAAGCATCGTATAGGAAATTTTAAGACCGAAGATAAATATCCTTTAACTATCGGGCAGAAGTTTACTTTTGATTCTTCTGATAAACCAGGTGATTCCAGCAGGGTTCAATTGCCAGATTCTGATGTTATGGAATCTTTGAAAGTAGGTGACCGTGTTTTGTTAAATGACGGTAAAATAGAAATGCAAGTGACAAAAGTTTCAAAGGGTAAAATAGAAACTAAAGTTATACGTGGAACAGAAATTTGGTCAAGGCGCGGTTTTAATCTGCCTGATACGGACGTTGTTACTTCTGTATTGACAGAAAAAGACAGGCAGGATTTAGAGTATGCAATAACTAAAAAACCAGATTGGGTTGCAATATCGTTTGTTCAAAAGCCCGAAGATGTATCAGAAGTTCGTGATTTTATAACGGCAAGAACATCATTGCCAATTAAAATAGTCGCAAAGATAGAGCGCCCAAATGCGGTTGAAAGAATTACGGAAATAGCATCAGTTGCCGATGGAATTATGATAGCGCGCGGTGATTTGGCCGTAGAGGTTCCTTTTGAAGAAGTTCCTGCGATTTCGCGTCATATAATACGGGAATGTCGTAAAATGAATAAACCGGTAATTATGGCGACTCAGATGTTGGGGTCTATGGTAAATAGTGAATTTCCGACTCGTGCAGAAATATCAGACGTAGCAAATGCTGCTTATTTAAGGGCTGATTCAACTATGACGTCCGAAGAAACGACAATTGGTATAAATCCGGTAAACGTAATAGAAACTATGAATAAGATTTTATCTTATGCAGATAAAGATGCTATTGAAAATCCATATGATTGGTCCAGGGTTGAAAACGTCCCTGAAAACGATTGGTCAAGAAGTGTTGCGTCTATGGCGTATCTTAATAAGGCATCGGCTATTGTTGTGTTTGCAAAAGACACGGTAAACGCAATTCAGATTTCTTGCCGTAAACCTGACATTCCGATTATAGCTGTGTGTAAAGATAGGTTAATAGCAAGTCAGCTGTGTTTATGTCGTGGTGTCTTGCCGCTGTATAATCCAGATTTATTTGCTCAGAGATTGGCTTTTGAATCTGCAGAACTATTTTCTATAACCAGCGGTAAGTTAGTCATAGTAGATGACGATAAGATAAGCCTAAGAACATTAGATTAATGTAAAATAATGTATAAAGACGGCGGGATTTCTATTGACCGCCGTTGTGTTTTTTTACTATGATTTATATTATGATGAAAAGAAGGTTAGGGATTTTTTTCTTGTGCTTTTTTTGGTCTTTTTCCGCAATGTCGGCTCAGTATCGCGCGGCGTTGGTTGCTGATATGGATACGGGTCAAGTTTTGTATCAAGAAAACGCAAAAGTTCAAAATTATCCGGCAAGCTTAACGAAAATAATGACGTTATATTTAACGTTCGATGCATTGGAACATGGGCGTCTTAGTCTGGATGATTATTTAATTGTTTCTCAAAGCGCAGCTTCGGCTTCTCCTGTGAAATTAGGCTTGAAGGCAGGAAGTAAAATAAAAGTAGAAGATGCAATTAAGGCTTTAACGGTTTTAAGCGCTAATGATGTCGCAAGAGTTTTAGCCGAAAACTTAAAAGGTGGTAAAGAGGGTAATTTTGCTTCTTTGATGACGCAAGTTGCGGGTGAAATAGGTTTGTCTCAAACTAATTTTGAAAACTCGTCTGGGCTTCCTAATGACGACCATTTATCTACGGCACGTGATATTGCCTTGTTATCTATGGCGGTTTATAAGCACTTTCCGCAGTATTGGAAATATTTCGGGATAAAGACTTGGACTTATAACGGCAAGACCTATACAAACGGCAATAGACTATTAGGGACTTATGAAGGTTGTGATGGTATGAAGACTGGTTTTACGAATAAGTCAAAATATTCTTTGGTGGCGACGGCTAAAAGAAACGGTAAGCATTTAATATCGGTTGTTTTAGGGGCGGAAAATAAAGACGTTCGTGCTAATGTATCTGTAAAGCTTTTGAATAAGGGTTTTGAAATGGTCGCAAATGGCAGTGCACCGATTGTGAAACAAACTGCGGTTAGTTCTGTTAATTCTTATAGTGCGCCAAAACAGACGACGGGTGGTGCAAATACTTTTTCCTCTGCGTATAATACGGCCACTGGAAATGTTGCAAAATCTTACAACGGTCAAAGTTCTGATGCGATAAGGTCTGGTAATGCCGGTGTTCAGTTTGGGGCTTTTTCTTCCAAATCTTATGCGCAAAATCAGGTAAATAATGTAAAAAATAAGATAGGGGTAAATACCGTGATAGAAACGGCTCCGAACGGTATGTATCGTGTCAGAGCGAATGGTTTATCTGAAAGCTTGGCGCAAAATGTAAAAAATCGTGCTTTGGATGCAGGTATAGATTGTTATATATTTCACTAAGGTAGAAAATGAATTCAAAAATTGAAAAACTTATAAAGCAATTTGCTAAATTACCGCGAGTCGGAAATAGAGCTGCCCAACGTATCGTATTGGCGTTATTGCAAGATAAAACAGGGCGTGCAGAGTCTTTGGCTTCTGCTTTGTTAGATGCAGCCGAAAGCATAGTGCCATGCAGTATATGTGGTGTCCTTACCGATAAAGAGGTGGGAATATGCGAATTTTGTCGCGATGTAAATCGTGCCAATGGGCAACTTTGCATTGTCAGAGATTTATCAGATGTTTGGACGCTTGAAAAGTCTGGTGTTTTCCAAGGAAGGTATCATATTCTTGGTGGTTTGCTGTCTGGGGCTATGGGGATAACGCCGGAAGATTTGAATATAAGCAATTTAAAAAATCGTATTCAAAAGGAAAACATTAAAGAAATTATATTTGCATTACCTAATACCATTGAAGGAAAGACGACTCAGCATTATGTTATGTCTTCCGTTGGTAAAGATTCTGAAGTAGTTTTTTCAGAGCTTGCATCTGGTGTTCCATTAGGCGGGGATTTAGATTATCTTGATGACGGAACTTTAACGTTGGCGTTCGGAGGGCGTAAGACTTTATGAACTTGGATTCATTAAAATCTTTACCGCCTGTTGCAGAAATGATGCGCGATTGTGGTCTGGAACCTAAAAAGCAATTTGGACAGAACTTTTTATTTGATTTGAATTTAACCGGTAAAATAGCAAGGTCTGTTCCGAATATAGAACGTTCCGTTGTTGTTGAAATAGGACCGGGGCCTGCTGGTTTAACCAGGGCTTTACTTATGGCCGGCGCAGAAAAAGTAATTGCGATTGAAAAAGATAAAACCACGAAACCAATTTTAGATAAAGTTATTCAGGCATCATATGGTCGACTTGAAGTTATTTTTGGTGACGCTTTGAAAGTTGATTTTGAAAGTCTTGGTATAGGTAAGTATGCAATTTGTTCTAATTTACCTTATAATGTCGGGACCGAGCTTTTAATAGGCTGGTTACAAAAAATAGCATCAGGTGCAAAGATTACTTCTATGACTTTGATGTTTCAAAAAGAAGTGGCACAACGTATCGTTGCAAAGGTCGGTGATTGTCAATATGGGCGGTTATCAGTTTTGTGCGGCTTAATAACCGATGCTAAGATTTTGTTTGACGTTCCTAATACGGCGTTTGTGCCGCGGCCTAAAGTTCAATCGGCGGTTGTTCAGTTGATTCCGAATAAAGAAAAAATGCAAAAATTGGGTGACTTAAAAAATATAGAGCAAATAACGGCAAAACTATTCGGTCAAAGACGTAAGATGATACGTGGTATAATATCTGGTTTTGATTGGAGTTCTGTTGGTTTGGCTGGAACAGAAAGGGCAGAAGAGTTATCACCGAATAAGTTTGTAGAAATATCTAAAAAACTAGTGTTATGAAAATACTTTTTTGATATAATTTTAATAGTGGGTTCAGGAGAGAGAAATGTCACTATCTATTTTAATATTTTTTTTAATAATGTTTGCGCTGGTATTTATTTTACGCAGCGTTAAAGTTGGGGTCTTGGTTGCATTTTTACTGGCTGGTATAATATCTGGACCTTATGTCTTGAATCTTTTTGAATTGACAGATGCTTGGACGTTTCTTGGCGATTTAGGAATCATGTTTTTATGGTTTAACATCGGATTGGAAATAAACATAAAGCGATTGTGGAATATGCGGCATACGATTTTTGGTTTCGGTGCGGCGCAAGTTTTAATGGTTGCAGTAATGCTGTTCCCTGTTTTATTCGGTGTAACGTCTTGGGGAATTATGGGATGTATAATGGTTTCTTTGTTATTAGCAATGTCCAGCACTTCTGAAGACTTGCAATTATTAACAGACAGAAATCAATTAAATACTGAAGTAGGAAGACAGACTTTTTCTATTTTACTGTTCCAAGATTTATTATCTATACCGCTTCTTGCGATGTTACCGGTGTTTGCAGGGAAAAGTTTTAATTTAGGTGCAACGGCAATTGATATTTTAGTTTTATCTGTGTCTTTGGTATTGGGGGTCGTAATTGTCGGTCGTTTAATATTAAACCCATTGTTTAAATTGGTTTCAAAGTTAAGGTCAAAAGAAGTTTTCTTAATAGCGATAATGTTAAATATCGTGTTATTTGCTTTATTATTACAATGGTTAGGTTTACCTATGGGGCTTGGTGCTTTCTTGGCGGGTATGCTTATGTCGGAAACAATATACAGGCATCAGATAACCGCAGAAATCAGTCCTTATTCAATGTTGTTTCTTGCGTTCTTTTTCATAGCTTTAGGAATGGGATTAAAGTTAGATTTATTATTGGATAATTGGTTAGTTATTTTACTTGGTTTATTAATATTGGTATTCGTTAAGTTCTTTGCGTTGTTTATGGTTGCCAGGGTCAGAAAAGTCCCAAATTATGAAGCGGCATTCATAGCTTTGATATTGGCGCAGGGCGGCGAGTTTGGTTTGTTAATGTTACAGACCATGAAAATTAGCGGTATAAACATTTTGCCGGAAGTTCACCAAGAGATTTTAACGGCAATAATAATACTTTCTATTATGTTAACTCCGTTCTTAATAGGTATATATGACTTTTTAAGAACTAAGGGAATTATATTTAGCAATTCTTCTATCAAGGAAGAAAAATCTGATACGGATAAACCTGAAGTAATAATATGTGGCTTCGGCCGAGTGGGTCAAATCGTTACAGAAATGATGATAGCAGAAAACATTCCGTATGTTGCACTTGATATGGACGTTAATACGGTTATGCTGGGGCGCGAGCGCGGTTTTAATGTCGTATATGGTGACGCAACGCATTCAGATGTTTTAAAGGAAATAGGTATGATGCCCCGCAGAACAAAAGCGGTAGTCATCGCTTTGGATAATGTATCTACGGCTATTGATACCATAGAGACTGTAAAAGAAGTTGCACCGAAAGCAAAAATATTTGCACGTGCCAGAAACCTAGCGGATACCAAAGTTTTATTAAAAGAAGGCGTAGAAGAAGCTTTACCAGAAACAATAGAGTCTTCTTTCTTCCTTGGGCGAGGTGTGCTTAGCCATTTAGGTATATCAGATAACAAGATAGAAAACCTGCTTAGTTATATGCGACAAGATAATTATTCTATGTTGGATGATAACGCTGTGGCGGACGAGCAATAATATATACAACATATCAAAAACTATAAAAGCCTTGTTATATAACGGGGCTTTTATATTTGATTTTATCTTTTTGTCTTGATATATTCTTTTAAAACGGGGAAAATCATGAAGAAAAAAATATTAACTTATATCGCTATTATATTTTCTGTGATAATTTTTGATCAATTAATCAAAGACATTTTATTATATTTGATTACGGGCGGTGTTCCTTTGTATGGTTCTGCTTGGGAAATAGTTCCTGTGCCGTATTTAATGGCGCAAGTTTGTGATTTCTTTAATATTGTTTTCACTTGGAATCCGGGAACATCTTTTTCTATGTTCAGAACGTTGGGTGAAGCTGCACCTTTCATAATGGTTGTTTTCACAGGTTTTATCATAGGATTGATAGGTTATTATGCTTTTACCCGTGCAGCATCTTATGAAAAATGGCCTTTAGCATTGATTTTAGGCGGTGCAATGGGCAATTTAATAGATAGAATTCGTTTTGGGGCTGTGATAGATTTTCTTGATTTTCATATAGGTGGTTTGCATTGGCCTGCTTTTAACGTTGCCGATGCTTGTATTGTAATAGGTGTTGGACTATATATATTAAACTGGTTCATAGCCAGAAGAAAATGTATAAACAGCATTAAAGAAAAAGGTGATAAATAATCATGGTTAAGTTTTTAGATAATAATTCTGGTTTTAATCAGTGGAATGCGAATAGGAATAAGGAAGCTAAGAAATCCGGTTGGGGCGGATTTTTATGGTGGATAGTATTATTTTTATTTTCTTGGTGGTTGATAGGTTTATGGTTGGGACCAAAGGAAACAGTTAATCCGCCGGCAGCAACTGAACAGCAATTAATAGAAGAGGTTACAGACGTTCCGGTTACGAACATTGCTTCGGATAAGCTGAGTGTTGATGTGCAAGGTTTGCGTTTCTCTAATATGGATTTAAAAGATTTTCCAAAAAATGCGGATGCGTCAGATAAAAATAATCCAATTCGTCTATTGGGCGGGAAAAATAATTTTATTGAAGTTGGCTTGATTGGTGGGGGGACAAGCGCCCCGACGGCTAACACTATTTGGAATAATAAAGGCGGTATATTATCATGGAAAAATTCAGATGGTGTAAGCTTTACAAGAACTTTAAGCGTTAAAGATTATATAATTAAAATTACTGATAGGATACAGAATACAACCAAGCAAGATTTGTCTTTTGCGCCTTATGCAAGAATAGTTCGTGATAATGATATGCAATCTTCCGCTGGTGTTTATACTGGGTTGGTGGCATATGTTAATTCCGATATAGAACACGAAGATTGGCATAAGTTAGATAAAAAATCTTATGCGTATTCTACTACTTCTGGTTTTGCCGGTTTTGTAGATCAATATTGGGAAACAATAGTCAGTATAGACAGCCCAGACCAGACGGTTATATCAAAAAAGTTGGCCGATAAATATACTGCAGATGTTGCGGCGGCTCCTGTTCAAGTAAAATCCGGACAAAGTGCAGAAATAGAAACTTATATATTTGCGGGTCCGCGTGATAGGTCTGCTTTGGAACAGGCTTCTAATATAATATCCGGGATAGAAGAAACCGTAGATTATGGTTGGTTTTGGTTTTTAGCAATGCCTATGCTGTGGATATTAGGCGTTATTAATTCTTTTGTTATGAATTACGGCGTTGCGATAATCATTCTAACGATTTTGTTAAGATTTGCTATGTGGCCGCTTACAAGAAAGTCTTATACTTCAATGATAGCCATGCAAAAAATGCAGCCGGAAATGCTAAGATTGCAAAAACTGTATGGGAATGATAAAGCAAGGTTACAGATGGAAATGATGAAGTTATATCAGACGCATAAGACTTCACCTATGTCTGGATGCTTGCCTATGTTATTGCAAATACCTATTTTCTTTGCGTTATATAAGGCTTTATTAATTTCTGTCCAGATGAGAAGTGCAAGCTTTTTATGGATAAAAGATTTAGCTGCAATGGATCCTTATTTTATCTTACCTATATTAATGGGGTTAACTATGTGGTTGCAGCAATATTTGCAAAGCGCTAAAACGCCGGATAATAAAGATAAGAATGACCCTGCTGCACAGACGCAAAAGGTTATGAAATGGATGCCATTAATATTTACAGTTATGTTTGCTTGGATGCCGGCAGGGTTGGTTTTATATTGGACCGTATCTAATATATTCGGTATCGTTCAAATGTATATAATAAAACGTCGTGCTGCTAAATAAAAACGCCCGAAAGGGCGTTTTTATAAGAACAATTTATATAAACTGTCGGGTGTTTGAATAAAAACTTTTTTCATACCTATAACTTGCTTGGTAAATTGAACGCAAGTAAAAGGATGTTTTGGTTTATATTTTTTTATGTTCCCCAGATACACGAAACGCCAACCAAAAGATTCAAGGACAGATAAATCGCGTTGTGATAAATTAATAGGTATAATTTTTTTTGTTGTTATAAATTGTAATAATATAAACCCTTTGTTTTTATTAAAAATTATCGGTGCGCAATGTTTGAAATGTCTGCAAAACAACCTGGGCATTAGTTTAGATGTTCTGGTTGAAAAAGCTATAATTATAATCATTTGTGTTTCCTTTATATTTTATTCTATCCAATCTTTTTCTTTAGCGGCTTTGTATAAGGTTGTCATAGCCGATTT
This sequence comes from uncultured Alphaproteobacteria bacterium, assembly GCA_944389185.1. Lineage (GTDB taxonomy): Bacteria > Pseudomonadota > Alphaproteobacteria > Rs-D84 > Rs-D84 > Enterousia. The sequence goes on from CALXLL010000002.1 coordinate 62,494, forward strand.
CCAAAGGCTTGCTGCTTTATTTTCGGTCCAAATATATTGATGTGGTGCACGTCTTTTATCGCCGAAAAGCTTCATTGTTTCTAATTGTTCATCGGAAAGTTGACCGGATAAATAAAGTTTTGTTATAAGAGTTTCAACATCTAAAAGTTCGCAAGGTCGTTTTGTCGTATGTGTTTTTTGATATATGAAGTTTTTCTGCACTGATTTTGAATATACAAACCAAAACCAAAGCTGTTCAGCGTTTTGAAATTTTTCTATATTTGATATATTTAATTGAGTGTTGTTTGCTTTCATATATTTCCTCCTTTTTTGTATTAAGACAAAAGTCCTAGACCGATATATAAATCAAGAATTGAAATCTGTAAAAGATTACAACCTTTGGTTGAAATGCGAATCGGATTTCTGATTCGTTAAGCGTTTTTTTTACTGTATTTACGAATCGCAGAAATCTGCATATTTGAAGTAATAAAAACGCACTGCGACAGCAGTGCGTTAAAACGATTTTATTTTATATTAATATATGTATTCAATCCTTTTTTTTCAATGGTTATCATAAAAAAACTGCCAAAAGGCAGTTTAATTTTTTAAAGAATAGGCGGGAAGCAATCGCCACCTGTTTCTGGGCAACAGTTAAAACCTTGTTCGCCCATATCTGTATATATTTCACCTGGACAGCAGCCATATTCATCTGGTAAAGCCCCGTCTTCGCAAGTTATAACAGGCGCAGCTTCTTCTGTAACAGTTTCTGTTGTTTGTGTGAAGGGATTCAATATAGCACCTGAATCATCATAGGTAAGTCCAAGAATATCTTCGTTATAAGATTGTAATCCGGTTGATGTAGACGTATCATAATTTGTTTGGAATTGTTGCTGTTGATTTTGATAATAAGCATCTTGACGAGCATTATTTATTGCTTCATATTGACTAGATTGGCAATAGAACAAAACCGTTCTATAATCAAGCCCTGCTTCACGAATAGCTTCTTCAACAGTCATTCCATTAACAGATGTTTTTAATTTTGTATCTGTAGATAAATCACAGAATTGTTCAAGATTAAATGAACGAACTTGTCCGGTCCAAGAACCGTCCGCATAATTAGGAACTGCTTGATTCGCCCAATTATCATTTCTTTTATTTCTCATAGAAGCAATACTATCTGCTTGTGCTTGGCTTATAGAACATTTTTTACCGTTTCCTACGCCACAGGTCACGACCAGGTCTGTCGGAGAATATACAGTAATACGCGTTCCTGCTGCAATAGAAAACGGTGGAACTGTATTATCCATCATATCTACAATTAATTTTTGCGCCACCTGATTCCAGGCATTTATTATTTCATTTTTAGCTAATTCAGAAGATCTTATAGTACCACTTTGCACAACTGTATTATTGTCCAAATCAATTTGATTTACGAAAGTATCGGCAACAGGCGCAATCATATTAACTGCTGCCGGAACAATAGCGGTAAGCATAGGCATAACGAATTGTTCAAGATAGTCTGTGCTGCCACGGCCTGGAACGCCTATACGACCTTGCGAGTCTGCAGAAAATGGATCTGAACCAGAGTTAAAATTAAACTCAACTCCATTTGGTAAAATAAACTGATACCAATTTATTTCCATACGACCAATAGAACTATAAGGCCCCGGTAAAGTTCCCGTTAAATATCCTAACATTAATGTCCCAGCTGGTATAATAACCGTTCTGCCGTTATCTGCATATACGTTTCTATCAACGGTTGCACGAACCGGCATACTTTTTTCTCCTTGTTTATAAACAGATGGATCCGCACGAACTTCGGATACTATGGTTGCAGGAATTGGTTTATATTGACGTAAGACGAAAGTTCTGTCATATGGATCAGAAGAATATGTTGCATTACCACTGGTCCCGACAATTTCTTCCCCTTGCGTTTCTTGCGTTATCACTGCAAACCCGCCACCTGCCGAGCTTGTTGCCGTATCTGGCGTAGCATTTGTTATTCCAAGTTCTGCATCAGTTAATTGTCTTGCTTTATTTACATTTGCTTGACTTTTAGGATTGGAAAGTTGCGGTATAGTGCCATTTGTTATCGTCGTATAACCGATATGTTCGGCATCTGTTCCTATTTTTTTTCCGCTGTCGTTTATATCTGTAATAATCCCATTATCTGGATTGTAAACACCTGTTGGATTGTTGCAATCTTTATCGGAAAAAGGATGAAAATAATAAGCACCAGCTTCTGGTCTTATCCAGCCTATCTGTGTGCCAGAAGAATTATAACCAGGAAAAGCAAAATCTGAACAAGATATTGCCGGCGTTTTTTCTTCCTCTTCTTCCGTATAACCTTCTATATATACAGGTTGCGGTGTGAACTGTCTTTCCAGTGGGTCTGGTAAAGCGATAGATGCAATTTCTTCCTTAAAAGATTCTTTTACGGGTTCTTCCTTTATTACTACTTCTTCTTTCTCTTCTATAACTGGTTCTGTCTTATTTTCTACCTTTTGTTCTATTTTTTGTTCTGTCTGTTTTTCTTCCGTATTATTTTCTTCATCTGCAACGGCTCCCAATACAATAACTATTTTATTAGTTTTTTTCATCTTTTCAGGTTCGTCCACTCCGCGCCAATCTATATATAAGGCAACAGGTTCTGTTGTGAATGGCTTCGTCGGGTTATAATCTAAAACAATTTTACATGCAGTTTTGTCATCTATAAAAGCCATTTGCGTGCAAGAGTTTAACGGTGTAGGAAAACCGTTAACTTCTTTTGTAATTCTTATGGCCATAATTTTAACCGGTGCAGAAGCATAAACTTTTACAGTTTGATTTCTGTTTTCGCCGACTTTTGTTTCTGCCCAGTTTACGGATTCGGGGCTCATAATAAGTTTTAACGGAACGTCTGAAGAAGATATTTCTGATACATCTGAATCTTCTTTATTTGTAAGCAATAGCGTCAACAATATGATTACAAGAACAAAAGCTGCAATTAGCAATAACCATTGAACTGCTTTCGGTGTTGACTTTCTTAATTCAGAAAACTGCTGTTTAATTTTATTCATATTTTACTTCATACAATTCGTTTAATTACTGAATTCTTACAACGCTGCAAGATATTCCTTGGGATTTTGTCAGTTTATCGCACAAAGTTTGTGCCGTATCAATATCTGCCATAGGACCAATACGTAGGCGATACAATCTTGCTGTTGAAGAATCTGCACCCAAATCACCGACGCCTTGTTCGTCAACGGCAAAGAATACCATATCTTTATAAGGTGTCAGTAATCCTTGACCGTCTTCACCGCTGAACATAGCAAGTAAGCTTGCCCAGTAATCATCCAAAGCTTTTACAGAAGTATCCGCTTTTAATTCAACCGCAACGCCGTTTTGGTTGCTTGTGATAAGCGGTATATTTGATTGTGGCAAGTATGAACCTGCGGTTAAACGTTCTGTTGGTATCATCGATAAACCAGAGCTTGAACCACCGCCATAGTTTCCATACATCTGAACAGAATAACCCGCCGGCATATAGGTTCCGGCACCACCAGCATTAACATTATTCCCTACAAACATTGGTGTTGTTGTATAATTTGATACGCCTGAATTAATTGCCGCCATATCGGATGTATAAGCGATATTATTTAGCGATTGACCGGATAAAATGCTTTGGGCGACATTTGCTTCTGCCAATGCCATAACACTGGCCGTATCGGCAATTAAGAACGGTTTTTCACGTTTCTTTATGCAGACAATTCTTTGACCGCTGCGCAGCACCATATCACCCACGGCTTCCACAATAAGTAATCTGCTGTCTTCGCCGTCTGTCCTGAAGCTGACAGGTGATTCACCACCTTCAACCAACAACGATACTACAGGGCGTTGCGTCATAGAAATAACTTTGTCACCGAAATCAATATAAGTAAATATCTGATCGCGCCATACGCGTTCAGGTGCAATCACGTAATCATCAGGATTTGGAACAAATATATCCAGGTCAAACCTAAACTCTGAAGGGTCAATCTTCATAGATTTTATCCAACCATAGTCTTCACCGTCTACACCCACGGTATTTGATGTTGATGAAGCTTTTTTAAATATCGAAGAAGCGCCACTTCCCATAGTCGTATTTCCCGATGCATTCGGCAAAGTAGAATTACCATCCAAAGTAATATCAACCTGAGAATAAGTAATTTCACTGGAATTAGAAGGTTCACTTCTTAAATAGAATATATATTGATTACCAGACTTACCAGTCACGATAAGGTTAGTATCAGAACCTTGATTACTGGCCAGCGGTGAAATTAACATATTATTGCTGCCTTGTGTTGCGTCAATTTTGAAAAGGTTTTCGTTTCCTATAACTGCTTCTGCAATTTGTTCGCCGTTTGGTAAAGTTACCAAAGTAACCATACCGTTACGAAGCTTAATTGGTAAAACGCTGCCTGGTGACCAGGTTAGTTGAGCATACCCAGGTTTGACACTTCCGCTTGCCATATTTGCATTTGGATTATCCCAAGCGCTTTGCACACCATAGTTGTATCCGGCAGAATAAGCTTCTGATAACGCAAGCACGCTTAGTAAGCAAAACATGGATACATTTATTTTAATAGCCTTTGATATACTCATACCCAATCCTTCCGTTCTTTTAATTCAAATAACCTGTATCAAGCGGATCACCGTTTCCTGAATCAACTTCATATTCAACCACACGAAGCCCCAGTGGGTTTTTCATACGGTCTGACCACTTAACGTCTTTTTGGTCATCCATTGCCAACTTTACAATGATTGTATAATCTTTTTTACCTGTCTGTCCATCACTATTTGCACAAAAATAACTAAAATTAACATAATAAGTATCGTCCGTTCTTGGGGTAATTGCACCGGGTTGAAATTCTACTGGGCAGAAAAATTCAAAATCCGGTGTATTAGTCATCAAAGCATTCCACATATTAGTTTCTGTAAAACTGCCGTAAACTTCGGGTGAAGACCAAGCATGAACAATTCCTTCGTCGTCATTATTCCATTTTTTTATCATGACTTTTTGATTTGTGACGATTTCATTTCTTGCTTTGATGTATTCGCGGATAAAACTTCTTTTATATATTTCCAGATTTTCATCTTGCGGTGGCATATCTACAACTGTGACTTCAAGGTTATCAGCAGGTTGGGTGACTAAAAAGAAGATTTGAGGCCTTTCCAAAGGGTATATTTTATATAGCGTATAAAGCAAAACGCCAACAGCAACAACCATTGCAGCAAACACGAAAGTCAAAAGTCTTGATATTAAAGTTGGCGGTTCTATGCGGGTTTGCACGTGCTTTTCTCCCTTCTTACAGAAAGATTGTAGAAAAAAAGTGCATATCTGTGCAAGCAAAAAGTTAATAAATTAAAATCAAAACGATAAAAATATGGTTGTATTTATTAAAAAGTTCTTGCGAAAAAAAATACAAAGCCTTATAATATTTCCGCTTGCATTTTTGTATTGGTGTGGTATTGTATCGCAGAATGTTGTGGGCATAAGGTATAAAAAGGACGCCGATACAAGTAAAATAGGGGCATAGTTCAACGGTAGAATATCGGTCTCCAAAACCGCGGATGAGGGTTCGATTCCTTCTGCCCCTGCCAGAAACATGGCGAAAGTATAGAAGATTGGAAGTTTTTATGAAAAAATTGCTAGATTTTATAAAATCAGTGCGAAGTGAATGGTTTAAAATTGTATGGCCGTCAAGGGATGCGGTTATTCGTGCTACGATTTTAATTTTGGTTTTTTCGGCGTTGGCGGCATTGTTCTTTTTTGTTGTGGACAGTGCTTTAAATGCGTTGGTAGGGTGGATTTTCTAACAACTGGCAAAGGAAGTCGATATGGAAGATAAAATGCAATGGTTCGTTGTCAATGTTCATACTGGATGCGAAGATAAAGTTGCTCGTAATTTACGTGAACAGATTGATAAAAGACGTTTGAATGCTTTTTTTGGAGAGATTCTTGTTCCAACGCGTGAAGTGACGGAAATAAAGGCCGGTAAGCGCGTTAAAAGCGAAAGAAAGTTTTTTCCTGGTTATATAGTTGTTCAGATGGTTATGAATAATGAGACTTTCTCTTTGGTAAAGTTGATGCCGCAAGTTGTTATGTTTTTGGGGGCCAAGAACAAACCTATTGCAGTTAGTGAAGAAGAAGCTCGTCGCTTATTAAAGCAGGTAGAAGAAGGTGCAGTTGCGGCAGATGATATTGAATACGAAGTCGGGCAAGAAGTTCATGTGATAGACGGTCCTTTTGCTGGTTTTAATGGTGTTGTTGCAGAAGTTGATAATTTAAAGCAAAAGATGACTGTTACGATATTGGTATTTGGTCGTGAAACAAGTGTAGAATTGGATTTTGCTCAGGTGGAAAGAGTGTAATATTATGAATGGTAATGAAAAGTCATCTAATAAAGTAAGCGGGGCTACGTTGTGGGCTCGTTTGGCTTTGGCGTATTTTAAGAAGCAGAATGATGATTTATCAAAAGCGATAGCAAAAAAGTTAACTGAAAGGTGCGATAATCAGCGCTAAGTAGGTTTTTTGGCGGTTTTATTAAAAATCGTCGCAGTTGTGGTAGATACGCCATATCGAACCACAATCACAACAAAAAAATGGAGTGAATAAATGGCAGCAAAAAAAGAAATAAAAGGGATTGTAAAATTAGTCGTCCCTGCTAAGCAAGCTAATCCTGCGCCACCAATTGGTCCTGCGTTGGGTGCAGCTGGTGTTAATATTGCAGAGTTCTGCAAACAGTTTAATGATAAAACAGCAGATAAAGAACCAGGAATGCCAATTCCTTGTATTATTACTGTTTATACAGACCGCAGCTTTGAATTTATTATGAAGTTGCCACCTGTATCGTATTATATTAAGAAGGCTTTGAAGTTGAAAATCGGCTCTCATAAGCCAGGTCGCGATTTTGTCGGGACAATTTCAAAAGCTCAGCTGAAAGAAATTGCTGAAAACAAAATGCCTGATTTAAATTGCTCTACCATTGAATCTGCTATGAATATTGTTGCAGGTCAATGCCGTTCTATGGGCGTAAAGGTGGAGGAATAAGTCATGAAATTAACAAAAAGACAAAAGACTTGGGCTAATTTAGATACAGAAAAAGTCTATACTTTAAACGATGCTATTGAAGCGTTGCGTAGTTATTGTTCTAAGAAATTTGATGAAACCTTAGAAATAGCTATTCGCCTGGGCGTTGATGTTGCAAAAGCAGACCAGAATATTCGTGGTATGTTGGCTTTGCCAAACGGGACCGGTAAATCTGTAAGAGTTGCCGTTTTTACTGTAAACAGTCAAGACGAAGCAAAGAAAGCAGGTGCGGACGTTGTTGGTGGTGAAGACTTAATAGAAAAAGTTGCAGCAGGTGAAATTAATTTTGACCGTGTTATTGCGACACCTGACATGATGCCAAAGATGTCAAAAGTTGCCCGTGTATTGGGACCAAAAGGTTTGATGCCGAACCCAAAGTTGGGGACTGTAACAAACAACGTTGCTGAAGCAGTTGCTACTGCAAAAGCAGGTCAGATAGAATACCGTGCGGAAAAGAACGGTATAGTTCATGCGGGTATTGGTAAGATGTCTTTTTCTACTGATAAATTGGTTGAAAACGCAAATGCGTTGATAGAGCAGTTGAAAAAAGTAAGACCTGCATCTGTAAAAGGTCAGTATATATTAAGTTGCTCTGTTGCAACTACGCAAGGACCTGGTTTAAAGGTTGAAGTAAAATAATAAAGTGATCTTATCGATTATTCGGTAAGGTCACAAAAAGATTTCTGTCCGAGACTGATGGTGCATAAAAAGCTTAATTTCCATCATAGACAAAGAAAAGATTCTTTGGGGCAGGAACGAAGGCCCCATCCCAGATTAAAATCTGGATGGAAAGTTTAACAAAACAAAGGTCCCGATATAAAGGGGCTTAAAGTAAGGGTAAAGATATGAGACGCGAAGAAAAATCAGATTTGATTTCAGCGTTGCAATCGTCCTTAAAAGAAGCGAACGGTGTTTTCGTTGTTGAAAACCATGGCTTGACAGTTAAAGAAATGGAAACGTTGCGTAATGAATTACGTCCACTTGTTTCTATTTTTAAAGTGGTCAAGAATCGTTTGATGAAGTTAGCGTTAAAAGACACTGACTTTGAAGCCGTATCCGATATGATGAAGCGCCCAACGGCGGTTGCAGTTGCGACCGATGGTTTGGCGGTTACCAAAGTATTGGCTAAGTTTGCTGAAGAACATCCAAACTTAACGATTATCGGTGGTAAAATGGATGCGGGCGTTTTAGGTAAAGACGATATTGTGCAATTATCCAAGCTACCATCTTTGTTGGAAATTCGTGGAACTATCGCACGTATATTGGTAGAACCAGCGTCGCGTTTGGCACGTGTTTCAGCAGAATATGGAAAGAAAAATTAAAAGAAACCAGAATGGCGACATTCTGATTATTGAATAGGAGCAAAAAAATGGCAGATATTCAAAAATTAGTTGAAGAATTGTCAAAATTAAGTGTTTTGGAAGCTGTTGAATTATCCAAAGCATTAGAAGAAACTTGGGGCGTAAGCGCTGCAGCTGCTGTTGCAGTTGCTGCTGGTCCTGCTGCAGCTGCTGCAGAAGAAAAGACAGAATTTGACGTTGTATTAGCAGAAGCTGGTGCAAACAAATTGGCTGTTATCAAAGCAGTTAAAGAAATGACAGGTCTTGGTTTGACAGAAGCAAAAGCTTTGGTTGAAGCAGCACCAAAGGCTGTTAAAGAAGCCGTTGCAAAAGATGAAGCTGAAAAAATGAAAGCTACATTAGAAGCAGCAGGTGCAAAGGTTGAATTGAAATAATTTAACCGAAAAGGACCGTTGGTTCTTAAAAGATGAAGTTGCGTCATTAATCGCAACAATACGTCGCCCGCTTAAGAAGACAAGGTTTTTCTTAGGCGGGCAAAAAGGCGTAAAAATAGATACGAATATTTCGTTTGCAAAACGCATAAAAAAAAGGATTAAAACCCATGGCAGTTATCCAGAAATTTAGAAAATCTTTTGGTAAAAGTTTTTTGCAAACTCCGCTTCCTGATTTAGTTGAAATTCAATATGATTCTTACAAAGATTTCTTACAGGCAGATGTAGAGCCACAAAATAGAAAAAACATTGGTTTACAGAATGTATTTACATCTATGTTTCCTATCAAAGACTACGCAGGTATCGCAGATTTGGAATTTGTAGAGTATACATTAGACAAGCCTGTTTACGGGGTTAAAGAATGCTTGTTGCGTAATTTGACGTATTCCAGCAAGTTAAAGTTGAAGCTGAGGTTGATTTTATGGGATGTTGCAGAAGACGGTAAAAAAACTTTGCGCGACATCAAAGAACAAGAAATATTTATGGGCGACGTGCCTTTGATGACCGAACGCGGCAGTTTTATTGCAGCAGGTGTTGAACGTGTTATTGTTTCACAGATGCATCGTGCGCAGGGCGTTGTTTTTGCTACTACAAAAGAAGCTAAAATTGCGGGCAATCCGATAACTTATACGGCAAGAATAATACCGGAACATGGAAGCTGGATTGACTTTGAAGAAGCCAAAGGGGTTATTTACGTTCGTATAGACCGTCGTCGTAAAATACCAGCAACGGTTTTATTACGTTGCTTGCCGGCGGAAGAAGACGAAAAGAAATGGCAAGCAGAACCAAGAAAACCGACTATTCGCGGTATGAGCGATACCGAGATTTTATCTGCTTTTTATAAACGTATACCATTAAGTTTTGATGGTAAACTATGGTGCGGTGAAACTTCTGCTTTTGATGGATTAGATAAATATCGTTTAAATTATGATTTAATAAATCCGAAAGACAAGAAAGAGCTTGCAAACAAAGGTGACCGCTTAAACGCAAAACGTTTGGCAAAGATTCAAGCTGCTTCAAAAGAGTTTGGCATATTACCAGAAAGTTTAATCGGTGAATATTTGTTTGATCCGATTATGTCTGGTGATGAAGTTGTTTTCCAAGCCGGCACAGAAATTACAGAAGAAATCTTGTCAGAATTGGATAAGATGGGTGTTAAGAATATATCTTTGATAGCTATTGATAACACTACTATTACCGCGCATATGCGTAATACTTTGATGGCTGATAAGACAACAAACCGTGAAGAAGCATTAATAGAAATATATAACGTTATCAGACCGGGTGAACGTCCGACATTGGAAGCTGCAATCAACTTGTTTATGCGTCAAGGTTTTGATGCGGCTTATTATGACTTATCTGCCGTTGGTCGTTTCAAGATGAATAAACGTTTAAAAATAGATTCTGGTAAAAAACCAGAAGACGAACGTTTGTTAACAAAGTCTGATTTCTTAGCGGTATTAAAAACTTTAACGAATATTATAGACCACAAAGATACGATAGACGATATTGATAACTTGTCAAATCGTCGCGTTCGCACTGTTGGTGAATTGTTAGAGCAGAACTTCCGCACAGGTATGTTGCGTATTGAACGTTTAGTTCGTGAAAGTTTATCTTCACCGAATATTGCTAATATGCAACCGCAAGACGTAGTTAATGTTAAACCATTAATGTCTTTGGTTTCCGAGTTCTTAGGAACGTCACAACTGTCTCAATTTATGGAAGCCTATAATCCATTGTCAGAATTAGAGCATAAGCGCTTGATTTCTGCATTAGGGCCTGGTGGTTTGAATCGTGATCGTGCAGGTATCGACGTCCGAGACGTTCATCCTACGCATTATGGCAGACTATGTCCAATTCACACGCCAGAAGGTGCGAATATTGGTTTGATTAATCACTTAGCGACTTATGCAAGAGTTAATCCATATGGTTTCATTGAAACGCCTTATTATGTTGTAGAAAACAGCAAAATTACAGATAAGATGGTTTATCTGACAGCTGACGAAGAGCTTGGACATAAGATTGCACAGGGTAACACACCTACGACATCTGACGGTCGTTTGGCAGAAGATACTGTTACAGCCCGCGTAGATGGTGAGTTTACTATGGTTCCAAAAGAAGAAGTTGACTTAATTGACGTTGAACCGCGTCAGGTTGTGTCTATTGCTACTGGGTTGATACCTTTCGTTGAAAACGATGACGCTAACCGTGCTTTGATGGGTTCTAACATGCAACGTCAAGGTGTGCCTTTGCTTCGTTCGGATGCGCCTTTGGTTGGAACCGGTATTGAGCGTGAAGTTGCCCGTGATTCCAGAACAGGTAAAGTTGCAAAGCATAGCGGTATAGTAGAATCTGTTGATGCAAATCGTATAGTTGTAAAATGTATGAACAGTCGTAACGTTGTGACGGGTGTTGATATTTACAACCTTGAAAAGTTTGAGCGCAGCAACAGTGAAACTTTGATTCATCAAAAGCCGTTGGTAAAAGTAGGTGACCGCATTTCTGCAGGTGACATAATTGCTGATGGTTCTGCTATGAATTATGGCGAGCTTGCTTTGGGACGCAATGTATTAGTAGCTTTCGTTCCATGGCGCGGTTATAACTATGAAGATTCTATTGTTATATCTGAACGCATTTCTCGTGACGACGTATTTACTTCTGTGAAAATCGTTGAAAAAGAAATCAAAGTTCGTGATACTCAATTAGGGCCAGAAAGCTTGACTCGTGATATACCGAACGTCAGCGAAGAAGCTTTGAAGAACTTGGACGAATCCGGTATTATTTATGTCGGTGCACGCGTTAAACAAGGTGATATTTTGGTTGGTCGCGTATCACCAAAATCTGAAACTTTATTAACGCCAGAAGAAGCTTTATTACGTAATATATTCGGTGAAAAAGCACTTAACGTAAAAGATTCTTCATTAAAAGTTGGTCCAAACGAAGAAGGAACTGTTATCGGTGTGAACGTTTTAACGCGTCATGGCGTAAAGAAAGACGAACGCACACAGATGATAGAGCTTCAGAAAATAGAAAAGATAAACAAAGACCGTGAAGAAGAAACGGCTATTATAGAAAAAGGCTTTGCTGATCAAGTATTCCAGCTTGCAGAAGGTCAAGTAATAGATAACGGTACTGGCAGCTTAAAACCGTTTGTAGGTAAGAAGCTGACGGAAGAGGTCTTTGAAGGTATCAGACCTGCTGACGTAAAGAAGCTGGTTGTTGGTAACAAAGAAATCCAAGCAAAGATAGACGAACTTCGCGAACAGCACGTTATAAAGTTAAAAGCTTTGAATGAAAGGGCTGACGCAGAAATTGCAAAGGTTACGGAAAGCAATTCTTTAGCTGCTGGCGTATTAAAAGAAGTAAAAGTTTATATTGCGCACAAGATGAAGTTGCAGCCTGGTGATAAAATGGCCGGTCGTCATGGGAACAAGGGTATTGTATCTAAAGTAGTTCCTATTGAAGATATGCCTTATATGGAAGATGGAACGCCTGTTGATATCGTATTGAATCCATTGGGTGTGCCAAGCCGTATGAATATCGGTCAGATATTAGAAACTCACCTTGGTATGGCTGCGCGGACTTTGGGTAAGCAGATTGGCGAAGTCTTGGAAGAAGTAAAGCAGAAGCGTGCAGTTACAGATGACTTGCGTGCTGTAATGGGTAAAGTTTACGGTAAAGAAGTATCCGAAAAGCTAGAAAAGATGACGGATACAGACGTTCGCGCCGAAGCTGCTTTGCTAAAAGACGGTGTTCCAATGGCAACACCTACGTTTGACGGAGCAACGCCGGAAGATATTCGTTATATGTTAAAGCTGGCTAAATTACCAGAATCTGGTCAATTTACGCTTTATGACGGTATGACCGGTGAAAAGTTTGCTCGTCCTGTGACTGTCGGCGTTATGTATATGTTAAAGTTGCACCACTTTGTTGACGAAAAGATTCACGCAAGGTCTACTGGTAACTATTCTCTTGTTACGCAGCAACCGTTATCTGGTAAAGCCCATATGGGTGGTCAGAGATTAGGTGAAATGGAAGTTTGGGCAATTGAAGCTCATGGTGCAGCGCACTTACTGAAAGAAATGCTGACTGTTAAATCTGACGATATAATAGGTAGAAATAAAATGTATGAATCCATTATATCTGGCAGTAACGACATTCAGACAGGAACGCCGGAAGCCTTTAATGTGTTAGTTCGTGAACTTCGCGGTTTAGGCTTATCAATGACACCGAAAAAAATAGATTAGTGGCACGGGGGCTGCGCATCAAGTAAAAGCTTGATGCCCCAGCCACTAGGCACTTTTAGCGACTGAAAGGAGCAAAATACATGACCAATATGTTGCAGAAGATTTTTGGACAAATAGAAACCAAGGAACAATTTGACGCTTTACGCATAACTATTGCGTCACCTGAAGAGATTCTTTCTTGGTCTCATGGTGAAGTAAAAAAACCAGAAACTATAAATTATCATTCTTTAAAACCAGAACCAGAAGGTTTGTTCTGCCAGCAGATTTTCGGGCCTGTTAAAGATTATGAATGTGCTTGCGGAAAGTATAAAAGAATAAAGTTTCGTGGCGTTGTTTGCGAACGTTGCGGCGTAGAAGTTGGGCCTTCTTCCGTTCGTCGTGAACGTATGGGGCATATTAAGTTGGCTATACCTGTTGCGCATACGTGGTTTTTGCGTGAAGGTAAAATTGCCATTTTATTAAACAATTTACCTCAGAAAAAGCTTGAACAAGTAATTTCTTATGATGCTTATATCGTAATTGAACCTGGTTTAACAAACTTAAAGCAATACGACGTAATAAGCGAAGATGAATATCAGAACGCAGTTGAAGAATTCGGTGAAGATGCTTTCCACGTAGGTATTGGTGCTGAAGGTATTCGCAGCATAATTGCAAATCTTGATATGGGTGACGAACGCACAAGATTGCGTGCTGAATTAGCTGAAACGAAATCTGAAGCAAAGCGTAAAGGCTTGGTAAAGCAATTGAAATTAGTAGAAGCTTTCTTAGATTCTAAAACAGATCCTGCTTGGATGTTACCGGATATCATACCTGTTATTCCACCAGATATGCGTCCTTTGGTAACGTTAGACGCAGGTCATGTTGCAGCTTCTGATTTGAACGATTTATATCGTCGCGTGATTATACGTAACAATCGTTTGAAAAGATTTATTGAAATGCATGCACCTGAAATCATCGTTCGTAACGAAAAGCGTATGTTGCAGGAAGCCGTAGATTCTTTATTTGATAATGAACATAAAGCAAGACCTATGGTTTCTCAGAACCGTCGTCCTTTGAAGTCTTTATCTGGGTCTTTGCGCGGTAAATCTGGTCGCTTCCGTGGTAATATGTTAGGTAAGCGAGTTGATTATTCCGGTCGTTCAGTTATCGTATCAGGCCCATCCTTAAAATTGCATCAAGTAGGTTTGCCGAAAACAATGGCTTTAGAGTTGTTTAAGCCTTTCGTTTATGCAAGATTACTGGCCGGTGATTATGCTAATACATTAAAGACGGCTCGTAAGATGGTTGAAAACGGTGAAGATATCGTATGGGAAATCTTGGAAAAAGTTATATATCAACATCCTGTATTGTTAAATCGTGCACCTTCTTTGCATAGATTGTCTATGTTGGCCTTTGAACCGGTATTGATTGAAGGTAAAGCTATTCGTTTACATCCATTGGTATGTAAGGGCTTTAATGCGGACTTTGACGGTGACCAGATGTCTGTTCACGTTCCTATTTCGCTGGAAGCGCAATTAGAAGCAAGAACTTTGATGTTATCTTCTAATAACGTTCTGTCACCTGCAAGTGGTGAACCTATGATAGTGCCATCACAAGACATGGTTCTTGGGGTATATTATATATCTTTGATTAACGGTGAACATACAGATAAGTCACCAAGATTTGCAAATATGGACGAAGTAAAGTTGGCTTTGGAAAATAAGACAATTACGCTTCACACGCCTATTGTTGCACGTATTAACGGTAAAATCTATAAAACGACAGCAGGTCGTATGATTTTGGGTGAATTGTTACCGAAATCTGACAATATGCCGTTTGATTTAGTTAATAAAGTTATGCCGGTTGGTGAAATAAAATCTTTGCTTGCAACGACTTATGAACGTTGCGGTGATAAAGCAATGATTTTATTGGCGGATGCTTTGAAAGATACTGGTTTTGAACAAGCCGCACGCAGTGGTATTTCAATTGGTTTTGACGATATCGTAGTTCCTGAAGAAAAGAAAGCTATGATAGAAGAATCTGAAAAAGCCGCCGAAGAAATAGAAGAACAATATCAAAACGGTTTATTATCTGGTGGTGAAAGACACAATAAGTTAATTGACTTATGGCAGAAGACAACCGATAAGTTAGGTGATATGGCTTATGCAGCTTTAAGTAAATCTACGGGGGATAATTGGAATTCCGTTATGATGATGGCTTTATCGGGGGCTCGTGGTTCCAAACGTCAGATTCAGCAGTTGGCTGGTATGCGTGGTATGATGCAGAAACCTGACGGTTCTATTATTGAAGTTCCAATTATATCAAACTTTAAAGAAGGTTTGACTATGGCGGAATACTTTACTTCTACCCACGGTGCTCGTAAAGGTATGTCGGATACTGCTTTGAAAACTGCAGAAGCTGGTTATTTGACTCGTAGAATGGTTGAACTTGGTCATAACACAGTTATTACCGAGCATGATTGCGGAACAAAAGAATATATAACTGCAAAGCCTGTATATCAGGGCAGCACTTTGGCGGTTCCTTTGGGTGACGTAGTATTGGGGCGCACAGCGGCTCATGACATTATTCATCCGCTGACCAAGGAAGTAATCGTTCCTGCTGGCGAGCTTATAACAAAGTCCGCCGCAAAGAAAATTAATGAATCTGGTTTACCAAGCGTTGACGTTCGCAGCGTATTGACTTGCTGCTCGGACGGTCTATGTGCGAAATGCTATGGTATGGATTTGTCGCGTAATGCGCTGGTTCATGTTGGCGAACCCGTAGGTTTGATTGCAGGTCAGTCAATTGGTGAACCTGGAACTCAGTTGACGCTGCGAACCTTCCATATTGGTGGTGTTGCGGCAGGTGGTGCAGAAAGCCACTTTATAGAAGTTCCTGTTGCTGGAACAATTAAATTGACCGGTGCAAATACGATTAAAAACTCTGCTGGTCGTATAGTTGTCTTATCAAGAACCGCAGAAATAGCAGTTATGTCTGATAATGGTGAAAAACTGTTCAGCAGCAATTTACCTTATGCTTCTATGCTGATCGTAAACGACGGCGACAAAGTAGAAAAGGGTGCAAAGGTTGCAGAATGGGATCCTTATTCTAATACCATAATTGCAGAAAAAGATGGAACTGTTGCTTTCAAAGATTTAATAGAAAACGTTTCTTATCAAGAAGAAGTGGATTCTATGACTGGTATCGTTTCTAGAAAAGTAATTAACTGGAAAACGAATACTAAAAAAGCTTTGAATCCTGCTATAACATTGGTAGACGACAAGGGTGAAATAATATCACTTGGCGGTAAAAAAATTGCAGAATACTTATTGCCAATGTATTCATTGTTGAATGTATCTAATGGTGATAAGGTTGTTGCAGGTGATGTTTTGGCTCGTATTCCTGTCCAGACAAAGCGCACGGGTGATATTACCGGTGGTTTACCACGAGTTAACGAATTACTAGAAGTTCGTCGTCCTTCAAATCCTGCTTTACTTGCAGAAATTGATGGAACGATAGAACTTGAAGATGCAAAGTCTAAGATAATTGTTCGTATAGTTCCAGAAGACGGCACTGCACCAGTAGAATATGCTGTTCCGAAAGGAACGAACTTATTGGTTCGCAGCGGTGACGTTGTAAGGAAGGCAGATAAATTAGTTGACGGTGACCCTGTTCCACAAGATATATTACGTATATTGGGGCAGAAAGCATTGGCTACCTTTATGGTAGAACAGATTCAGCAAGTTTATCGACTGCAAGGCGTGGTTATTAACGATAAGCATATAGAGATTCTTATAAGAGAAATGACGCGTCGTGTAGAAATCACGAATCCTGGCGATACAAGATTCTTGATGGGTAACGTTGTTGACCGCGTTGATTTCGAAGAAGAAAACGCACGTGTTGCGAAAGAAGGTGGAAGACTGGCCGAAGCTTCACAAGTATTGGTTGGTTTGACTCGTGCTTCTTTGACAAGTCGTTCGTTTATATCCAATGCGGCGTTCCAACAGACGACAAAGGTATTAGTTGACGCTGCAATCAGCGGAGCAACTGATAAGCTGGTTGGTATTAACGAGAACTTAATCGTCGGTAGATTAGTTCCTATTGGAACAGGTGCTTACGTTCGTCGCGTTCGCGAGATTGCAAAAGCTGAAGAAAAAGCAGAAAAGTTGGCTCGTGAAGGTGGTGAACAGCAACAGTTGTTGGATCTTTAATAAATGAAAGTCTTTGTTGTATGGTTCTGATTTAGTCAGAACCATACAGAAGGATTAAAAAATTATGCAGCAAGAAATCCCCGCAATTTTCTGTGATATAGATGGTGTTGTGAACAAGAAGTTTGCAATTGCTAACTATGACCGTTTCGGTGAACCTAATTATAATATGATAAAGATATTAGAAACATTAGGACGTGATTTTACCATAGTTTTCATTACGGGACGGTGGGCAATAGGTCAAGAAAAAGTAGAACAACATATTCAAAATCTTTTGCCTGATATAAAGAAGAAAGTTTTTTGTAAGGCTCATGATTATCCCGGGACAACGGCTGAATACAAATTAGAAAAGATAGAAGAACTGGAAAAACAAGGTTATAAGTTTTATATGGGCTTAGACGACCATAGTGCTGTTATTGGTTTAATGCACAACCATGGTATGTTCGTAGCAAAGGTTATATCAGATTAAAGTTTTCCTTGCAAAATCACAGGATTAGAATAAAATAACAAACTGTAAATAAAAGGATTGTAAAATGGCAACACCAAAAAGTAAAACAAGTAAAGCACGTTCTGCACAGCGTCGTTCACATGATGCTTTGTCAGTAATGCCTTGCAGTGTATGCAAAACTTGTGGCGAAAAAAAGCGTCCACATCATATTTGCCCTGCTTGTGGTGCTAAATAATTTAAACCAAGGATTATACGGCAGATTGGTGCGCATGTTGTGCCTTTCTGCCTTTTAAGTATTACTATGTCAGCAGAAAAGAAAATTATAGCAATAGATGCAATGGGGGGCGATAAAGGTCCTCTGGCTGTTCTGGGGGGGATGAATCAATTTTTATATCAGAACGGTGAAGATACTGTATTTTTTCGCGTGTTTGGTGATGAAAAGACGTTAAAAAAATTACTGGCTAAATATCCACGTGTTTCCAGAAATTGCGAGATAATTCATGCGCCAAATGCTATTAAAGGTACGGATAAATTGCGTGATATTATTCGTCATTCTCAGGATACATCTATGTATATGGCGATAAAGGACGTTCGTGAAGGCAATTCCGCAGCGGTAATAAGCGCTGGGAATACGGGGATACTGATGTCCTTATCTAAGTTGGCGTTAAAAACGGTCGACGGTATTTCAAGACCTGCTATTACGACTATGTTACCTTCTGGTGGTGGTGATTCTCGTGTGGTAGTGTTAGATTTGGGGGCAAACGTTCAATGTGACGAAGTTAATTTGTTTGACTTTGCCACACTTGGCAGCGTATATGCAGAAGTTATCGGCAAAATGAAGAAACCTAAACTTGGGGTTTTAAATATAGGTGAAGAAGAAACGAAAGGTAATGAAACTTTACAGAAACTTAATAAGCTATTAACGCAACATAAAAAGGAATTACCTTATGAATATATAGGTTTTATAGAAGGTAATGATATTGGTGCTGGCAAAGTTCAGGTTGTTGTGACAGATGGTTTTACTGGTAATATAGTTTTAAAGACTGTGGAAGGAACTGCTAAGTTAATAAAGCGCGTTTTAGTTGACAATCTTAAAAAGTCTATACTTGCTATTATAGGTGCTTTTTTCCTTGTTCATGTATTTAAGCGTTTAAAGAATAAAATAGATCCGCGCTCGTATGCTGGTGCGACATTTTTGGGATTAAATGGTTTTGCGGTTAAGACGCACGGTAATAGCGATGCATTAGCGTTTGCGAACTCTATCAAATATACGGCAGATTTAACTAATGCAGATTTAAACGGTCTGATAAAAAAGCGGGCGGTAAAGGTTGCAAAAATTCGCGAAGAAATAATAAAAGAAGAGTGATTTTTAAGCGCCAATCGGCGCTTTTTTTGTCGTTTTTAATATTTTTAAAAGTAATTGATTTTTTAAATATATTCAACTATAATTAGAATAATGCATAAAATCTATATGGTTTATATGGGTTTTTTGATTATAGGAGAGAAAAATGACTCATGAAAATATTTGGAAAGCAATAGAAAATCTTGCTGGTGCTTATAATTTATCATGTTCTGGTTTGGCAAGACAAAGTGGTTTAGATCCAACGATATTTAATAAAAGCAAACGTTGGACGAAAGAGGGTAAACCAAGATGGCCATCAACGCATAGTTTAGCAAAAATAATGGCCAGCACTGGTGTAGAACCAGACGAATTTGTTAAATATATACCAAAAAACTGATATTTTTGATTATTTTGCGTATTTCAATAATTAATTTGCCATGGCTTATAAACGGGGGGATAAAATGAGATGTTATAAGCATATTTTTTCATATGTGTCATTATTTTTTATAACGCCGGCATTTGCCGTTGACGTATCAGATTTTAATTCTTTTTATAGTGCTTATAAGACCGGCACGGATAATAATATAAATATAACCAGCGATATTACGGCTAATAGGTTGATAGGTGGCAGTAGTATGAGCAACATTAATGTTTCTGCATCTGATGTTGATATAAATGGGGACGGTTTTTCGGGGTTTAATGTAGGAAGCGGCGAAGAGTTGTCTTTTTTGTCTGCAGGAAGTTTTAGTATTAATAATGGCTGGGTAACGATAGATAAATCTGTAAATGATTTTTATCAATCTCTTCGTGGTGGTGTAATATTTAATTATGGAAATGTTAATATATCCAATAGTGCATTTACTAATAACAGGGCTGGTCGTGGTGGGGGCGTAGTGCAACAAACCAGCGGCAGCATAGTTAATATTTCGAACTCTGCATTTTCTAATAATAATTCGCCTTACGGTGCTGGTGGCGTAATTAACGGCGAGTCAGGTTCTACGACTAATATTACTGGCTCTTATTTTCAAGAAAATAAGGCATCAAGGTATGGCGGTGCAATTTCCAGCAGTGGAGATATAAATATAGAAAGTTCTTTGTTTAACGGCAACACTTCTGATTCTGGTGGTGCTGTATATAGCATGGGTCAGGCAAGTATAAATAATAGTTATTTTACAAACAACGAAGGGACAGGAGATGTCGGAGCTGTATATAGTTCTGGATCATTAGATATTTCTTCAAGTCTTTTTTATAACAACAGCGGTGTGACTGGCGGTGCTTTGGGAGTTTTTAGTATTCCTGGGGAAGGTTATACCGTGATAAAAGACTCTGTTTTTGCGTTTAATAAAGCCGCATACGGAGGGGCTATATTTTCGTGGGGAGATTTGGCTATAATAGATACAAGTTTTGTAAATAATACTGCTGAAGACTCTGGTGGCGCTATTTCAAACAGTGATGGTTTAAATATAATAGCAAGCAATCAGAACGTTTATTTTACGGGTAATACGGCAGCAGGTGAATCAAATGCTATTTTATCTTCTGGCGGAACGGTAAAACTTAATGCAGAAGAAGGTAAAAGCATAACTTTTAATGATAAAATTACTGGTTCCGGCACTATGTTAATAAACCAACAATATAATTTTAATGGGCAAGATATAGGCGGTTCTGGTTCTATTGTATTAGCTAATGATATGAGTGATTTTTCAGGCGATGTTACAATTGGTGGCGGAACAGTAGAGGTTGTTAATGATGGCAAGTTTTTTGATGCCGGTAATTTGCAGGTTGATTCTGGAACGCTTAACCTAGGTACTTCGCAAGCATCTGTCGGAACTGCTAGCTTTGGGGCTTCTTCTCAGTTATCTTTGGAAGTTCAGGCCCCAGACAACTTCGGAGCTTTAATAGCAAATAACATAATCGCAGATGATGGTGCCGTATTAAATATTGTCCTTGATAACGGTTTGCTTGAAGATGAAGATTCTTTGCAGATTCAGTTAATACATTCCGAAACAGATATTAGTGGCGGTTTTACGATTGCCATTAACGATAATCTTTATGATTTCTCACAACTTACAGATGGCTGGTATGAAATAAAACCAAAGAACGATATAAAAGAAGATATTGAAGAAGAGGGTGGAACGGAAGATAATCAAGATACTGCCGATGCCTGGCAAGATGCGCCGGCTTTTTCGTCTAACGAGCTTACATATCAAGTATACGAAAGATTGAACTATTTATATCAGAACGATATGGACGCATATTTAAATGCTTTGACGGCTTTGGCGCCTACAAACGCACCGATAATGCAAGCTTTGTCTTTATCTTATATGGATAATTTTAGCCGTATGATAAGCGAAGACATATCAGATAAATCTGGTTATGCAGTAGGTAATTTGAAATTATGGGCTTATTCTTCAGGTCATAGTGGTTATATTGGCAAGAACAGAAAATATGGGGAAATGGACGCTTATGGTTTTAATCTTGGTGTTGGTGCCGAATATGATTTGGCGGATTGGGATATAGGTCTGGCTTATATGTATCAATATGATAACGTGAAAAGCTGGGCTCGAGTAATTCATGCGCCAACAAACGGGGGCGGTATATATGCAAAATATAATAATAACGGTTTCGAATGGAAAACAAGCGCTTCTTGGTTTGCAAGCTTGTTGCAAGAAACAAAAGATGTGGGAGGAATCGCGATATATTCTGATACCGAATTGTATACATATGGTATAGAATCGGGTGTCGGTTATGATATAGTTCATAAAGGTATAACGTTGACACCAAAAATAGGAGCAAGATATTATCAAGTGCATAGAAGTAGCTCGGCAGACGATGTAGGACAAGTTTTGGCAGGCGATGATTTGAATTCTTTGTCCAGCTTTGCAAATCTGACGATAAAAAAAAGCTTTTACCTTACGGAAGATTTTAGCATAGTTCCTGCAGTAGAGTTTGGCGGTTCTTACGATTGGCTAGAAGATAGTGTAAATAACGTTGTAAATATTACAAAATATAACTATAACATAGTAAGTGACGCCTTATCAAAATGGCAGATGAATGCCAGTATAAGCATAAAAGCAAATATATATCAAAAGCTTCAAATGCAAGTAGGGGCTGATTTTATTTATCGTGATAATTATAAAGATATATCAGGAAACATAAGGGCAGCATATAAGTTCTAATTTTTATAAGAAAACCCCGCCATCAATTACTTGAATGGCGGGTGCTCCCTTCCTTCTGGTTCCCCAGAAACTTTTGTTGCCCATAAACCACGCATTTTTGCACGTGAAAGGCAAGTTAAGCCGCTTTTGCGACGTTCTTAGAATCTGTTGCGTCAGCAGCGTCCATAATTTTCTTGGCTTCGGCAAAAACCATTTCTTTAACGCGTAAAGCCAAAGTCTTGGTATCCAAGCTTTCTGCCGCTATTTCAAAGTTGTCTGTGCGAATTTGTAATGAAACATAAGCACCAACCAAAGAAGAACGAGATAAATCTTCAATAGAACGCGGGGCGTTATTCTTACCGATTTGCAATTCGTCGCTTAATGATACGATTTGACGGTCTTGGTTTACCCAAACTGTTGTTGATAAAACTTTATTTAATGCAATCATTATTTCTTTAATATTTTTTGACATGCGTGGTCCCTCCTTTTTGGGTGCTGAAGTTTTAAATGTTGTATATAAACTTGTATTTACAAAAACATTTAAAACAAAACTTTTTATTTTTCTTTTTTTGTGCAGAACTCCGGTTTTTCTTCGGTTTTCTGGGCTTTTTAGACGTGCTCCCTTTGTCTATACAAGAATCATAGAACAAAAACGAATCGCTGGTCAAGTAAAAAATATAATTATTTTAATTTTATTTAAAAAAAGTTTATTTCATTTTATTAAACCATAAAATCCCATAAAATAATTATAAATTGTCATTGACAACCATAAAATGACGTGCTAGATTTCATATGAAGCCGGGAAGATTAACGGGCATAGCCCATAAACGAAGACCTTAAAATGTCATTGTTTCTCTCATCTTATGAAAATCGTTTGGATACCAAAGGGCGAATTTCAGTGCCTGCATCTTTCCGTGCTTCTCTTGTTAACGAAAAGTTTGCCGGTGTCGTATTATATCGGTCGTTTACTTCTAATTGTATAGAAGGGCTTTCAATGGCAAGAATGGAACAGTTGGCGGCTGCAACCGATAAAATGGGCGTTTTTGACAGCGAATTAGACGATTTGTCTGCTATGTTATTTGCCGACGCGCGTCCATTGGCTTTTGACGTAACAGGTCGTATTGTTATACCCGAAGATTTATTAAAACATGCAGGAATAAAAGATAAGGCTGTTTTTGTAGGGCGCGGCAATAGTTTTCAAATATGGAATCCAGAAGCTTTCCGCAAAGCGCAAGATAAATCTTTACAGAACTTACGTGCAACAAGACCTAATTTAAAAATAGGCGATTAAAAGCTTTTTGTTTATTGACGCATAAGTGTCTTTTTTTGTTTACGTTATCGTTTTTTAGTAAAGTTCATGTAATTAGATTCAAAAAGTTTTTGTTAAAAACTTTTATATTTATTAACACACATATAATTTTTGTGGCAGAGCCTTAGTTTTTAATAAAGGCCATAGTTATTAATAAGTAACGTTATTTTAGATATAAGAAGATATACAGACCTTGTTAAGCATCAAAAGCATTACAAAGGTTTTCGTTAAGCGAAAAAAAACCGCCATTTAGGCGGTTTTTCTTTTATGGTTCTGTAATTCCGAATATTTCATCAACCCATTCTTGAGCAGTTAAACTGCCTGCATCTGGTATATCTGCATCTTCTGAAACTCCGTTAACGCTCATACAGGTTGTCAACATAGGTTTACAAGCACGAATTGCTATATTCTTCTGAGAAGCCGTTGCGTCTGCAGAATATTTATTGTCTGATAAGCAATCTTCTACATCACTTATGCAATTTTCTGCATAATCTGCCAAGAATGTATCTTGTGCTGCTTTTATTTGTATCAACGTGCGTTGCAAGTATTCTGTTACAACTGGGTTTTTAAAGTTATATGCCTTTCCTGCGTCATCGTATGTGTAATTTTGGCATGCGTTTAACACACTCATGCACATACCATAATCTTTACCGTCAGTATCGTTGTGATAACCGATTCTGCTTTGAAGATATTTTGCCATATTATCATACGTTGTTTCTGCTGGTGCGCTATCAAACAAGTTATTTGTTATATATGTCGGTAACGTTTCGTCACCAAGCCATGCACCAGTTGAAGCTTCGTTCCATACTTCGTATAAACCAGCGTCCCATTTTTTATCGTCTGCGCTTGTTCCACCAGATACACCTGGTTCACTTCCAATGACTATTTCACCATTAACTATATATTTACCTGTTGGATCCAAGCATGCTTCGTAATCAGTTCCGCATACAAAGTCGTCTTGCATGCAAGAGTCCAAAGCATTTACGCATTCACGAATTGAACCATAAGAGTTCTTGTTCGTATATGTTTGTAATCTTGCAGTTTGTAATAAAACTTGTGCAGACCTTATTTTGTTTGTCATTTCGTTATTTGCATTAGTCAAATTGCGTTCATAAACGATACATTGTTTATCTATTTCCAAATCATAAGAGTTTATTATAACTGCTGTATCGACGCCTTGTGCTGCACAATCATTAAGAACTGCTGCTTTACAACGAGCTGCGGCCGTTTTATATAATTGATCCCCACGTTGGTTGCTGATAGTTGATACGTTTGCAGAATTTGTTGTCCCAAATATAGAAGTAAAATCAAAAGTGCCAATAGTATCAACGTTTAACAAGTCTGCGAAGTTGAAATTCAAACCGCTAGAAATAGTTGTGCTTGAAGCTTTACCGCTTTGAACTTCTACCAACATTTTTCTTATACTATCTAAATCGGACTTAATTTGAGAGTTATCCGAATCAGATTTTGAAGATAACGTTAATTCTGCTTCTGTTTGACTATATAAAGCTTCTATTTGTGCAGGCGTCAAATCGTTTGCAAGATAAGTTAATTGAACTGCAAGCTCTTGTAATTGTTCTGTGGCTTCTTTTAGCGCAGTTTCTGTCTTTTCATAATTCTTTATATTTGCGGAACAAGAGCAACGACCTTGATTTTCGTCCAATACGTTACAGAAGTTATCCATACATTGTGTATATTGCGCTTTACAGAAATCTGTTAATTGTGCCAGTTCATCCATAGAAGGTTCTGAAGATGTTGTGCTGGTCGTGCTGGTTGTACTTGTGGAAACTGTTGCAGTTGCCGCCCTGGCAGTTGGTACCCTTGAACGAACAGAAGAAGTATTTGTTACAGCAACACGACTTGTGTTTGTCCCAGATGTTGTATATAAAGGAGTGTTAACTGTATCTGTTTGAACAATAGATGCCCTAGCTGTCGTTCCTGTTGTTGGAACGTTTCTGCGTGCAACAACTTTCTGTTGAGAAGAGGTGTCAGAAGAATCACGTGTTGTAACAGAAGGTGAGGAAACAACTTGTCTAGCTGCGTTTGTTGTTGCTGTCCTTGAAGCGGCACCGCGTGCAGTGGTTGTTCTTGAAGCATTTGTTGTTGCGGTTCTTGCAACAATAGCGCGATTGGTATCGCTGGTCCTTGTCGTAGTTGCAGTATTACCTGATGTTGACATCACCGCCCTGGATGAAGCAGTTCTTCCAGTTGCATTCCTTGGACTTTGCGTAACCGGAACAACAGGTTGCACAACGTTTTGCTGTTCTTCTTCTATGGCTATATCTTGTTCAGGACTTGCCGGATCTGCATATTCTTGAACAACTTCTTCATAGTAAATTGGTGCAACTTCTGCAAATGCAGGCAGCACTAATATCCCACTGAGAACCGCGATAAATCTTTTCATTTTGTTATTTCCCTTCTCTTTTTATAAGCTTATTTTATCATATTTGTCAAATCTATGCAAACATAAAATTACATATATTTATATAAAAATAATCGTCGTTTGACTTGATAAATCTTTGCTTATATAATTTCTTGTCAGAGGTGTTTCGTGATAACTTTAAAAAAAGTTTCTCTCTATATATTAACTTTCCCTTTATTGGGGTGCACAACTATACCTACTTCGGTTACAGATAAAAGACTGGAAAGTTATCAGGTCAAGGTGACGCGAAAAGATTTTGAATATAATCCCGTAAATACTCCTATTGCAGAGCCTTACCAGATGCAGCTGAATAACAAAAACGGCGTTAGTGGTGCCGCTTTGATAGATGATGGTTTGTCTGCTTTCGTTATTCGTGCTGCTTTTGCAAGAATGGCTACTAAAACAATAGACTTGCAAACTTATATTTATAGTAACGACTTTACATCCAAGATTCTTATTGCAGAATTGAAAAACGCGGCCGACAGGGGCGTTAAAGTAAGAATATTAATTGACGATTATGGAACAAAGTCTGATATAGCAGATGTTTTATTACTTAATCAGCACCCGAATATAGAAGTTAAAGTTTTTAATACGGTTTCAAATAGGAATAAATTATTATATTACCCGCAATATCTTATGGATTTTAATCGGTTGAATTCCAGAATGCATAATAAGCTTTTTATAGTTGATAATATTGCATTGATTACGGGTGGAAGAAATGTAGGAAGTAATTATTTTTACCCCGAAACGGCGGCGAATTTTTCCGATACTGACGTTTTGTTTCTAGGTGATATTACCTACAATGCAACTAAAAGTTTTGACGAATATTGGAATTATCACTTATCGATACCGGCAGAAGTTTTCCCGAAAGCGAAATCAAAAAAAGCGGCTAAAAAATTGCAAGAGCGTTTTGATAATATCGGGCAGGCTAATTCAGAAGATATAAAAGAATATAATAAGTTGATAGATTTTGTTCAAAAAGAATATAAGAACAAAAAGTTTGATTTTAGTTGGGGAAAGGGAAAGTTCTTTGCCGACCCACCTTCAAAAGTTGAAATGAGTCCCGAAGAAAAAGAAAATTATAAGGGTGATATAGTAAAGGCTTTATTGCACTTATGGAATAAAACAAGTAAATCCGTGTATTTTTCGGCCGCTTATTTCGTGCCTGGTGACGCTGCTTTAAGTAATATTTTGAAGAAAAAAAATAAAGGTATTCATATAACGATTGTTACTAATTCTTTATCTTCTACGAACGCGCCTACTGTTTATGCTAAATGGGAAAATTATCGAACTGATTTAATTAAAGCAGGTGCGGATGTTTACGAGTTTATGTTGTCTGCGGAAAACTTACGCGGGAAAAGGCACGATAGGGAAAGGAAGCGGTCCAGTTTTTCGGTTTTACACAGTAAGACGATTGTTTTTGATGATGATATTTCTTGGATTGGCAGCTTTAATCTGGATCCAAGAAGTGCTTTGTATAACACAGAAAACGTTGCAATTTTTGAAAGTAAAGATTTTGCAGATAAGTTGCGTGATATGATAAAGAATGACACGAAAACCTCTTGGCATGTATCTATAAATAATGGCAAAACTATTTGGACGGGAATGCGTCCTGGTGATAAAGAACCGCGCGTTTACAAGACTTCACCGAATACAAGTATATTCAGAAGATGTTGGAAAAATCTTTTAAAGCTTGTGCCGGAAAAGTTTGTATAAAACAGCCGGCTTTTGCCGGCCGTTTTTTAATTTTCAAATACGGTATTTAATTGAGTATTAACTCTGTAAAAAGTCGTGCATTTTGATACGTCTTTTAACCGCCTTGCGCCGACATAAGTCATAAACGAACGAAGACCGCCAAGTATTTCTTGGTTAAGTTTATCTATTGGCCCTTTTGACGGGACTTTTAATAGTCTACCTTCACTGGCGCGATAATTAGGCATACCGTTATAGTGCTTGTTCTGAGCATATTCTGATGACATGCCATAAAAGACTTTATATTTTTTTATTTCGCTTTTCCTTTCTTTTGTGTCAGGGTCTATTTCGTCAGTTAAAATTATTTTTTCTATTGTTTCGCCTTCGGCTTCGTCACAACCTGCATAAAAACCGCCCATCATTACAAAGTCAGCACCTGCACCAAAGGCTTTACAAATATCACCCGTATAAACGACCCCACCGTCCGAGCATATCATACCACCAATACCGTGCGCTGTGTCTGCACACTCAAATATAGTAGATAATTGAGGTCGCCCAACACCCGTAATTCTTCTTGTTATACATGCACTGCCACCGCCAATACCGCACTTTATTATATCTGCGCCGGATAGTATTAAGTCTTCCGTAAGTTCTGCTGTTACAGCATTTCCTACCATTAACAATATATCAGGAAACTTTTCGCGCATTTTTATTACCAGTTCTTTTACTTTTGGTATATAAGCGTTCGGAACGTCTATGCAAATATTTCGGCATTTATCTGGATATTGCGTTAAAATCGTTTCTATTTTTTTATAATCTTCATCTCGCAATCCCATAGATAGAAACACATAATCACGACAGTCATTTTCCGTTATGAATTTTATTAAGTCTTCTAATGGATAATGTTTATGCAAGCATGTAAACATTTTGTGTTGCATCATATGTTTAGCTATTTCAAAAGTTCCGACTGTCGCCATGTTAGCAACTATTACACCGGTCCCCGATATTTTTCTTGGACACCATTTGAACTTGTATTCGCGGGTGATATCTACTTCGGATCTGGAGTTTATATAAGAACGTTTAGGTTTTATCAAAACATCTTTGAAGTCTAATTCTGTTGTGTCAAAAATCTTCATAACAATTCCTTTTTTACAGTTTTATCGTATTAAATAAAAGGAACTTAATCAATTATAAAAAAAAGCCGGCTTTTGCCGGTTGTTTTAATGATGAGCAAATATATGAAGTATTATGCTGATGATAAATAAAGCTGTTATAACACCAAGTATGATTTTTTGCGCTTTATGATTGTCTTTTCCTTTGCAGTGGTCACAATCACATTTACAGTCTTTTAATACAAGATACCAAGAAAAAAGCAACATAATTGCAGAAAAAGTAAACAATACAGGCTCAAAATTATGAGGTATTATATGCCAATGAGCTTCGACAGGCATAAATAAGCTAAGCAAAGATAATACGATAGGCAAAACACAACAAAATAAGTGTGGTAAAATACTTGCGATAATTCCAATCTTTACAGCTTTATTTTTCATAATTCAAAACTCGTTTTTTTATTATAAAACCGGCATACTTCCGTCTGCCTTTTTACTGCGGTTCGAACCTTTTTTTGCAGGTTCTCTTCCTGCTTGGTATCCCCAGCAGGAATGCTTCGCCACCTTGTAAAATCTGCATATGCAGACCGGCATACTTCCGTCTGCCTTTTTACTGCGGTTCGAACCTTTTTGCAGGTTCTCTTCCTGCTTGGTATCCCCAGCAGGAATCGAACCTGCATCTAATTCTTAGGAGGAATTTGTTCTATCCAATTGAACTATGGGGACGACAAACAAGCTTATATTAAAATAAAAGATTTATTTATTCAATGTTTTTTATATTGTATGTTCAAGTCTAAAGAATTTTGTGCATAAGCTTATTCGTTGTTTTTAGAATTTATAAAATCGAGCACATTTTTTTGGATTATTTTTACTAATTTTTTATGGTATGCTTCCATTTGTTTGGCAGTTGGTAACGAGCCTTTAAATTTTTTATATTGAGCGTAAGAAATTATTTCTGTAAGAAAATCGGACATTCCAACCAATCCAAGTTCTCCACCTACATTTATTAGTTCCTCATAATTACCAGGTAATTTTCTGATTTTATTACGATTGCTAACAAGGAACATTGCAAGCAAGCCTCTATTTTTTTTCATAGCTTCGTAATTACTGCCTATAATCCAACCTGGCATAATATCGTATAATTTTAATGCCCCAGTCTGTATGCCAATATTTAAAAATTCAATATCCCTTTCACTGAATTTTTTTATAAAAATGTTTTTTAATATACTCATATTATATATTTTAAAGAAAATAGTTCATAGTGTCAATTTTTATATAAAAAGAGTTTTTGTTAGTAATGAAATTGCATTTTTAATAGCAATAAAACAACGATTAACTTCTGAAACTGATACAGTTAAAAGTTTAGGTGTATTAAAGACTTTGTCGGAAAAGCTGGAAGAAAAACAATGGTTGGAAAAGAATATAGAAACTGTTTGGAAAGCTTTTGACATATTAAAGCAATATATGCAAATAGGTATAAAGCAACGCTAAAAAAACGGGGTTTTGCCCCGTTTTTTATAAAGGTATTTTTTAATATTGCAAGTTGTGATATTGGCTTGTATAATACGGCGAACAAAGGAAGGATAATGGGAAGTAGATTGATTGGTTACGGTTCTTATTTACCTGAAAAGGTTATGACGAATCAGGATTTTGAAAAAATAATGGACACCACTGACGAATGGATTGTTCAGCGCACTGGTATGAAAGAAAGGCACTTTGCAAGGGAAGACGAAACTGTCGTTGATATGGCAACTATTGCTGCAGAAAGGGCTTTGGAAAATGCCGGGCTTTCTATAAATGATATAGATATGGTAATTGTTGCAACAACAACGCCAGAACTTGATTTTCCGTCGGTTGCAGTTCAGGTTCTAGGACGTTTAGAAGCCGATAATAATATACCTGCTTTTGATGTTCGCGGTGCTTGCACAGGTTATATTTATGGTTTGCATTGTGCGCGCGGTTTTTTTACGGCTGGTATGCATGAAAGAATAATGATAATCGGTGCGGAAAAGATGTCTAGGTTTATAGACTGGACGGACAGAAGCACTGCGGTTCTTTTTGGTGACGGGGCAGGTGCTTTAATTTTTGAACGCTCTACATCCAGCTATTCTGGTATTATAGATACTGTTGTTATGTCTGATGGTAAGTGTTTTGGTATGTTACATGGAAGCCCAGACCACAGAATAATTATGAATGGTCCAGAAACTTATAAAAAAGCTGTTCAATTAATGCCGGAAGCTGCTAAATACATTATGGATCATGCGGGTATAACGGCTGATAACGTAGATTGGATTGTCCCGCATCAGGCTAATTTACGTATAATAAGGAGTGGCGCAGAAAGGCTTGGTTTCCCGCTGGAAAAAATATTAGTAACCGTTGATAAGCATGCAAATACAAGTGGTGCATCAGGGGTTTTAGCGTTGTCTTATGCTTTTGATAAAGGTATTATCAAAAAGGGGCAATTAGTTTTATATCCCGCATTCGGAAGTGGTTTAACTTGGGGTGCGGCTTTAATCAGGGTGTAAAAAATGGCTACGATAACAAGAAATGATTTTGCAAATCGCCTGCGTGCGCGTTTTGGTTTAACGTCAGCTGATGCTTATAAATTAGTAGACGTTATTTTTGAAGAGATTACAGAATCTTTAATAAATGGTGAAGAAGTAAAAGTTGCTGGGTTGGGAAGCTTCAAGATTCTTTCGAAACCAGAACGTATGGGACGTAATCCAAAAACAGGTGAACCTGCTGTGATTACTGCACGACGTGTTGCTTCTTTTAGACCGAGTAACGAATTTCGTGAACGGGTTGCAAATAAAAAATAATAAAAAAAGCCGGCAAATGCCGGCCTTTTTCTTACCATAAAGATAATCTTTTTTCTGGTGCCAAGTATAACTTATCTGTTGGTTGAATGTTAAATGTTTCATACCAATAAGTTATATGTGGTAATATACCATTAACCCGCCAGCGTGGTAAAGAATGTTCGTCTATTTTTGTCAAACGTATAGCTTCTTCTTCGCGTATGTTTTGTGCCCATGCATTTGCATAAGCGATGAAAAATCTTTGGTCGGCAGTAAGATTACTTACTGTTTCTGAAGGGGTGCCAAAGTTTTTATATGCTGTGAAAGATATTGTGATACCACCGTAATCGGCAAGATTTTCACCAAGAGTGAATTCTCCATTAGCTTTTATATCTTTTGTAATATTTATATTGTTGAAATAGTCTTTCATAATCTGAGTTTTTTTGTTGAATTCCTTAGAATCTTGTTCTGTCCACCAGTCTTTAAGATTTCCAGATTTATCAAATTGACGACCTGTATCGTCAAAACCGTGCGTCATTTCATGACCTATGATAGATCCTATAGCCCCATAATTAAAAGCATCATCTGCTGCCATATCAAAGAAAGGATATTGTAAAATACCGGCTGGGAAACAAATCTCGTTAGTAGATGGGTCGTAGTAAGCGTTTATTTCGTGTGCATTCATATACCATAAATCTGGGTCGTTTTCTTTGCCTATTTTTTCAATCCAGAATTGGTCTTGAAACTTTGCAATACGCATTACGTTTTCTAATAATGAATCTTGGTCTGAAATTATAAGATTTTCATAGTTTCTCCATTTATCTGGATAGCCTATTTTTGCTTTAAAAGTGCTAAGTTTTTCCAAAGCTTGTTTTTTAGTTTCTTCCGACATCCAGTCAAGGTTTTCTATTCTTATTTTATAGGCTTTTTGTAAGTTGTGAACTAACTCTTGCATACGTTTTTTTGCGCTTTCCGGAAAATATTTTTCCACGTATAAATGACCTACTTCTTCACCTATGGAATCGTCTATTAAACCAATGGCAAGTTTCCATCTTGGTTTTGGTTCTTTTTGACCCGCCAAAGTTTTATTATAAAAGTCAAAAGATATTTTATAAGATTCATCATCTAATAACGAATCTGACATAGATACAATACGATATTTTAAATAATCTTTAATAAGATTAAAATCTGTATCGTTCATGATAGCAATTGATTCGGCAATAGCTTCTGGTTGACCGATGTTTATGTGTTCGGCATTTTGCGCCCCGCGATTTTTTAAGTATGTATCCCAGTCAAAATCTGGAAATTGTTCTTTAATCTGTTGAACGGACATTTTGTGATAATTTGCGTGTGGGTCACGAAGCTTTTCTTTTGAATAAAATGATTTTGCCATGCGTTCTTCCAAAGCATACAGCTTTTCAGCATCCACCTTTATCCCAAAGTTTTCCATTTGCTTACTTATAAACTTTTTGTATTCTTTGCGAACTTCTTTTGATTTTTCATCTTCGTCAAAATAATAATCTCGTGATAAACCTAAACCACCTTGAACTATGTTATATAAAAAGTGCTCGCTGTCTTTTTCGTCCAAAGCAACGCTGTCTGCCCAGAAAGCAGAAGTAAAAGTATGCATCTTACCAAGATATTCTGCTAAATCGTTTTTGTCTTTTAAGTTATCTATTTCAGTAATATATTTTTGTGCTGGTTCTGTTTTTTCTTGGTTAAGTTTTTCTGTATTCATAAATACTTTATATAATGTCCCGATTTTACCGATATCTTTTTCTGCAATTTCTTTCACGCGCGATAAAGTTTCGTTATGCAAAACATCAAAAGAACCATATCTTGAATAATCATCTGGTATTGGATTGGCTTTTTGCCAATTAAGAGTGGCGTAATCGTAGAAATTGTCACCTGGATTTATAGTTAAATCCATATTTTCAAGCTTTATACCGGCATTCATTACTTTCTCCTTTGTTAAAAAATAGGCAGTTATTAAGGCTATAAAAACGGCTGCTATACCGATTATGTTTAATAATTTATTCTTCATTTTATTTCACCAATTCGCTTAGTATATAATCAAGAACTAAAAGCCCTTTGTTCGTGGTTTTTAATCTATCATCTTGACTTATAATAAGCAAGTCTGGATTTTTATTAATGAAATGAAAATCGATTTGTTTTTTTATGTCTTCTGTAAGTTTTACACCGCGTGTTTGTCGCAAACCTGTTATTATTTTCTCTATTGTGCGTGTTTCGTTGCTGATTGGTTCAAACTTTTCATTATCACCAAGTTGTTCATACCAAGTATCTTTTATAAAAGGTCTGCCTGCCGCGCCTTTACCTATACCGATATAAGCTTCGCCGTCCCAAACGTTTTGGTTGTGCCGGCATTCTTGACCTGGGTTAGCATAATTTGAAACTTCGTATCGCGGTAAACAAAGCTTTTCGGAAATAGTTTCATACAATTGGGCCATGTGTTCGTTACTTGGCATATCCAGATTCATTTTACCGAAAGGCGTATTTGGTTCTATTGTAAGTTCGTATAAAGAGCAATGTTCTAATCCGATAGCGTTTATTTGTGAGCACAATTTCGCAACGTATTCGGGTGTGTCTTGTGGCAGACCATAAATAAAATCAGCAGAAGTTCTGAAGCCTAGGCTTAAAGAGTCGTTAATTATTTGTATAGCTTGACCAGCAGAATGTTTTCTACCCAAGAAAATAAGTCTGTTATCATCAAAAGATTGTGCGCCAATAGATATTCGATTAATTCCTATGTTTTTCAAGTTTTGCAGTTTTTCTTTGTTTATGGTTCCGGGGTTCGCTTCCAAAGAAAGTTCGCAATTATCATCGATATGAAATGATTTATTTATTTCGTTAATAATTTGTTCGACGTATTTTTCTGGTAGTAAAGAAGGCGTTCCACCACCAAAAAATATAGTTGGTATATTTATTTTTCCTAATTTTATAGACCAATATTTTATTTCTTCTAATATATTTTTTGTAAAGTTTTCCCAATCAGGATTTGCGCATGCAGAAGAAAAAAATGCGCAATATTTGCACTTAGATATACAAAAGGGGATATGAATATATAAATTATGATCAATTTCCATAACTGGTATGGTATAAAAAAAGTATGAAAAGTCCAGTTTTAAGACAAAAAAAATTAAGTATTAAAACTGCTTTTGAAAAGGAAAAAAATATGATATAATAATACCTGATATAAATGTAGGAATGAAGAAAGGGATATTTTCTTTTTTGTCGGTAATTATAAGCCCTGTGTTAGCTTTTGGCTCTAACGAGGGTGTTCCGTCGTATTATCAGACAAGCACCGTAACGGCAAATCAAGCGGCTTACGGGCAGTATCAGCAGCAAGGTTATACGAAATATGTTGGTGATTCCGGCAGCAAGCAAGTTGTAGGAAGTCGTTCATATTCTTATCAAGTTCCCAGACCTACGATGCCTTCTTATGTAGGCGTTATGACGACTAATGGTATAGCAGTGCCTGTGGAAGATGAAAATGCAACCAGTATCAGCTTAAATTATAGCCGTAAGTTTGCAGATTTTGAGTTTGAAACGGGGGTTAGTTCGATACTGGAATGGGACGATATGGTTTATAATGAAATAGGTGTAGGGGCCCAACATAATTTCAGTCTTCGTAATTTTGACCTGTTTGTCTACGGCGAATATGCTATGGGATTTATGTCGCATGGTGGTTTGTCGATGGATTATGATTTGCAACCGTTTGACGCGTCTAATCCTTATTATGGCGTGTTTACAATTTCTATGGGGGACCAAACAGGAAGAACAAACCATTTCAAGTTTGGTATGGGGGCGCACCATATATGGGATATTGGTGGATGGAAATTATCTCCGTCTTTTGGTTATGAAATATTTAAGCATAATTTGGAAATGTTCGACCATTTTTATCCTAATCCTGGTATTTATCTGCCGTTGATGACGGATAATGGGGCTTACGTTTATGGTGATGAACTTGGAAATTATTATAGTGTGCCGATTGGCGTTGCTGCGCCAGAAGATTGGTATCAAGTATGTATGTCGCCTGAAGATATAAAAGTTGTTCAAACGGGTGCTTTGGGTAATGTAGTAACGGAAATAGGTAACACGTTACCGACCATAGATTATAACCCAGATACGATGGGAACCATACCTTGGGGGGTAGATTCCGGTGAATGCGTAATTATTGGTGGAGATGGCCCGATTGTTATAGAAGGAACTACGCATATATATAATACTACGTGGAGCGGTTTTTACGTTGGGTTAGAAATGGAAAAGCAAATGACCTTAAAGGATAAGTTGCGTTTTTATATGCAGTTCGGTCTTCCAAATTATTCTGCAGAAGGTATATGGCCAAATCGCACGGACTGGCAGCAGAATCCAAGTTTTATAGACGAAGGTAATAACGGTGCGTATTCTTATAGTGCAGAAATGGAATATAATTATAAAATATCGGATAGAGTTCAATTATCTTTAAAAGTTGATACAGATTTATTTCACGTCGGTGAAATCGGGGGAAAGCTTTACATAGCAGAATACTCTCAGTTCTTAGTAGACGAAAACGGTCAATATATTTTAGATGATTATGGGCTGCCTATTTTAGAGACGGTTCCGGCACATACAGAATATGTAACCAGTTCATTGACACGTGCTACGTGGCAGTCATTTGGTTTGCATTTAGGTATAAAATACGCTTTTTAAAGGTGGTTTAAATGAAGTATAAGGCAATTAAACGCATTATTTGCGCAATGTCTTGTTGTATATTATCGTTTTCTGCTTTTGGAAACGGGCGCGGCAGTTTTGATATGGATAGATGGTATGAAATGTTAAGTTCTATCAGAAACCAAGCAGCTGCGCAGAACATATCGCAGGCGACGATAAAAGAAACATTGCGTTCGCCGGCTTTTATTCCTTCTATAGTTAAAAGCGACAAAAATCAAGCAGAGTTTAAGCTAACATTGGAAGAGTATTTAAAAAGGACGGTTAATCCGACAAGAATAAAAAACGGCAGGGAAATGTATATAACTTACCCGACTTTGCTATCCAGGGTTGAAAGCAAGTATGCGATACAACCGCACGTAATACTTGCTTTTTGGGGATTGGAATCTAATTATGGTGAATACAGAGCTGCTTATAAATTGACAGATGCTTTTTTCACTTTGATTTACGAAGGACGAAGACAGACATTTTTTACAAAGCAATTACTTGCTTTGATGAAAGTAGCCGATAAAAACAATCTTGATATAAACGATATATATGGTAGTTGGGCTGGGGCTATGGGGCATTTCCAGTTTATACCTACGACTCTTGCACAATATGGGGCCGACGGTAATGGTGACGGAAAGATAGATATAATTCATAGCGTAGGTGACGCCATGTTCAGTGCCGGTAATTATTTAAATAAACTTGGTTGGAATCAGAACGAGAAAATAGTTAGAAAAGTTATGTTACCTGCTGATTTTAATATAGATTTATTAGACGGTAAAACTTTAAAACCGTTAAGTGCTTGGGCAGAAATGGGAGTGGTTAACTTTGACGGTTCCAATCTTCCTATTGCTGATATGCAAGCAGGATTAGTCGCAGATATACGAGTTATTCAAGAAGAAAGAGAATCTGCCAAGCTTCAGGCTGTGCAGAATCAAGACCCAAACGCCATAGATACTGACGTTGCACCGCAGAAAGCTATAACCGCATATTTAACATATCCTAATTTTTATAGAATTAAAAAATGGAATAGCTCTAATTGGTATGCTATCGCCATAGCGCTTCTTGCGGACAAGCTGAAATAAAATCGTTGAAAGTATTGCAATACTTTGATATTCTTCACTTTGTATCTTATTTATAAAGGATAAATATATGGCTATTAAGGTTCGTGATTACGAAGTGCGACTTACAAGGAATAAGGAAGAACGTAAGCAAGTAAGACAGTTGCGATACGAGGTTTTCGTAGAAGAAGAAGGTGCATCTGCTACGGAAGAGCAAAAGCAACTGCGCGAAGAATATGATTCTTTTGACAGGTTTGCCGAATATATGGCTGTTTTTCATAATGGTCGTGTTGTTGGAACTTATCGTATAATAGATAGAAACGCTGCGGAAAAAATGGGCGGTTTTTATACCGAGTCTGAATTTAATATATCAAAAATCAAAAAGTCGTCAGGTAACATAGCAGAAATGTCTCGTGCTTGCGTAAAGAAAGAATACCGTGAAAATGCTTTGGTAATGCGAATGTTGTGGGCTGGGCTTGGTGAATATATTGTTCGTAGAAAAATATTATTGTTATTTGGTGTTGCGTCTTGGGTTGGTAAGAAACCTGCTGATTCTGCTCAGGCGATATCTTATTTATACTATAATCATTTATCACCGTTAAGTTTACGTGCAACGGTAATCCCAGAAAACTTTGCCGAAGGTGTTAATCCAAAATTGTCAAGAATGAATATTTTACCAGAAGCGTTCGTTTGTGCCGAAGATGCACGTCGTCAAATGACGCCTTTAATCAAGGGGTATTTAAGACTTGGTGCGAGTTTTGGTAAAGGGGTTTTTGTTGACGCGCCTTTTAATAGTTACGACGTTTTTGTTATGGTTCAGACCAAGAAAATAGATGCTGCGTATCAGAAGCACTTTTTAGGAAAAGAAAACGCTTTAGAAGATTTTGAAATAAAAGATGGGGCAATGAAAACTTTGGGTAAGCTTATGTTGTTCCCCGTAACAGCACCTTTTAAAGTGGTTCGTGGTCTGGTAGAGTTCTTATTAAGTGAAGATGCAGCAGATGCAGAGTATATTGACGAAGATAAAGAAGACGAAGACAGATAATTATGACAGTAAAAAAACAAAACTTTTTTAATACTTTTTTTGCTTGTATAAAGTTCGGGCTTTTTTGGATTGCTGTTGTTTTACAGATTCCGATAGTTCTTTTGCTTCCCAAGGGTAATGCTTCTGTTTGGTATATGCGCGTATTTATGGGGATTTTATTAGGTCTAACTGGCATAAGGATTATAAAGCACGGTAAATTAAGCCAATCGCGTCCGTTGTTAGTTATAAGCAATCATATTTCTTTGTTTGAAATTACTACTTTCCCAGTTGCTTTTGGTGGAAGTTTCGTTGCAAAAAAAGAAATAGAGTCATGGCCTTTGGTTGGTTGGTTTGCAAAAAAATTCGGCGTAATATTTGTTGATCGCAGACCTTCACATGCAATAGAAGCTTTACAAGCTGTTCAAGAAAAGGTTTCTGCTGTTAAATATCCGATGTTTTTATTTCCGGAAGGAACGACCACAAACGGTTCTTATGTAAAAGCTTTTAAAAGCACTTTGTTCAACTTCGTAGAAGATTCAGATGTGACGGTTCAACCGATGGTTATGAATTATAGATTTAAAGATGGTTCTGTTATTCCCGATGAAGATTTAGCCGAACATTTCGCTTATTTTGCAAACGATAAGCAAGATAAAGGCCCTTTATGTTCCAAAGAAAGAAGCGCTTTCGGTCAAGTCTTTCATATAATGGTTATAGGTGGTTTTTATGTAGAGATAACTTTATTACCCCCACCGTCTTTGGACGGTAAGGACAGAAAAGAAATTGCATTAATTATGCAGAAAATAATATCGGATAAATATATGGAATTAAAAAATAAAAAATTAAATATAAAGAGATAAAAAATGAAAACAGCGATAACACCAACAAGAGCAGAGAACTTTAGTGATTGGTATCAAAACTTAATAGTAGCGGCAGATTTGGCAGAAAACGCACCTGTTCGCGGTTGTATGACGATAAAACCTTATGGTTGGGCAATATGGGAGCTTATGCGTGACGAAATGGATAAGCGTATAAAAGCTTGCGGGGTTCAAAACGCTAATTTTCCTTTATTGATACCCATAGATTTTTTTAACAAAGAAGCAGAACACGTTGCAGGGTTTGCAAAAGAATGCGCTGTTGTCACTCATCATCGCTTAAAGATGATAGACGGTAAATTGCAACCAGACCCTGATTCTAAGTTAACAGAACCTTACATAATTCGTCCGACTTCTGAAACGATTATCGGTGAAGCTATGTCGCGCTGGGTAAAGTCTTATCGTGATTTGCCTTTAAAATTAAATCAATGGGTAAACGTTATGCGCTGGGAAATGCGTCCAAGAATGTTTTTAAGAACGTCAGAGTTTAACTGGCAAGAAGGTCATAATGTATTTGCTACACACGAAGAAGCTAATGCAGATGCCAAAAAAATGCACAAGCTTTATGGTGATTATATGCGTGAAGTTTTAGCTATACCTTCTATTATGGGCGAAAAAACACCAGAAGAAAGGTTTGCTGGTGCAGACCATACTTATACTTTGGAACATATTACTCAGGACGGGAAGGCTTTACAGGCTGGGACTTCTCATGATTTGGGACAACATTTTTCTAAATCATTTGGTATTCAATATCTTGGGACAGACGGGAAATTGCAATATGCTTGGACGACTTCCTGGGGAACTTCTACAAGAATGATGGGAAGCTTATTTATGATTCATTCTGATGACGACGGTTTGATTTTACCGCCTGCTATTGCGCCTTATCAAATCGTTATTATACCTATTAGTCGTGATGAAAACGAAGACGAATTAAATAAGTTTGCAGAAAATCTTGCAGGTCAATTAAGAGAACAAAATATTCGCGTATTGGTGGACACTTCTGATATGCGCGCACCAGACAAAATGTGGAAATGGATTAAGCGTGGTGTTCCTTTGCGCGTTGAAATCGGTGCAAAAGAAATGGATGCTAAAACCGCAACCATTACAAGACGCGATTTAGGTAAAGATTCTAAAAAGACGATTTCTGATAAAGAATTGCTTGATACCGCAAAGGATATTTTGAATCAGATTCAGCATGATATGCTGGCCGCTGTTGAAGAGCGAAATAAGAAAATGATAACCGAAGTATCAAGTTTAGACGAGCTGGATAAAGCTTTAAGAAGCGGTAAAATAGGTTTCTTTAAGATAAAGTATGAACTAACGAAGTCTGAAGATTTTGAAAAAATGATGGATGCTTATAAGATAAGCCGTCGTTGCTTAGATGAAAAAGATCCTAGTTATGTATATGTTGCAAAATCTTATTAAAAAAACGGGTTTTTACCCGTTTTTTTTATGGTATAATAATATCATATAAAAATAAGGAAGAGAGATGAAAATTGCTATTATCGGTGTCGGCAGCGTTGGTTCTGCAGTAGCAACTGCCGTAAAAAATACTGGATTTGTTCATGAAATAGTTTTGTTTGATAGAGACGGTGTCAGAGCACGTGCTGCTGCCGAAGATTTGGGGCATGCTGCAAGTTTTACGTTTGACGTAAAAATAACTGCTGTAAGTAATTATCGCGGTATTCGTGGCAGTGATATAGTTATAATATCTGCGGGTGCGAATCAAAAGATAGGTGAAACAAGGACAGACCTATTAAATAAGAATACAGAAGTCATAAAAGATATAATTCCAAAAGTTATGGCGAACGTTGACGCAAAAAACGTGAAAATAATAGTCGTCACTAATCCGTTGGACGTTATGGTTATGTTGACGCAGAAGTTATCTAAGTTACCGGCAGGACGCGTAATTGGAACGGGAACGATGCTCGATTCTGCAAGGTTAAGAACGATACTTTCAAGACAGTTAGATGTCGCAAGTCAATCTATAAACGCTTACGTTCTTGGTGAACATGGCGACAGCAGCGTAATTAATTGGCAGTCTATCAGCATAGGTGCAATAAGTCTGGACGATTATTGTAAACAGACGAAGATAAGTTTACCTAAGACAACAAGGGCAACAATAGAACATAGAACAAGAAATGCTGCTTACGAGATAATAAAAGGCCGTGGGGCTACTTGGGACGGTATAGGTGCAGCCGTTGCAGAGTTGCTTAGAAGTTTGATAAACGACAGTCACAAGATTTTAACTGTAAGCTCTGTTAATCGTTTTTATAATATGATGATAGCAATGTCAATGCCTTGTATTGTTGGTAAATCGGGTGTTATACAATGTTTAAAGCCAAATATGTCTGCGGGTGAAAACGCTTTGTTAAGGAAAAGCGCTAAGATTATATATAAAAATTACCAACAGATAGCAAAATAAAAACGGGGTATTTTACCCTGTTTTTATTTTGATAAGAATCATATTTATAAAGCTAATTCCTTTTGTTATACTTACTTCATAAAGGCTGGAAATATGAAGTATGAAGTTACATATAGTTTATGTCCGGATGGACTTGGCTTTTATGCTGATTGTGATGGTAAGCACGTCGGTAAAATCACTTTTGTTCGTGTTGGAATAGATAAATTAATAATAGATCATACAGACGTTTCCGAAGGATATAGAAGAGCTCATATAGGTTTGGACTTAGTTAGACATGTTGCAGATTTTGCCAGAAAAAATAATAGAAAAATTATAACTATGTGTCCTTTCGCAAAAGCTATGTTTAGTAAATATCCTGAGTTTGACGATATAAGATTTATGCACGTCAGATA
This sequence comes from uncultured Alphaproteobacteria bacterium, assembly GCA_944389185.1. Lineage (GTDB taxonomy): Bacteria > Pseudomonadota > Alphaproteobacteria > Rs-D84 > Rs-D84 > Enterousia. Next base: position 104,569 of record CALXLL010000002.1, read on the forward strand.
AAATATAATTTGATTAACTTCGTTTTTTTAATTAGCATATAACCATATTAGTAAGAGGAGAAATATGAGTCGCAAATTACATATATGGTTAATTTTCTTAATATTCTTAAATGGTTATATAAGTTTGTCATTAGAACTTCTTGTATTAAGACAATTAGCTTTTTATGTTGGTAATTCTGCTGTTATAACAAGTATAATTATGGGCGTTTTCCTAGGCTTTATGTCTTTGGGGTATTTTTTAGGTAGCTCTGAAAAAATCAAAGGTAAAAGCATCAGAAAGATTTTAAATATAAGTTTTATTTGTATTGCTTTGTTGGTTTTCTTATCCGCGACATTCCCATTAATTACGGATTATTTTACGTTGATGTATAATTTTGGTATTACTTCCAGTATAGTTCAAACTTTTATATTTTCGTTTATATTTTTATCTTGGGGGCCTTTCTTATTTGGTTTTAATACTACTTTATTATCCAGGGCTTTGCATAAATATAATACAAATTATACCGGTGCAATAATGGCTTGGGATACTATTGGCAGTGTTCTGGGATCTTTACTGACTACACTTTTGTTAATGCCTTTTTTGGGGGTAAATTATACTGTAATATTGGTTGTTGTATTGGCTTGTATGGCGGCAATTATCACAAGAAAAAACTTTATAACAATTTTTATCAGTTTTTTTATTATTGCTGTATGCTTAATTTTAAACACAGATTATTATCAATATAAAAGGTTTGGGATCTTAGTTAATAATGCCAATTCTACGATATCCGTTGCAAATTACGGGCGTGACAAAGTTTTTTATATGAATAATTTACCGATGTCTGTTTATAACGCTAAAACAGGTCGGACGGCAAATTATATGAATTATATAAATGATAACTTTATATATAATATGCCAAGGGACAGGGTATATAAGATATTGGTTCTTGGTGCTGGTGGTTTTACGGCTGGTTTAAACGATAATTTCCATTATTATACTTTTGTTGATATAGAGAAAACTTTAAAAGACGTTGCTGAAGAACATTTTTTAAAGCAAAAATTATCTGGTAATAAAAGATTTGTTGTTCAAGACGCCAGTCAGTTTTTAAAAAACACTAAAGAAAAGTATGATTTAATTATTTTAGATGTATATTCTAATTCTTTTCAGATACCAGAAGGCTTTATAACCGTTGAGTTTATGGAGCGATTAAAGTCAAAAGTTGCGGATAATGGGATAATAATAATGAATGTGATCGCAAAGCCTAATTTTACTAATGATTTTTCGCAGGTTTTTGACAATACTTTTCATAAGGTGTTTACTACCAATACGCAACGACAAGTTATAGATTATATGAATCCATGGGGTGAAGCGGTTGATTCTAATATTCTTTATATTTACTATAATCGATATAACGACGGTCGAATATATACGATAAACAGAACGCCTGTTATATATGATAGGTAATTAAAAAAATGGCTTGCGTATATAGGTATAGATTTTTATAATTCAAGGAATTAAAAGGAGAAAATATGAAAAAAACATCAATTTTATCGGCATTCTTGGGGTTGTTTTTTATAGGTGCAGCAAGTGCAGCGGATATAGTGGTATACCATTCACCGTATTGTCCACACTGTCATCATGCGCGCGAATTCATTGGCGGTGAAATGATATACGTATACCCGAAATTAAAAGTTACAGAAGTTGATGTTATGTCAGAACAGAATTTACCAAAGTTTGAAGAAGCTTTGTCTAAATGTAAATATGATAATGGCGGTGTTCCCGTAATAGTTATAGGTGATAAGTGTTTCCAAGGCTATGCAGATTTCATGCAACAAGAATTGCGTGACGCTGTTGAAATTGATATGAGCGTCGAAGATAAAAAGATTGCATCAGAAAATAAAAAGTCTTTTGATGCAGATCCAGAAAAGTTTAAAGCAGATAGAAAAGATAGATTGCAAGCAATAACCACATTTGATGCAAGCAAACCTGCCGTTCAACCGGAAAAAAAAATTGAAAAAGGAACCACTTTATATTTCTGGGCTTTCTTGGCGGTATTAGTAATAGCTTTGGGCGTGGTTTTAGTAAGAAAGAAAAAATAGTATTTTTATAAGTTCGGGAAATAATAATGTTAGATTTAACAAGTCTTGATTATATATATGTGGGCGTCTTGGTGGCGTCCACAATATGGGCTACGGTTCGCGGTGGTATATATGAAACTGTGGCTACTTTATCTTGGGTGATTGCGGCTTTCGCTGCCAGATTTGCATCACCGGTATTGGATAAGTTTTTACAATCTTGGTTTGAATTATCAGAATCTACTGTTGGGACTTTGGTTGCATCTTACTTTATCGTATTTTTCGTGATTTTGATATTGGTTGGTTTCTTTAATCAAAAGTTGCGTGAAGCAATACAGAATAGTATTTTAAAAGTGACAGATAGAACCTTGGGAATTATATTTGGCATAATACGTGGTATTGTCGTAATGGGGTTGTTTTATTTATGCGCTTTATGGTATTATTCCGACGTTCCTAATTTACCAAGATGGATATCTGAATCAAGAACACGACCGATTATGCAGTTAACTGCACTTAAACTGGACGAATGGTTTATCCCAGGTGAAGAAAGTAAATTATTAAAGCGCGATATGACAGGAACGAAAGAAGCGATAGAGATTTATAATAATCTTATAAATCCAGCCGTTGCAGATAAGAAAAAATCTGATAATAAAAAATCTGAAGATATTTCTGACGATACAACAAGTCAGGAAACAGGGTATAAGTCTTCAGAAAGAACGGCATTGGAAAATCAATTGTTGCAAATAGAAACTGCCGCGAAAGCACAAGAGCAAAGAGAATCTTTGATGCAAGAAGAACAAGAATAAAAACTGCAAAATTGCAGTTTTTTTTGTGCTTTTGTTCTTACTGACTTTTTTTTCGTTTTCTATGACAATTAGATTGTAGAAATAAAGGTAAAGGAAATGAAAAAAAATATTTTTATACTTGGGGCATTTTTATTAATCCCATTAAGTTCTTTTGCGGATAGTGCCGTAAAAGGTGTTAACCCAGCAGATAACGTTACTAAGTTGGAATTACTTCCAAGCTTAAACGTTATAGATGCGCCTGGCAGACCGTCTGTTACGACGCTTGGTTTAAAATATGATAAAGAGTTATATAAAGCCTTTGGTCTTAATTTTGAGCTGCCGTTAAGTCATTTTTCTGGTTACGGTGTTTCAGATACAGGTATCGGTGATTTACGTGTTCGTGGTCGTGGTCAATATAGGTTTGGCAGAAACGTTATAATAGGTGCGGCAGAATTCGTATTACCGACTGCGACTGAAGAAACGCTGGGTTTTAAGCAGTATACTTTTGATCCTGTTCTGGCGTATGTATATGCGTTTAGTGCTAATTTCTTTACGGCTTTGGTTGGTAAGCAATTTATATCTTTGTATAATTTAAAGCCCGAGCTTTATCAAGATATTAATCATACTCAGATTCGTTTACTTACTGGGTATTTATCTTCTAATGGTTGGTGGCTAGCATTGGATCCTCAGTTATGGATAAATAATGAAGACGGTCGCCAAGAATATCTTTTAGAAGGTGAAATAGGAACTATGCTTAATCGCAGCACAGGTATATGGACAAGAATAGGTAAAAGGTTGGGTGGAGATTGGCATAGAAATGATTGGACTGTTTTACTTGGTATAAGATTTATACCACAAAACCAATAAAGCAAAAGGAGTAAAAAATGTTTTTAAAAGCGAAAATATATTTCACGATATTTTCTATTTATGAAATGGTTATGATAATGTTTTTACATTCTCGCAGCACATGTCAAGACGTTTTCTCTAATTGGTTTTGTGCGGATAGTGTGACTAAGTATTTCTTATTTTGCGTAATAATTCCATTGACGGTATTTTTAATAATAATGTGGATAGAGCAAATAAGGAAAGCGATTAAGCACAGGCACTCGATTTTATATCAAGCGAAAGAGCGTTTTACAGAAGCTGCCGGCAGTTTTAAAGATGCGGTTAAGTCTGAAATGAATAATCAGGATTTAGAGGCGTATTTAATGGGACTTGCCGTATCGGGTATCAGAAGTTATATGGATAAGTATCCTGAAAGACGTGAAGGCATAGAAAGGTTTATAAAAGCAATGATGGGTATGCCTGAAGTATATGAAGTAAACACTTCCAGAAAAACAAAACGTAAAAAGAAATAAAAAAAGACAGCCTTTTGGCTGTTTTTTTTCTGGTGCCGGTTGTCGGACTTGAACCAACGACCCTCTGATTACAAATCAGATGCTCTACCAGCTGAGCTAAACCGGCATGTTGATTACTATACATTGTTCTTTTGCTTTTTTCAAGTATAAATTATCATAAATTGCTTGATTTTATTAAATAAGTATTAAAAATATACCTTGTATATAAAAGTTGAGTATAAATTATGATAAAATTACCTGAATTATTGGCTCCGGCTGGAACATTGGACGCTTTTAAAACCGCTATTCTTTATGGCGCAGACGCTATATATGCTGGATTACCAGGGTTTTCCATGCGGGCAAGAGCTAAAATTACCACAGATGAAGTTAAACAAGGAATAGAACTTGCACATGCGGCCGGTAAAAAAGTTTATTTAGCTTTTAACTTATTCGCACATGATAGAGACTATGCTAATATGCCACGCGTTAGTGAAACTATTGATTACTTAAAACCAGATGCTTTGATTATTGCTGATGCCGGTGTTTTGACTTGGGTGAAAGAACATCATCCTGATATACCGATACATATGTCTACTCAGGCTAATATATGTTCGGCGCGAACGGTTAAGTTCTGGCAGAATGCCGGGGCCAAGCTGTGTGTGCTGGCTCGTGAAGTATCGCATCCAGAATTCATAAATATTCGTAAAGAATGCCCAGACGTTGGGCTGGAAATATTCGTGCATGGTGCGATGTGCATGAGTTATTCTGGGCGTTGTTTGCTTTCTAATTTTATAACTGGCAGACCTGCGAATAGGGGTGCTTGTGCCCAGCTTTGTCGCTGGAAGTATGATGTTATTTTGCGTGAATGTGAAACGGGAATTGAAATGCCTTTGGAAGAAGATGGGCGCGGTGCTTATATAATGAATTCCAAAGATCTTTGTTTGATGCCAAGATTGAAAGAAGTTATAGAAGCTAAACCAGATTCTTTGAAAATAGAAGGTCGTAATCGTAGTGAATATTATGTCGGTTCCGTTGTTCGCGCATACAGAAACGCTTTGGATGCATACGCAGAAAATCCCGATAAGTTTAATCCTGATGATTTTATGAAAGATTTAGATTTGCTTGAAACGCGCGGTTATACAACAGCTTTCTTTGACGGCGTCTTAGGACCAGAAGCACATAATTATGAAACTACAAGAAGCTCGTCAGATTATCATGCGGCCGGTGTAATAACGTCCGTTGATTCTGATAACATAATTCTGGAATTACGAAATGAAATAAAGCAGGGTGATGACATAACTTTTCTGTTACCGAAAACGACAGAAATGTTAAGTATAAATCTGCCGAAGATAATAAATGCTAAAAGCGGGGAAGAACTGCCTAAAATGTCTGCCGGGCAACATAATAGTATAATTATACCTTTTGATTGGGTTAAAGCAGATGGGTTGAAAGATAAGTTTGTTCCATACGTTTTAGCTTACAAGCATAAATAAAAAACCGCCACAAAGGCGGTTTTTTATTCGTTCATATTTGGTATTATAACAGCATCGTTATAAAAACCAAGGAAGTGAGTTCCTGTTACGCAATAGAACTTTTGTAGTGAATCTTTATATTCACGAACGGCAGAAACCCAACGTTCTTGAATTTCTGACTGTGCGCCTTGATAAGCCACAAAAGCACCCATCGCGCCACCTGTCCCAGCTCCAATCAAAGTTCCTTTTAAACGTGCTTGATTATTTAAGTCAATAATGCCACCGTCTTCGGCATCTATGGTTGAAGGATAAAAGTTGTTAAAAGAATATTCGCCTTCTAATGGGTAAGCAGTGCCGTTGTTATTTCCGTATAATACGCCATTTGTATTACTGCTGTGGCTTTTAAGCCAATTTGCCCAATCGTCATTTGTAAAACCAAAAGCTTTATCTTGAACGCCCACAATCACTGCTGGGATAGTTTGTGAAGGTTTTTCTGCGTATGTAATTTTTGCGTATCTTGCACTATCTGCTTGTTGACCTTCCTGCATAGTTTTTGTGCCGTCTGATTCTGTAATTAAAGAAAAAGATTTTGTATTTGCAAACGTTGTATCTTCTATATATCTAACGTCTTCATCATACCCGTCAATTTTTACTGAAATTAAACGTTGATACGTGCAATTTTTCTGATCTTTATCACAAACTATTGTTTCGTTTCTGTCTGTTAAGTTAAAGAAAGCAGTTTTAGAATTATCATCGCCACTTAAATCTAACTTGCTACCTGTTTGTAGGACACCCCATAAGCAGCTTTGTGTTACATCACCAACAGTGCAGTCAGCGATTTTATAAACAGAGTTATTACCAACTGAAGCCATTATATTTCCGATTGCACCGCCCGCTGCCGCATTAACGCCTGTTGATAAAATTATATCACCGCCAACTTTACCGGCATAAGTATTGCCTGCCATCAAAGCCGCACCAGATAAAGCACCGATTGCGGTATTTTGTAGTTTCCCTTTATCTGTCCCAAAGGCACTATCGTTACCGACATCGTTTTCGCCTGAAAAGTTACCGGCAAGACCGCCAAGAATAGCACCGGCTGCTATTTTTATACCTGCGTTTTGCTTTTGTTCTTCATTCATTACTTTTATTACGTCGTCTGTCGTAGGTTCTTGGTCGGCAGGGAATACCACTTGACCAGCTTGTGGCATATATGTGGCTTCTGGAAAATTGGAAATATTACAAATAAAGGTATCGCCTGCTGCTAAGTTTGCTCGGGCTAATACTAAATCAGAACCGTTTTCGCCCATTTGATAACCACGAAGCTCTACTATTGCTGTGCAGGTGTTTGCCCCGCCAGCACCGTTTCCAATGGTTGGTTTGCTCCACGAAAACTCACCGTCAGGGTATATCATAGAGCAGGCGTTAAGTTTTGCCAAATCTGTGTCGGCGTCTTCGTTACCAGAAGTTATTTGATTAGCTAAGTCTGCATCGTCTACTTGGATCGGTAAAGCGACTTCTGCAGGTTGCGCCACAGAAGCTGTATTGATATAGTTAGCTTGGGCTCGTTGAGCGTTAACTTGATTATAAGCATCCGCATAACTTCTGGATAAATTACCAACTCGGATTCCGGCATCGGCAGGATTTGCAATCAAAGCGCCTAAAAGCGCAAAATATAATGATTTATTTATAAAAGAACCCGATTTTTTCATTTTTACTTATCCCGTGTGCTATCAAAGAATTATGCCGAATAAGTTAAAAGATACTAACACAATTCTTAGAACTGTAATCTTAATCTGACGCCTAAATCAACGGTATTCAGCTTACCGCTTTCATACCAGTTTGTGTAATGGAAAACGGAATCGTAAGGTGCTTGATATTCACCGCCGGCCCCGTCACCCAACCATTCGGTCTGAGAAACAATGATACTTCCTGAAGTTTTTACTTTACCAAGGTTTGAATACCTTACATAGAAATCCATTTTTAATCCACCGTCAAGTTCGGTCGAAACGCCGCCTTCTAACATAAAGCTTAATTGTTCCGTTGTGCCACCATTATGATAAGCGTAAACGTCCGAAATACCCGTTAAATCACCGGCACCCGCAACGCTTGGATCCTTTTCAGAATAGAAAGTGCTGTCGTATACCACATAATCGGCGATAGTATTTAAAGATATACCAAGCCCAACGCCGATATAAGGACGTAACATACCGCCGGCTATATAACCCGTATAAGAGTCAATGTTATAATATAAGTTTAACATAGTAGAATTAGACGTGATTGCACCGCCTTCTACCTGTGCAGTAACGTAACCACCGATACCGTCAGCAGATTGAATGCTTGGTGCATAGCTCATTCCGCCGTATCTTAAATAAGAGAAGTCAACTCTTAAATCATTATTCAAAGATGCACCGATGGACAATTGTAAAGGTATTACATTTTCCGTATTATATGGCGCTTCCTGGAAAGCCCCCGGAACAAACTCTGCATTCTTTTCGTTTTGATAATCTGCATACATACCGCCCATAACACTAGCCGAATACCCAACAGACATACCAACGTATAGCCCGCTGTCTGCCAACCTATCGTAATCAGAAGGCAGATAATATTGCCGCCCTGCGTTTGTAACATTAGAACCCACTTGAGGCAAGGCACCGGTTACGCGCATTGGGCTGGCCGCATTTCTAACAGTAGTAGAAGATATAATCTGGGAATTACTTGAAGGCATATAAACCATTTGACCCTGACCATTTACTGTCTGGGGCATCATAACTTGACCTTGGTTTGAATAAGCAGACTGTCCTTGATAACCAGTATATACAGGATAAACAGCACCTGCACCAACAGGTAAGCTTAATAAAACACCCGTTAAAACGGCAGAAATGCTGATTTTTTTCATTCTCTTTCCATAATCCTTTGGCTTTATTATATCATAAAAAAAGGTCAGAAAAAAGCATTAAGTAAAAATATTAAGCATAAAAAATCCCATCGTGCAGATGGGATTAGTTGTCCAATATATATTATTTTTTTGCTTTTAAAAAGCTAAGTTCAAGCGAACGCCGACCTCTGCTTTGACGTCAGAACCGTTCTGAGAGTTGTCATGAGCAGTGTCAAAAGTGTATTCGCCATACAAAGCAACCTGCGTTGTATCTGTTAATTGATTTGCAACAGATAATGATACGATGTATTCGTCAAAACCATCGTTCATATCAGATAAACCGGCTATTAAGGCATTTAAGTTATTAGTTACCGGAGCTGGTATGGTGCTTGGTAAACCAGTAGCCAAACTTTTTACACCGTTATCAGCATGGTGGTTATATTTAACCCCGCCACCAAAAGACCATCTGTCATCAATTTGGTAGAAAGCGTTAATACCAGCATTAATTTCTGTGGTAGATTTTAAGTTAACAGATATTTCGTCTGGCATACCGTATACACTTAAACCCATCCTTGAAATATCTATCACATTATTAGAACTTCCAAAAGTTTTCAAAACTTCAACGAAAGCGCTTGTAGTTAATTTCGACCATGTTTTACCAAATCTTACCCCTGCGTCAAAACCCCAACGACCATTAGAATAGTTATCATATTGGAAATAACCAACTGTTGGTGTTACAGGTATATATGCACCGCGCATTTTGTTAATACCGCCAAGGTGAGCATCGGCATATAAATCTAATACGATATTGTCCGATGTTTCAATTGCACGATAAATCAAACCAGCACGACCATGATTTAAGCCTTTACGGTTGATGTCATCTGCTTGAGTATATGCAAAAGCACCACGGATAGCCAATCTATCTGTGATACCATACCCTAAATCTTCACTTACGCGCCAAATAGGGAACTCTGTTGCCCCGGCGTGATTTTTGATTTGATTTGCGGCCGTGTCATCAGTTACTTTATACATAACACCAGCACCTGTCTTGGAATAAAATTCACCTGCTGTCGGTAAATACAACGGGTTTTCCAAGTTAGCAGCCATTGCAGGAACTGTTAAAACAGAAGCAGCAACTGCCATTTTAAAAGTTTTTTTCATCATTTACTCCTTGTTTTAGATGAAACACGCAACCCCCATTATTGGCAAGATTGCGGGTTATACCCATACCACCCATTATTGGCAATAGTATGTTTTTATGATATAACCGAGCCAATTCTGAACTATTTTAGGAAAAATGTCAAAAAAATCTTTATAAGTTGACTAACCTATTGAAAAGTATAACAACAGACTTATATATAAGTGTTGGGTGGTATTTTTTAACAAAAGGAGTCCGACATGAACTCTAAATTAGAATCTTATAGAATTATGATGATGGGGCAGAAAAACGCCAAAACAGAGCTTACGCAAAAAGAAAAAGAGCAAATAACGAAAGCTTACAGCGATTTAGTTTTGGGTATTATCAGCACTAAATGGGCTCAAAAAGGTAAGACGCTTGGACAGGCTTGGTATGACTCGTTAAACGAAATGGAAGCTTTTGTGAAAAATAAAGAGGCTTCTAACTCTGCTAATCTTTACTTAAAGCAGTTGTTTTCTTCTCATAAAGTAAAGTGGCAACAGCTTATGATGACGGATAAAAATAAAGACGAGATTCTTGACTGTTCAACAGAAGAATTGGCTATCCTAAGTAAGTATGGTCAGCAAGAACTAGCTAAGAATAAAGCCTTATTAAACGGTATTATATCAAAGCATGCAGAAGCAGAATCCGGTGATAAAAAGAAGGTTTTTGAAAAGTCCAAAGAACAATTGATTAAAATGTATATGATGCAAGTGATTCAAAATCAAAGACAAAGAACAAAATAAAAAGCTCCAATTCGGAGCTTTTTTATTAACCGTTAATTATTTCCAGCACGCGACTTGGAACGTCTGATATTTTTACTCTTTCTTGTTCCATAGTGTCGCGATGACGCAAAGTTACGGTTTGGTCTTCTAATGTTTGGTGGTCTACCGTTATGCAAACAGGTGTTCCGATTTCATCGTGTCTGCGATAGTTTTTCCCGATATTTCCAGAGTTTTCAAGCTCTATACGACCGATATGCAATTTGCGCAAAGAGTCTTCAATTCCATTAGCAATATCTAAAAGTTCTGGCACATTTCTTGCCAAAGGTATAACCGCCGCTTTTACAGGCGCCAACCAAGGTTTTAACTTTAACACAGTTCTTGTTTTTCCGTCACCAAGGTCTTCTTCTTCGTAAGCTTCCAGCATAACGGCCAACATAGCGCGATTTACACCCATAGCCGTTTCTATTACATATGGTATAAAGTTTTCACCGGTCTGAGGATCGCTGTAAGACAATTTAGTTGTGCTGTCTTTATTTTCTAATACTTTGGCTTGTATCTTGAATTCGTTCTGAGATTTTGTATGAGAACCTAAATCAAAATCTTGACGATTATGAATACCTTCTACTTCGTCAAAACCGTCAGGGAAAGCATATTCAATATCACCGGCTGACTTTGCATAATGAGCTAATTTTTCATGCGGAGTAAAGCGCAACTTTTCAGCAGGAATCCCCAAAACGTTAATCCACCAAGCCGTTCTGATTTCCTTCCACATTTCAAAATACTTTTCATCTTCACCAGGTCTTACGAAATACTGCATTTCTGCTTGTTCAAATTCACGCATACGAAATACAAAACCGCGTGGTGATATTTCGTTTCTAAAAGCTTTACCTATTTGAGCAATTCCAAAAGGAAGCTTATGTGGTTTAGCATCCAAAACGTTTTTGAAATTAACGTAAGTAGTAGTGGCGGTTTCAGGACGCAAATAAGCGTTTATTTCACCGTTTGCCGTTGCACCAATAGATAACCCCATCATTAATTGATAAGCGCGTGGTTCGGTTAAGTCAGTGCTGCCACAGTTGTCACACTTTGACGGATCTTTCATTTTGTCTTGACGCATTCTGGCGCCGCATTTTTTGCATTCCACCAGCGGGTCTGAAAAGCTGCCTTCGTGACCTGAATATTTCCACATCAAGCGATTGCTTATCAAAGCTGCATCCAGACCTTCTATATCATCACGAGAATAAATCATGGCATTCCACCAAGCGTTTTTTATATTCTTCATTAATTCGACGCCATAGGGGCCGTAATCGTAAGCTCCACCAAGCCCACCATAGATTTCAGAACCCGTAAAAATAAATCCGCGTCTTTTACAAAGAGCTACTATATCATTAACTGTTTTTGCTGGCATTTTGTCACTCCCAAGCTTTCGTATAAGTTTCATAAGACATAATGATATACAGAAAAACGATTTTTGCAATAATAAAACTATAAAAAAAGAGGGGCCAAAAGCCCCTTCGTAATATTTATTTTTACTTTACGTCTGGTGAAATTGCATTAACCGGGCAAACGGCAGCGCAAGTTCCACAAGACATACATTTTGCAGGGTCAATAACGCATTTACCTTCAGCATTAGGTGATATTGCCATAACTGGGCAAGCACCCATGCAAGTATGACAACCGATACATTTAGAAGTGTCTATTTTATAAGCCATAGTAAAGTCCTTTTGTTAATTTCTGTTGTTGAATAAGCTTAATATATATTGGAACATTGCTATAAAAGATATATACAGATGTAAAGCACCTAATACAGCAAGCTGATTTTTCTGATTTGTTTCACCCAACACCGCATAAGCGCGTTTCAAGTTCTGCATATCATAAGCGGTAAATAAAGCAAATACCAGCACGCCTATAAAGCACACTATCGTAGCAAAAGTGCTTCCCAACGGCCAGAATATAGAAGCTATACCGACTAATATTAAACCAATCATACCTAATGTTAAAAATACGCCCAAGAAAGAAAGGTCTTTGATGGTTTTATAACCGAACAAAGCCATGCAAGCAAACATTACTGCAGCTATTATAAAAGAATATAAGATAGCTATTGGGTTAATTGCCAAAGAAAATACTATCAGCGGAGTTATAACGACACCGGTTAGAACTGCGTATAAAGCAAGTAACAAAGCGGCAGTAACTGGTTTTAATGAAAATGCACGAACTTGCGTCCATATAGACAAAGCAAGCCCACCGAATAACAGAATATAATATAAAGCATTAAATCCGTTTTCGTTAATCAAGTATAAAAATCCGCCACCCCATATCGTCAAATAGCAAGCAACAGCGGTCAAAGCAACGGCACCGAACATTAAACCGAAGATTTTCTTGAAATAAATGTCTATGCCGGAAGCTTTTTGTTGTGTAGACACAGATTTTGTTTTTGTCATAATTTTCTCCTTGTTATTTGAAATATATATAATACAATGATTAAAGATATTCAAGAACAAAAGGATATTTTATGCCTACATTATATCAAACAAGAAGAAGAAATCAGCTTAAACAGACTAAAGATAAAAAACTGGATATAATCAGACCGCAGACGGAAAAAGAAAAGATAACTTTCTTTAACCAGGCAGAAAAGAAATTATTAGCTTTCATAGAAAAAGAAAAAGCAAATAAATATCCTGATGCTTCTGCAATTAAAAACGCAGAAAATAAATTACAAGAAGTAAGAAAATCAAAACAAAGATTTAACGAAAGATAAAAGGAAACAAGATGGATTCAGATTTTAAAAATTTTTCAGGTAATACGGCAAAACGTGCTTGTCTAAGAAACGCTTTTAACAACCAAGAAATATTGAAGAATAAAAGAGTAAGGGCTGAAGGTATACAAGGCCTGAAACGCAAAGCAGAGACTTTAGAAGCTGAAATAGCAGAATTAGAAAAAAATAAAGATTTATATGCAAAAGAAATAAAAAAAAGACGTGAAATATTATCGTGCATAAAATCTACTTTGCAATCAAATGCTAAATAGTGGGGAATAATCATGGAACAGCAAGAATCATTAAATATAAGCCATGAAAAATTACAAAAATATAACGAATTAACGGCTCTTATAACAAAACGTAGCAAAGAATTAGAACGCGAAAAAAAACAATCTAAACCAGATAATAAAAAAATAGCGCGTTTAGAAAATATAGTTAAAGAGCTTACAAAAACAACTAAAAAAATGGTTGAATTAAGTCGTTAAGCATCATGGCTATCGTCATAGAACCTATTTCACCGGTGGCTTTTAGTATATTTGGATTGGATATACGTTGGTATGCGCTGGCGTATATAGCTGCTTTTGTTATAGGTTATTTATTCATACGATTTATGACGAAAGGTGATAAAGCAGAAATTACTTTATCAAAAAAGCAAGTTGACGATTTATTAACAGCCTTGATACTGGGTGTCATACTTGGCGGTAGAATAGGTTATGTGCTATTTTATAATTTAGAGTTCTTTATCGCCAATCCGTTAGAAATATTCGCTTTGTGGCATGGCGGAATGAGCTTTCACGGTGGTTTAGTTGGTGTAATTATCGCAACATTCTTATTCGCAAGAAAAGAAAAGTTAAACGCTTGGAAGATTCTAGATTTGTTGTCTTTAATAGCTCCTGTTGGTTTGTTCTTCGGAAGAATTGCTAATTTTATAAATATGGAAGTTATGGGGCGACCTACGGACAGTGCGTTTGGTGTAATGTTTAACGGTTATAGCGCAGTTGCGCGTCATCCAAGCCCTTTATATGAAGCCGCGACCGAAGGTGTGCTGTTATTCATTATTATGATGCTGTTATACAAGTTTACATCATTAAAGAAAAAGCCTGGTGCTTTGGCGGGTGTCTTGGGTATGGGGTATGCCGTATTCAGAATAATATGCGAGCATTTCAGGGCACCAGACGTTCAAGTTGGTTTTCTTACCAGCTGGGGACTTACAATGGGGCAACTTCTATCGGGAGTTATGTTTGTTGCAGGTTTAGGTATATTTATTTATGCGATTAAGAAAAAGGTTAAATAATGTCATATAACGAAAAGTTAAGTTTAGATGAATTATTGGTTGCAAATAAAACGCAAGAAGGAAATTGTTCTGCCTGTTGTTTTAAGAATTGGAATAAAGCTTGCTATAAATTAATTTGTCAGGACAAAGAAGGTCACACTGTTTATTGGACTTTATCGCAAGGTGGTTATAAAGACATACCATTTATATGGGACGATTACATGCGTAAATATAGAGATATAAAATCGTTATGTCGTTCCAAGATATCTGATTTATATAAAGTTAAATAGTCTGCATAATTTTGGGGTTGAAAAAGATAAAAAAATATATAAAATAGGCAGAGTAAAAAGTTAAGGATGGGTGGCAGAGCAGGCAATAGCGACGGTCTTGCATACGAGTCAGCAAGACAAGCATAGCGAAGTCGAGCGCGAACGAGTGGTGAGCAGCACCGTCAGGTGCGATAAGCGAACAAAACCGCAGGTTTGAAAGACTGGCGGGTAATAGTTAAAGTTAAGGATGGGTGGCAGAGCGGTCGAATGCGACGGTCTTGAAAACCGCTGTGGGGGCAACTCCACCGGGGGTTCGAATCCCTCCCCATCCGCCATTTTTTGTTTTATGTCTTTAAGATATCATTATAGGTATTAAGGAATTGACTATGTTTGATTATAAGTCCGAAAAAAAACTAGATGATAAATTAGTTTTCTCTGATATAGAAAATAGATGTATGCAATTCTGGGAAAAGAACGCAATCTATGCATACGATAAAAGTGCGAAACGTGATGATACTTATGTCGTAGATACGCCGCCACCAACGGTTTCAGGTTCTTTGCATATCGGACATATTATGAGTTATACTCAGACAGATATAACAGTTCGTTGGCAAAGAATGAATGGTAAGTCTATATTCTTTCCTATTGGGTGGGACGATAACGGTCTGCCAACAGAACGCCGAGTTCAAAATTATTACGGCATAGCTTGTGACGTTAATTTACCTTATGATGATTCTTTCGTGCCACAGCACGTTGAAGATGTAAAAGATTTAAAGCATGTTTCTCGTAAAAACTTTGTTGAAACTTGCAATATTCTGACTCAGAAAGACGAAGAAGTTTTTGAAAGTATTTTTCGCAGAATTGGCCACTCTTATGACTGGAATCTGAAATATTCTACGATTTCACCTGTTGCGATAAAAGTTTCTCAGAAGTCGTTTTTAGATTTAGTTCAAAAAGGTTTCTGTAAGTGCGTGGAAGCACCGACTATGTGGGATATAGATTTTCAGTCTGCTATTGCTCAAGCTGAAATAGAAGACCGAGAAGTCCCAGGTTTCTTTCATGATATAAAGTTCGGTATTGAAGGTTCCGATGGTGACTTTATAAAAATTGCAACGACCAGACCAGAGTTTTTACCAGCTTGTATCGCGGTGGTTGCGCACCCCGAAGATGAACGTTATCAACGCTATTTCGGCAAGACGGCTATTGTTCCTTTATTTAATATTCCTGTTCCAATTATTGCTTCAGAACATGCTGATAAAGATAAGGGAACGGGTATAATGATGGTTTGCACTTTTGGTGACGCAGCTGACGTAGCTTGGTGGAAACAGTCGGGTTTACCTATTAAGCAAATAGTAGGTAAAGACGGGTGCATTATACCTTTGGAGTATGGGCAGGGTAATTTTGTTAGTTTAGATGCGGAAAAAGCAAAGCAATATTATAATCAGCTGGCAGGGTTACCAATTAAAAAAGCACGTGCAAAGATAGTAGAGTTTTTACGTGAAAGCGGTGATTTAATGGACGAACCGCGTTCATTGACACATCCTGTAAAGTTTTATGAAAAAGGTGAAAGACCATTAGAGTTTGTATCTTCAAGACAATGGTTCGTAGACATTTTGCGCATTAAGCAAGAATTGATAGAGCAAGGGCGCAAAATAAAATGGATACCGCAACATATGCAGACCAGATACGAAGCGTGGGTAAACGGGTTGAATCAGGATTGGTGCATTTCCAGACAGCGCTTTTTCGGGGTTCCGTTTCCTGTATGGTATAAAGTAAATGAATACGGGATTGCCGATTATAATCAGCCTATATATCCAGACGTTTCACGTTTACCGATTGACCCTATGATAGACGTTCCTGAAGGTTATACCGAAGAACAACGCGGTCAGGTTGGTGGTTTTATAGGTGAAAAAGATATTATGGATACTTGGGCGACTTCGTCTTTGACACCTCAGATTGCTATGGCGATTGCACCAGAAGGTAATCATATTTCTTTACCGTTTGATGTCAGACCGCAGGCTCATGACATTATAAGAACGTGGGCTTTTTATACGATTATGAAAGCTTACGCTTCGGAAAATACTATACCTTGGTATGAAGCTCATATCAGCGGGTTCGTGCTTGACCCAGACCGTAAGAAAATGAGCAAATCAAAAGGTAATGTGACAACGCCATTAAACTTGATAGAAAAGTATTCTTCGGATGCGGTTCGTTATTGGGCTGGGCGCGCAAGACTTGGTATAGATGCTTTGTTTGAAGAGCAGATTATGGATCAAGGTAAAAAACTTTGCATGAAGTTTTTCAACGCTTCTAAGTTCGTGTTTAATATAGTTGCTCAGAGCGGTATAGATGTAAAATCCGATTACAAAAGCAATATCAAAGACGATTTAGATTGCTCTTGGATTGGTAAAATGAATGCAGGCATAAAATCTGCTAGAAAATATTTTGACAACAACGATTATTCAGGTGCCTTAGAGGTTACAGAACGTTTGTTTTGGGACTTCTGCGACAATTACTTGGAAATAGTAAAAGGACGTGCATACAGTGAAGATTCCGCGTCCGCCGTTTCTACTTTAATGTTGTCTATTGATTTATTCTGCAAAATGTTTGCGCCGTTCTTGGTATTTATAACGGAAGAGGTTTATCAATCTCGTTCTTGGGGTGGTAATATATCTGTTCATAGTGAACGTTATCCAGAAGACAAAGATTACGATAGTTTTGCGTCTATGGATTTATACAATTCGGTTGTAAGTGTTGTTGAAAGCGTAAGAAAAGCAAAAGCAGAAAATAAGCTTTCAGTAAAAGCCCCTGTATGTGCCATGAAGTTGGTTGGTGATAACAAATCAATTGAATATGTAAAAAAGGCGGACGGTGACGTAAGAAAAGTTTTGAATGTCACAGCGCCAGAGATAGAATATAGCACCGATACAGAAGCTGGTATAAAATTAGAAAAAATAGAATTTGAAACAGTAGATAAATAAAAAACGCCGTTTGGCGTTTTTTATTTTTAAGTATTACGAAATTATTGTGCTTTTCCACCAAAACCTATATTTATATGAGTGTAATCTTGTTCGTTACCATCTGGTAAGGTTCCCTGATAATAATCAAATAAGACGACAGCTTCTTCTGGCTTATTTACAGTTCCATAATATTCAGATTCGAAAGAAATAGCTTCTTTGTCATTTGGTTTAGCATTATCAGAAAGATTCGGTGTAGGTTGATTTATAGTATAAGGTCCTGAATAGTCTCCAGAAATATTAAAAGTAACAGTATCATCATTATTTTTTGTAACTTTTACATCATACCAATTATTAAAGCTAGCACTTAATGTTTCTGTTAATGTATCCTTATTAACAGACAAGGTAGCGTTTGTGTCTTCTATGATTAAATCGCTTACGCTTCCTTTAGCTAAACCTTTAAAAGTTATATTATTATTAAAATCTTCTGTAGATATATTTTTGGCATCATAACCACCAATATAGGCAATGTGTTCATCTTCATTAAGCCATTCGTGACCGTCTATTCCATTTACAGATATCATACCAAAATCTGCATATCTTAAACCGATGTCTTTTGCAAAACTATTATAAGAAAGGCTTGTATTTGCTGTTTCATTAATATATGGGTTGAATATAGCGATTTCAAAATCATTTGTATCTTTTATTCTTTTTGCTACCTCATTTTTAAAGTTTAGAGCTGTAATTTTACCGTTTTCATCAATTATAAAAGATAAATTATCTTCAGTTTCGTTCGGGGAAAAAGCATCAGCTGTTTCAAAATTAACATTATCAAGTCTATAAGAAAGATAACTTTTTCCATTAAAATTGACTACGTTTGAAGATGTTCTAATTATTTCTTGAGATGCGGAATCTGTGGGAATTAATATTTCTGAAGCCATAGCAGTAATTTTTTCATTACTAGCCACAGAGGTATCTGGCACTGGAATATGGTTTATAATTGTAGATGGACTTTGGCTTCCACCGCTACAACCGCACAATATAAGAACTGAATATAAAAAAATATTTTTTTTCATAAAATCTCCTTTGGGAATATCCATATATATTATAATTATATTTATTTGATTTTCTATTAAAATTAGTTATCTTTTTATTATTATGAAAAACGTAGATTTAAAGAAAAAAATTATAAAGCAAACATTTCCTGCAAGAATGGCAAGGTTGTTAAAAATTCCTGAAAAAAATCTTTATAAAATATTAAGACCTTCGGATGTTTTTGCGTGCAGATTAAATAGGCTTCGTAATGTTTCTAAGACAAAAGTTATATCCAGCGCAGAAAAGCAAGGTATTGTCTTAGAGCCTATCGATTGGTATCCAGATGCTTTTCTTGTAAGGTCAAGTAAGTATGATTTGCTTAATACAGATTTAGTTAAAGGGGGCGTTTTGTATGTTCAGAACGCTTCAAGTTATTTACCTGTTTTGGCTTTGGAACCTAAACCGGAAGAGATTATATTTGACGCTTGTGCCGCACCTGCGGGAAAGTCTTCTATGATAGCTTCTTTAACTGGTGGAGACGCGAAACTGTGGCTGAATGACGGAATAAAGTCCCGACTGGAAAAAATAAAACAAGTTCAAAAACTATTAGGCTTTAAGTATGAAAAGCTAACTTGTATTCCTGTGCAGTCCATAGACAAAGAAATTAATCAACAGTTTGATAAAATACTGCTGGACATACAATGTTCTGGTGAAGGTATGATTGATATATCAAAGCCCTTTACTATGAGATTTTGGAACATGAACAGAATTAAAAAATATATGCACATGCAAACGAAAGCATTAAACGCTTGTTTTCGTCTTTTGAAACCTGGTGGGGTTTTAGTTTATTCTACTTGCACTTTTGCACCGGAAGAAAACGAAGCTCCTATTTCTAATTTGTTAAAGAATAACCCCGATGCTGTAATTCAACCTTTAATTTTGAATTTAAAAAACGCAAGAAAAGGCGAAAAATATTGGGACGATTTAAGGTTTAACACCAGTTTGTCTGGTGCTTTAAGAATCTTACCAAGTGATGGAATGGAAGGTTTTTTTGTGTGTAGAATAAGAAAGAAACCGACAGAAGATGACTGCGAACCGATAGATTTGAAGCAAATCGGAAAAAAATATTCTGAAATGGCAGAATTACAAGTTAAATAACTTTATCTTATTTTAGCTAAGCCTGCTGTTATTGCAGATTTGGTTTCTTCTTCTGCCAGATTTTTAATTTTTATAAGATTGCTTTGATAATCTTTCCAAAGCTTTGATTCTTTTGTATCCGTATCAATTACATCAAATAAACATAAGTCTTCAATAGTATAAAAGCGATTTATAAGTTGCTCGCAATCTTTGGAATATTTCTTTGTTACGTCGCCAATAGTAAGTTTATGTTGATTAAAATCAATATTAACCGACATTTCTAGTCTAGATTTATAATATTTTGTATACGGTTCTGGATGCTTTATAAACTCCGCAGTTGCGCGTTCTAATGCGTAGGCTGTGTTATAAGAGTTTTTCTCTTTCCCATTAACAATAGGGGCAAGGCGTGCAGATAGCTCATCGTTTAAAAATAACCACATATATTCATAATAATTAAAGTCATAAGGACAATTTGTTAATTCATTAAAGTTTTTCCAATGGTGCAGTTCGTGTATAATTACTGGGTCTTTCGGTTGGCTATTTAATGCGTCGCAAGCTGCGCAAGCGATTAATCGTAAATAATAGTTCAGATTTTTATAATCTGGAACATAATTAAAAATCTTTATTACGTTGCGTAAAGAGTCAAATTGTCCTAGACTTCCTATTATGTATGAACCTGTAACTATAGTGTTGATATTATTATCGTTAATTTTTACCGTTTCATAAATGATTTCAGGTTTTTCTAACATATAATTTCCATTGTTTTTGTAAGATTATATTACAAATTACAAAATTGTCAACGGTTTGCTTTACATAAATAAAGACCAAGATATTTGGTCTGTTTCTTTGTTTTTTTTGATGTAAGTTTTATTAAATTACTCTCGCCAAGTGACTGATTCAAAAAGCGAATTTATTTCTTCTTTCAGTTTTTCATCTGTAAAAAATTGCGCTCTTTCATCTGCCGTTGTCGGACAATCTTTTTCTTCTTTGTATGGTATATATTTTTGTATGGCTATTTTGGGAACTTTTTTATCGTGTAATTCGTGTGCTATTTGTAGCAAATCTTGCTTTGATATATAACGAGGATCACAAGTCATACGAACTTCCATATCTTTACCTGTTTGCAGCCATATATCAAGGCTTTTTAACATATGCTGATAAGCAAGGTCAAATCCTGTTAATTCTTTATATTTATCTTTGTTAACAGCTTTGAAGTCAAGTCCTATCCAATCTATGAATTGTGATGCTTTTTGTAACGTTTCCGGATAAAAACCGTTCGTATGCAGACCGATATTAAAACCAAGATTTTTAACTCTCTGCATATATTCTAGTAAAGCGTCCCCTTGCATTAACGCTTCACCGCCAGAAAAAACGATGGCTTCTAATTTACCGACCCTTGATTTAATCCAATCGAACACTTTTTCAGGATCGTATTCACCATCGCGAACGTCAAGCAGATGGGAGTTTGAACAATAAGCACATCTTAACGGGCAACCAACTAAGAATACAACGCCAGCAAGCTTCCCAGGATAGTCTATTGTCGTAAACGATACCAAACCCCCAATCTGAATTTCTTTCATGACTTTATGCAGCTTTTTTCATAAGTTCAGAATGTCTTTGACCTGTGGATAAGCAATTTGCTTCTGTAAATGTTTTTCTTTCGCAAAATTCAGAATACTTACCAATGTTAAAGTTAGATACTTGTTTGATATATCCCATCGCGCGTGAGAATCTTTCACATGGTGTTCTTTCTGTTGTTTGGTCCATAGTTTTCCTCCCTTTCGTTTTGTTGTTTTTTTTATTTTTTGTTTTGATTAGCTGCTATTTCCGCATCACATTTCGGGCAGAATTCGTAATTTCCTGCCAGGTATCCATGCTTTGGACATATAGAGAATGTCGGCGTTAAAGTCATATACGGAATCTTATAGTTTTCAAAAATAGTGCGAACAATTTTTTCTGCAGCTTCACCAGAAGATACCGGTTCGCCAAGATACAAGTGGAACATTGTTCCGCCAGTGTATTTACGTTGTAATTCTTCTTGATGCTCTAATGCTACAAACGGGTCATCTGTAAAGTTAACCGGCAACTGCGTAGAGTTTGTATAATACGGGGCTTCTTTTGTCCCAGCGGTAATTATATCTGGGAAGTTCTTTGTATCTGTTTTTGCAAACCGATAAGAACAACCTTCTGCTGGTGTGGCTTCCAGATTATACAAATTACCTGTCTGTTCTTGGAAGTTAGCCAGATGATCACGTATAAAATCCATAATTTCCAGAACTAAGTTTTTACCAAACGGCGTAGCAATATTTTCTTTGTCGTTAGTAAAGTTACGAACCATTTCATTTGCACCGTTAACGCCGATAGTAGAAAAATGATGATTCCAATTACCAAGATAACGTTTAGTGAATGGATACAAACCATTTTCCATATTCTTGGTTATAATCTTGCGCTTTATTTCCAAAGAATCGCGTGCTAATTCAAGTAAGCGCTTTAATTCTTTAAATAAACCTTCTTTATCTCCTTTGTGAACGTAACCCAGACGAGCCAAATTAATCGTTACAACACCGATAGAACCTGTTTTTTCTGCTGAACCGAATAGACCACCGCCACGTTTTAACAGCTCGCGCACGTCAAGACGCAATCTGCAGCACATAGATCGAACGTCGGATGGGTTTAAGTCAGAGTTTAAGAAGTTCTGAAAGTTTGGAATACCATACTTTGCCGCCAATTCAAATAAAGGCTTTACATTAGGATGATTCCAAGGAAAATCGTTTGTTATGTTATAAGTTGGAATAGGAAATGTAAATGGACGACCTTGTGCGTCGCCTTCGGTCATTACTTCTATGAAGGCTTTGTTTATCATATCCATTTCATGTTGTAAATCACCGTATGTAAAATCAACTTGCTTAGATCCTATAAAAGGATGTTGATTTTTTAAATCTTCCGGGCAAGTCCAATCAAACGTGAAGTTAATGAATGGCGTTTGCGTTCCCCAACGACATGGCACAGCGCAATTAAATATAAGCGTTTGCATTGCGTTCTTAACATCTTCATAAGAAAGATTGTCTATTCTTATATATGGTGCAAGATACGTATCAACTGACGAAAACGCCTGGGCCCCCGCAGATTCGTTTTGCAAAGTTCCAAGAAAGTTAACCATATGAGATATCGCCGTAGCCATGTGCTTAGCCGGTTTACATTGCAGGTAACCAGGCACACCGTTAAATCCTTCGTATAATAATTCCCTTAAAGACCAACCTGCACAATAACCTGTTAACCAGCCTAAATCGTGAATATGAAAAGCTGCACGTTTATGAGCGTCAGATATTTCTTTTGGGTATAAGTTTAACCAATATTCAGCAATGACCCTTTCACTGGTGCGCATAATCAATCCACCAATTGAATACCCTACATTAGCATTTTCTTTAACGCGCCAATTTGAACCGCCTACATACCCTTCTATTAAATCTACGGCGTCTATATAAGAATCTCTTATTTCCGCGCGCTTTTGACGGTATATAATATAAGCTTCCGCTGTTTTATATGCTTTTTCATCCATTAATGTCCGGACGACTATATCTTGAATATTTTCAACTGTTGGCGTTTTACCTTCATATAAAGCATCCAGTCTTTCTAAAACTTTTTGTGTAATAGAAGTTATCTGAGAATCGGGAACTTCTTTCGTAACTGCAACAGCCTTTTTTATGGCTTCGTATATCTTTCTGGCATCAAAAGGAACGGTTTCACCAGAACGCTTTTGAACGGCAAAAAGTTTTGTCGTAAGTGTCGTAACTATTTCAATTTTCGTTTCTTTTTGTGCTTCTGACATGATAAAACCCCATTTAGTTAAAAACACAATATATAGTAGTGTATTTGTTGTTTTTATAACAATATATAGTTTTATTGCATTTGTATCAATTAAGAAAAAAATAAAAAATATTTATTTTTTACTTTACTTTTTAAAAAGGGGGTTATCTGCGCCTTTCAGCATTACCGAATCAGTATTGGTAATACACAAAACATTGTTTTGTATTAAAAAAAGTTCATTTTCATGACAGGAAATGATTCGGATTTTTGTTGTTGGTTTACAAAATATAGTAATAGAATCGAATGATTTCTCAATATATTGATTAACGTAACGAATCTTTTTAGTTCTTTATTATAGGAACGTATTATTGTTTTTCGTATAAAATAGGTTGTGTTTCCTTATTAAAAAGGGGTATACTGCATAGTAATCTAGGTTTTTATGACTTAGGTTCCATTTAACCAACAATAAAGGTTTATATAAAAATGAAAAATATTTATGATATGTTGCATAGCGTTTGTCAAAAGAACAAAGACCGTATTTTCTTTGTCAGACAAAACGAAACTTATGCTGATTTATTAAGAAAAGTGAAACAGCGCGCAGTATTGTTGGCGCAACGTTTCGGTATAAAGAAGGGGGATACGGTTGCTATTTTATCTGGTAATACCCCAGATTTTATAAGGTCTTATTTTGCAATTACTTCACAGGGGGCAAAGGTTTTGATGTTGGATACTGGTTTGGCGACAGTTGAACATCTGAATATGATGAAGCGAACTGATTGTAAGTTATTGCTGGCGCAACGTTCTTATTTTATTGAAGGCGCACCAGAAACGTTTGATATAGAAAATGAAGACGATACAAACGAAAGTGATTTTGTTGCAGCAGATGTGAAACGTGAAGATATAGCTATGTTGTCTTTTACGTCTGGTTCTACGGGGAATCCGAAAGTTGTTGGCTTGACTCATAATAATATATTATCTTTGGGTGAAGGGGCATTATTTTATAAACCCGTTATTCATCCTGGGTATACTTTTTACGGCTTCTTACCTTTATACCATATATATGGCGTAGTTATAAATATAGTTGCACCGTTGGTTTTAGAAGGTAAGTTATTATTGCAATCAATCCTTAATCCACGAGAGTTTTTAAAAGATTTCCAAGAATATAAGCCGGAAGTTATACCTGCTGTCCCGCGCGTATGGGAAGGTTTTTATAAAAGAATAGTATCTACGGCGAAAGAAAAACACTTATATACTATTATGAGAATAGTTATGTCTTCCAGAAAAATATTACGTGCAATTGGTTTGGGGGTATTAGTAGATAAAGTCACAAAACCAATTCATGATTTATTCGGTGGTCATACAAAAGTTCTGGTTTCAGCTGGGGCGACTTTAAAGCCAAGCATACGAAAGTTTTTTGAAAGTTTAGACTTCGTTGTTGGTGATTGTTATGGTTTAACTGAAACAACAGGACCTGCCAATTTTAATTTTGCTTTTAAATTATCGGACGGTTCAATGCATTATGCTGGACCTTTGCCGGGAAATGAAATCCAGATACATGACCCTGATAAACATGGAATCGGTGAAATATGGGTTCGCGGTAATCTGGTTATGCCGGGATATATTGATAATCAAGAAGCAAACGAAAAAGCTTTTGAAGACGGCTGGTTTAAAACCGGTGATATCGGAAAGCTTGATAAGTATGGTCGTTTGGTTGTAAAGGGGCGTAAAAAGCAAGTTATCGTTTTAGATAGCGGCAAAAACGTTTTCCCGGACGAACTTGAAGATTTATATTTACAAAACGAAGAAATATTGGCAGCAGCGGTATTTGAATATGTTATCAAAGGAAAGGTTGTTCCTTTTGCTGTATTTCAAGTTAAACCAGGAACTACGTTGGCAAAGGTTGCTTTGTTGGTAAAGGCATCTAATTTAACGATTGCACCTTATAAGTGGGTAAAGCATTTTGCGATTACCGAAGATGAATTACCACAAACGTCCGCAAAGAAAATAAAGCACTTTGCAGTTAAAGAAATGTTAGATAAAGGGGCTTTTGTTCGACAAGAAAACTAAAGTCTTTGTATTGTATGAAAGAATCGGGTTAACAGACCCGATTTTTTATATTATTTTTCTTATAATATATTGACAAAGTTTATGTTTGTATTATATTATAATGTGAAAAGAGAGTAGATATGTATAATAAACCAGAGTTTTTTAGATTTATAGAATCTGACTTCAAAGGGTGCGACTTGAAGGGGTTAGTTTTATTTTCTATTGGAAGTGTGGATAAGAAGATATCAGATTTAAAGGAAGAAATTGATAGAAACGAGACTCTGGATACAAGTTATATGCCGCATAACGAACGTCATGAAATAATAAATGATATAAACGCCGCTAAAGCCGAGATTGCAAGATTAGAGAAAGCAAAATGTAATTTTAACGCTTCAAGTCATAATCTTTATGCTATTTTATCCAAGAAAAAAAAATCATTAGAGTATGAGATAAGCTCTTTAGAGAGTCGTATAGAAAACTACGAGATAAATTGTCAAACTGCAGAATTCGGTAAAGAAGCTAATGGTATTTATGCTGAAGAGTTGGATCATGCAAATAAAGAACTGCAATTAAAAGAGCAGTTATTAAAATCTGTATTAAGCAATATGATGCAGTTATCTTATTAAATAAGCGCCGATAAAAGGCGCTTATTTTATTCTTCGCATATTGCGATGTATGGCGGGAAAGATTTTTCTTTATCTATTTTCTTTTCACCGCAATCCAAGCAATTAAACTTTCTATTTTGTGAATGTTGTTTATCCAGTATAACTTGTCTTCCGTCAAGTGCGCTTACTTGTGCTGCATAAGAATATGTTGGGAAACCAAAGTAAAAAGCTTTTGATTCACCTTGACAGCTTTTTACGTCCCCCGGATAACAACTGGGGTTTGATAATTTATCTGGGTCGGGTATACATATTGATACGCAAGTTTCAGAATCTGTAATCATAAGTTCACAATCTGTGCAAGACGTTGACGTTACTCTGACCGTAGTTCCTAAGGCACCGTATACTGGGCTGGATATTACATTAGAGCATTTTTTTAAGTCTTCCATTGCCGCTGGGTCCGTAACGCATTCCCATTCAAGATTGTTGTAATTTAATCTTGCAATCATACCTTCTGGACATACTTTGTCGGCGAAAGGGTTTATGCATTCCCATACGTCGTCAACTATTACAGCGGTTTGTTGTTCAGCGCAAAGAGGTTTCTTAGATTCGTCAGGAACGCATTCTAATAATTCTGAATCCCATATCATATCGCCACCGCAATCTGTTTTCGTATTATATGGTATACATTGCCAGCGACTGAAACGGTAAGTTTTTATTGTCCCCGTCGGACATATAATATCGTTGTTTATAGGTGCTGTATATTGCGTTTCTGTATCTGGTATTTCATATTGAGTCATATATATAAGCTGTCCGTTTTGAAGGTCAAGGGCATCTATTATACTGTCCGGAACTTTTGTTCTGCTGCCTATGTCATTTGCCATTATTTCGCCATCGATAAATATTCCGAAATTACCTGCTTCGTAATAGTATTCTTCCAAAATGTCCAACATATTAGAAAAGTCTTTGTCTTGTAAAGGTTTGGTTGTTGTGATTATATAACTGAAATCCGGTTTTTTATTTCGGACTATTTCACAAGATATTTCACGCATCGTAGCGTTTAAGCAAATAAAATCATTCTTTACTTGGTTCTGTTCCAAGCATATATCTTGCATATTCTGCCCTTTTATCGCTGCGTTATGAGAAGAAACGGCACATTCTGCAAAAGAGTGCAAGTCAGCTTTGGTTACTGCATATTCTGTTTCTTGTTCTTGAATTTGTTGGCTGGGGCTTCGTATAATGTAATAACCGACCATAAAAACAGAGATTAAAATCATTATAAAAATATTCATTATTCCCTCTTGCGATTTAATTAAAGTCTAGGTAATATAAGAATAAAATGCAATAGGAAAACTTTATAAATAAATTATTAGGTATAAAAATGAAAAAGCTTATTTTATTTTTTCTTCTTGCGGCGTGCGGTTTTAAGCCTATGTTTTCCGGAAATGATACGGATATATATGTTGCACCAATCAGCGGTATTAATGGTATAGAACTTAGAAATAGTCTTAACGCAAAGTTTGGGGGGCAACGTGAATCTGATGCTGCTTATACGTTAACGGTTAATTTATCAAATCCTTTAACTAAGTATAAAGCTTTGGAAACAACAGGTGATGCAACTTGGCAAGAAATAAATGTCCGCGCAAGTTATGTCCTTAGTCGCAACGGTAAAAAGATAGTTTCTGGTTCGGAAAGTGCTTCGGAATCTTACAGTTTTGTGCGTTACTTGGTTGCTTCTAATGCTGCTTATAATAATGCAGTATCTAATTCTATAAATGTATTATCTGAAAAGATAAGTGCTAAGGTAATTGCTGCGACAAGCCAATATGAAAGTCAACAAAACGCTGATTAATAATGAAGTGGAAAGAATCAGATTTTAATGGTGGGTTAAACAAGGTTAAGGCTATCTTGATTTACGGTCAAGATGCTGGGCAGGTTGACGAGTTTTGTGACAAAGCGATTTCAAAGCTTGAAATAGACAAAGATAATTTGTTTACATTAGATTCAGATGAATTAAAAGAAAAGCAAGATGCTTTATTTGCAGAAGCTTGCAGTCCTTCTATGTTTGGCGGATCAAAAATGGTTATCATTTCAAATGCTGGTGATAGTGACGCTAAACAAATTGCAGATTTAGTTGAATGCCCTGGGTTATATGCCAAAGTAATCGTGACGGGGAATGACTTACGTGCAGGTGGTGGGTTAAGAACTTTATTTGAATCCGGTGATGATATAGCTGCGCTGGCTTGCTATAATGATGATGCGAAATCCTTGGCGGCTTTAATAAGGAAAGAGTTGTCTGCGGAAAACGGTATACAGCAGATTACACCGGATGCAATGGATTATATGATTGCTCATCTTGGTGGCGACAGGGGAATAACAAAAGGTTTCCTTGCTAAGATAGCTTTATATGTAGATGATAAAAAGGTTGTAGATTTAGAAGATGTTGAAAAATGTTTACCAGATACAGGTGTCGCCGATATAGATGATTTCTTATATTCGTTAACGGCTGGTTATATTCAACAGACTATGACAGCTTTGGACAGGTTGTTATATAATAATGCGGAACCAAATATGTTATTGCGTATGCTGGACATACATTTTAAAAAATTATTAACGGCGGTTTTAGACGGTCAGTTGCCAAGAATATTTTGGAAGGTCGCCGACAGGTTTAATAAGGCCATGAAAATATGGTCAGAATCAGAAATAGTTTCCGTATTATCAAGATTAAACGAACTTGAAAAACAATTAAAGACTACTGGTATGCCGGCAGAAGTTTTATTACGAGATTTCGCATTGAAACTTAGTGTTCGTGCCGCCAAGCTTTCAGTAAGGAGAATATAATAAATGCTTGCTTCTGTTTATGCGCCGAAGGATTTTAAAAGATTGCGTGTTGTAGGTGATTTGGTTGCTAGATGCTTTGATTATATAACACCGCATATCAAAGCCAGTATTTCTACTGGTGAAATAGATAGAATGGTTGCTGATTTCTTGAAAGCGAATGGGGCCAGGTCTTCGGATTTAGGTTATCAAGGTTATCCTAAAAGCATATGCACTTCTG
Organism: uncultured Alphaproteobacteria bacterium; assembly: GCA_944389185.1. GTDB lineage: Bacteria > Pseudomonadota > Alphaproteobacteria > Rs-D84 > Rs-D84 > Enterousia. The sequence continues at coordinate 133,937 of CALXLL010000002.1, forward strand.
TTAATGATGTAATCGTTCACGGTATCCCAAGCGACGATGTTATCTTGAAAGATGGGGATATAGTTAATGTTGATTTAACCGCCGAGTATAAAGGTTTTCACGGCGATTCTTCACGCATGTTTATGATTGGGAAAGTTACTCCAAAAGCAAGGGAACTAGTAAATACATGTCAAGATGCTTTGAATGCGGCAATTGCCGTTTGTGCACCTGGCGTTCCGTTATCGGAAATAGGTAAGACGATAGAAGCGGTTGTAAAACCACATGGTTTTTCAATATCCAGAGATTTTGTAGGTCACGGCATCGGTAAGGTTATGCATGATGATCCGCAAATATTTCATTTTTATGACAAAATGTGGGACAAAGTAAAAATGGTCCCGGGTTTAGTATTTACAATAGAACCAATGATAAATACGGGTAGACCCGAATGTAAAATAGATGCGGATGGATGGACTGCCAGAACGATTGATGGTGGTTTATCTGCGCAGTGGGAACATACCATAGGTATAACAGAAGACGGTGCAATTATCTTTACAGAAAAGATGATTGAATAGTATAATATTGCTATGAAGCAAGAAGATATATCTTTTCATCAAGGGCATCGCGAACGGCTTAGACAAAAGTTTTTGGAAGATAAAATAACAGATTATGAATTATTGGAACTTTTGTTAAGTTTTGCTATTCCAAGAATTGACGTCAGACCTTTGGCACGCGGGTTGATGAAAAAGTTTGGGGGTCTGTATCAGATTTTAACGGCTTCTTATGAAGATTTGATTTCTTATAAAGGTATCGGTAAAAATACTGCGGTTTTTATAAAAGCTATTCAGAGCGTTATGATAAAAGGTTATAAATCTTGCTTGGACACAAGACCGATATTTCATGACGAAAATATTCTTTCTAATTATTGTAAGCTTATGCTAGCAGGTAAGGCAGTAGAAGAGTTTCATATTTTATATTTAAATACGGACAGGCGATTACTGGCAGACGATTTGCACAGCACTGGAACGGTAGATTGGACGGCTGTATACCCACGTGAAATATTGAAACGAGCCCTAGATTTAAATGCTAAATATTTGGTTCTTCTTCATAATCATCCGACACCTAACAGGTCTTTTTCTATGCAAGACATCGAAACTACAATGAATATTCAACATCTTTTATCTGCCGTAGATATTGAATTATATGACCATTTCATTGTTTCAGGTGGGATACTTTATTCAGCTAAAAATATGTTTTTATTAAAATAAGCTTACTGGTATAGGTTTATTTGTTGATTGGGTATACCAGAATCTTGGATTTCAAGGTTTTCGTATAAGTCATATTGGTTGTATTTTTCCAGCTCTAAGTTTTGTGTGTCTAATAATTTTTGAATTTCTTTAACTGATACCACGACAGTTTTGCAACCTTTGGCAAATAAATCGTCACCCCATATAGCGTTTACAATGGGGCCAACAGCGGACAAAGCGCCGAATATGATTACAAGGTTTCTAAGATTTGTAAAATAGTCGTTGGTTGCACCGCGTATCAAAGAAATTGCCCACCCGAAAAGTAATAAACCAGTTACGCAAAATAAAGCAATCCAAGCATATTCCAGAAAAGTTTGAAATCCGCGTAAAATACAAGAAGGGTCTTCTATATATAAAAAACCGTCTTCTATTTTTTGTATATAAAAACCCGAGTTTTGTAATAATCTTGCTATTGTTTCTGCTGTCATATTTTCTGACTATTTTTTTTGCGTTCCATTAGAAAAGAAACCTGGAATAGATATATCTTCGTCATTTGCAGCAATTCCCGCCCAACCGAATAAATCGCCCATTAAACCGGTGTCATCGCGTTTTGCTTTTTTAAAAGGCAGTATGTTTTTTAGTTTACCTATTTTACCGTGCGTTTCTGATTTTGGTTTTACAATAATTTTATCTTCTGTTTCGGCGAATTCGTTTGCAAGCTGGGTTAATGTTGCATCTGAATCAAGATTATCAGAACCTGAATCGGCTTCTTCTGTTTCTTCTGTAAAGTTTTCAAAATCATCGTTTTCTATACGGTCGTCTTTTAATGGCGTCATACTTTCCAGTAATTCTTCAAGAGTCTTTTCTGAATCGTCTTCTGGTGCATCACTTGTCATAATTTCTTCTATGGAAACTGTTTCTTGTTCTTCTGATTCTGTAAAATCTGGTTTAGTATCTGCTTCTGTGCTTAGTTCTTTTTCAGAAGTTGGTTCTTGGGTGATGATTTCAGTTGGTTCTATTACTTCTGAATCTTCTTGATTTTGATTTGCCGATAAAATTGAAAGAATTGGTATTATTTTATCAGATTTAATTTGTTCGTTTGGTTCATTTTGTTCGTTTGGAGTTTTTGTTTCTATTTCTGGTTCTATAATATTGGATTGTTCTTCTTGGGCTGGTATTTGTTGTGTTGGTACTGCGGTTTCTGATTCGTTGACTTTCGTTTCTTGGAAAGCAGAATCATTGTCAACTGGAACGCCGAAAAGGACGGTATCGCTGTCCAATCCCAAAGTTTCACGAACTTCGTTAAAAGCGGCCCGTATATCTGCCATTTCAAAAGTTTCATTACCAGAAATATAAATGATTTTAGTTTTCATAAAACTTGCCCCCAAAGTTTAACAGATACATTATATCACATTTTAGTGTTGAACGCATATAAAAAATATCTTAAAGTATAAATATGGCAGATTTAAAACAACAGATTTTTCAAGAGCTGACGAGTTTGGAAGAATCGGTAATTCGATTACGCGGTGTTGCTATGGACGCAGGTAAGCAAACCGACTTAGAAGTTGCAATTTTAACGGAGCAAGTAAAAAGTTTGCGGGCAAAAAACGCAGAAGCTTGCGAAAAGATTGAAAAATCTATGGATATATTAAAGAAGTTGAAATGAGCGTTGTTTCTATACCTATTGTAAACAAGACGTATCCCATGGGATGTGAAGATGGACAAGAATCCAGATTAATAGAACTGGGCAAAATGGTTGATGCCAGGGCAAGAGAGATTCTTGATAAAATCGGTCCATTGCCTGAAAACTCTTTGTTGGCTACTTTATGTATAGTATTGGCGGACGAAGTGCAAAGCAAATCTCATCCTATTATTGAAGAGTCTGATTTAAAAGAAATACTTGCCAGAATAAAAGAAATAAAAAATAAATTAAAAGACTGAAAAAGCGTTTTTTTTGGTTGTTATTTTTTTTCAAATGTTTTAATTTTAACTTGCTATGAGTAAAGATTTTAAAGAGAAAATTGATTCACAACAGTTGTCAGAAGCGTTATCCGAGCGCTATTTATCTTACGCAGTCAGCACGATTGTTTCGCGCGCTTTACCTGACGTTCGTGACGGTTTAAAACCAGTCCATAGACGCATTTTATATTCTATGTTGCGTCAAAAGTTGTCGCCGAATGCCGCTTTTCGTAAGTGCGCTACGGTTGTTGGTGACGTGCTGGGGCACTATCATCCGCATGGTGATTCTTCGGTGTATGACGCAATGGTAAGACTTGCGCAAGATTTTTCTGTCAGATATCCGTTAATAGACGGACAGGGTAACTTTGGTAACATAGACGGTGACCCACAGGCAGCATATCGTTACACAGAATCAAAAATGACAGAAGCGGCCATGTTAATAATGGAAGGGCTGGATGAAGACAGCGTTGATATGACGCCGAATTTTGATGGGACGACTGTGGAACCCGTTGTTATGCCGGGGGCGTTTCCTAATTTGCTTGCAAACGGTGGAATGGGTATTGCTGTGGGGATGGCAACTAATATACCTACGCACAACGTGGCAGAAGTATGTGATGCTTTGAACTTAGTAGTTGATAATCCAGACGCTACTACGGCGCAGATAGTAAAAAAACTTATAGGACCAGATTTTCCAACAGGTGGCGTTTTAATTGACAGCTTTGATACGATAGTAAAAAATTACGAAACAGGTCGCGGGGCTTTCAGAATAAGGGCAAAATGGGAAGTGGAAAAGCTTGACCGTGGTGCAGAACAAGTAGTAATTACAGAAATACCTTATGGAATAATAAAGTCAAAATTAGTAGAGCAAATTGCCGGTTTAATAGACGCAAAGAAACTGCCTCTTGTTGACGATATTGTCGATGAATCTACAACAGACATAAGAATCGTGATAACACCGAAAAGCCGTAATGTTCCTGCGGATAAAATGATGGCTCATCTATTTGCTATGACGGACTTGGAATATAAGTTTAACATGAACTTTAATGTCATAGATTCCAAAGGTGCGCCACGCGTTATGGGGATTAAAGACGTTTTAAGTGAATTCATTGCGCATCAGAAAAACGTATTGTTAAGAAGAACGAATTGGCGTTTGGGTAACATAGCAAGAAGACTTGAAATATTAGGTGGGTTGCTGATAGTCTATTTGAATCTGGATAGAGTAATAGAGATAATCAGAAACGAAGACGATGCTAAGTCGGTATTGATGGCAGAGTTTAATCTGACCGAAGTTCAAGTAGAAGCAATTTTGAATACCAGACTTCGTTCTTTACGAAAGCTTGAAGAAATGGAGATACGTCGCGAAGACGCGGAACTGTTGGCGGAACAAAAACAATTACAAGATTTACTGGCAAGCGATCAGGCTCAGAACGAACAATTAAAGGCTTGGTTCAGCGATATTAAAAAGACATACGACAAAAGAACAGAGCTTGGTCGAAGACGCACAACTTGGGCCGAGCAAACAGAAGATGTAGTTGTTAATGCCGAAGAGTTTATAGAAAAAGAACCTTTAACGATAATATTATCTAATATGGGTTGGATTCGTGCGGCAAAAGGTCATCTAGATTTAAATAATTTGGATTTGAAATTCAAAGAAGGCGATGATTTACTGACGGCATTTCATGCTATGTCAACAGATAAAATAAATCTGTTTGTAAGTTCTGGTAAGATGTTTACTTTATCTGCTAATGACTTACCGTCTGCACGTGGGTTCGGTGAATCTGTCAGAATGATGGCAGATATAGGAGCAGAAGAAAATATTGTAAAAGCTTTTGTATTGGATATTAATGCAAAATATTTATTGGTTGGCAGACATGGAACTGGTTTTATAGTGTCCGGTGAAAATTGTCTTGCGCAGACGCGTTCTGGTAAACAGGTCATGAATGTAGATACTAATAATCCTGCATGGATGTGCGTATTGGTAAGCGGTGATACAGTGGCTATGTCTGGTTCTAATGACAAGCTGTTGATATTCTCTGTTGCAGAAATACCGGAAATGTCACGCGGTAAAGGCGTTATTTTACAGAAGTATAATGCAGAAAGAACATATGTTTTAGATGTTATGACCTTTAATAGCGTTGAAGGTTTTGGTTGGACAACGGGTCGCGGGACGACAAAGCTGGACGATTGGCAACCTTGGGTTGGTAAAAGAGCTTCGCAAGGAAGAACGATACCAGTAGGTTTCCCCAGAAGCGGCAAGTTTGGTAAATAAAAAAGTCCGCTTTTTGCGGATTTTTTATTGAATTAAAAAAAGACAAGCGCCCGAAAGAGCGCTTGTAATAATTTTAGTGAGGCATTTTGTTTTCTGTAAAAACAACATGCTTACGTAATTTTGGGTCATACTTGCGGAACTTCATTTTACCCGCAGTATTTTCAGATTTTGTATTTTTAGTAGTTGTATAGAAAAAGCCAGTTTCTTTGTTTTCAAGCTTTACAACTTCTTTGCTACCTTTTTTAGATGCCATTTCATATACCTTTTATTAGACTGACAAAGATTGTAGGTTAAATCTTATTGGAAATCAAGTAATTTTTATAAGTTTTTATTTTTGGTGGGCATACAGAGACTTGAACTCTGATGGGTCACCCCACTGGAACCTAAATCCAGCGCGTCTACCAATTTCGCCATATGCCCTTATTATCTTAATATACCGGATAATTGCGCGGAAAAGAAGAGTCAGGACGAACCAAGTCAGATTTTACCCCGCAACCAGCTATCACGAAAGTTGCCAATACCAGTAAAGATAAGATAAGTTTTTTCATGCTTTGCATTATAAACATGATTTTTGCTTTTTGTCAATTCTTTATAATCGGAAATCAGTCCTGTTATATATTTTTCTTTTAAATGTTACTCTTTTAATAAGAGCATAAAAAAGGAGATATTATGTATCATAGTAATGGAAATTACGAAGCGTTTGCAAACTCTTGCAAACCCGAAGGCGTTGATAAAAAGTCCGCTTATATAGTCGGTGGCGGTCTTGCCGGTTTGGCGGCGGCAGCTTTTTTAATTCGTGACGGTAAAATGTCCGGTAAAAAGATTCATATATTTGAAGAACTTTCGTTACCGGGGGGAAGTATGGATGGGATACTTAATAAAAAACTAGGTTTTATAATTCGCGGTGGTCGTGAAATGGAGGCTCATTTTGAAACTTTGTGGGATTTATTTCGCTCGGTTCCGTCTTTAGAAACAAAAGGCGTTTCAGTGCTGGACGAGTTTTACTGGTTGAATAAAAAAGACCCAAGCTTTTCGCATTGTCGCGTTATAGAAAAAAAAGGTAAAAGATTAAAAACGGACGGTTTATTAACTTTGACGCCGACCGCTATACGAGAGTTAATAGATTTAGCTCTTACGCCGGAAGAAAAGCTACAAGACGTTCAGATAAATCAAGTTTTTACTGAAGACTTCTTTGAGTCGAACTTCTGGTTATATTGGGCAACTATGTTCGCTTTTGAAAAGTGGTCCAGTGCGATGGAAATGCGTAGATATATATTACGATTTATTCATCACGTCGGGGCGTTGGCGGATATGTCTTCGTTAAAGTTCACGAAGTATAATCAATATGAATCTTTAATTATGCCTTTGGTAAAATATCTGGAAAGTTTCGGCGTTAATTTTCATTACGATACAAAAGTGACGAACGTAATAGTAGATTGTAAAAAAGATAAAAAAGTAGCGAAGAAAATAGAAATGTTGGTAGGCGGCAAAAAGCAAACCAAAGCCTTAACGCCGGACGATTTAGTATTTATAACTAATGGTTCAATTACCGAAAGCACTACATACGGAGATAATGATACACCTGCGTCTGTAAAGCATGAAGTAGGGGGTAGTTGGGATTTATGGAAAAACTTAGCAAAGCAATGCGCAGAGTTCGGACGTCCTGAAAAGTTCTGTGATAATATACCAGAAGCTAATTGGGTAATATCTGCAACGATTACGTTAACGGACGATAAAGTAGTTCCTTATATTAAGAACATTTGTAAAAAAGACCCTCATAGCGGTTCTATTGTCAGCAGTGGTCCTGTGACTATTAAAGACTCTAATTGGTTGTATGGTTTTAGTATAAGTCGTCAGCCTCATTTTCATAAGCAAAAACCGAACGAGATTATAGTTTGGACTTATGGTTTATTGTCTGATACCGAAGGTAATTACATCAAGAAAAAGATAACGGATTGCTCTGGTGCAGAGCTATGTGCAGAATGGTTATATCACATAGGTTATCCGGAAAAGGGTATAGAAGAAGTAGCTCATAATTGTTCTAGCACGGTTCCGTGTCATATGCCATACATCAGCACATATTTTATGCCGCGTGCGCTGGGTGACAGACCGTTAGTAGTTCCGAAAGGTTCGGTAAACTTAGCGTTTATAGGTAATTATGCGGAAACGGAAAGGGACACTGTATTTACGACGGAATATTCTGTAAGAACGGCGATGGAGGCTGTATATAAATTGCTTAATGTTGACCGTGGAGTTCCCGAGGTCTTTGGTTCGTGCTTTGACGTAAGGGTTTTATTAAGGAGCATATATTACTTAAACGACAAGAAGAAGTTAAAAGAGATAGATGTTCCGTGGGTATTAAAGTTATTGGAAAAGCAGGGGTTAAAAAGAGTAAAAGGAACGTATTTAGAAGAATTATTAAAAGAAGCAAATTTGATATAAAACACCGCCCAAACGGGCGGTTTTTTATTTTAGCAGAGCCTACTGTGCAATTCTCGGACTATTTGTATAATTGTTTTTTTATAATTATTGTGATAAAATGTAATTAATTAAAGGAGTTATTATGGATAACAGAGAAACAGAATTATTAGAAATGCAAAAATTTATCAGAAAAGAGATGCAGAAGAAACATTTTAGGGCGGTTGATATATCCTCATCTAAAGAAGGTGCGGAAGTAAAAATGATGGGGCTAAAGTTGAATTTTAACGGTAAAACATGTAGGGCTCTTTTGAAAGACGGTTTTGTGATAGAAATGCCACCTAAAGAAACGGAATTCTTACATCAATTGTTCTTCTATGGACCCGAATTGACACCAGCAGAATTTCGTGATTATCGTGCAGGAAAACTTAGAGGGGCTCAGGTAGCAGCGAAAATGCCAGAGCACAATGTTTTGTTTGATGTTATTTGGAATATGTTGGAGATTCGGCTTGGTGTTAATCCAGTAGCCGAAAAAGGTCAGAAGTTTAATACCGAAACGTTAAAACAATTAAGTGATGAAGAATTGTTGAAGGCGAAGAAGTTATCTGCGGAAAAATTATTATCAAAGTGATTTAAAAAATAAGAACTGCTCAAACGAGCAGTTCTTTTATTTTGGCAGCCCCAACCAGATTTGAACTGGTGTTCTCGCCTTGAAAGGGCGGTGTCCTAGGCCACTAGACGATGGGGCCAAAACTATGCCTTATTTATTAAATAAGCGCCACAATTATAGCCCCTTTATACCCGCTTGTCAAGGTAAATGTGAATAAGTTGTTTCCTATTCCGCTGATACTTCTTCTACTTCTATTACCTCTGATGCTTCATCCGCAGGAAGCTCTTCTACCTGCTGAAATACTATCTCTTTCCCTTCTGCGTTCTTTAACGTTAAACGACCGTCGCTTAATTCATAGCTTTCTACCGTCGGCATAAATTGAAAATAATCTTGTTCGGTCTGCATCGCTTCTTGTGGACCCATCATCATCGTTGATGCAAATGGGCTGAATGTTATTTTATCACCTTCCGCAGTGTAAGAACCGTTATATAAGTTTACGACTTTTCCATTAACACGCATTTCTTCCGCGTCAAAAGATAAAACAATGTCTGCACCAGATGCCGCAGATACAAAGTTTGCACCTTTTAATGCTTCTGGGTTAGGTGTGCTGTCGCTGCATGCGGTTAAAGCCATTATACCAGCTAATAAAAATCCTGCTTTTATCGTCATTTTTTTCTCCTTGTTTTTTTGTTGCTTAAATATGTAGCTAATTATATCAACGTAAAATAAAAAAAACACCGTTTTTTTTACGGTGTTAATTCCTGGCGGGATTGACGGGGCTCGAACCCGCGACCTTCTGCGTGACAGGCAGACGCTCTAAACCAGCTGAGCTACAACCCCTTAAAGCCTACATATCTTATACTGAACGCTTTCTAATTGCAAGAACTTTTTTTATATAATAAAAAATCCGGTTTGCACCGGACTTTTTATTTTATCAGCTTTCCCATCGCTACGGCGGTATCGCTCATACGATTTGAAAAACCCCACTCGTTATCATACCATGCCGTTACGTGTATTAAGTTTTCTCCCAATACTTTTGTCTGAGAGGCATCAAATATAGAACTGTGTGCATCCCCGGTAAAATCAACCGATACCAGCGGTAAATCTGTATAACCAAATGTTGCAGACGTTGCCGCTTTCATTGCAGCATTTACCGATTCTACGGTTGCCGGTTTGTTAGTGTTAACTACTAATTCTACAACTGATACATCAGGCGTGGGAACGCGTATTGCCATACCGTCCAATTTACCGGCCAAGTTAGGTAATACCAAGCCTATTGCTTTCGCAGCACCTGTGCTGGTTGGTATCATTGATAAACCTGCTGCGCGGGCTCTACGAAAATCTTTATGGTTTTTATCTAACAATTGTTGGTCACCCGTATAAGAATGAACCGTCGTCATCCAGCCACTGTTTATACCGAAAGTTTCATCCAAAACCTTTGCAACAGGTGCCAAGCAATTTGTTGTGCAAGAAGCATTAGATACTATCAAGTCTTTATCTGTTAAAGTGTCTTGATTTACACCGTATACAATTGTCTTGTCGGCACCAGCAGACGGGGCCGATACTAACACGCGTTTTGCACCGCATTCAAGATGAACTTTGGCTTTTTCGGCAGCAGTAAATATGCCTGTGCATTCCATAACTATGTCTATATCCATGTCACCCCACGGAAGTTTTGTCGGGTCTTTTTCTGATATACATTTTATTTTTTGATTACCGACCAGTATATAGTCATCTTTTAATTCTACTTTCATCGGTAACTTACCGTGAACCGAGTCATATTCTAATAAATATGCGTTTTGTTCTGCAGGCGCCAAATCATTAACGGCGACGAATTCTATGTCGTCACGTTTAGCTTCCAATGCCGCGCGCAATACTAAGCGACCTATACGGCCAAAGCCGTTAATTGCTACTCTTAATCTAGCCATTTTTTTTCCTTTCTTTTATAAAACAGTTCATATTTTAGCAACATAATTTTATATTTTACAATATGATTTTTTATCAAACTTGAAATTGTAATTCTTGACATTTATAATACTTTGCAAATGAAACATAGCTCTTATATCATTACCGGTCCAACTGCTTCGGGTAAGTCAGATTTTGCTCATGATTTAGCCCTTAAAGAAAACGGCGTTATAATAAACTGTGACAGCGTTCAGATTTATCGCGGCATAGAAAATATATCTGCCAGTCCGTTCGCTGGGCTTAGTCCGGATACGAAAGAAATTGGTGGTGTCCCGTATAGGTTATTTTCTATATTGTCGCTTGATAAACAAATAAGCGTTTCTGATTATTTAAGTCTTGCGAAACAAGAATATGATAAAGCTTTACAATCCGGTAAAACGCCGATATTTGTTGGAGGAACTGGATATTATATAAATGCTTTAATAAATGGTATTTCACCTATGCCTATGGTTTCTAAACAAGCCAGAAACAAAGCAAGGGAATTGGTTGCAAAAGACATAATTAAAGCCCGCCAGTTATTACCTGAAGATTTTAAGGCGACAGACCCGCAGCGCGTTGCAAGGGCCTTAGAGGTTTTCTTTGAAACGGGCAAGCATATAACCGATTGGCAAAAGGAAGAAAGAAAAGGTTCTATTGTTCCAACGCCGTATAAGATACTTATAAATCCACCGGCAAGTGATTTGAAGATAAGAATTGCAAATAGAATACCAAAAATGTTATCTGGTGGGGCGCTGGAAGAGGCGCAAAAGATTATTGATTATGGCTGGGATGAAACGCGTGCTATTGGTGCCACCCAGTTATGCGGTTTTATACGCGGTGAAATATCTAAACAAGATTGCATAGAAAACTGGATAACAAAAACTAACCAATACGCTAAACGTCAGCGGACGTGGTTCAGGACTCAGTTTATGGCTGACGAAGAAATAAAAATGGCTTATAAGAAGTAATTATGTTTCAGGTTGGTGATATATTAAAAATCTTGATACCGAACGTCGTTAATACCGGTTATGATTATCGGTTGATTGATTCTGCGCAAATTGGCAGTTTTGTTCGTTGCAGCGTTATGAATAAGCAATATATAGGTGTGGTATACGGTATAGGTGATAGTAATCTGCCGCAGGAAAAAATTAAAAGCGTCATAGAAGTTTTGCCTTATGGTTTGGATGTCTCTGTTTTACAGTGGATACAAAAGATGTCAGATTGGACTTTGATGACGCCGGGGGCGGTATTAAAGCTTATCATAAATGTCCCGGACGCTTTTTTACCTCCGCGGGTAGAGCAATTATATGCTTTTAATTTCGATGCAAAAGCCAAGATGACAGACGCAAGGCAGGCCGTAGCAGATGCTTTTTTATCAAATGATGCCGAGCCAATGTCTGTAAGCGATATTCAGAATATTTCAAAAGTAAGTAGCTCTGTAATTAGGACCATGATAAAAAATGGAATATTAGAGCCGAAAGATCAAAGGCAAAAAAACACCGATAATTTTTTATATGATTATAAAGATTCTGGTTCTGTAAAGTTGAACGAAGAACAACAGCAAGCCGCAGACGAGATAGCTGGGGCAATATCAGATGGTGGTTTTTCGGTGTTCTTATTAGACGGGATAACCGGCAGCGGCAAGACGCAAGTTTATTTTGATTCGGCTTGGCGAGCTTATTCAAGCGGTAAGTCCGTTTTATTGATGATGCCTGAAATTGCGTTGACGGCTCAGTTCATGTCCAGATATCAGAAAAGATTTGGTGCACCACCTGTCGTATGGCACAGTAATCTAACTTCAGCCAGAAGAAGAGATATTTGGCGCGGCGTTATGAAAGGTGACATTCGTATGGTTGTCGGAACAAGAAGCGCTTTGTTTTTGCCGTGGCAAAATCTTGGTTTGATTGTCGTTGATGAAGAGCATGATTCTTCATATAAGCAGGAAGATATGGGAAATTATCATGCTCGTGATATGGCCGTTTTAAGAGCTAAAATTGCAGGTTTCCCTGTTGTTTTAGCTAGTGCTACACCGTCTGCAGAAACTTTGCTTAATGTTAAATTAGGCAAATATAAAAGGTTAGTCTTAAAGTCTAGATTTGGCGGTGCAGAACTTCCTAAAATAGAAACCATAGATATGCGATTAAATCGTCCGGAAGATTATGCTTTGCCTGATGATAAAGAAGACGCGCCTTTACGTAAAGGTGTTTTATCGCCTTTACTTTGTCAAGAAATACAAAATAAACTTGATTCAAATCAGCAAGTTATGTTGTTTATAAATAGGCGAGGTTTCGCACCGATTATACAATGTCAAAAATGTGGTTGGGTTGCAACTTGTGACGATTGCTCTGTTGGTATGACTTATCATAAAAGATTGGGTAAACTTTTATGTCATATGTGTGGAAGGGTTGCGCCTTTACCTACAACTTGTCCGAATTGTGGCAGCGAAGTTGTAATGCGCGGAACAGGAATTGAAAAAGTTCAAGAAGAAATAAGTATTAAGTTTCCACATGCAAGAACGGCTTTGGTATCAAGTGATACTATGCTATCAAGACAAGCTTTAGAGCGCTTGGTAAATAAAATGGAACAAGGTGAAATAGATATAATAATAGGAACGCAGATTCTTGCCAAAGGTCACCATTTTCCCAATCTGACTTTGGTCGGTGTAGTTGATGCAGATATGGGGCTTTTTGGAACAGATTTTCGTGCGGCAGAGCATATTTTTCAGCAATTGTTTCAAGTTGCAGGTCGTGCAGGGCGCGGTGAAATACCGGGTAAAGTTCTTTTGCAAACGTATCAACCGGATAACCCGGTTTTACAAGCTATTTGCGCTGGAAATCGTGATGGTTTTATGGAAGAAGACATGAAGGGGCGTCAACTTGCAAAGATGCCTCCATTCGGTCAGTTAATAGCCGTAATAATAGAAGCCGAGAAAGAAAGCGTTTTAAAAAAATATTGTTCTGATTTATTAAATGCTGAACCTATTTTAAATGGAGCAAAAATTATGGGACCAATTGCTGCACAGGTTTATCAAATTAGAAACTGGTATAGAATGCGTTTTTTAGTTGCCGGTGACATAAAAGCAAACTTACAACCAATAGTTAAGCATTGGTTATCAAAAGTAAAACAACCGGTAAATGTTAGAGTAAAAATAGACGTAAATCCTTTGAATTTTATGTGACACCTTGAAGAAGGGGGCTTTGTGTGCTATAATAATTACATATAACAAAAGGATGAAAAAATGTTAGACTTATTTTTTGTTTTCTTATTTGTTTTTGCTGCTGCATTTATGTTTATCGCTTTTATATGCGTTCCTATCATGATTGCAGAAGCTCGCGGTATTTCGGGTGGTTCTAAATTAACCATAGCTATATTGTCTTGGTTTGGTATTTTCTTTGGGGTAACTTGGTTCGTTGCTTTGATTTTGTCTTTAGTGTTATCGGGTAATTCTTTATATTACACCGACAATATAGATAAATTAGAAAAATTGTCTAAGTTATATAAAAGCAAAGTTATTTCTAAAGAAGAATACGAAAAAATGAAGGCAAAATTATTGCAATAAAAAAAGCTGGTTCTAACCAGCTTTTTATTTTTGCTTGTTCTTTCTTTTTTGAAAAAGTAAACATAAACTAACAATTACATCGCTAAAAAAACTATATTTTTCCAATAGTTCTTTTTCTTTTTGTTCTGCCAGTCTTATATTTTCTTCACTATGATTTTTTAGGGATTTTTCTATTTCTGGATTATAATATTTTATATTATTCGTTTGAATTATATTATCATTAGATTTCATTGTATAACCTCTTATTACACGACTTCTGTTACTGCGCGCAAAGCACCGTCACGAGATAATTGTACCACACGAATTTTCTTTTTCATCTCTAAAATTAGGTCTGATCTGTCGTATGCGGGTTGAGTGTGTAATATTCTATCGGCAAAAGCAGAGTAAGCCGCTTCGGCACTTTCTGCGTGTATTGTTGTATAAAAATGGTCGTGACCCGTTCCCAGCATTTCCCATAAAACAGATGCGTTATCCGTAGATATTTCACCGCCAATTATAACGTCTGGCGTCATACGAACGACTAAATCTAGTAATCTTGCATAATTAAAGTCGTTTGTCTGCTCGGTTCTTGATAAAATGAAATGAACACGGTTTTTTTGAGGAACTTTAATTTCTCTGGCATCTTCAACTGTAATTACTCTGCTGTTTTGGTCTATCAAAGTCAGCATGTGATTTAAAAATGTCGTTTTTCCGGTTGAAGTTGCCCCACTTATCAGTATAGGACTGCCGTCGTTAATAGCGGTCATAAGTCTGTCATAAGGGTCGTCTGGTCTTATATTTTCTTTCGGTTTTATTTTTAGTAATTTTTGCCCGCGTTTTAAATGGTAGTTTTCAAAGTTTACATCGGGGACGCCGCCACCGCGAATGTTTAACGCAACGCCACCAGTCACGTCGTTTTCATCGTATTGAACATTTGGGCCGGCAATCGCCGTAAATCTGTGGTTGCCAGGTAACGTAGCATATACAACAGGCATACCATGAATTGGGTCAAACGGTCTTTCATATATATTTGCAACTGTATGAATAAGGTCGATTAAATATTGCTTGGTTAATGTTTCAGAATTATAAGAAACCCAAGGGACTTTTGCACCGTGCAGACGCATCCATACTTCGCCTGCATGGTTTATCGCGATTTCTTCCACAAATGAAGGCGTATAGAAGTCTTCAAGGGGTTTTAGTAAAGATTCTAATACAACGTTTGACATCGTTATTTATTTTATCATAAATCGTGACTTGAATCAAAATGCTTTATTTGATAAAATGAAAAAAAAGAGAGATTGAAATGAAAAAAACTTTACTTTATACCATTTCAGCGGTTTTGTTATTAAGTGCTTGTGCCAATAATACAGATGCCCCTTATAATCAGGCGGATTTTGCACAAGGTGGGGCAGACGCACCGCTTTATAACGAAAGAACCAGCACTTTTATGCAATCAGAAAACCAATATGCAAATATTGATTCTTATAAACCTAAAACAGCTGAAGAAAAAGAATTAAGTGATAATAAATGGAATACGGCAAGAATGGAAACGCGTTGGCAAGAATATAAAGGTGCTATGGTTCGTGTCCAGATATTGTTGGGGGATACAGATTTGCGTGAAATGCGATTAAGATTAATGCAAAGTGCTGATGGTATGGATATAGATGGTGATGCCAGGTCTATATTGGCCAAAGTTGCAGATTATGAAATGAAAAGGGTTTGTGGAAGGAATGCGGATAGCATAGTAATGGTTTATGACAGACCTTCTTTTGATGTTATGCGTCCGACACCTTATTTTGATTACCGCATAGAAGCAGAAGGAACGACTATGCGTGAATATGGTTTCAGATGTGTTTATAACAATTAATTAAAAGGATTTAAGATGAAAAAAATTATTCCTGTAATCGGTGTTTGTGGAGCTTTGTTTTTAACTGCGTGCGACAGTAATGCAGGGGCCGAAATGGGGGATACTGTTGTAATAGATTTTGCTGGTTATATGGATGGCGTGCAATTTGAAGGTGGAACGGCTTCTGGGTTTCCATTGGTTTTGGGAAGCGGTCAGTTCGTGCCGGGCTTTGAAGAACAACTTGTCGGTGCAAAAGAAGGTGAAAGTCGCGATGTTAATATAACTTTCCCAGAAAATTATTATCCTGAATTAGCTGGAAAACCAGTGGTATTTAAAGTTACCGTTGTAGATATAATAGAAAAATAACTATTTGTTAAGTTTTAAGTTTGTGGGTAAGAGCTCTTTTAAGAGCTCTTTTTTTCTTGATAGTTTTTCTTATGATGTTATACTTGCTTTCGGAATGATGTAGGCGGGAAAATAAGAAGAGGTAAATAAATGGTAAAAGAATTAGACGTTGTTTTCCCAAACAAATCAAAAAATATTATTTATATTGAAAACAGAAGTTTGTCTTATGACGTCAAGAAAGTCTTCTTGGAAGAAGTTTTAAGACAAATGAAGCATAATAATATATCTGATATATCAGGCTTAAAAATATCAACAGAAAATATGAAAGTTGCATTTAGCTCTGCTGGAATTGACGATTTCTGGGGGCAAAGCCATACCAAAAGTGTTTCTGCTGTTTTGGGCGAACCAGAAAGAACGATTGTAAGCATAACACCAATGAAAAGATGCTTTATTTGCAAAACTAAAAATTGTAAAGTTTGCCCTGATATAAAAATGCAAACCATTCTTAATACGATAAAAACTTTGCAGCGTTAATCCAAAGCAATTATAAAAATACCAAGATTGTTAGCTTGTTTAATAACTTCGGCTTTATTTACAACAAAACATGTCTTGGTATTTACCACTATGCCTCGTAAGTTTGCTTTTGCAACGGATTTTACGGTATCTATCCCAATTGCTGGAATATCTATTCTTAAATCTTGACCCGGTTTGGTCATTTTAGCAAATACACCGCTTTTCTTTTTATTATTTTTTCGCATATCTATAACGCGTTTAAGCATATTGGCAGTTCCTTCGGCGGCTTCGACAGCTATTACTTGTTTGTCAACCACTACGGAAGCGCCGATGTCTTCTTTTCCGATTGTATGGGATACTTCTATTGCGCGTTCTATATCTTTTTTATCTTTTGAACTTGGTTTTATTTTTGTTTGCACGCCGGCTTTTTCAAACGTCAGTTCTGGTGCAATATCTTGCGCTGCAACAATTTCAAAACCGCCTTTTTCAAGGACTTTATTTAAAGCAACTGCCATAGAATCGTATCCTTTTTGATTTCTTAGTATTTTAATTAAAGCAAAAATAGACCATAAATCCGGTCTTAAATCTGATAAGTTAGGATGTCCCAAGGCACCCACAAATGTAAGTTTTTTTATTCCACGTCTGCGAAATTCGCGAATTGCACGACCGCCACCGCCAAGGCGAACTACCATATCTGGTTTTATTTTTGGGTCATAAAAGTTTTTAAGACCTACAACAAAAACGTCCCAACCGTTTTTTATTAAGGCTTGCTTCGTTATCAACGGTAAATCCAGTGCGCCGGCAACCAAAGCTATTTTTTTGTTTTCTGTTTCTTTCATGCTTATAATGGTAAGCATAAAAGGTGCTGGAATCAAGTTTCATTTTATGGTATTATTAAGATAATTATAATGGACTAGGTGAAAAAAATATGAAAAGACTATCATATTTATTTTTAAGCTTTTTTATATTGAATTCTATTTCTGCTTATGCTTATACGGATCAAGAAAATATTCGTTTTCGTTCGGAAATAGAAGAAGGCTTGGACGTGGTCAGTGCAAGATTAAATGTTGATATGCCAGATAATGCACCTGGGGCTTTGGGTGAAGAAGTTTATTTACAAGAAGGAAGTGCTTATAATAAAAATATAAGTGTTTTCGTGCCTACTTCTATGTATGTTCGTATGGGGGCGGGATTAAATCTGGGGTTTGCATCGGATAAAGCTTCGTTTAACGGTGAAGAACATGAAAGTTCTGGCAGTTGGAATACTCAAATTGGTTTGGGTTGGAATCTTTCATCTTATGTCAGAACAGAGATAGATTTTCAAGAGTCAACTTTCAGTTTCTCTGACTTGAACGATATGCAAGCAGAATATAGAACTTTGGGTGGAATGCTGTATTTTGATTTCGCCCGCAGATATATTCAATCTGGTGATATTACATATAGAAGAACTTTCGTTCCTTTTATGGGGATAGGTGCCGGGGTCGGTCAATATCAATTTAATGGCATAGGGGGGGCAGAAGGCTTTGTTATTGCAGCACCTCGTGCAGTTTTAGGATTTAATATAATGTTTAATGATTTAATTGGAATTGATATCATGTATCAATATCAGATGATGATAGGAAACGGTTTTGGTTGGAACGTTCGGTCGGGCGGTGTTGATAATATCAGTAACATTATGGCTTCAATCAGGTTTAACTTCTGATAAGGAATAAAAATGAAAGTAAAAATATTATTTGTTTTATTTTGTATATTGCCTATGACGGCGAATGCGGCAATTCCTTATCGCGTCCAACAAGATGGGGAATTGGTAAATATAGACGGTTTAGATTCTCAGGCGTTTGCAAGAGAATATCGCTTTTATATCGGCGGTGCATACGATTTTGATATTTGGCAAAACGCTGAAGATAATAACGTAGTTTTTACTGGTAACACATCTTCTTCTTTCGAAGGTGTTGCAGGTATCAGGCTATATGACACTTTCAGATTAGAAGCAAATTATATTCGTCAAAACATTAAATGGGATATTGCTTCTATGACTAATGATATGGCCATGGTTAACGCTATATTTGATGCAAGAATAGATAATATTTATAGATTATTTAAGAAACAAAGGCTTGTCCCTTATGTTGGTTTTGGGGCTGGGTTATCTTGGAACTCTGCAGATGATATAAGTTTTGAAACAAAAATAACGCCGGCACTTAGTGCACTTGCAGGTATTTCAGTAGAACTTGGAAATAGGCTTGCAATAGATTTTGGTTATAGATACATGTATATCTTTTCACCGAAATTTAATAACGGTGCCAATATAGCACCTGTCGCGCACCAATTAAGAGCCGGTGCAAGATTTAATTTTTAATAAATGCAAAAGTGTCCTTTTTTTAATCTTTGTGGTGGTTGCGTATATGATTTTACATCAGATACGTATCATGCAGAAAAATTGAAAATTATTTCCGATTTACCTGTGACAGAAAAACCTATATGGACGCCGGCCGGAGAAAGAAGACGAGCCGACTTCTGTTTTTCCGGGAACAAATTCGGTTTTTTTGAAAAGCATTCTAAGAACATAGTCCAAATAACAAAGTGCCAAAATCTTACTGCGAATATAAATAATATATTGTCTTATTTATCTGATTTGAATTGGGGGTGCAGTGGCAGCTGTCTTGTGACGGACTGTAATAATGGAATTGATATATCTATAATGTCTGACGTGCCTTATTTTACCGCCGATTTTAAAAAAAACGTTCAGAATATTCCTGCTATCAGAATAACTTGGAACGGCAAAATTATAAAGCAAAGTGAAGAACCTTTCATAATGTTTGGTGACTATAAAGTATCATATCCAACCGGTGCTTTTTTACAGCCTTGTGTTTCAAGTGAAGAGAAGATAAGAAATCTTGTAATAAAATATACGAATGGTTTTAATAAAATAGCAGATTTGTTTTGTGGACTAGGTAATTTTACGTTTGCCTTAAAAGCTGATGGTTTTGACATATCGGGCATCGGAATAAAGCGGGATTTATTTAAGAATCCGATAAGTGTTGGAATGTTAAAACAGTATGATTGTGTTGTTATGGATCCGCCAAGATCTGGCGCTTTATCGCAGTGTAAAGAGATTATAAAAAGCGAATTAAAACGAGTCATATACGTTTCTTGTAATCCTGATACATTTAAGCGTGACGCGACAGTTCTGGAAAACGGTGGTTATAAGTTGATTTGTTTGATACCTGTTGACCAGTTTGTAGGCAGCAGGCATTGGGAAATATTCAGCGTTTTTGATAAGAATTAAAAACATGTAAATAAAAAAAAACACCGCTGTCGCCAGCGGTATTTTCGAATGCCCTAGAAAGGAAGGAAAGGAGAAAAAGAAATTGGGCATTCTAAACTTGTGTTGGGGCCCAGAGTCCAGAGGAGAGAGAATGTAGGAGGGAGTCTGAATCCCTGAACCCCAGATGCTTTCGCATCAGGTCATCGGTTTCCCTTTGACGAATCGAAATGTAATACATTTTATTGCTTTTGTCAAGTGTTTTGTCAAAAAAAGTTTTTGTATTCTTTTTTTATAAGCGTATATTGAGCGCTTTTGTGATAAAAATCATTTTTTGTCTTTGTTTTTTCTAGGAAATACTCCTTATTGTAATAAGTGGAACTATGGAATAAAATCAACCATAGGTAGAATATCAGATTGATATTCTTTAGTAATAAGAGGAGAGAGAAAATGACTCATGACGATATATGGCGTGCTATAGAGCGTTTCGCAACAGAGCATGGCATGACTTGTTCGGGGCTTGCAAAATGTAGTGGTTTGGATCCAACTACGTTTAATAAAAGTAAGCGCTGGTCAAAAGAAGGGCAACCAAGATGGCCTTCTACGAATAGTATATCTAAGATTTTGTCTTCTACGGGGGCTAAAATTCAGGATTTTACTAAGTTTATAGATAATCCAAACCAAGGTCGAGATTAAAATATAAGCTGTTTGTTGTTTTTTTGGATACAAAGACCGTTATGCAACGGTCTTTTTTATATAGACAATTTGTTATCCTTTTATTATCCTAAAATTATGTTAACGGGTTTAAGGATTTTTACCGCAGACAAAGTATGGAAAAAAATATTTTCCGAATTAAACGCTACTTTGGTTGATTCACCGGATATAATGACGCTTAATTTTGACGAATTGAAATTCAATACGCCACTATCGTGCTTAGAGCTGAAGCGGTTGATTATCGATGCATTGGATAATACCAAGATTTTATATAAGATTTTCGGTAAGCGCGTAAAGCTGTCTGATTTACAAACACAGATATTAGTTTTGCTTTATAAATCTGGTGGAACAACAGTTTCTGATATAAAAAAATATTTGGGATATTCACCTGATGTAGCAACCCACACAATAGATACGGCTATATATCAAATACGTAAAACTTTCGGAACTGGTTTTATAACAAACGAAGAAGGAGTTTATAAAATTGGCAAGTTATAAATTGTTTTCTTTTGATAAAATACCAAGCACTCAGACTTATGCTTTGAATATGATAGCTGATGGGAAAATATCTGATCATACTATTATATTAGCCGAAGCACAGTCTGCCGGCAGGGGAAGATATAAAAGACAATGGATTTCACATCACGGTAATTTATACGTAAGTTTCGTTTTTAAAATAGAAGAAAGAAATCCGAAACTTTCTTATCAAGTTGCAGTTGCTATTGCGGAAACGATATTGTCTTTTGGTATAAAACCAGTAATAAAATGGCCAAATGATATTTTGATAGACGATAAAAAGGTCAGCGGAACGATTATAGAATATTCAGGTGATTTCGTTGTTGTTGGAATCGGTATAAATATAAACTCTAACCCCACCGTTGAAAGTTATGAAACAACTAAATTGGCTGATTATAAAAAAGTTAATCGCGACGAATTATTAAACAAGCTTACAAAAAATATTGATAAATGGATGAATACAGATTTTAAATTTGTTCGCAGTCGTTGGATGGATTTGGCCTGTCAAATAAATAAAAAAGTTAAGTATCGCGGTAATATAATGGATTTTATAGAAATAAATGAAAACGGGGCGTTGGTTTTGCGAAACGGTGATAAATATGTCATGGTTTATGGCGATGAAATAGGGGTATAATTAATTTCGTGATTTTTTATTCTTGACTTTTATTGAAAAATATGATACTATTACCAGCATAAATAGAACGTATTGTGCCACAACATAGTTGTGGTTTTTTTTATTTAAGTCGCACTTTTTGTGCGGCTTTTTTTATTAAAGGTGTTGCTAATGAATCTTCAATTGATAAAGAATCCCGACGAAAAAAAAGCAATAGTATATAAAATATCCAGAATTATCTATGCAGAAACAAAAGCAAATTCTTTGTTAGTTGTAGAAGCTTTGGCATCAATGATACGCAACTTACATATAGCAACAATGCAAAGATACGAAGACATAATTAACGATAAAGAATTATTTGAGTCGTTATCGAAAAATTCAAATCGTCATGCGTTATTATCAATAGATAGTAATAATAGAGCTTTTCAGATGTGCGTTCGTGTTGTTCAAAGAATGTTGAATGATGATTTGGAAGATAAGTGTTGCGGTGCTATAAGATTTCATCGTTCTGAAAAGCTTCCCGATTGGTCTTTGGATAAAGGCTATATTGCAGATATAGACGGATTGCTTTTTTATTTGTGAGATAAATATGAAAAAGATTATTAAAGGTGGGTTTCTGTCAGGACACAGAACATATATTTTATCCGGCATTGGTATTATATCGGCCATAGGAGCTTACCTTGTCGGAGACACAGATATATTTACAATGTTGCAAGCAATTTTTACATTAGGCGGTATTTATTTTTTAAGAAAATCAAATGAAACAAAAGGAAAAGAAAATGGAAAAGATTCCAGAAAAATTTCTAAATGAAGACGGAACGTTAAATACTGATGCTTTATTAAAATCGTATTCGGAACTAGAAAAAAAGATTGGTAATATGATAAGTATACCAACAGAAAATTCAGATGAAAATGTTCGTGCAAAGTTTAACAAAGCTATTGGTGTTCCCGATGATGCATCTGAATATCCTGTTAACGAAATATTTGATGATGAAGCATTAAGACAAAAATTTCATGAAATAGGTTTAACAAAAAATCAAGTAGAAAAGATTTATGATATAGCCGAAGAATATTTATCACCTGTATTATCAGAATTATTTAGTTTGGAAAAAGAAACGAATGCTACTGCAGAATTAAAAAGTTTTTTTGGCGGTGAAGAAAAAATGTTAGACGCTTTGCGAGCGATAAAAAACTTTGGTGAAAGATTTTTACCGCAAGATGCATTTGATTCATTGTGCTCTACACCCCAGGGAATACAAAGCGTGTATAAGATGATGCAATCTATGGAACCGAACGTTTTAACAGATAAATCTTCGTCTGATATTTTATCTGATAGTGATTTAAGACGCATGATGAAAGATCCAAAATATTGGCGAGACCAAGATCCAGAATACGTTCGTAAGATAGAAAATGGTTTTAAAAAATTATATTCGTAACAAAAAATGCACTTTCTTCTTTACTAAGTTTTTTCTTTAATATAAAATATAAAGTAAGAACAAAAAACTTTGTTCTATCCAAAAACTAAAAAGGAGAGACGAATGGCATTCGGATTATTCAAAAAAGCAGCTGCAAAAAAAACAGTTGCAAAGCCAGTAGCAAAGCCAGCTGCAAAAAAAGTTGCCGCAAAGAAACCTGCTGTTAAAAAAGCAGTTGCAAAAAAGCCAGCAGTAAAAAAAGTTGCTGTTAAAAAAGTAGCGGCTAAGAAACCTGCTGCAAAAAAAGTTGCTGTTAAAAAAGTAGCAGCCAAGAAACCAGCTGCAAAAAAAGTTGCTGTTAAAAAAGTAGCGGCTAAGAAACCAGCTGCAAAAAAAGTTGCTGTTAAAAAAGTAGCAGCCAAGAAACCAGCTGCAAAGAAAACTTGTGCAAAAAGAAAATAATATTTCCCCGCGTTATGCGGGGTTTTATTTAAATAAGAAAAATTCAGTTAGATAAAATTAAAGTCTAACTGAATTTTTTTATGGACAATCTCTAAAAAAAACGAGACCCGATAATTTTGTTTTATGGCGCATATTTTTGCATAACCAAAATACAAAAGTTCAAGCTGTGTAATTTTTAATCTTAATTAAATAAAGAATAAAGGAATAAATATGTCTGTTTCTGTAGATCAAGTTTTTATAAAACAATTTGAAGCGGACGTTCATTTAGCTTATCAGCAAATGGGCACAAAGCTTCGTTCTACTGTTCGCAGTAAATCAGGGGTTGTAGGTGCTTCTACGACTTTCCAGAAAGTAGGTAAGGGAACGGCCAGCACAAAGTCGCGTCATGGTATCGTTCCTGTTATGAATTTGAATCATGAACCAGTTGAATGCTTGCTGCAAGATTACTATGCTGGTGATTGGGTTGACGCTTTGGATGAGTTAAAGACAAACGTTGACGAAAGAAGAGTTGTTGCTTCTGCAGGTGCATATGCTTTGGGTAGAAAGACAGATGAATTAATAATATCTGCTATGAACGGTGCCACAACCGAAGTAGGTGATTATTCTACTGGTCTTACAAAAGATTTAATTTTGTCGGCATTAGAAGTCTTAAACACAAAAGACGTTCCAGATGACGGTCGTCGCTTTGCCGTGGTTGGTGTTCGTCAATGGAACGAATTATTAGCAATGGATGAATTTGTTTCTGCCGATTATGTCGGTGATGATTTACCGCTTATATCTGGTGGTTCTTCTAAAAAATGGTTAGGTATAACTTGGATTTTGCATAATGGTTTACCTGTATCTGAAGAAAATCGTGATTGCTTTATTTACCATTCTACAAGTGTCGGTCATGCATGCGGTCAAGAAGTAAAAACTGATATTTCTTGGCACGGTGAAAGAGCTGCTCACTTTATCAGTAACAGCATGTCTCAGGGTGCCGTATTGATTGATACAGATGGTATCGTCCGCGTTAAATGTCAAGAAGCGGCTTAAGAAATATATTTATTAAAAAAGGAAAAAGATAATGGCTTTTCAAAATAAAAACTTATCTGTCATAGCTTATGCAAATGGTTTTACTTTGTGGCATTATAGCGCAAAAGAAGCCATGACTGCGATAACCGCAGACAGCTATTTCGACGACGTAAAAACTTTAATGAATACCGGTGATATAATAATAATTAATGCATCTGATAATACGTCCATAAAGAAAATTACAATTGATTCAAACATTGTTAAAACTGCTGCATTAGCTTAATTGTGTGCGCAAGAGCCAATAAGACTCTTGCGCTTTTATTTACGAATAATCATACAAGGATAAAACATGACAACAAAAATAGACTTATGTTCTATGGCTTTATTAAAGCTGGGTGAAAAACCTATACAGTCGCTGATAGATGATAGTGCGGCGGCTCAGTTAAGCAGAACTTTATTTGATACGGTAATAGATAGTTTATTATCTATGCATCCTTGGCGGTTTGCGTGTAAAGCTTTTGAACTAAGCAGAAGCGCAGATGATGACTTTATCGTGCCGGCTGATATTATCAGAGTTTTAAAATGTGACGGTGAAATAATAGGAAATAAAATTATTTATTCTGGTGAAAAGCTTTCTATTTTAGCAATTGTTAGAACGCCGGTAGAAGCTTTCCCCAGTTATTTTATTTCTTTGGCGGCGACAAGATTAGCTATGGAGTTTTGTATACCCTTACTTGCCGATCAAACGGTTTTTCGTATGTTAGTAGCTTTGTATGAAACCGAACTTCAATCGGCTAAGTTTATAGACAGCACGACTTCTTGCAATACAAGTATAGAAAACTTTTCTTTGATTAACGCACGTTTTTAGACAAAAGGTTTTAAGATATGGCAGATTTTATAAACACTCAGAACTCTTTTGCGAAAGGTGAAGTTGCGCCGGAATTTTATGCTAAATCAAACATTGACGGATTATCAAAACTTGAAAATATGGATGTTTTATCTGGTGGCGGTTTAAAACGAAGACCCGGTTTAAAATATCTTTCTGATTTAAGTTCTTCTGCCAGGTTGATACCTTTTTCTGTAAGTGAAACGGAAAACTATTTACTGGTTTTAACTGACGGTCACATACTTGTTTTTAACGATAGCATAAAAGTTCGAGATTTAATTGCACCTTGGGCTTACAGTGATATTGATAAATTACAATATGCACAACGCTTTGGAACTATGATATTCGTTCATCCTGATTATAAGCCTCAGATATTAAAGAAAACTTCGGATTCATTCGAAATATCAGCTTTCCAGTTTTCAATAAACGAAGAAAATATGGACGTAAATATCCCTTTTATGAAGTTTGATGACGCCAGCGATATAAAGATAACAGTTTCTTCAAACAACCAAGGAAATAATTATGCTACATTTACAACAGATAAAGATTTTTGGGTTCCAGAAGATATAGACACAAAGATATTAATGTTAGATAAGCAGTGGAGTATAACAGAATATAAAGATTCTAAAAATGTAATTGCTTATGTTAACGGACCGTATTCTGTTCCTGACAGTCCTGTATCAGATTGGCGAGAATCTGCGTTCAGCACAAAGCGTGGCTGGCCATGCAGTATAACATTCCATCAAGACAGGCTTGTTTTTGGAGGTTCTCGTTCTTGGTCAAGTGGCGTTTGGTTATCTCAGGTTGGTCGTCATAATAATTTTAGCGTCGGCACTGGCTTAGATGATGAAGCTATTTTTATTACTTTGCTTTCTCAGCAACGTCAGCAGATTTGCACAGTTGTAAGTAGCGATAATTTACAGATTCTTACAACAGACGGTGAATGGGCGATATCCAGTAAACCTCTTACTCCTTCGGCAGTGGATATAAAGCAACATACTTCAGTAGGCAGCGTTGCCACCAGATATTTACCACCACAGAAAATAGAAGGTGCAACAGTTTTTATTTCGGGTAGTAAAAAAGATATCCGTGAGTTAAGCTTGGACGAATTAAGTGAAAATTATAATGCCGACGATTTATGTGCTTTGTCAAAGCACCTTATGCAAAATCCGATTGATATTGCATATAACGAAGAAAAAAAGAAGCTGTATGTAGTTATGGAAAGCGGTCTTATGGCTGTATTAAATCAAAACTCTGCCTTAGGTGTATCCGCTTGGGGAAGATATAAAACCGCCGGCGAATTCAAATCTGTTGCTGTTATAAATGGTGAAACTTACGTTGTTGTTAAGCGAGGTGAAAAAGTCCAGTTAGAAAAGTTTTCGGAATCTGAATTATCAGATTCTGGAAGTTACGGTTTTTCTTTTACGGCAGCAGCTTTGCCTTTTAAAGCATCAGGTCACAATGCAAGCAAAATAAGAATCAGAAAAATATCTGCAAGGTTATTAGATACGAAAACTTTATTTATAAATAATTATAGAGTCGCTTTACCTAATGAAATCTATGAAGATTCTTGCAGCGGTTATAGCGGTGATGTTGATATAAGCTTACTTGGAACAGAGCGTAATTGTATGACTTCACCATGGACTATCAGCAGCACAGATAATTTACCTGCAACCGTCTTATCTGTGACTATATACGGTTATTACGTTGTTTAAATAAAAGGAGAATAAAATGGGACAAATAGTATCAGATGTCACTGATATTTTGAATTATAAAAGTTCAAAGAAAGAAGCTGAATCTGAAAGAAAAAAAATACTTGAAGATATGGCAAACGATGAAAAAGCAAAGGTAAACTTAGTAAATAAAACTTTGGCGGCGCAAAGAGCTAAATATGGCGCTTCTGGTATGTCCGGTAAAAGTATGACCGAAGGTGCGGTATTAAAAAGGTTAAAGTCTGAAACAGAAGAGCCATACGAAGAAAAAAAGAAAAATAATCTGGAAAAACTTAAAAAGGCGAAAGCAAAGAAACCTAATATATTAACTTCATTACTTGAACGTTTCGATGATTTGCTTGGCTAGTTAAAGGAGAAGCTAAATGTATAAAGTCACTTATACTGCAGACGGTAATATGACCGAGTTTTTGTTTTCTTTTCCGTTTTTCCAGCCCGCTGATATTAAAATAGCTTTGAATGATAAAGTTATTTCGCAAGGTTGGTCTGTCGCACCGAACGAAAGATTTGATGGGGGGGTGATTGTATTTGAAGAAGCTCCTATAACGAATACAAAAATAGATATTTTCAGAGAAATATCTTTGTCTAGGAATATCGATTATCAACCTACAGACAAAATAGACCCAGAACATTTAAATCAAGATTTTAATTTTTTACTTGAAGCATTTAAAGATTTAAAAAAAGTAGACGTAGATTTATCAGAGTGGGAAAACATTCACGATAATACGATTAAACTTATAGAATATACTAGACAATTAATAGAAGATAAATTAACTGGTGGTTCTGTCCTTGGGGTATATCAAAATCTTATTTCTGTATTAGACTCGGCTTTACCAAAGCTTGTTAACGATTACGGTTTCGTGACAGAGCCCGCTGATGTAGAGCTTAATGATGATTACGGACTTCTTTGATTTTTTAGACGAATGGAATCAATTGCTGGGTTTTGAAACGCCGCAACATCATAAGACCATAATGAGATTTCTTGTTGATACTTTTGAAACGAAACCTCATAAAGCGCTTTTAATGGCTTTCAGACATTCCGGAAAATCTACGGTTGTCGGTATTTTCGCCAGTTGTGTATTATATTTGTATCCGGAAACAAGAATATTGATATTATCAGCAGAAAGTTCGTTGTCTTCACGAATGGTTGCGCATATTCGTAATATAATTGAAAATCATCCAAGATGTAAAGATATGATACCAAAAATAAAAAAAGAATGGGCGTCCGACAGGCTTACCATAAATCGCCCAATAGGAATTCGTGAACCGTCTGTGATATGTCAGGGCGTTAACGGTAATATAACAGGAAAAAGAGCTGATTTAATAATATGCGATGACGTAGAAGTCCCAAACACCAGTAATACTTCACAAAAACGTGCCGCCTTAAGAGAAAGATTACGAGAACTTGATTTTATATTGTCACCTGCGGGGACTATGATTTACATAGGAACGCCGCATACTGCCGACAGTATATATAAAACACAGAATGATTAAAGTTCTTGTCCATCTTCTTCAAACGGTTTGATTGCGCTTAAAAAAGTTCTAAGTTTTACCAGCAAATCTTCACCGGCTTGTCCGAACATTGGTAAATAAGTTTCATATTCTGGCATATCTGCTTGTAATTGGGCCCTGCTTCTTTCAGATAATGGTTGTTCAAGGATTTCATTTGCAACACGCCACAAATAGTAAGCACGATAAGTTTTGCTGACCAAAGCCCATTTTTCCAGCAGATCTTGTCTTTCTGCAAGTGCCGACCTTATGCCTACAATCCATTCGTCACCGAACTTTTTAACGACCTGTAAATCTTGAATCATTTTAAGACCGTCTTGATTTGGCATAAAATTGTTTAGCCCCGTTTCAAGTTCTTGCCATTCGGATTTAGTTAAAGTTGTCGTTGCAACGCCTTCTGACATCATGCCGCCATAAGGTAATAATTCGCGTTCAATTGTATTCATAGAAGTTTTACCTGTGCGTAGATTTTCTATGTGTTTAATCAAGTTTTTACCTGTCGGCATACTTTGAAGTTCTTCCAAGACTTCGGGGGTTGCTTCTTCTATGAAAACTTTATTAACAGCGGACCAACCGCCAAAGATGACATGCTCTTGCCGATAAAGGTTCAGCAATCTTTGGGCTATTACATTTGCTTTTACGTTCATTGCTCTCTCCGTCGGTTAAGAGTTATTCTGTAATTATCATTATAACTTTGTGCATACTTTTTGGCGTTATTTTTTCTTCTGGTGAAGATACTTGACCGTAAAGATTACCTTTTGAATCTTGCTTTATAACCGCAATCTGAGCAACTGCCTTGGAATCAGAATGCAAGCTTTCAAAATCTTCGTTTATTAATACAGCCAAATCACCGACCGTTGGTTTTGATAATGTATCAGCGAATACATAAGATTTTTCTGGTATAAAACCATTCAGACGTTTGCTGTTTGGAATTACAGCATAAACACCTTTACGACCTTCCAATGAAGCGGGTGCAACTATCATAGTTTCGTCTGATTTCTTAAA
The DNA here is from genome assembly GCA_944389185.1 of uncultured Alphaproteobacteria bacterium. Lineage (GTDB taxonomy): Bacteria > Pseudomonadota > Alphaproteobacteria > Rs-D84 > Rs-D84 > Enterousia. The sequence continues at coordinate 163,725 of CALXLL010000002.1, forward strand.
GGCAATGGCTTTACCTTCGGGAACGCCGAAAACGGGAACAAGTTTTTTTCTTGCACTGTCATAAAGTTTGGCACCGTATAAACCGTCGTGCATATCTATGCCAGAAATAGGGTTCCCAGGAACAAGAACAGATTTTACGCGTTCTTTTACTTTGTTAATCTGTTTATTAAGTTCACCTGATTTATACATTGTTGCGATTTTATCAAATAAAGAATCTACGGTGCAGCTGAAAGATTTTGCAAGCGGTTCAATTTCATTTTCATATATTTCACGCTGACCGACTTCTATTTTATGATATACAGATAAAGTCATACCTGCGTCTTTGGCGGCTTTTGCAATAGTTTTTCCGGTTTGTTGACGTATTTTACGCAACCCGCTGCCGAATATTTTTAAACCGCTGGTTTCGTTGTCTGCCAAGCGTCTTTTTATTTCTGTTTGCCAGGCGCTGGCAACGTCGTCAGATTCTTTTATGAAAATGTCTGAAAGTTTGCAACCAAGAATATTACAAATATTTAAAAGCTGCTTTTGATTAAGCCTGCGGACACCTTTTTCAATCTTGGAAACCGCCGATAACGAAAGATTTGCCCTACGTGCAAGTTCTGTCATTTTCATGCCGTTTGCAAGACGTATATTTCTTATGTTATTCGGGAAGATTATTTCTTCTTGTGCCATCGCAAACTCCTTATTATCTTGACAAAATAATAGTCAATATTTAATGCTTTGGCAAGTAAAATAATACATCAAAGTATATCGTCTGGTATTTCTTCTGAATCTATCTGTGAAGGTTCAAAATTAACGTTGTCATTAGGCAAACCTTGGTTGTCTTCAAAGAAAGAGTTTTCATTTCTGTTGTTTATATCGTCCAGATTGTCAAACAAACTATAGTCGCCGAAGAATGCAAGATGAACGGTTTCCGGTCTTCCATGACGGTTTTTACCGATGATTACGTCAGCTTTGCCGCGTGCTTTTTCAAGTCTTTTATGCCAACTTTCTATTATATTTGCATTTGCGTTGCCAGACAGTCGCTGTGAAGGATCGCGATTTTCAAGATAATATTCTTCACGATAAGTAAACATAACGATATCGGCATCTTGTTCAATGGAACCGGATTCACGTAAGTCCGCCAATTGAGGGCGCTTATCGTCACGATTTTCAACGCTACGAGATAATTGAGATAGTGCAATAACTGGAACGTCCAGTTCTTTGGCCAGCATTTTAAGACCGCGCGTTATTTCTGATAACTCTTGAACGCGGTTATCATTGCGCTTTCCGCCGGGTGAAGTCATTAATTGCAGATAGTCAATAACTATCAAAGCGATACCGCCGTGTTTCCTTGCCAGACGTCTTGCGCGCGTTCTTATCATCGGGACGGACATACCTGGTGTGTCGTCTATGAACAAAGGAACTTTACCGATTGCTGCAGAGTATTGAGACATTTTTAAGAAATCTTCGTCTGTTAAAGACCCTTCACGCATTGCAGTTGCAGGTATCTTTGATTGTGACGATAATACCCTGGCAGCCAGCTGAGAAGATGACATTTCAAGGCTAAAGAAAACTACTGCACCTTTATATTTTTCGTTTGCTCTGCCATACAGGATTGCATTTGCCGCATTAAAAGCGATATTCATTGCAAGCGTAGTTTTTCCCATAGCAGGTCGACCCGCTATGATAATCAAATCAGAGTGATGTAAGCCACTTATTGATTTGTCTAAATCGTTAAGACCGGTTGTTAAACCAGACAGTTTACCGTCTGCTTTGTAAGCGATTTCGGCTTCGCTTAAAGCGTCTTTCAATGCAGATGCAATAGAAGATACTTCTTTTTCTGAAACGCCCGTTGTGGCCATTTCAAACAGCTTTTGTTCGGCTGTTTCTATTTGTTTTGATACTGGATTATCCAGATCTTCTACAAAAGCCGCGTCTGTAATATCTTGACCCAAAGCGATTAAGTCGCGTCGCATAGCGTTTTCATATACGATACGTCCGTATTGTTCAACGTTAACAACGGTTGCACCTGCGCTGGATAACTGGGTTAGATAATCTATTCCACCGACGGATTCAAGAACGCCTTGTTGGTCCAGATAAGTTTTTGCGGTTATTATATCAAACGGTATACCTGCGGCGAATTGTTTTTCTGCAAGTTTATAGATTTCTTGGTGCGCAGGATGAGAAAAATGTTCTGGTTTTAAAAATTCGGATACTCTTTCCAAGGCGCGGTTATTCATCAGCACCGCCGCCAAAACAGCCTGTTCGGCTTCTAGGTTTGTCGGTAAAGTTTTGGGAGTAAAGTCCATGTCAAATATAGTATACAAAAATTTTAGCTTTTCAACACCATTTTTAAAAGGTTACAAAGAATTAAGAATACCGATATCCGATGAAGACGGTAACCCGACTTGGCCTGAACTGTTTCCGACGGAAAAAATAGAGGAATTAAAAAATCAGGTTGGTAATCGGCATTTTTTATCTCAGATGATGTTAGAGTATGTAGATGCTGAAAAAGCCAGGCTTGATCCAGATGCTCTGCACTTATACGAGCAAGATTTTGATTTAAGAACTGCCTGCATAGGCGAAGAAAAAATTACCAGCAGCGTTATATATTGGGACCCTTCTTCTGGAAAAAGAAAAGCCGACGGCAGCGTATGCGTTTTAATATACAAGGACGATAAAAATAAACGAATATTTATTCATGACATATTGTATTTAATTGTTCCGGATAACGAGCTTTACCCGCTAGCAAATCAATGCAATCAAGTATTAGATTTTATGCGAAAACATAATTCAAGAAGAATAAGCATAGAAACAAACGGTATTGGAAATGCACTGCCTGAAATAATAAGGCAGTTAGCAAATAAACGGGGTGAAGCCATAGTAGTAAATCCGGTATTTAATAATAAAAGAAAAGAGATAAGGATTCTTGATGCCATAGAACCAGTTTTAACTGCGGGGCGTTTATATGCGAACAGAAAAGTTCAATATACGCCGTTTGTTGCAGAAATGTTGGGGTGGGCACCAATTGGATCTGCTGAACACGACGACGGTTTAGACGCAGTAGCCGGTGCAATATGCGATACCGGAACGGTGATAAGACCGCTTGGACAAAAAGTATGTGCTTTTAAGGCAAATACTAATTTTAAAGTATAAAGTAAAAAGGAGAAAAAATGCAAACAAATCTGGGCTTGATGTATAAACGTGCGCAAGATTTAAGAAGTCCTTGGTTAAAACGTTGGGATGAAGCGCGAAAATATACTATGCCGACAAAAGATGATGAAATAGCTACTTTATTTGATGCGACAGCATCTGATGCGGTTGATAATTTAGCCGCTTCTATATATTCGCTTTTAACGCCGCCCGAATCTTTGTGGTTAAACCTTGTTCCTGAAAGTGAAGATTCGCCAGATGCCGTAAAAGCTACGATGGCATTAAGAGCTAATTTAAACGATTCTAATTTTTATACAACCATACATCAGTGTTATTTAGATTTAATAATTCTTGGAACGGCATGCTTGTTTATGGCCGAAAATCCGATAGGGGCAGATAGTGCGTTTTCGTTTACTGCGATTCCTATGTCTGACATAGCAATTTTACCTAATGCGATTTTTCATACGACTACCATGCCTGCCAGGGATGTTTTAGAAAAATATCCGACTTGGACGCCACCTGCAAATATGCAAGATGAAATAAAGAAAGACCCTGATATGCCGATAAAACTGGTTCAGGCTTTGATAGGTAAAGATTTTACAGCGTGGTTAGATGTTGGCGGTGATATAGAAAACAATATTGTTTCTACGGGAACTTTTGAAACCAACCCATATCTGATATTTCGTTGGTCTGTTGCAAGCGGTGAGTTATACGGACGCGGACCCGTGTTAAGAGCTTTACCCGATATAAAGACCGCAAATAAAGTAGTAGAGTTGGTTTTGAAAAATGCCACCATAGCAGTCAGCGGAATATGGCAAGCAGACGATGACGGGGTTATAAATCTTTCAAATATAAATCTGACCCCTGGTGCGATAATTCCGAAAGCTGTCGGCAGCTCTGGTTTAACGCCGCTTTCCAGTGGTGCAGATTTTGATGTTTCGCAGATAATTCTAAAAGATTTACGAGAAAGAATAAGACATGCTTTACTTGCAGATAGATTGGGTTTGTTATCGGAAAAAGAGATGACCGCAACGGAAATATTGGCCAGAAACGCAGATATGATGCGAATACTTGGTGCGACTTACGGCAGGTTGCTGCACGAGTTTATAAGACCGCTTTGCGAAAGGGGGTTGCAGATATTGGGTAGAAGAGGCGAAATTGATAAGATTTCATTACATAGTGATGCAGAACTGAAATATATTGCACCGATTGCTCAGTTAAGCGCTCAGGAAAATCTGCTATAACCAAAAGGAAAATTATGGAAGGTATAGAAGTTAATTATGCCAAGACTTTTTCAACGGCTTCTGGAAAAGAAGTCTTAAAACATCTTAGGAAGATTACAATAGAACGAGTTCTTGGTGCATCGGCAACTGAAGCTGAATTAAGAGGACTGGAAGCACAACGTGCGCTGGTTCATCAGATAGAAAACTTTATACAAAGGGGTAAATAAAGGATTTGTATGATAAATATGAATACATGAACGTATTGCCTTGTTTTTACAAATCCTTTTTTATATAAAAAGATGGCAAACGAACAAGGTTTAATGAGTTTGATAGATACCCTGCGAAGCAGTTGGTTTTTAATAGCGTTCATAGCAGGTATGATTTATTGGGTTGCCAAACAAGATTCTTCTTGGACGGAACTGGAAAGGGCAAATCATCGCATTACAGCGCTTGAAAACAGGACTACGATATTAGAAACGGGTATCGGTCAATTACAGATAAAAATAGATACTATTAAAGAAGACATAGATTTAATTAAAGGGGCGGTTATAAAATAGTGCGTTATTTTACTAATTCGCTTGCTTTTATATATTCAGGTGTGCCTTTTTTCAATTTTTTTATTGCGCGTTTAGCGTATTTGACGGTGTTTTTTTCATCGCCTTGCATATTATAGTATTCCGCCAGCGCCCAATCAGACATACCTTCTTCATAAGCGCGGGCAAGAACCCAATATGTCAGTGGGCTGGGGCTTTTAAGCAAAGATTTTTTGCATAATTCAACGGCTTTGGTTTTATCGTCTGGTTTATTTCTTTCGGTTAAGACCAAAGCCAAAGCCGTTTCTATTTGCGGTGCGTTTTTATTTAATTCAAGACTTTTCTCATAAGCTATTATGCTGTCGTCATAGTGACCGTATTGGTATTCTAAATCACCAAGCAATTCATAAAAATACGGATTTTCTGGGTGCTTTTCTATCAGCTGTAAAGTAAGTGCTTTACCTGTGTCCAGATTTCCTTGTTGCATGCTGGAAATTGCTTTGGCGTATAAAGCTGGTTCTGTTTTATTGTTTTTAGAATACATAGCATTAACTTTTTCTGGGCTTTCCAGATAACCTATCAGTTTTGCTCGGATAAGCTCGTATTTTTCTTTCTGCTGTTCTTCTTTGTTTTTGTCCGATTTATAATTATCGCCTGTTTTAATTATTTTATCTTTTACGTTTTTTAATCTTTCTGTTGTCAGCGGGTGATTAACTCTATTTGGGTTTATTTTTGATTCCATAACAGAGCTCATTTCGTCCATTTGCTCAAATACTTCTATAAAACCGTTTGGGTTTAGACCGGCTTTAATCATCAAATCTACGCCTAAATCATCTGCTATTCTTTCTTCGTCGCGCGTAAAAGCAAGCATAGATTGTTGTGCTATACCACCGGAACCTGCCAGAACGCCTGCACCCAAAGAAGGGTTACCACCTGCAACCATTAATCCCACCCCAAGCGCCTGGATAAGCATAGCTCTTTTTAATTCTGCGTCCATTCTTGAAGCCATCTGAGCCATATGTCCCCCCAAAGTATGTCCCATTTCGTGGGCAACCACAGCCTGCAAAGCATTGGGTGACTTTATTTGGGTCAGCAAACCGGTATAGACGTAAATATCTTCGCCCCCCATAACGAAAGCATTAAAGTCGTTACTGTTAACTATATGTATTTTAAGCCTATTGTCTGGGATACCTGCGGCTTTACCAAGTGGTTCCACCAGTTCCATTAACAGTTTTTCAGTTTCTGTGTCGTTAATCAACGAAGCACAAAAAGCATTTGTGGATATCAGCAAAGAAAATAAAAATAATAATATTTTACGCACAGATGTTATTTCCTTGATTAAATATATACATTAAATCGCGCATCCAGTCATCTAATTCGTCAATGTTTTTTGCTGCCGAGCTGGCTAATTTAAAAAGGTCACGATGTTCACGATAATCTACGAAGTGATAATTTATCCAACCGCTTTGTCTGGTTCCTAATAATTCGCCCACGCCCCGCATCATCAAATCTTGTTCTGCTATTACGAAACCGTCTTCCGTTTCTGTAAGTATATCTAATCTTTTTAAGCCATCTTCACTTATAGTCTTGCCGAATATTAAAATGCAATAGGATTGTAAGTTTCCGCGCCCGACTCTGCCACGAAGCTGGTGAAGTGCGGCCAAGCCGAATCTTTCCGCATTTTCTATTACTATTATTGAAGCGCTTGGCACGTCTATACCGACTTCTATTACTGTTGTTGCAACCAAGATTTTCATATCGGATTTATCGTCTGCGAAAGTTTCCATAACTTTGTCGCGTTCTTTCTTATCCATTTGACCATGAACAAGACCAACACCGGGAAAGAACTGTTTTAAATAGTTATATCTTTCTTCGGCAGCTGTATAATCCAAACCTTCGGATTCTTCAACCAGTGGACATACCCAAAATACTTTTGCGCCAGATTTTATTTTTTGAACAATTCTTTGTGTTAATTCGTCTATTCTGCTGATTGATAATTTAGTTGTTTTTATCGGAAGTCTTCCCGCCGGTTTTTCATTTATTATAGATATATCCATATCGCCGTATATGGTCATAGACAAAGTTCGTGGAATCGGGGTTGCCGACAAAGCCAGCAAATCTGGATTATTGCCTTTGCTTCTTAGTGCTTCTCGTTGTGCTACGCCAAATCTGTGTTGTTCATCAACTATTACAAGCCCCAAGTCTTTATATATGACGTCGTCAGAAAACAAAGCATGAGTTCCAACGACTATTTTAGTCCTTCCTGATTTTAAAGAAATAAGTTTTTCACGCCTGATTACGCCTTTATCTCTACCCGTCAGTATATCACATACCAACCCCATTTTATCGCACAAAGGCTTTATTTTTAAAAAGTGTTGTCTTGCCAAAGTATCGGTCGGAGCCAATAAAGCAGTTTGCCCCCCAGATTCTGCCATATAAACAGCGGCGGCCAAAGCAACAATAGTTTTACCGCTGCCTACATCACCTTGGACAAGTCGCATCATAGGAACGTCTTTATTCATATCAGCAAATATTTCCTGACAAGTTCTTTCTTGGGCCCCGGTCAGACTAAACGGCAGAATAGATATAAACTTTTGCATTAGCTCATATTTTCTTTGACGCACAGGGTGCTTGTTTTTAACGTCTTGGCGATTTTTTCTGCTGATAGCAATAGCACATTGGCTTGCGAATAGTTCCCAGTAAGCAAGTTTTATAATGTCTTGACCGTTCGGCAATAATTCTGCAGAGTCTTTAGGATAATGAACGTTTTGTAAAGCTTTGAAAAACTCTAATAACCGTTCATCTTCATAAGGTGAAAGTTTATCTTTCAAAGCATTAAATATCTGGTCACGAACGTTTGCGAATACTTTTTGCGTCAGACCTTCACCGGAAGGGTATATGGCTTGCAAAGACGGTATTTTAGAAGCTGTTTCCAAGTCTTCTATAAAATCTGGGTGATTTATTATATTTCTTGAAGTTTTTTCAATTTTTCCGCTGACCATGCGCCACGAACCGACGGGTAATTTTTTAAGCCAATAGTCTAAAAAAGAAGAATTAAAGAATTGTATTATTACGTTATTGCCCATTTTATCGGCACAAATAATTTGGCTTGGTATTCTTCGACCGCGCTTAAAGATTTTTGCAATTTTATGAGATTTTACAAGTAAAGGTATTGTAATTATATCACCCGAAGCACAATCTTGAATGTTTTCAGTTATTTCTCTTTTTCTGACATAAGCTGGACGATGTAATAAAAAATCAAGAACGCGACGTCCACCCAATACATCTTGGAATCTGGACGCCAGAACAGGTCCCACACCTTTAATGAATTGCAGGTCTGTATTTAGAAAATCAAACAGTTCTTTTTTCATATATTATATAAATTAGTAAAAAACCGATTGTTTATCAATAAAATAAAAAAAACGCCTTATTATAAGGCGTTTTTTATCAAGCAAGAACTTTCTTTTGAAGGTCTATTAGTTTTGCGCAACCTTCTTTTGCCATATCCATAAGTTTATTTAATTGTTCTTTATCAAAAGGGTGCTGTTCACCTGTGGCTTGAACTTCTACGAATTTACCAGATTCTGAAACTACGAAATTAGAATCTAGTTCTGCTACGCAGTCTTCTTCATAGTCCAAATCCAGAACCAAATCATTTTCCCACAGTCCTGCGCTGACAGCTGCTACATGTTCCCGAATTGGATTTTCTTTAATTCTTCCCAGTTTAAGCAAGTGACGAACAGCCAAAGCCATAGCAACGAAACCAGCTGTCACGCTGGCGCATCTTGTGCCACCGTCTGCTTGAATTACGTCACAGTCTATTATAATTGTATGGCGGCCAAGTTTTTCCATATCAACTACGCTTCGGAAAGCGCGCCCGATAAGTCGTGAAATCTCGGCGTTTCTGTGGTCTTTCATCAAAGTTTCGCGGCTTTTTCTTATTCCTACGGCGCGTGGTAACATAGAATATTCAGCAGTTACCCAACCGCCTGTTTTGTTTTGAAGTCTTTTCCACAAAGGTTGATTTAAGTCAACAGAAGCAGTGCAAAGAACTTGTGTTCCCCCCATTTTTATCAAGCAAGAACCTTCTGCCCATTTATTAACGCCGGTTTCCATTGATACCGCACGCATTTGACAAGCTTGTCTTAAAGACGGACGCATAATAAAAATCCTTTTAGTTTTCTGCTTAGTATATATCAATAAGACTTAAAAGCAATTTTTTTTAAGTTTGCTTTTTTATTTATAAGTTGTTATCCTGCTAAGCTGAAAAGGATTTTTATGTCATCAAAGACAAAACGGACTTTTAAAAGAATAATAAGCTATTCCGGTTTTTTCTTTTTTGCTTTGGCGGTTGCTATGCTTTGGTGGCAACTGCGAAACTATACTATTTCCGATATATTAGCGGCGTTAACCAGCATACCCGTTTTTAATTTATTTGCAGCATGCTTGGCTTGTTTGGCGGGGTATTTGGCATTGTCTTTATACGATTATTTGGCACTGCGATATGTTGGTGGTAAGGTATCTTGGTGGAAATGGATGCTGGCAGGTATGTTAGGATTTGCGATAAGTAATAATGCAGGGAATGCCGTTGTCAGCGGCGGTGCAATAAGATACAGACTTTATACCAGATGGCGCATAAGAGGTGGCGATATATTAAAGATGATAACTATATCCGGAATCACTTATTTTTTAGGTTGCGCTGCAATATTGTTGATAGGGTATTTCTTGATTCCGGATGCCGTATTAGAAAAATCAGTTGGTGCCAGTGTTGGTGTAAATATATTGTTTTTTGCGTGTTTGGGTGCTTTGATAATTTATTTCGGTATGACTTTGGTGTTTCATAATAAAAGTATAAAAGTCGGTGAAATAAAGTTCCAGGTTCCCACGACTAAAATGGCGTTTTATCAGATGTTGTTAGGTATAACAGACAGCGTTTTAGCGGGTTTAGTTCTTTATTTTTGCTTAATTCCTTTTATTCCCAGTATTCCGTTTACTACTTTTATAGGTTTGTTTGTTGTGGCACAAGCAACGGGTGTATTTAGTCAAGTTCCCGGTGGAATAGGGGTTTTTGAAAGCATATTTTTGCTGGTATTACCAGATAGTATTGATAAGGCGGATATATTTGGTGCTTTGTTGGCATATAGAATAATATATTATCTGATACCATTAATTGGTATGGGTGGTTTATTTTTTATATACGAAAATTATTTACGTAATAGAATGAAGCGCTGGATAGAAGACGCGAAAAATAAAATGCCAAAGATTTCTGTAAAAAGCCCATTAAAACGCACTAAAAACAATAAGAAATAAATACCTTGCTAAATGGTAGTTTTATATGGTAAGCTAAGACTTATCGTATGGTAAATGGGGTAAATAATAGGTGTTTATGTTATCACTATTTTCAATAATTCGCAGTGCACTGTTGTTTATCGTTGTGTTATCTCTTGGCATGGGCTTGGACGCCCCATGGGGACGGGTTATTTCCATTTCATACGCGCAGAAAACAAAAGGATTATTAAATGTCAAAAAAGATTTATGTGGATGCGGTGCATCCGGAAGAAACAAGGGTGGTGGTGGTAGATTCCGCTACGAACCGGGTATCTGATTTTGACGTTGAAACCACGACTAAGCCTCAGATAAAAGGGAATATATATCTGGCAAAGGTCATAAGGGTAGAGCCATCTTTGCAGGCGGCTTTTGTGGATTACGGGACCGGTAAAAACGGATTTTTACCTTTTTCTGAAATCCATCCGGATTATTATCAGGTTTCAGCAGAACAGAAGAAAAAATTATTAGAATTGGCTCATGCCAATATCGTGGAAGACGACGACGACCCAAATGACGAGGAAGACGAAGTTGCCGAATACGACGATCACAGTGCAGGTGAAGATAATAACGAGATTATTAAAGGTTCACGAGAGTTCAAAATCCAAGACGTAATCAAACCTAAGCAGATTTTGCTTGTTCAGGGCGTGAAGGAAGAGCGCGGTCAGAAAGGTGCTTCTATGACAACTTATTTGTCGTTAGCCGGTCGTTTTGCGGTCTTGATGCCTAATTCCAGGAAACGTAACAGCTATGGTATTTCCAAGAAGATTTCTGATAAAATCGAGCGCGCCAGATTGCGCGAGATTTTACATGGTCTTAAAATACCTAAAGGTATGACGGTTGTTTTAAGAACTGCAGCTTTTGGTGCCAGTGCGGCAGAAATATCAAAAGATTACGATTACTTAGTGAATCTGTGGAATGAAATCAGAAAGACTACTTTGGAATCCGTTGCGCCTGTTACGATACATACGGAAGACTCTTTGCTTAGAAGAGTAGTTCGCGACTTTTTAAGTGAAAAAGACGATGTCTTGGTGATTCAAGGTGAAGAGGCTTACGATGCAGCCAAGCAGTATTTCCAGCAGATGTATGGTAAAGCCCCAAGGAAACAGCTTGTTCAGTATAAGGATGCGGCTGTTCCGTTAATGGTAAAGGCCGGAGTAGAAAAACAACTAGAAGGTTTGCATGGTCCTTATGTCCAATTACCTTCTGGTGGGTCTTTGGTTATAAACCAGACTGAAGCAATGGTAACGATTGACGTTAATTCTTCCCGCGCCATCAAAGAAAAAGATATAGAGCAAACAGCGCTAAACACCAATTTAGAAGCGGCGGAAGAAATCGCACTTCAACTTCGTTTGCGTGATTTAGCTGGTATAATAGCCATAGACTTTATTGATATGGAAGAAGAAAAGAATAACCGTAAGTTAGAGCTGAAAATGCGCGAGGTAATGAAGAAAGATCGTGCCCGGACGCAAGTAGCTAAGATAAATAACTTTGGTGTATTGATGCTGTCGCGTCAACGTTTGCGCAGCAGCTTTATTGAATCTTCATATGTTCAGTGCCCGCATTGTATGGGGGCGGGTATTGTTCCAAGTATACAGACGGCCGCGATAATATTGTTCCGTCACTTACAGGAAAAGTTGTTGGCTAAAAGCGCCCAGAAGATAATAATGACTGTTCCGACAGACGTAGCAATATATTTGCTTAATCACAAGCGAGCTGAATTGGCGGCTATGGAAAAAGAGTTTGAAACCGAAATAGTAATAGTCGGTGATGATAGCTTGATGAACATAGACCAGTATTCTATACAGCGCGTTGCGCCTGAACAGAATAAGACAGACGATTTGCTTGAAGCGCATTCGGCTTCAACAGATGCCAAGAAGAAAAACGCGCAACACATAGAAGCCAAAAAGACGACTATGACTGCGCCGCGTCGCAATAAGAAAAAGTCTAGTAAAAAGACAAGCTTGTGGCATAAATTAGTAGGTTAAAATCTCTATGTAAAAAGAAACGCCCGAAAGGGCGTTTTTTTATCTTTGTTTATCCAAAGAATTCATAAGGTTTTGTTTAGTTTTTATTAATCTAACATTTTCTTCTTGTAATTTAGCGATAATCTTTTTTAATTTTTCGTTTTCTTCTACTATTTCAGCGTTTTTTTGAAAAAGTTCGTGAAAACGGTTTTGAAGATTTTCATATTTAATTACTAAAATACCTTCGTTATTATTCATTTTATTCAGCCTTATTTTTGTTTTTCAGATGCATTTCTATTTAAGATTACTTGTTCGTTTAATCTTTTGTTGTATTCTTGCAAAACTTCCAAGTCTTGAAAAGCTTTTTTTGCTTCTTTTAATTCTTTTTGCAAAGTAAGAATAATAGCGTCTTTGGATTTAAGTTTTTCTTGTAATGTTTGCTGGGATTTTTTAAAGTTTGCTTGAATATCGTTAATTGTATATTTCAAGCTTTTGTTTTCGTCTACCAGACGAGCATTACGTTCTAATAAAAGTTCTATTTGTTCTGAAGCGTTTTTCGTTTCTACCATATTAAAATCCTTTATTTTTAATACGATAATAACACAAAAGATTGTATTGTCAAGATTTGTAAGAAGGAAATAAAAAAAGCCCCACTGTCGCGGGGGCTTCTGCTCGGATTGCTTCGCCACCTTGTAAAATCTGCTTTGCAGACCGGCATACTTCCGTCTGCCTTTTTACTGCGGTTCGACCGGCTTTTTCGCCGGTTCTCATCCTTATCCTTTCGCAGAATAAAAAAAATCGCCTTACGGCGACCTTTTTTATTCTGGGGCGGATGACCGGATTCGAACCGGCGACATTTGGTACCACAAACCAACGCTCTAACCAACTGAGCTACATCCGCCATAAATATTAAAGCTTGTTTAGTATAACATATATGTCCGCTTTTGTCAAGTTTTTCTATGCCGGTATCATACAAAAATTATTTTGCTTTATAATAAAAATGGTGGAGCTGGCAGGATAAGAACCGACGAGTGCGTTTGCATGTCATCAAGTGTCCCAACATATTTTTATCGCAAAAAAAAATGGTGGAGCTGGCAGGATAAGAACCGACGAGTGCGTTTGCATGTCATCAAGTGTCCCAACATATTTTTATCGCAAAAAAAAATGGTGGAGCTG
>CALXLL010000003.1 GCA_944389185.1 uncultured Alphaproteobacteria bacterium
AATTAATAAAAATATAAGACTGATTAACTCACAATTTTACGCTTCGCAACACATAGTTACTTATTCGCTTCAAAGAAGCGCCTTAGACACAAGAAATACAACAAACATGATGAACGCTTCCCACTTAAGGGATTCATAACCTGTCCCGAGTGTGGTCGCCCGTTAACTGCTAGTATGACGAAAAGCGGCAAATATCCATACTATCAATGTCAAAACAAGAACTGCCCTAAAAAGAAACTTGCCAACGTATCACCGCAAATTTTGCACAAAGAATTTGAAACAGAGGTTTTGAATAAAATTGCCCCGAAAGAGAATCTGATTGCGCTGGCACGAGCATTAGCAACAAGGGAATATTCAAACCGCAATAAAGCTGCATGTGCGAATAACGAAGAAAAAAAGAAACGCATATCTGCAATAGAACAAGAACAATCATTAATCACTGACGCATATATCAGCGCAAACGATGTTATGAAAAAGGCACTTAACGCAAAAATTAATGCGCTGGAATCAGAGAGATTATCACTACAATCAGAAGTTGATAACTTTACCCCTGAATTAATACCATTTGATGAAGCGTTCGGATATGTATCTGATTTTATTTCACGCCCCATTGAAGCATGGAAAAATGGAGATTACAACATCAAACAAGTAGTCCTAAATTTGTGCTTTAGGGACAAAATTTCCTACAACAAAGAACAAAAATTTGGGACTATAAATTTATCCCCGATTTTCGGGCTATTTAACAGTTTTTCAGGGGAGAATTCTTTAGTGGTGCCCTAAGCAAGAATCGGACTTGCGACTCGTCCTTACCAAGGACGTGTTTTACCACTAGACTATTAGGGCAACTTTTTTCATTATACTGTCTGCACCCTGAAAATCAAGAATAAAAAATCCTGCATTCAGCAGGACCCAGATAAAAAAGTCTTAATTATTCTATACAACAATTAACTGCTTTTTTGACCCAATTTTTTAATTTAGATATACCGTTTTTTGAGTCTTGTTCTGTATCTTCGTCATTAGCAGGAACATCATCATTTTGTTCGATTTTATTTACTTCCTTTTTTTTTACCCATTTAACATCAGAACCCGTAAGCATTCCCATATTAAGTCCCCAAAAAATGCAATATAAATCGTAAGAGCGGTTAAATAAATCATAAGCATTTTCTTTATCACCTGCTGCCAAAGCTTTTGTTCCGACTTCGAACAGACGCATAGAAGAAGCTAATAAATGTTTTGATATGCACCAAACTTCGCCTTCATATGAAGGTATAATTTTTTGCATCATTTGTTTTCTTTGCTCGCGTATTTCGTTTATTAAATCAAGGAAATTACAAGACGACGATTTTGTAAAATCTCGTCGGGAAGGCAGACACGTATATTATACGATAACAGCAGGTGTGCATAAAACAAGCTTATTATGCATTCACAAAAGATACCAAAAAGAGAAAGATAATTTTTAAACAATGAAAAAAGCCGGCAAAAGCCGGTAATATTTTGGTAGCGGGAGAGGGACTTGAACCCCCGACACGTGGATTATGATTCCACTGCTCTAACCAGCTGAGCTATCCCGCCAATGTCCCCAATTATATCAGACTTTTTCTAAATTGCAAGAAACAAATATAATGTCTTTTTATACCTAATTCATTATATTTTTTTAATATTTTTTGTTGATTTACCTAATTATATAATCTATATTTCCGATATGAAAAAAATCGCCGTAAGTTTTTTAGCTATTTTAACAACATTTTCTGCACAAGCAGAAACCAATCCTTTTATGGGAGATTATCAAAACCAAGTCGCTTTTCATCTGGGTCAAGGTGTAAACAGCGGTATCATTATTCCGCCACCGACACAATTTGTTCCTTTTTATTTATTTCACTTTCAGTATTCTCAACCGACTACATTTTTTTCTTTGCCCGCACGTCAATCTATTAATGTAGCTCAAACACTCGGACTTGGCGATAGATACGGTTGGCATTGGAAAGATTATACAATACCTATGATTTTTTTATCGGAAGATATTGCTTTATTTTATAACGAAGATTTTTACTTCTCGACAGGTATCGGCGTTGGTTTGCAAGCGCAGCAAAACAAACGTCTTGGGGCAAAGCTTCTATTTCAATTTAAGTTAATCGGTGGTTACCATATTAATGAAACAACAAGCTTGGAATTATTCATACAACATTTTTCAAACGCTAACACGGCACCAGAAAATTATTCTTATGCTTTTTATGGAATCGGTGTCACTTACAATTTTTAATCTACCAATTAATTGGTTCTTTTCCGTGATTTACTAAATATTCATTAGCACGAGAAAAATGATGGTTACCGAAAAAACCACGATGTGCTGACAACGGTGAAGGATGAGCACTTTTCAAAATTAGATTTTTTTCAGGATTAACGAAGTCTGCTTTTTTCTGTGCATAGGATCCCCACAACATATAAACGATATTTTCTCGTTGGGATAATATTTTTATAACAGAGTCTGTAAATTGCTCCCACCCCTTTCCGGCATGAGAAGCGGCTATATGCGCCTGAACAGTTAAAGTAGCATTTAATAATAACACCCCCTGCTCTGCCCAACTTGTTAAGTCACCACAAGTAGAACTAGGTTTGCCCATATCGTTTTTTATTTCCTTATAAATATTTTGCAAAGACGGCGGTATAGGTGTTGGCGGTAAAACAGAAAAACACAAACCATGCGCTTGACCCGGTTCATGATATGGGTCTTGACCGATAATAACTACTTTTACTTTATCCAAAGGACATAAATTAAAAGCATTAAAAATATTTGCTGGTGCCGGATAAATTGCTTTACCAGACAAATATTCAGAGCGCACAAAATCTGTAAGTTTAACAAAATAGTCTTTATCAAATTCTTCTGATAAAGCCGATTTCCAAGATTCTTCTATTTTAACGTTCATAATTTTATCAAGCCATTTTGGCAAGCCTTCCATAAAACCACATCTATATAACCACGCGGTAAACCCGTTTCTTCAACAAGATGCCCGAACATATCATCACAAGCTTTTTTTATTTCCGGTGACAGCTTTTTATTATCTATTTTTTTCTGTAAAGCAGGATTTCCTGTATATAGCGCGCCCAAGCGTTGTATCCAAATATCATATTTAACTACATCTTCACCAAGATTTCTTGCCAGATGATTTGCAGTAATTTTTCCAATATGCGGTAATTTTTGCAAAAAACAAATCTTGGAATCTAAATCGCACAAAGAATAATATTTATCACAAAAATCTACTCTATTTTTCCAAACTTCACAAACTGCTTTAATTTTATTTTTGTTATTAAATATGGTCAATAAGTCATTATAATTAAATTGATTATTAACTATAATATTTATAATTTTTTGATATATTTTCTTTGCGGTTTTTTGTGAAAATCCACCAGCTAAAATTACATAAATAGCCTGATAAGCAAATTCATCGGGCGATAATTTTTTCGGGCAAGAAAGATTTTGTTTTATTTCATCAAACGTCTGCGCATCGGAATCTAAGCCCATATCACGCAGACGTTTATCCAAATCAAAAAACCAACTTGCAGAAAACATACTATTTATTACGACATTTACTTATATACAATTATTATATTAAACGTCAAGATTTGCTTCCAGTGCATTTTCAACTATAAAGTCGCGTCTTGGTTCAACAACGTCTCCCATTAACATTGAAATGACTTCGTCTGCTTTGGACGCATCTTGAACTTTTACTTGGAACAAACTACGATGATTCGGATCCATAGTCGTTTCCCACAACTGTTCTGCGTTCATTTCACCAAGCCCTTTGTAACGTTGAATCTTTAATCCGTTCTTTGCGTATTCAAATGCCGTATCTAACAGATTCAAAGCCCCCCAGATTTTCTGATATTTTGCTTTTACGCGAAGAGTGGTTGGTTTAGAAAACGTTTCCATAAGTTCGTCACGACCATCCATACGTTGCCAAGCACGTATTTCTGCGGACTCTATTTTTTCGCGCGGCAATACATGAGTTTCTGTGACACTACGTAAAGTTCTTGTTATTTTTATACCGGCTTCATCGCTTGTCACTTTCCAACCGCGTTCAAATTCAAGCTCTTGCGCGTCAAGCATTTTTTCAACTGCACTAAATACTTCTGGTGTTTCGTTATCAAAAGCACCGTTTAAAGCCAAAGCTTCTATAAAGCGCAACGGCATTACGTGATTCAAAGCCTGTAAAGTATTACGCATATTCAAAACCAATGTAAGCAAACGCTTTAAGTCGGCACCAGAAACTTGAACACCTGATGCAAGTTCTACCACGCCATCCGTTGCAAGCTGGTCCATCAAGTAATCATCCATTTCACGTTGATTTTGTAAATAAATCTGTTGCTTACCGCGCGTTACGCCATATAGAGGCGGTTTAGCAACATATATATAACCACGTTCAATAGCTTCCGGCATATATCTATAAAAGAAAGTCATAAGTAAGGTTTGAATATGCTGTCCGTCAACATCAGCATCAGTCATGATAATAACTTTGTGATAGCGCATTTTTTCAATATCAAAATCATCTTTACCGATACCTGCCCCCATTGTAGTAATCAAAGCACCGATAGTATCAGAACTTAACATTTTATCAAAACGAACACGTTCCACGTTTAAAATCTTTCCACGAAGCGGTAATATAGCTTGTGTTTTACGGTCACGCCCCTGCTTTGCTGTACCACCTGCAGAATCACCTTCTACGATGAACAGTTCACACTTTTCTGGGTCTTTTTCAGAGCAATTAGCCAATTTTCCCGGCAGTCCACCAAGTTCAGGTCCAGATTTTTTACGGGATAATTCGCGTGCTTTACGTGCAGCTTCTCGTGCCGTAGCCGCTTCTATAATTTTATCTACGATAGCTTTTGCTATTACTGGATTTTCGTCCAAATACTCGTAAAGCATTTCAGAAACAGTGCTTTCAACCAAAGGTCTAACTTCACTAGATACCAACTTATCTTTCGTCTGAGAACCAAACTTTGGGTCTGGTATTTTTACACTTATGATGCTTGTCAAACCTTCACGAAAATCTTCACCTGAAAGGTTGATATCTTTCTTAGTAATTTTTTCGCCTATGTATTTATTAATAGCGCGCGTTAAACCCGCCCTGAAGCCAGCAAGATGCGTTCCCCCGTCACGGTTCGGAATATTATTTGTAAAACACAAAGATGTTTCCGTATAAGCAGTTGTCCATTGAAGAACAATTTCAATATAAGTATCATCTATTTGCTTTACCATCTGAATAGGTTCACGATTAAGAAGTTCTTTAGACTTATCCAAGTAAGTTGCAAAACCTTTTAATCCATCAACGGAATGGAAATCCCGTTCTTTTTTTTCTGGTCCGCGCAAATCTTCTAATATAATTTTTACGTTAGCGTTCAAATAAGACTGTTCGCGCAACCAAGTTTCAAGCGTATCAAAGCTAAACACTGTTCCTGTAAATGTCTCGCTTGATGGTAAAAAAGTCACTTCTGTTCCGTGTTCGTGATGAGTTTTATTTTCAGAAATAGTCAAATCACAAGTCGGGACACCGTCGGCGAAAGACATATAAGCTTCTTTATCACCGCGCCAGACGCGAACTTCCAACCATTTAGACAAAGCGTTTACGACAGAAACGCCCACACCATGCAAACCACCAGAAACTTTATAAGCACCATTTCCTTCATTATCAAATTTACCACCTGCATGCAGTTCGCACATAATCAATTCCAAAGCACTACGTCCAGTTTCATGGTTTATATCAAAAGGCATACCACGTCCATTATCACGAATAGTAGCACTTCCGTCTGCGTTTAAGGACACATAAACAGTATCCGCATAACCCGCCATAGCTTCGTCAATAGAGTTATTAACTACTTCATAAATCATATGATGAAGTCCTGAACCGCCTTCGCCGACATCACCTATATACATTCCGGGACGTTTTTTAACCGCTTCCAAGCCTTTCAAGACTTTAATGGAATCACCAGTATATTCATTATTAACAGCCATATATATTCCTTTCTTTTTTCTATGCAGAGAATAGCAATTTATGGTATAATTATCAAGGAAAAAGGTAGATTTTATAATAAAAAAAGAAGCATAAAAAAGCTAAGATTTTTATAAAAAAGGCATAAAAATGAAGTTTAAATTATTATATTTCGGGGAAATATTAATAAACCCTAAAAAAAGGGCACAACACATTGCAGATATTCGCATGCAATTTCACCCGCAATTAAAAAAACTACTAGAACATCAACCATGGGATAATCTTACAAAATATATGATGCCGGGTGCTACAAAAAGCCCTATAACTACAAGACATATTGGTGGCATAGATTGGAATCCGATAATTACACCAAATTTAAAATTGTTGGCAGAAATAGAAATACAAATGATGCACCCTGAAATAGTCGGGGTTCCTCGATCGGATATAGATAACAGAGTAAAAACAATTCTTGACGGTTTGCGCTGTCCACAAAACGAACATGAAATCGGTCAAAACACTCCGCGCGACATAGGACCTATTTATACATTACTTGACGACGATCACTTAATAACAAAATTATCCGTAAATACCAGTCACTTATTATCAACTCATTTATTTAACCCAGAAATTCATAAATCTCCGGACTCTATATTTATGATGCTGGACGTCAACGTCCGCGTTGCTGAAGGAACATTAGAAAACTTACCGTTTATGGTATAGAAAAAAAGCCGGCAAAAACCGGTTTTTTTATTAACTTTTTACTTATGATAAAGCGGCTGTAATCTGGTCTTGCATTTGAAACGTTCCAAGAACAACCCAAGCAATTATTACAGAAACCAATAATATACCTATACCATTTAAAGTATTAGAAATCGTTTCCATTTTTCTGACGGACTCTTCCAGATAATCATTAGCAATATTTGACAAGTTTTCATCAAATCCATTCATATCGGCATATATAGCTAAATCTCCTATTATTTCTTCATTTGGAAAGTTTCTGTTTGTGTTATTCAAAGCGACACCAAGATTATCACCGTTTGCTATAAAGCGAAGTGTTGCTTCAAGAATATTTTTTAAATATTTATTTGCGCCGTCTGCAAGCATTCGCATTGCATTAGGTAAAGTGATACCTGCCCTAACCATAGCAGCCAAAGACATCAGCCAACCGACAGATATTTGTATTTTATAAATATTCCAAGGCGGTAACTTATCAAACTTTGCGCGTAGCTTTCCAGTCCAATTAGCCATACTTAACCAGATAATACCGAAAGCCCCCAGCAGAACGATTACGAACACATACCAATATTTTATTGAAAAATCTGACAACCAGATTAAATAAGCGGCGGAACCGCGCCAAATCATATCATTACCGGCAACATCGGCCAAAGGTGGGACTAAATACAAACCTACCATAATTATAATACCGAAAGTCAAAACCAAAAGAAACAAAGGATAGGCCAAAGCGCTTATCATAGCTCTTTTAATTTTCTGCGTTCCTTCCACGACCATACTAACGTTTTCCAAAGCCAGAACAAGATTTGAAAGGTTACCCGATGTTACTAACAAAGTTTCTTCTGGTGGAACCCAACCTTTTGTGACTTCAGAAAAGCTCATACCGCGTTCCAAGCCTTTTTGCCATTCACGCATGGTAATTGCGAACGGTTCATCGGGTTTTGTTCCACCTTTGGATTCTATCATTTCCAATCGTCCCAACGCATCCATCAAAGTGAAATCATTACGCAGCAGCGAAGCAAGCTTTCTTGCCACTCCCATTCTTTTTTCTGTGCTGAATCTGAAAACAAGTTTAGCATAAAGCAGTTCAAGTTTATTCATTAATAAACCCCCACTCTATCAATTAAACCAATCCAACGTTCTAATTCATCTACGCCTATTATACCCTGCAACATTAAAGACATAGCGGAATCTCGTAAAGTTCTGCCGTCCATTTCTTCTAACCAGTATTTAACAGCCGCATCTGTTTGACCTGACAAAGCAAGATTTAAGAATTCACTATTTGTAATAATAATTTCGCCGGCTTTTATTCGACCCAAAGTTCCGGTTCCTTTGCACATTTCACAACCGGCACCACGAACATATACCTGCTGTAAACCTAATTCACCGAAAGCATCTGCTACGCGCTTATAAGCAGGATTTTCTGGATGATCTATTAATCTTTCCCTACAATTCGGGCAAAGCTTTTTAAACAGTCGCATAGAAATCAAACCACGAACCAAAGTTTCTTCTTTTAATTTAAAAGGCTCTATACCCAAGTCTAACAATCTTGTCAAAGCACCCATAGCCGAATTAGCATGTAAAGTGGTCCATACGTTATGCCCTGACAAAGCGCCACGAACAGTTAACTGCGCTGCCGCCAACGTTCTTATTTCGCCAACCATTAAGGTATCCGGGTCACTTCGTAAAGCTGCTGCCAACGCTTCTGTATATTGTTCTTCTCTCTGTTCTTCGTTTGTCGTGTTAACAACAGGCATTTGATGTGCCCCGAAGATTTTTTGTTCTACGGGATTTTCAACTGTTATTAAGTTTATTTCATAATGCCGTTCTTTCAGCATCAAAGACATATTATGAACCAAAGTAGTTGATTTACCTGAACTTGTGGGACCTGCGACTATAACCAACCCCGTTGGGAAAGCCCGCATACGCATTAACAGCTTTTGTTCATATTCACCGAATTCTTGCTCTGTTTTCAATCCTTCTGAAGGGTTATCATACAGCAAGCGCATAACAACATAGCGACTACCAAAAGCAATCGGATTAAATTGCATACGAATACTTAAAATACCGAAAGGAAGATATAAATCTTTTGTTCCTCTTAAAGGAGTTCTGCCATCTTTTTGCGCAGACTGATATTCGTTCTGCGCATAATTAGCATTTGACATATCAGAGGAAGCAAAAGCCGCACGAACGAAAGACTCGCCCCAACCAGAGTTATACTCTAATACAGGTTGCATACTGCCGTCTATTCTAAAAAATATTGTTGTTTGGTCTGCAACTTCTATATGAATATCCGATACTTTTTGAGCAGCAGCTTTTGCGATAATATCAACAAAATCTTTCTGCATCTGATTATCATAATCTTGCCTTGATTTGACTTCCCCACCCAACTTATTTTCATAAGATTTATAAATACTAGAAACCAGACCTAAATCAGAATAGAAAGGTATGCGCATAGGCCTTGCGCGTTTTTTTAACAAATCAAGGAAAGCCAGAACTCTTCCATCATACCTATGAGTTCTTGATATTATTATTTCACCACCAGAAAAATAAGCAATCAAACTTTGTGTATCTTTTGACAGTTCCAGTTCTGCACCAGTTGCCGTTAACAACTTATTCCCATTAGAAAAAAGATAATCAACTATATCTTTCGTATCAGAATTTTCTAAACCTGACGGAATAGAAGGCTTTTTATTTTCTGGAAGACTTTCTAAGATAGAAATCTCTGATTTATTCATTTTTCAAGACCTGCATTAATTATTACCGTTACCGATATTAAGATTTTGCGTTTCCGTTCCTTTTACAAAAACGATACCATCATCCAAAGATATAGATTTTACTGTATAACCATCTAATTCTTTACCGACGCTTATTCTTTTATTTTGACCGGTTTGTAAATCTTGCACAGTTGCCTGCAATTGACTTCCTGCGCCGATAACGTTTACAAGTTTATATTTATTTGCAAAGCTTACATTTTTAGATTCTTCTACTGGTTGCTGATACGAATAAGAAGAAGAACTTGAAGCCATTTCAGCTTCTTGTTGTTTCAAAGCTTCCTTTTCTTTTTCTAACTTAGCCGTTTCTGCTTCCAGTTTTGCTTTTGCGGCTTCCAGTTCTTGCTGCTGTTGTTCTGCACGACCGGACAAAGTATCAATTTCCATATGCAGCTTTATTTTTTCTGCGGCCAGTTTATCAAGTTCTAAATCAAGTTGTGCTCTTTCTTTTTCCAGCTGCATTAAAACTTTTTCTTGTTCTAAATCTGTAATCTGTTGAAACAAAGATCCTTGAACTTGATAGTCCGCAACTGCCTGAGCCGATATAGCTTCCATTTCAGAATCCAAGTTTTCTTCTGCATCTGCCGCAAAAACGCAATTTAGCGGGAAAAATAAAACAAATACAAAAGCAATTTTCTTTAAAAGATTAAGTTTATTTAGCATAGATTATCACCTCATAGTTCCAAGTGCGATTTTGCACATTCCACATGCAACGAGACATATAAACCCCGTCAAAATCTTGAAATATTTCCATAAAGTTTACAGGTTCCAATTTTGATTCAGCTGCAACTTCTACTACGTTATAAGAAGCCGTTTCAAAACCATTTGTGATACTATCAAGGACCACGTTTGTTTCCACTGGCATATTTAAACCTTGAAACAAAGAATTAACATCACGAACGATTGTTGCAGCGTCTCTTTCATCCAATGAAGCATAAGTAGTCAATGAAGGTAAAGTTGCTTGAACTAAAATAGAGTTTTCTGATTCTTCTTGAACAAACGAAGCCGGCATTAATTCCGTTGCAATAAGGTAAAAGTCTGTTAAAGTTCCGAAATCTCTACTAAGTCTTGCTATTGCATGGGTTTCCCCACAATCAACGGATAACTGGTTCCATCCGGTTATAGGTTGCATTAAGAAACCAATAGCCTGATAACAAACAGCCGCCCTTTGAATTGGGTCTGGTAAGTAATCATAAGGGAAAACCAAAGGTTCAGGTTCTTTTTTTTCTATTTCAAATTGTTTATCCAGTTGCTTATTTTTTTCTTCTATTTGCCTTTTATATTCTGCGACCAGTTCTGGGTTAATATTTGCGACCTGTGGCTTTGACACAAACATTTGAGAAATCGGTTCACGAAAGAAATAAATTAAACCCAAAACGAAAAACACCAACAGCACCCCAGAAGCAATACCTGTTTTTATTCTGCTTATCGGTTTAAGCAAAGAATGATAATTACCTGCAATTAAATCTTCAAGATTTCGTTCTATGCTTCTTGGCATACCCCAAGCACTTGGTGCAAACAAAGCGCCCCAATCTGGGATTTCTGATAAATTAAAATATTCGGCTCTGGCCTGTTCTTCATTATCAAAAAGCTTATCTTCCAGAATTATTCCGTTTCTTACGACAACTAAATAATAAAGTTTATCAACTTGAAAAACAGCCAAGAAAGAAGTAAATTCACTTAAAGCATTCAATACTTCAGCTGCGGCCGAGCTCATACCAACTTTTTGCCCCAGCTTTTTACTGCCCAGCCCGACCATATCCCGGCATTCTGCGAATAAGTTTAATTTTTTATCGACTGTTTTTGATAATATCCTTGCATATCCACGCGCAAAATAACCGGCTGCTATGGGCTGCCAAAAAAGCCCAACCGCATATTTTTTTCTATGAATATTAATTACTTGATTCAACAATTTCTCTCTCTATATAATAACTTTACATAATTATAACACAAAAACATTAAACATAGCAAACACAGATTACAAAGAAAATCCACTAAAACGTTTTAGTGGATTTTTATTATCACAAAAAAACAGAAATTATTTACAATTACCTGTTCCATACATAGAATCTACGCATTCCGCATCTACGCCATAAACGCCCGCAACAAACCCTTCGTCTTTTGCGGTAACAACATCGTTTGGATTTGGACAATTATAAACGTTAGCAACTAAAATAAAAGCACGTTCTGGTCCAAATATAACCCATTCATTTGGTCTTGTTCTTTGGCTTGTAATCCAATAAGCATTACCTGGTCTTGCTTGATCTGCTATACGATTTTCCAAATAACGTCTTGCGTCATCTGCATCATATACAGAAACTTCTGATTCTATTTTATACAAAAACGTGCATCCAATTGGTTCTGCATCCAACTGCTTTAAATATTGACTGCCGTTTTCATTTTTTATCATTCCACCGCAACCGGCAAGCAATAAAAAGAATCCAAAAATTAAAAACAACTTTTTCATTTTATACTCTCTTATTTACCTTTAATTATATCATAATTATGCGGATTGCTGAACAATTTTTTAAGGACGACATTATTCAAAGCATGGCTACCTTTATAAGATTCTAATTTACCGACAATAAATCCACCACTGGTAAACATATCACCCAGCGCATCTATTATTTTATGTCTAACGAATTCGTCTTTCCATAACAGCTCGTTTAAAGTTCCGTCACCTTTATCATTTAACGCAATAACGTTTGTTTCATCGGCACCTCTTCCCATACCATGAGCTTTCAAATATTCCCACTCTGAATATTTACCGAAAGTTCTAGCTTTTGCTATATTTTTAACGAAATCATTCACAGATTTTTTTGTCCCGTCAAAGCAATAACGATAAGTCTGTGCACCGATAATTTTTTCTGGGTATATTAAAGTAGCAGTAATATCCAACCCGTTATCGCCGGGACTTAATTTAACAAAACCATCCGTTTTTCTTCCAGATAAAAAATTATAAAACTTTAATTTTAATCGTTGTTTCCAAGAAAGTTCTTTTAACATATCTTTTGCATAAGCAATAACTTCTTTTTTTACTATTATCCTAGATAACTTTCCATCTGTTACGCCGGCTTGCATAAAAGCCTTATAAAACTCAGCTGCACTACCGTCCAGTATTGGTGTTTCTGGTCCATCTATTTCTATCAAAGCGCTATCTATTCCGGATAAAAATAAAGCGGCCATTAAATGTTCTATTGTCTGAACATGTGCAGAATCTGTTTTACCGATAGTAGTATTTCTCATCTTAGTTTCACCGACATTATCAAAACTTGCGGCTATGACATCGGAGTTTGGTAAATCTATTCTTTTAAAAAAAATCCCGTGTTTTTTAGACGGTTTAATAACTAAGTTAACAGGTAAGCCTGAATGAATACCTTTTCCAGATAAAGATATCTTTTTTTTAATTGTTGTCATTTAAAGCCTCTTTTAACCATACAAAAAAACTATCTTCTATTGTGGTAATTAGTTTTGCATATAAAATCTGATTTTTAGCGTATTCAGGCAATCTTACCCAATCTTTTTCTGTTGTGATTAATCTAGCATTTTTTTGTTCGGCTAAATTAAACAAGTTTTCTAAATCTTTATCTGTATATTGATAGTGGTCTGGGAAAGATTTTGTAACGACGACATTTTTTAACATAGAAAAGAACTTTTTAGGATAACCAATACCCGCAAAAGCTATTAACTTATCAGATTCAGAACAAGGAAGTTCTAATTCATTATAAGCATAAAAAACTGGTATATTTTTGGGTATTTTTATTTTTCTTTTAACCTTTTGTTGTGATTTTATTATAAGGATTGCATTTGCTCTTTTCAGGGCAGTTTTGGTTTCACGCAAAGGTCCGGCAGGCAGCAAAAAACCATTTCCCATTCCCAGTTTTTCATCAAAAACGATTATAGATAAATCTTTTTGTATAGAAGGGTTTTGAAAACCGTCATCCATTACTATTGGTCCAATTTTATTTTTCTGCTTATTTAATAAGATAAGATTTGATTTTCTATCGCCTACATGGACTTGCAATCCGGATTTTGCAAGCATCAAAGCTTCATCCCCTACCCCACCTGTTTTAAGGCTTTTTTTATAACCGCGCATAACAACTGGTGCGTCTAAGAAACCAGCAACCATACGAACGACAGGCGTTTTACCTACGCCACCTGCAAAAATATTACCTATACAAACAACTGGTCTGCGTGATTTATAAGGTTTAATTTTTCTAAGCAAAAAGACAAACCGAGAGCCTAAAAAATACAAGAAAGAGAAAGGCAATAAAAGAAAAGCCAACGGCGTTTTATGTAAGAACCACCAAGGAGTTTTCATTTTCGTCCTTTATTTTTCATAATTTTTTTCATTTCTTTTTTATGTTTTTTAAATTCGCCGGCAGTTAAATCTTGTTCAACTTGAAAAAGGTTAAAAGCCCCGTCTAATTCTCGCAACTGTTTAACCATAATATCTTCTATTTTTTTTCTTGTTTCTTCGAACTCATCTGGCGACGCTTTTGGATTAACGAAAATAGGTTCCCCTATTTTACAAGTAATAACTGAAAAGGGCAAAGCGACAAGATACCTATCCCACCTATTTTGAAACCAAGAATGCGAACAAGAATAACAAACAGGGATAATTGGTGCCCCGGTCATCTTAGCAAAATATAAAGCCCCGTCTTGAACACGTAAAGAAGGTCCCCCAGGTCCGTCTGGTGACATACACATAGAAAATCTTCCGTCTTTAAGAACTCTAACCCCCTGTCTTAGGACAGAGATACCGCCTTCTGAGGTGCTGCCATATATAGATTTAAGGCCGAAAAGTCGTTGTAATTTAGCCATCATTCTTCCGTCTTGATGTCTAGAAGCGACGGCATACGCGCGCATACCGCCCAAACAGACGATAGGTGAAAGCATCATACTACGTCCGTGCCAAAACACGAACACAGCGGGCTTTCTGCGGTATTGCTTAAAGACGTGCCAATTAGTAATTTTTTTACGGCAAGTAAAATAGACGAACCACATAGCGACAGCCATAAAAGCTGCGATTAACCATTGAATAAAAGGGAAACGTAGAACTGGTTCCCAGAAAGCTTTCCATAATTTTCTAAAAGTTTTATACATATACTACTCTATTTAATAACCAGCAAGGATTGTAGCAATAAAAAAAGCATAATTCAAGTAAGATAGGAAAAGAAGTTTTATGAATAAAACTATAAAAAAATAAAAAAAGAGCAAAAAAATCTTGACAAAAAGAGCAAAAAAGAGTAAACTGAACGAAGTTTTCTATCGCGGGGTAGAGCAGTCCGGTAGCTCGTCAGGCTCATAACCTGAAGGTCAGTGGTTCAAATCCATTCCCCGCAACCAGTTAAATAAAAAGACGCACCGAAAGGTGTGTTTTTTTATTTTAATGAGTTGCTGGATTTGAGCCACTGAAACAAAAGTGGTTCAACCGCAGCAAAAAGGCGGAATAACGCCGGTCGCCAGCAGGCGATTTTGCAAGGTGACGAAGTAAATCCATTCCCCGCAACCAAGATTCAAACCGCAGAAATCTGCGTTTTTTTTATTACTTTAGTTTTCCCTAATTTTATCACTTTTATTCTGGGGCTACTCAGGGGCAACCCAAAATTCACTTTTTTTTACACTTTCTGCACACGCTTATTTCTTTATGCAATTCTTCAAGTTTCATTTTTTATATTTTTTCTATAATAATATCCAATTTTATACATAATCTAGCAATCTTCACATCTTTTATACTCTATTTCCCAATCGTCTCGCTTTAATTTCAAAGTATCTTTATCTATACTTACTATTTCATATTCTTCCGTAAAATCTATCGTCTGATGATTACCTATACTTTTACCTTTTAATATCAGATTTCCATCTCTTTCTTCCCAGCTTTCATACTGTAATGTTGCCATATTTATTGATTCTGCACGCCCCCCTTGCTCTAAATAAAAACCTTGTTTTATATCAGGCATATTTGGAACAGGCTCTACCCATTTACCGTAAATGCTATTATCTTCACCGCAAGAGCATAAAATTAAACCTAAACCAAGTATAAAAAACTTTTTCATATTTTACCCTTTGTTTTAGTTTATTATACAATAATATTCTTGCGAATAAATATTATTTTTTTACTATATTATTACTATGCATGCAGAAAAATTATCTTTATCTTTCGGAGTAAATCAAATCTATGATAACGCCGAATTTAATATTTTACCACAAGACAAAGTCGGTATAGTCGGCGTTAACGGTGCCGGTAAAACAACTCTATTTAAAATAATTCTTGGGCAAATAAAGCCAGATTCAGGCTATATAGACGTTGAAAATAAAACCATTGGATATTTACCTCAGCAGATAGAAATTAAAGATTCTGATATAACAGTATGGGATTTTTTATTAACAGCCAGACCTATTAAAGCTCTTGAAAAAAAGCAAAATGATTTATACGAAGACCTTTCAAAAAATCCCGAAGATAAAGAACTTTTAAACAAATTATCAGATATACAAGAAGAACTTGAATATTATTATGCCCTGAATACGAAAGAATAAAAAATCACTCAAAACATTTTTTTAAGGCGCTGTTATCATTATTTTCGTCTATCTTTTTATTTCTTATCTCTTCCGCTGCTTTTATCTTTTGTTTTATTAAAATTAAATCTGGATGAGCTTGTAATTCTGCATTAAGCTCGCTAACTGCTGCATCTATATCTTCTTCGTTTCTAACGAATATAGGTGTTATTGAATCTGCGGCACTATATATAGAATCTTGTAATTCTTTTTTATAATCGTCTATCACTGATAAATAAGCTCGTATATGCTGGTCTTCGTGGCCCAGAACCGCATCATATGCACAAGTATTCGGACTATGTCTTATATCAATTTGAACTAAAAAATTACTATAACCAACAACAGCTTCAACGGATTTTAAAGCTACGCAATAACCGTCTTCTATATTCGTTATATCTGCAACTATGTCATAATTATCCACCATAGTAGCTACTACATTACCATGTAAAAAATCCATTTCTTTAAGCGGTTGAACAACCTCTTTTGTCCAAATCGGTGTTTCTATAAAAACTTTTGGATTTAATTTATAAGGCAAACAATCATCTGCCAGCGCAGGCATAACAAATAACACTAAAAAGAAACTTAAATAGCGCTTCATAATTATTTATTATATATCACCTGCCCCCTGCTTTTTAAGATATTCTGCAACAAAATTATTTCCATAAGTTTTATATAACTCTTCAGCAAGCAATACAGACGAACGGCCAGATTCAAACAATCTTAATAAATTACCTAAACCACCCAGCTCTGTATTTAAAATTACAGATTCGTTATTAACAGGTCTTGATAATAAAACCGCTCTTTTCAAATTCGGATAAGCTTTACCTTGAATGAAAGCCATTTCCAAAGGATTCAAATTCCAATAAGAATAATCACTTGCATCTGCAGCAGGATTTCTGAAGAACATAACGGTCTGAGCCTGACCACGAACCACATCACCTATTCCAAGTTTATCAAGAACGTTTGCTCGCTGGAAAGCAACCATATAAGCCTGACGATTTTTTCTACCTTCTTGCAAACCAGTAATAAAACTGTCGCGGAACATTTTGTTTTCCAACATAGGCGCTGTTTCGTCAATCATAATCAAAGACGGATTACCGCCAGAAACAGTTATATTGTTAATTCTATGAAGAATATAAGATATAACTGCCGGAGCCAAAACTTCATCTTGTAAAATATCTGTAAAATCAAAAGTAGTAAGCCTTGAATACAAATCTAAAGTATCAGAATCTTCGTTAAAGATGTCACCATATTGTAACGGATCAACCCATTTTTTCAAAGCACTTCTCATATTACCGGAAGAAGAAAAACAACTTTCCCACAAGTTTTTCAGCATTCTATCTTTATCGGATAAATAATCAAAATTAACAGAAACTGCCCTTGCTATTTCATCAGCGGATAAAGCATCTGTTTGACCTGAAATTATACTAAACCAACGACGTAAGAAAGCTCTATTTGCTGCAGAATCAGGCATTTTCAAAGGATTTAAATGGGTCAAGAAACTATCTGCCAGTTTATCTTTTTCTTTATTCTGCATTGTGATGTATTTACCACCGACAGCCAAAGTAAATATTTCAGCACCTTTATTTCTATCAAAGAAGAAAGCTTTTAATTTAGGATGTCTTAAAGCTTGTGCTATCAAGAAAGAGAATAAAGTAGTTTTACCGCCACCCGTAGGACCAATTGTTAAAGTATGTCCGACGGCAGCAGGTTTATCAGAAACGTGGAATTGGAATTGATAAGGTGTTCCTTGCGCAGTTGGGAATATAACCAAAGGTCCTTCACCCCAATCAGAGTTTGTTATACCGCTTGGTGTATTAGACATAGGTATACTGATAGCAGCAGTTTTTGACAACATCTTAAAGCTTCGTGGGAAAACGTCAAAACCAGGAATCAAAGCAAACCACGAAACTTTTGCGGCATAAGTTTCAATTATTGGTGCAACACCAAACGAAGCAGCTATTTTCTTAAAGTCATTAATATATTGTAAAAGCTCTTCTTCTGTATCACCGAACAAAACGAACAAAGGATAATAATTTACCATACTTTGATTACCGGAAACGTTTTCATCCATAGCTGATTGAGCTTCTGTAATTTGCTCTTCCGAAGTAGAGTTTTTCTTATCCGCCGTTGCAATTCTTTGACGAATAACTAAATCAATATCGGAACTTCCCATTATATGGAAAGCGTTCATACAAATCATTTCCGTTTGAACAGTTGTAACAAAATCATAAAAATCTTCATCTAAATAATCTGGTGACGTTTTGAAAGAAACCATAGCAGCATATTTATTATTACCGCCACTCATATATTTTACATAACCGCTTTTTAAGAACTCTACATCATCAACAGTCACAACATCGGACATATTCTGATTACATACAGCAGGTTTAGGTTTTGTGACAGGCGATAAAATACGACCAAAAAATCTTGCCATATTATTAATCGAATTATTTTTCATAACTTTCGGTTTATAGGCCGCCAAAATAGATTCTATATAATTAGTATATTGATTAAGTTTTTCTCTGTTATTATTACCTTTTACAGATAAAACTATGTAATATCTGTTAACAAAGATTTTTAAACCTTGTGAAGACCATTTATCGTATATTTTTTGTAAAACAGGTTGATCAAATTCATAATCTTTTTTTTGTTCTATTGCATCTCTGGTCATATAGAACCTAAGCACAACATTAGGGTCACGAATTTGGTTAAATAATTGTGCCCTTAAATCAAGAAACTTTTTTTTCGTTTCATCGTCTTGCATACTTGTCTGCACGCCTTCTACAGAAAAGACGCGAACCAAAGAACCATCTTCAAGACTTACAGAATCATCATTATAAACCGTCTTAAAAGGTAAATATTCTGAATATTTAGTATATCCAAACGGTGGGAAAATCTTTTTCGTTAAAACGGGTAAATACAACATTAATACTATAAAAATGAAAACAACGGCCATAGCCAATACTGTTAAAGTTATTGGCAAAATACTACTTCCTGCAAAATATTCAAAAAAACCGTTCATATTAAGCTGCTAACCTTCTTGAAACCCTTTTTTTCAACAATTGTATTCTTGCGGATAATATTTGTCCAAGCTGCGGGTCTTTTTTAGAAAAAGCCGCTAAAATCATATGAACAACGCAAACCGACACCAAAAAATACAACGGACTTACAGGAGTATTTGTCTTATAAATCAACAAGCTTATAACGAAAACTATTAAAAATACTATGAATTGCACGGCAAAATTAAGTATTGCAAGAGAATAAGGCACATAAAAAATACGTGCTGGATTTGCTAATGCTTTTAAGACTTGTTGTTTCATTTTGGCTAAACTCTCTCCTGCTTTTAGAAATTATAACAATTTCAACAATTTTCAACAAGCATAAAAATCAAAATCTTTAATTTGTTAAATATGTTAAAAAAACATATTTTTTTAACGTGTTAATTATTTAAATAACTTTTCAACATATTTATAAAAAACCTTTAAAATTAAGAAAAAAATTGTTAATAAACTGTTTAAAAAAATATAAAAACCGTTTTCAACATAATTAACAAGCCTAACAAAAACAACAAAAATATAATAAATATTTGATTTTTTGTAAAAAGCATTTATAATGACTGCACAAAAAGGATTTAGATATGAAATTTTTAAGTTCTTTAAAAGCTTGGAAAAAACGCGGTAATGTAAAGCAAATTCGCCGTGGTAAACAAGTTATTTTAATTGATCCAGATAATCCAAAGTTTAAAGCTAAACAAGGATTTAAGAAAAAATAATTTTGCTTATTTGCAAAATAGGATTTTTATGCTCAAAGGTTCTTTGGGCTTTTTTTATTAAAATAAATCAGTTTCGTTTAAAAATGCTTCTTCAAGAACTTGTTTTACTTCTTGACCTGAAAGTCCCGCTTGTCTTAGATAATTTATTTGAAAATCTGTTGCTTGATAAATATAAGCGCTATGGTCAGCTTGATTAGGAATAGACTGTATTCTTTGAGCCGGCATAAATTGTATTTTTGCGCTTTTATCTGCCATTGCGCCAAAATTAATATCAGAAGTTGTATTTTCACAATTTTTATTAATAATTGCTGTTCCTGTTAGTTTTGTATAAGAATCTTTATGAGCAAGCAGTTTTGTTTTAACTATAATACTTGTATCAGATTTTTTATGTTCTGCCTTGCAGTCAATCGTTAAATCGGAATAATTTTGACATATTATACTTGTTTTTATTTCAGATTTTTTACCGGTATTTTTTAATAAAACGTTTAAAAAAGCCGGTTTTTTATTTTGTATTTTTATACTGATAAAGACCGGTTGGTTATCAGATAAAAGGTTTATATCTAAGTCATTTTGACCATATATTTCACCAACATAGATTATATGAACTGGTTTGTCATAAGTTTTATTTATATCTGTATATTCAATGGTAGAAAGTTCCGGCACAAAAGCACCGTTGCGAAAAACAAGAGTTTCCGCAGGGAAGGTTTTTATATTGAAATCTTTCCAAAGGTATGACATATTGTAAAACATTATAAAGGAAAAAATTATGGGATTCAATTGTGGAATTGTAGGTTTACCAAACGTTGGAAAATCTACGCTTTTTAATGCTTTGACGCAAAGCGCTGCTGCAGACGCGCAAAATTATCCTTTTTGCACGATAGAGCCGAATACCGGACGTGTAGTTGTTCCTGACGCAACTTTATTGAAGTTAGCCGAGTGTGCAAAATCGGCAAAAATAATACCAACGCAACTAGAAATTGTAGATATCGCGGGTCTTGTAAAAGGTGCTTCCAGCGGTGAAGGGCTTGGTAATAAGTTTCTTGGAAATATATTATCTACGGACGCAATTATTCACGTTGTAAGATGTTTTGAAAACGATGATATAGTTCACGTTAACGGTCATATAGATCCTTTGGCTGATATTGATACAATTGAAACAGAACTTATGTTGGCAGACCTTGAAAGTCTTGAAAAACAAATAAAAAATCTTGAAAAAAAGGCTCATGGCCTGGATAAGAATGCAATTAAATTGCTTGAAGACGCAAATAAGATTAAAGAATCTTTATCTGCTGGAACGCCGGCAAGAGATTTAGAAGTTGATGCAAAACCATTTAATTTATTAACAGCCAAACCTGTTATATATGTATGTAATGTTGAAGAAGCTGCTGCTGCAAACGGCAATAAATATTCACAGCAAGTAATTGAAAAATATTCTTCTAAATCACCCGTATTGATAATTTCGTCAAAAATAGAAATGGAGATAGCACAAATAGTTGATACAGAAGAAAGAAAGATGTTTTTACAAGAACTTGGTTTAACAGAATCAGGATTGGATAAAGTTATAAAGACCGGGTATGAAACGCTTGGTTTACAAACTTTTTATACTGTTGGACCAAAAGAAGCGCATGCATGGACTATAACGAAAGGTATGACGGCACCGCAAGCCGCCGGTAAAATACACACAGATTTTGAAAAAGGTTTTATTCGTGCCGAAATAATATCACCAGAAGATTATTTAACTTATGGCGGTGAAGTCGCTGTAAAAGAAGCCGGTAAAATGCGTCTTGTAGGTAAAGAATACGTTATGCAAGAAGGTGATATTTGCCACTTTTTATTTAACAATTAAAAAACCGGTTTTTACCGGTTTTTTTATATAGAAATAAGTAAATCTAATTTATCTTGATATTTTTGTATTTCTTCGTCTATTTCTTTTAATCTGCTTGAAGCGCCTATATCACCAGATAGAACAATATTAGTTATTTCTTTTTTTTCTTTGTGAAGTTTTTCAAGATATTTTTGTATTTTTAATGAAACTATAAACTTTTCTGCTGCTACGTCATCAAGGTTTAATTCCGGTGCAGATGCATCAAAATCTATATCAAGCGTGCTTAAAAAGTCCATATATCTTTCCGCAAGAAAAGGATATTTATTTGCTATAAAAATTAAAGTATTTTTAGTTACTGTATCTATTTCAGGAAGTTTTATTTTTATTTCTTTTTTTTGTTTAGTCCATTTATGCCACTGATTAAATTTTCTTGAATTATATTCTTGTTCATATTCTGACTTTAAATTAACGTCTTTTATTTTATTAATTTTATCTTTTAAGAACTTTTCCGCTTGTGACCTGCCACCAGGTGTAGAAACTAAAAAGTTTTTATTTGTAATATCCCATAAAAAATCTACTAAAGATTCTGCACTATCTATAATTTTGCGCATAGCTGTTTCCCCGGATTTTTTTAGTATTTCATCTGGGTCTTTACCGCCAGAAACAAAAGCAAATTTAATATCTGAATTATCTCGAATAAATGGCATAACAATATCACAAGCTCTTTCCGCTGCTTTTTGACCGGCTGCATCACCATCAAAGCAGAAAATAATATTTCTATTTGATTTACAAAGTAAAGCAATATGATCTTCGGTAAGCGCCGTTCCAAGTGGTGCGACAGTTTCTGGAAAACCGTTATTTTGCATTTGAATAGCGTCTATTTGCCCTTCTACGATAATACTTCTATTTGCGCGATGTATAGCATCACGTGCGAAATTCAAACCGAAAATAGTTTTTCTTTTATGGAATAAAATAGTATCTGTCGTGTTTATATATTTAGGTTCACTTCCATCCAAACTTCTTCCTGAAAACGCGACGATATTACCGCTGGCATTAAAAATAGGAAACATTAATTTATCACGGAAAAAGTCATACATACCATATTCACCGCGCCTTACAAGCCCAGTAGATAATAAAGAATCTTGCTTTAAGTTTACAAAATTATTAGCGATTAAATTATTTTTAGGTGCATAGCCAATACGATATTTTTTTATCATATCATCTGTGAACCCGCGATTTTTTATATATTCCAGAGCTATTTTTCCTTCTGGTTCATATAGTTTTTTTTGATAAAGTTTTGTTGCTTTTTCTAATATATCAAAATAAGAATCTTCTTTTGCAATTTGCTGGGCCGATTTTGGTTTATAATCAGGCATTTTTAAACCGGCTTGATTTGCAAGTTCTTTAATAGCCGAAACAAAGTCTATATTTTCAGATTTCATAACAAAAGAAATAATATCGCCATGCTCGCCACAACCGAAACAGTGATAAAACCCTTTTTCTTCGTTAACTGAAAAACTTGGCGTTTTTTCATTATGAAACGGGCAGCAACCCCAATAGTTTTGACCTTTTTTATTAAGCGCAACTTTTCGCCCTACGACATCAACAATTGATAATCTTGCACGAAGTTCATCTGTAAAGTTTCTGTCGTAATTGGCCATTATTTTTTGTTATCCTTTTTGCTGGCTATTTTCTTATTTATCAGTTGTATAGCTGTTTCTAAATCTGGTTGATTTTTTACAGAAACATTAACTTTATTAGAAGATATATAAGCACCATATCTTCCTGTTGGATAATAATATATTTTTTGTTTAGTTTCTGGATTTTCACCAAGCTCTATTGGTTCAGCTTTTTTCTTTGCACCAGATAATAATTCTTTTGCAATTTCTAAGGTAATGGTTTCTTCGGTATATTGCTTGGCAGGAACGTTTTTACTGCCGTCTGTGACGTAAGGGCCGAATTTTCCAACTTTGAAATAAATGTTTTCACCTAAATCAATATCGATTTTTTGTGGTATTTTTTTATCTTCATTTAAGTCTTGTGGATAGATGTCAGAGCCGTTTTCAAGCTTTTTTACATAGTCGCATTTTGGGTAATTAGAACAACCAATAAAAGCACCGAACTTAGATAATTTAATACCAAGCTTGCTTCCGCATTTCGGGCAAATATCGTTACCGTCTGCAAACAAATGTTTATGCATATTATCATTTATAGAATCAATAATTTCTGACGTTTTAATATCTTTTGCAGAATCTATCATTTTTTTTGTTGGTTTCCAGAAATCATTCAAAGCGGATATTTTTTCTTTTTTACCGTTTGAAACGTCGTCAAGTGTATCTTCTGTTTTAGCTGTAAAATTAACGTCTACTAAATCGTCAAAGTATTTTGACAGATAAGAAGCTATGACCCAACCACCCGAAGTTGGATGAAATCTTCTTTGTTTATCTTGTTCTACATACTTTCTATCTACGATTGTTGACATAATAGTTGCATAAGTAGAAGGACGCCCTATTCCAAGCTCTTCCAATTTTTTCACAAGTGAAGCTTCTGTATATCTTGCTGGTGGCTGAGTAAAATGTTGTTCCGGTAAAAACTTTGTTATAGTAATTTTATCGCCCGTATTCATAGGTGGTAATTTTGCTTCTTTCGTTTCATCAGAATCGTCTTTATCTTCAGTATAAACCTTCATAAAACCGTCAAAAGTTCTTGTGGTACCTACTGCATGAAAAACAGCAACTTTATTATCTGTTTCTATATCAGCAGAAATACTGTCAAACTCTGCGTTTTTCATCTGACAAGCAATTGTTCTTTTCCATATTAAATCATAAAGTTTTGCTTCATCACCTGAAAGGTTTGGTCTGTCTGAATCAAAATGAGTTGGTCTGATAGCTTCGTGCGCTTCCTGAGCGTTTTTAGATTTTGTCACATAAATATTAGGTTTTTCAGGAACAAACTTATCACCGTATTCTTTTTGTATATAGCTTCTTATTTCATTAACAGCTTCGGCAGATAAGTTAGTTGCGTCAGTTCGCATATAAGTAATCAAACCTTGTTCATATAATTTCTGGGCCGTAGCCATAGTTCTTTTAGAAGCAAAGTATAATTTTCTTGCAGCTTCTTGTTGCAGTGTGCTGGTTGTAAAAGGTGCAGCTGCTTTTCTTGAAGTTTTCTTTTTATCTATATTAACAACAGTTGCAGAAACATCTGGTTGTCCGACAGCAGATAATATTTCATCAATATATTCTTTGTTTTTTATTGTTAATTTTTCTATTTTTTCAGATTTAAACTTAGAAAGGGTCGCAGTAAAGTTTGAATCTTTTATGTTACAGTCTGCGTCCAAAGACCAGTATTCAACCGGTTTAAAAGCTTCTATTTCTTTTTCTCTATCAACGACCAGCTTTACCGCAACAGACTGAACGCGACCTGCTGAACGTCCAAGATTCCTTCGCCACAGCAAAGGTGATATACCAAAACCGATTAAATAATCTAAGGCTCTACGGACAAGATAAGCGTCAACAAGATTGGTATCTATTTCACGTGGATGTTCTATGGCTTCAAGAACTGCTTTTTTAGTAATTTCATGAAATGCGACGCGATAAACTTTTTTATTATCTAAAACTTTTTTAGATTTTAATATATCAAGTATATGCCAAGCGATGGCTTCACCTTCACGGTCAGGGTCCGATGCAAGATATATATTGTCTGCTTTTTTAAGCTCGTCAATTATAAGTTTTATTTGTTTTTCTTTACCTGGCATAATCTGCCAGCGCATTTTGAAGTCGTGTTCTGTATCGACGCTGCCGTTTTCTGGAACTAAATCGCGAACGTGTCCGACAGAAGCAACGACTTTCCAGCCGTTACCAAGGTATTTACCGATAGTTTTAGCTTTTGAAGGTGATTCAACGATAAGCAGATTCATGTTTTAACTTCCTTTTGCAGACAGTTGCTGGTCTTTGTGAATATGAGCGTTCTGACATAATCCGAAACCAAACATCAAGGATAAAAGACTGCTTCCACCGAAAGACATCAAAGGCAGCGGTACCCCAACAGTTGGCATCAGACCAAGAACCATAGAGATATTTATAAAATAATAAATAAAAAAGTTCAACATAAAACCAAAACATACCAGTTGACCAAATCTATTTCTGCAAGTTTTTGCACACCAGAACAGTAAAGCTATTATAATTGAATATATCATAAGTAAAGTAAAAGCACCTATAAAACCAAACTCTTCTCCCAGCATAGTGAATATAAAATCTGTTTGTTTTTCAGGTAAGAAAGATTGTTGTGATTGTGAACCATTCATATATCCTTTACCAAGAAAGCCACCACTGCCAAAAGCTATTTTAGCTTGCGTGATTTGATAACCTGAACCTTGTGCATCATGGTCTGGGTTTATAAAAGTAATTATTCTGTCTCGCTGATAGTCATGCAGGCCGCCATACCAAATTATCGGAGCAGACATTAAACCTATTATTATAGCGATAATAAACCATTTTTTCTGTGCCCCTACTATATAAAACATACCAACGGTTATCATTCCCAAAGATAAAGCTGTTCCTAAATCAGGTTGGGCAACTATTAAGCTGAATGGCACGAAAAGCATAAGTGCGGGCACAACATAATTTTTTATCTGAGATAATTCAACTGAATTCATCCAAGCAGAATATCTTGCCAAAGCTAAAACCAAAGCAATTTTAATAAGTTCGGACGGTTGCACGTGAAAAAAACCAAGATTTAACCATCTTTGTGCACCCATACCAGTATGCCCCACGAAAGTGACAAGTATTATCAATAATAAAGCTATGCCATAAATAACGTAAGCAGATTTTATCCAGGTCTTTATATTAGTAAATGCGGCAAAAAAGAACACAGCAAGACTTAAAAGTATTTTTATAAGCTGAGAAAACGCAAAAGGACGCCAAGCCCCCCCACCTGCAGAATATAACATAACAATAGACAGCGTTAAAACAAGGCAAACAGGTATAAACATAGCCCAAGAAAACCGACTAAGCTTTTCTGAAAAGCTCATCATACTTGCATTAGAAACTCTTGTTTGTCTGGTCATAATTATTTCATATCTTTCAGTAATTCTTTCATTGTTTCTGCAACTACTTTTACGGCAGGACCGCTTCCGCCAGAATGTTCGGTAATTGCACAGACCGCATATTTAGGTTTGTTAACAGGTGCATAACCTACAAATAAACCGTGGTTTCTCATATTCCATTTTAATTGTTCATTTGTCAGAACACCACTTAATCTTTCCGCCATAGAAATACTACGAACTTGTGAAGTCCCAGTTTTACCGCCCATCTTTTTCCCATTTACGTTTATTGCATTTCCTGCGGCTGTTCCGCCTTTCTTCGTTACTTGTTCTAGTCCGTTTAATATAGCTTTTATATTTTTGGGTTGTATATCAAGTTTTTTAAAATTAGGTTTTTTATCTGTTTTTATTAATCTTGGAACAACTACTTTATTAGAAGCTGTTCTTGCTATCATAATTGCTAGCTGTAAACAGTTTGAAAGTATAAAACCTTGTCCGATTCCGGATATAATCGTGTCACCATGAACCCAGCTATAACCGATATTTTTTTCTTTCCAATATCTGTCTGGAACTACGCCTGACATTTCCCTTGATAACATATCATCCAAATATTTTTGTCCCAAACCCAATTTCAAGGCCATTTCTTTGATAGAGTCTATACCTATACGCAATGCAAGCTGATAAAAATATATGTCACAAGAGTGTTTAAGTGCACCCGCTAAATCAACCCAACCATGACCTTTGGTGTCCCAGCAATGATATCGTCTATCGCCATAATCCCAATGACCAGGGCAATGTATCTTTTCATTTGGGGTTATAGCCCCTGCTTCCAGTGCAGCCAAAGCAACAACTATTTTAAAAGTTGAACCTGGTGGATACATACCTTCTATTGTCTTATTCATAAAAGGTTTCATATAATCTTTTATTAATGAAGCCATATATTCGTCACCGTCTGGGGCAGAAAACATATTAGGATCAAAACTTGGTGCAGATACCATAGCTAAAATATCACCTGTTTCTATGTCCA
Source organism: uncultured Alphaproteobacteria bacterium (assembly GCA_944389185.1). Classification (GTDB taxonomy): domain Bacteria; phylum Pseudomonadota; class Alphaproteobacteria; order Rs-D84; family Rs-D84; genus Enterousia. Next base: position 27,720 of record CALXLL010000003.1, read on the forward strand.
GCGCAACGCCGCATCCAGATTTTGCCAGTTCTAAATAGTCATACATAACACGTTGAACGTTATCTTTTATCGTTATTTGAATGTCTTTACCAGGTATTGCCGATATATATTGGCTTTTATCTTCACCTGTTATTCTACCTGTTGCGTTTGTTATCATAACTGTTTGACCTGGAATACCAGCAAGCTCTTTATCAAACTTCCTTTCCAGCCCAGTAATACCTTTTGTAAAGAAGGGTGCGTTTGGAACGGGTTTTTCTGGTTCACCTATATAACCAAACACTTGTGCCCCAGCCGGTCCCATTTCATAAATCCTTGCAAAACCACTTCTGAAATGAAGACCGGTAAGATTTTTTGCTTGAAGATTTGCCAACGTTTCCCAGTCTGTATTTTCTGATACTAATACAGGTTGAAACTTTGGCTGTTTATTTATTTTACTTTTTATTTTTTCTAGTGTTTTCTTTTTAAGATTCAGCTCTTTTGTAACTGTATTTAATAATAAATCTATATTATCAGATTCTTCAGGTATTATATAAGTTCGATAAATAGGAGTATCTCTGGATATAGGATTACCGTTGTTTGATAATATTTTTCCTCTTTCTGCAATATTTATTTGAATTCTGAAAGAGTTATTTTCGCTTTTTTTTGTGTATTCTTTATAGCTGAATACTTGCATTTGCAGCATTCTTAATATCAAAGCCGACGTTAAAATTGCACCGCCCGTTAAAAACAAAGCGCTTCTTCTATCAAAAAGTTTTGCAACTTCTTTATCTATCATTGCAAACCTTTTTAATCAAAGTTGTTATAGGTAAATATAATAAAGAAACCCATACGAAAAGCCAACAAGCAGTGAACAAACTGGATAAGCTTATATTAGCTAAAAATAATATAATCATAGCCAAGCCAAAAAACAACATAAAGAAAACGAAAGCATTATTTTCAATTTGTCTAAGGTCTATGTATGGTTGGAAACCGTTTGCAGAGTAAAAAACGCAATATAAGCAAGTCCAAAAAACCAAAGTATCAAACTTATAATCTATCAAAAAGCAAAATAGCAAAGAATATATCGGGAAAAACGGGACAGGTTTAACAAACGAGCAATAAAATATAGGTATAATAGCCAGTATTCCAGCAGGATTCCAAAAATTGACGGAAAGATTCCATAAAAACAAAACCGTTAAAAACGGAAATATCAGCTTAAAAAAATATATAATATTTTTCTTCATTTATATTTATTATTTTTATCAAAATCTAATACTATAACGCTTGAAAGTTTTTTAGGGTTTAATACATCTACGTCTGTTTCGTTTATCATAGAACCGACGAAAATACCTTCTGGCAGGACGCCGCTTATATTACTTGTAATAAGTTTTATACCTGCGGCCGGTTGAAACATAGGATCGCTGAAAAATCCCATTGTAGGAACAGACGAACCGTTTCCGCGTAAAAAACCGTAAACTTCGGATCCGGCGATTCTAACAGCTATATTACTGGAAGAGTCTATTAACGATTTTACGCGCGAAAAATCTGGTGCGACTTCGGATACTACGCCAACCAAAGCACCGTCTAGGGATATTACAACCATACCCTTTTCTATACCGCTTTTTATACCTTTGTTGATAAAGAAAGTGCTGTGATTAAAAGCGGTTGTGTCATGGACTACGTCTGCAAGTATAGAATTATTAGGTATAGACTTTACTATATTAAGTTCTTTATGAAGTCTTTGATTTTCTTGCATAGTAATTTCGCAAGACATATTATATTGCAAAGCTTCATTTAATCTGACTTTTAGTTCTTCGTTTTCGGTGCGAAGATTTGAAAGTTCGTGGATATTATCAGCAAAGTCACCAACCGCCCTAATTGGCCAAGTTATTACGTTACCTAACCAGTTTGCGACAGGTATAAAAACGTGTGCCAGTCCGTTGATTATATTATAGTCTGGTTTTGCGACCATAATGTATATAAAAAGTATAGGTAAAATAGCCGCTGCGACGGCGGATTTAATTAATTCACGGACTCTGGAAGATAGTTTCTTTTGCTTCATTGCCGTTTTAGTGTAGCCTGTAAAAAGCTATTATTCAATAAAAACTTGATTTTTCTTTTAATTGTGTCAGAATACCAAGCGTGTTAGACAAACCAAAGTGGCAAGGCATTGCCATCAGGTTATAAAAAAAGAGGTTAAAATGCCAAAATTAAAAACAAAGTCATATTTGAAGAAACGTGCTTCTATGACTGCAACAGGTAAAATCCGTGTTGCCAGAAACGCTCATAAAAAACTGTTGCGTAAAAAGTCCAAAAGGGCAAATAACGCAGGTTCAAAACCACAATATTTAAATGATAACATGGTTGGTCAGGCTAAAATCTTGGCTCCATATGGTTTGAAGTAATAAGGGGGTAAGATTATGGCAAGAGTTAAACGCGGAACTACCGTAAGACAAAAACATAATAAAATACTTGAACGTGCAAAGGGCTATCTTGGTCGTCACAGCACAACTTATCGTGCTGCACGTGAAAAAACAGAAAAAGCCGGGCAATACGCATATCGCGATCGTCGTGCAAAAAAACGCGATTTTCGCTCTTTGTGGATTGTTCGTATTAATGCTGCCGTTCGTCCAAACGGTTTGACATACAGCCAATTTATGAATGGTTTAAGAAAAGCCGGTGTTGTTTTGGATCGTAAAGTATTAGCTGAAATGGCTTATGCTGGTGATGAAAACTTCGCTAAATTGGTTGAAACAGCAAAACGATTTATTACAGGGGAAGCAAAATAAAACCCTTGTTGGCAGCTTGTTGTTTTGTCATAATAAAGCCGTCAATAGACGGCTTTTAATTTTATAAGGAACCGATTATGCAAGATAAGATTAAAAATATAAATAATATAGAAGAGTTACAAGCTTTATATACGGCAACGTTTGGTAAAAACGGAACGATGACCGCACGTTTAAAAGAAATGAAGAATCTTGATAATGAAGCGCGTGCAAGTTTAAACAAAGAAAATACAATGCTTCGTGAATTATTCAAGAATCGTCAGATAGAGCTTGAAAATCAAGCGTTAATGGAAGGACTTGCAAAGCAAAGACTGGACGCTAGTTTGAATCCAGAACCTGAAAATATAGGAACGCTTCATCCTTTGACCAAGTCTTTATCAGAAATATCCGCTGTATTAGAATCTTTCGGTTATAAAATGTGGACTGGTCCAGAAATTGAAGATGACTGGCATAACTTTACTGCTTTGAATACGCCAGATTATCATCCGGCGCGCGATATGCAAGACAGCTTCTTTTTAGATAACGGGAACGTTATGCGGACGCAAACGTCTGCTATTCAAATTCGAAGCATGGAAAAAGAAGGTGCGCCAATAAAAATGTTCGGTGTAGGGGCTACTTATCGTAAAGAGATGGATGCCACTCACAGTCCTATGTTCCATCAGATTGAAGGTCTGTATATTGATAAAGATATAACCATGTCCGATTTAATATCTGACGTTAAAGAGTTTCTAAAAAAGTTCTTTGAAATGGACGAAGTAGAGCTTCGTATAAGACCGTCTTATTTCCCGTTTACAGAACCAAGTATAGAGATAGACTTAAAATGGCAGGGTGGAAAATGGCTTGAAATAATGGGGGCTGGTATGGTTCATCCAAACGTTTTAAGAAATTGCAATATAGATCCAGATGTTTATCAAGGTTTTGCTTTTGGTTTCGGTTGGGACAGACTTGCAATGTTAAAATATGGTCTAAACGATATCAGGCAGTTTTATGACGGTGATATTCGTTGGTTAAGAAAAACGGGTTTTTAATAAAAGGCTTTGAAATGAAATGGACTTATGATTGGTTAAAAGAATATTTGGATACAAAAGCTTCTGCAAAAGAAATTGCGGATGTTTTGACCAAGACAGGTTTAGAAGTAGAAGACTTAATTGAACCTGTTTTACCTGTTGCGGCTAAAATAGTAGAATGCAGACCGCACGAAAACAGTGACCATTTACACGTATTGCTTGTAGATGACGGTGGCAGTTCTTTAAGGCAAGTTGTTTGTGGGGCACCTAATGTTAAAGTCGGTTTAATTTCTGCTTTGGCAAAGCCAGGTTGTGTTATACAAGGACAAGAAATTAAAAGCGGTAAAATACGCGGTGTTTTATCAGATGGTATGATGTGCAGCGGAAAAGAGCTTGGCTTAAACGATGATCATAACGGTATTATTGAATTGCCAAGTGACACTAAGCTGGGGTCAGTCGTTATTGATATGCCGGTTGTTTTTGAAGCCGGTATAACGCCTAATCGTCCTGATTATTTATCTGTTCGCGGTATTGCACGTGATTTATCTGCAACTGGAATTGGGAAGTATATAGAACCACAAGATAAAGAAGTGCAACCTGTTGAAACGAAACGAAAAGTAAATGTATTAACAGATAAGTGCCCTGTATATCGCTTTGCAGAAGTCAGCGATATAAGTGTAAAACCAAGCAACAAGATTATTGCTTCACGACTGGGGGGCATCGGCATAAATCCAAAGAACGCCGCCATAGACGCTACGAATTACATTTGTTATGATATGGGGCAGCCTATGCACTGTTTTGATGCAGATGAAATAGACGGTGATATAACCGTTAGACTTGCTAGTGACGGCGAAGATTTTACCGATTTATTTGGTAATGCTCATAAGCTGAAAGATACCGATATTGTTATTGCTGATGATAAAGGTGTTTTAGCTTTGGCAGGTGTCATTGGTGGTGCGCGCGGTATGACGACAGATAAAACTAGAAATATTATTTTAGAAAGCGCTTATTTTAATCCGGTTTCTGTTCGTAAGACGGCTAAAAGGCTTGGTATATCAACGGATGCTTCTTATAGATACGAACGTGGTATAGACCCTGATATTTCAGGTGTTGCGCTGGATAAAGCCGTTAAAATAATAATAGATTCTTGCGGTGGAAAAATTACGGGAACGGGTGTTGGCGGTAAGAACGAATTTGAAAAAGTTCAGATAAAATATAATCCAAGCTTGATGTTGAAAAAAACAGGGGTGGATATAGAAGAAAATATTCAAAAAGATATTTTAGAAAAATTGGGAAATAAAGTAGAAGTATCCGGTAAAGACTGGATAGTAACACCGCTTACAAGTCGTGTTGATATGGTTTTGCCTGAAAATGTAGTTTCAGAGCTTGTAAGGATTTATGGTTACGATAAAATAGCCGAAAGCGCTAAACGTAAACCTAATTTTGCGGTAAAGCATAACGATAGTTATTTATGGTTAAAGCAAAAGCTTGCTGGTCGCGGTTTAAACGAAGCTAAGTCTTTTGGATTTGCAAGTTCTAAGATAGAGTCTTTAATTACGGATAAAAAGCTTGTAAAAATTGCAAATCCGATAGTTTCAGATATGGATATTGCGCGCGGTTCTTTATTAAGCAACTTATTAAAGTTTGTTGCGGATAACGAAAAACGAGGTTTTGCAAATCTTGATATGTTTGAGTTGGGGACAGTGTTTGATGGAAACGAACCAGGTCAACAGCACAATCAGATATGTATCATAAGGACCGGTGAAACTTCACCAAAACATTGGCAAAAGCGTAATCGCACAAAAGATATTTATGATGTAAAAGCTGATATTATTGACTTAATAAATAATCAAAGCTTTACTACTGATTGTGAAAACGCTCCGCTTTGGGCTCATCCATTCAGATATGGTGCCATTATGCAAGGTAAAAAGAAAATTGCAGAGTTCGGTGAATTACACCCGTCTGTTGCAAAAGCATTAAAAATAAAAACGCCTGTTATGATAGCAATCATAGATGATATAGAAAACTTATCACCTAAGAAAGTTAAAGAGCCTGTATTAAGCGATTTTCAGCCGATTAATCGTGATTTTGCTTTTATAGTTGAAAAAGATTTTCCAGCTGAAAAGCTTACTTTAACGGCAGTATCATCAGACAACAGAATTAAAGAAGCGATTGTGTTTGATTCGTTTGATATGGGAAACGGTAAAAAATCAATTGCATTTACGATAACTATTATTCCAACAGAAAATATGACAGATGAAGAACTTTTAAAGATTCAAGATTCTGTTATAAGAAACGTAGAATCAAAATGTAATGCCACAATTCGTGATAAATAAAACTGTAAAAAAAAGCCGGTAAATGCCGGCTTTTTTTATATGATTTTATCTGGTGCATTACACCATTTTGCAACTGGACATTCCGCACATTTTGATCGTAAAGCTTTGCATGTATATCTGCCATGTAGAACCATTACGTGATTTACAATTGGATGATATTTTTTAGGTATTTTTTTTATTAACTTTTCTTCGACTTTTTCTGGTGTGTTGTCTTCTTGCCCTGCCCAACCAAATCTATGTGCTAATCTGAATACATGAGTGTCAACGCCTATATTCGGTGCATTCCATAATACATTAGTTATAACGTTTGCAGTTTTTTGACCGATTCCAGGAAGTTTCATAAGTTCTGCCCTGCTGTGATATTTTTCTGGAAACTTATAGTTAGAATTATTATTACCTTCTTCGTCCATAAGTTTTGCTGATAAAGCGATTATATTTTTTGCTTTATTATTAAAAAAAGAAATTACTTTTATGTGCTTTTTTAAACCTTCTTCACCAAGCGTTATCATTTTGGCGGGCGTGTCAGCTATGCTAAATAAAGCGGGTGTAACTTCATTGACTTTTTTGTCTGTGGCCTGGGCAGATAATATTACCGCCACAGCAAAAGTAAACTCGTTTGTGCTAAACAGCTCTGACCGGATAGTCATATCTATGTAGTTCGGCATAACCGAGAAATACTTTTCTGGCGTCATATTATTTTACCTTTTTAAGGCTTATCGCAAGCTTATAACCTTCTATTTCTGTTTCTATGTCACCGCTTCCGACGGACATTTCTGTTATCAAAGCTTCAGACATAATGTGTTTGCGATATTTTTCCAAAGCATCTGCCAAAGCTCTGTCTGCACTGTATTCCATGGTTATGCGGTCCGATACATCCAGGCCTATGGTTTTGCGCGTATCTTGGATAAATCTTAAAGCATCGTTTACCAGTCCTTCTGATATTAATTCGGCATTAATTTCTGTATCCAAAATCAATACAGCAGTGTTATCCGGTAAAGCTGCACCTGATATACCGTCTTTCATCGTTAAGCGTTGTTCAAACTCGTCAGAGTTTAAAGTATAATCTGCAACTATAAGTTTATCGTCTTTTATTTCATAATCACCGCGTTTTACGGCAGGTATTATATCTTTCAAAGCGTTGCCCAAACGTGCACCGATTTTTGGCGTAATAAGGTATACGAAAGAATCGGCGACTTTTGATATATCTTGCGAAAAGATTACATTTTTGATATTTAATTCATCTTTTATAATATCTGTATATTCAGACATATCTGTTCCAACGACTTCAAGTTTAGCCAAAGGCAGACGGTTACGTAATTTATATTTTTCACGTAATTGATTTCCAACAGAAACAATCATCTGGACTTTACGCATATCTTGAACGATTTTTGTATCCATATTTTGCTTTACTGGAAAATCTTGTAAGTGCACAGATTCTTTGCCTGTAAGGTTTTTATAGATATATTCCGTGATGAACGGAGCAATCGGCGCAAGTGCTTTACACAAGTTAGTAAGAACATAATAAAGAGTGTTAAAAGCAGCTTGTTCTTCATCCCAGAACCTAGCACGTCCAAGACGTATATACCAGTTGTTAAGGACGTCTAAAAATCTTACGAATTCTTTGACGGCAACGTCTGGTTTATATTCGTCCAGAGCTTTTCCTACAGCGCCAATCAATTCATTTAATTCGGATAATATATATTTATCCATCATATTGTCCGAGTCTGTATCAGCCACAGCCGTAATATTTGCTGGGTTTGCATACAATGTAAAGAAGTGGTAAGCGTTCCATAAAGGCGTTAAAACCGTTTTGATTGCGTCGTTAAAGACTTTACCAGCCATATCAACAGAAACAGGTTCTGTCTTTAAGAAATTGCTGCCTAGAATAAAGACACGAACTGCATCTGCACCATAAGTTTCCATAAGTTGACTTGGGTCAACGAAATTACCGACTGATTTTGAAAGCTTCTTTTTATGTTCGTCAACTACCATTCCGTTTACAGAAACCGTTTTGAAAGCAGGTTTATCAAACAAAGCTGTTGCCATAACCATCAAAGAATAAAACCAACCGCGTGTTTGATCTTGACCTTCTATGATATAATCTGCTGGGAACGTAGCATTAAACTTATCCTGGTTTTCAAATGGGTAGTGCAGCGACGCAAAAGGCATAGAACCAGATTCTACCCAGCAATCTAAAACGTCTGGTATGCGATTCCAACCGTCTTTTGTTAAAGCGTCCAGCGTCGGTCTGTGTAAATCGTTAATTTTAACCCCAAAGAAATCTTCTATTTCTGCAATAGAGCCGAATACTTTATATTGACCGTCTTTTTCCCATATAGGAAGCGGCGTTCCCCAGAAACGATTTCTGGATATAGACCAAGGTCTTGCACCTTCTATCCAGGATAAAAATCTGTCACCTGCTGTATTCCATTTAGTTTTTTCTTTTGTGTTTTTTATCAATTCTTCGCGGATTTTTGGCACGTCTATATACCAAGAATTAGTCGCTCTATATATCAGCTTTTCTTTACTTCTTGGACCATAAGGATAACTATGCTTGTGTTGTTCTTTTTTAACAAGATGTCCGTTATCGCGTAAATATTGCATAATTTTTGGGTTTGCAACGAAGATATTTTCCCCTGCCCAGTCTTTTACGTCTTCGGTAAAATTACCATAGTCATCAACATTTAGTATTACAGGGAACTTTTGATTAATGTTTTTTGCTGCCCAAAAATCGTCTTCGCCGTAAGCAGGTGCTATATGAACGATTCCCGTTCCGTCAGAATCAGAAACGTAATCTGCCGGTATTACTTGATACAGTAAATCAGAATAACCTTCATAATAATTAAACAAAGGTTTATAGTGCAGACCGACAAGTTCTGAACCTTTCAAGCTGCCTATTTTTTCTGCGTTTGCAAATTGTTTTTCATAAGCAGAAAGTCTTGTTTCTGCGATTATGTAAACGGCACCGTCAGAATCTTTCATACGAAGGTAATTCATATCAGGGTTTACCGCCAAAGCAGAGTTTGCAGGTAAAGTCCACGGCGTGGTTGTCCAAGCAACTGCTCTATCCCCATTTTCAAGTTCAAACCATACGGTTATAGCGTCATCTACGACGTCTTGATATTCGCTGGAAGCCTCTGAATTAGATAATACAGTTCCCAATTTCCAATCATAAGGGTTTACGCGATAATCTTTATAAAGCAAACCTTTGTTGTATAATTCTTTGATTGCCCATATTACAGATTCCATATAGTTTTTATCCATAGTGCGATAACCTTTACCGTCACCATAGTCAACCCAGCGACCTATACGTTCTATAAAGCGTAACCACTCGTTAGAATAAGTCATAACATCATCGCAACATAACTTACAGAAATAACCGATACCTTGTTGTGCGACGATATCTTTTGCTTGTTTATTTTGCTTTTTTTCAACAGAAGCTTCGGCAGGAAGACCGTGACAGTCCCAACCAAGTTCTCGTATAACGTGCTTACCTTTCATAGTCTGGTATCTGCCTACCATATCTTTGACGGCCGAAACGCCCAGATGTCCCCAGTGAGGAAGGTTGTTGGCAAACGGTGGGCCGTCATAAAAAGTAAAAGGATGACCAAGTTTAGTCTTATTAAGACTTTTATGAAAAGTATCGTCTTTACGCCAAAAAGCTAGTATTTCTTGTTCTAGCATAGGAAAGTTAGCTTTATTTTCTGTTTTTGGGTATGCCATAAAAAGCTCCGTAAATATTTATTATTATAAAAAAACGAGGCGCCATGCGCCCCAGCAACCGCCAAAGCGCAGTCACTGATTATCTTATAATAATTATGTTTAATTGTTTCATGCATGTAATTTTAATATATAAAAATCTTGATTTCCAGTGTTTTTTTCCGATTAGAATAATAAAAAAGCCACGAAAGTGGCTTTTGTTTATCTGGTGCCGGTTATAGGACTTGAACCTACGACCCCCTCATTACGAATGAGATGCTCTACCAGCTGAGCTAAACCGGCTTGCGTCACTTATCTTAATATATGTTTTTATCAATTTCCACATCTAATTTTTCTTAATACCACCATTATACCTGCCGGCGTAATTCCGGGTATTCTTGAAAGCGATGCTATGTTTTCGGGTCTGGTCTTGGTCAGTTTTTCTATTAACTCGTTCGTTAATCCTGGCATATCTTTATAATTAAAGTTTTTTGGTATTTTTAAGTTTAAATCTCTTTTATACGATTCTATCTCTCTTTCATTGCGCTGGATATAGCCGGAATAAAACTTGTCGTTTTCTTTTATTTTGCTTTCTTTCAGTTTATATTTCTTTTCGTATTCGTCATTACTTATTAACCCCAGTTCAACTGCTTGCCTACCAAGTCTTGCAATAGCATTATCACTTCTTAGTGATAATCTGTATTCTGCTCGCGACGTAAACATACGATAAGGTTCGTCTATACCAAGCGTTGTTATGTCGTCTATTAAGACTCCTATCATGGCGGTTGTCCTATCAAGACTTAGCGATTTTGTCCCCAGCGCAAAAGCTGCTGCATTGGCACCCGCAACTATTCCTTGTGCTGCGGCTTCTTCATAACCAGAAGTTCCGTTTATTTGACCGGCAAAAAATAATCCCGGAATATCTTTTGATTCTAGTTTGCTATTTAACGCTCTGGCATCAATCGCATCGTATTCAATGGCATAACCATATCTTGCTATTTTTGCGTTTTCCAGTCCCGGTATGCTATGAATCCATTTGTCTTGTATATCAGAACCAAAGCTTGTAGATATGCCGTTTGGATATATTAAGTCGCTATCCAAACCTTCCGGTTCTAAGAATACATGATGAGATAAATGTTCAGGAAAACGCATAACTTTATCTTCCAATGAAGGACAATATCTGGGTCCAGTTCCACGAATAGCCCCGTTATACATAGGGGCATCTTTTATATTATCACGAATTATTTTATGTGTTGCTTCTGTTGTATGAGTGATAAAGCAAACGGCTTGATAGTTATTTTCTGGGCGTCCATCAGAAAACCAATCGTGCGGGTTATCACCTGGTTGTAATTCGCATACTTCCCAGTTAATAGAATCTTTGTATATTCTTGCAGGAGTTCCTGTTTTTAGTCTTATAATAGAAAAGCCCGCTTTTGACAATATATCAGAAATATTAAAATCTGCTTCTTGATATTGTCCGTCGTCTTGTAATCTTCCTGATTTTATTCTTTCTTTACCTCTGGTTACCAGGCCGTGTAAAAACGTTCCTGTTGTAAATATCAAAGCTTTTGTTTGGTATTCGTTATTAACGATTTTATTTTGTAAATCAATGAAGTTAACCTTTTCAAAAGCGATAGTAAGATTTTTATATTTACCCAATATTTCTACTATTGCTTTATGATAAAGCTTTCTGTCTATTTGCGCTCTTAATGCCTGCGTAGCCGCCCCATGTGAAGCGTTAAGCGTTCTGAAATGAATACCGGCCATATCGGCAGCAATCGGCATAACACCGCCCAACGCATCTATTTCTGCGACCATTTGTGATTTTCCTGGACCGCCTATACTGGGGTTGCAAGACATAGCGCCCAAATCAGATAAAGCTTGCGTCATCAATAAGGTGCTTGCACCGCGTCTTGCGGCAGCAGTTGCAGCTTCTACGCCTGCGTGTCCTCCACCTATAACGATGACGTCAAAGTTTTTCATTAAAAGCGCCCCATACCACCGTTTATATGTAATGTTTGACCGTTTATATAGGATGCTTCATCTGATGCCAAGAATACACAAGCATTAGCTATGTCTTCTGGTTCGCCAAAGCGACCTGCTGGTATCTGAGCAAGATAGGTCTTTTTTAATTCGTCAGACAAAACGTCGGTCATAGGAGTTTTTATAAAGCCCGGTGCGATACAATTAGCGGTAATACCTCTTGAACCGACTTCGGCTGCGATAGATTTTGTCATAGCAATCATACCGCCTTTTGAAGCAGCATAGTTTGCTTGCCCTGGCCCACCGATAACACCAATAATAGAAGCCATATTAATAATACGACCGAAACGTTGTTTCATCATAGGCATTATTACGGCACGGCACATTTTGAAACAAGAACGTAAATTGGTATTTATTACGTCGTCAAACTGTTCGTCTGTCATACGCATTATCAAAGTATCTTTCGTTATACCAGCATTATTTACGACAATATCTATTTTGCCGGCTTGCTCTATCGTATTCATAACAAGCTCAACTGCCGCACCTTCTTCTGCTAAATCGGCTGGTATTTTTATATAAGAATCGTCAAATTCAGATTCCAGCTTTGCTATATTTCTGCCTGACACAACGACTTTTGCACCGGCTTGCTTCATCTTTTTTGCAATAGCACCACCTATACCACCCGTTGCACCTGTGATTAAAACTACTTTATTTGTTAAATCAAACATTTTATAACTCCAATTTTCTAGCTGTCATTTCAGGACATATTCTTGTTGTTAAACCCGTTAAAACCGCGCCTGGTCCGACTTCAACTGTTTCCGTTATACCAAGCTCGTGCATTTTTAAGACAGATTCACGCCAATGAACACCATGTGTAATTTGATATACCAAAGCTTCTTTAATTTCGTCAGGGTCGCTCATTGGGCTTGTTGTTTTATTAGAAATAAGAATCGCTTTTGGCGTTTTGATTTCAATTTTTTCAAGTGCAGCTTTCATTTCTTCTGCGGCAGGTGCCTGAATACGACAATGAACGGGAACAGACAGCGCCAAAGCCATAGCTCGTTTTGCACCGGCTTCTTTTGCTAAAGTCATAGTTTCTTCTACTATATTTTTTGCACCAGATATAACCACTTGTCCTGGACTGTTATCATTAGCCACATCACAGTTTGTTTTGTTGCATATTTCGCGAACTTTTTCAATATCCAGCCCAAGTATAACAGCGGTTAAGCCTTCTCCAACAGGAACAGCGCGTTGCATAGCGTCACCGCGTAAACGCAACAACCTTGCTGTATCGGCCAAAGAAAGCGCCCCTGCTGCACAAAGAGCCGTATATTCACCCAAAGAATGTCCGGCAACATATTTTGTTAATTCTGTTTCTGTCGCGCGTAACATAGCAATAGACATTGCCATAATAGCCGGCTGAACATTAGAGGTCAAAGTCAGATCTTCCATAGGACCATTAAAAATAATATCGGAAAGTTTTTGGCCCAAAGCATCATCTACTTCATCAAAGACGGCTTTGGCTTCTTTATTGTTGTCATATAAATCTTTTCCCATACCAACAGCTTGCGAGCCTTGACCAGGGAAAACAAGAATAGAAGATTCATACATATTTTCACCTTTTATTAATTATAGGTGAATTATACTTTGCGAATAGAGAATTCGCAACCGCAATAATTTTGACGATAAAAATCAGATTGGTGACCGATTTTTTGGCGCAATTCTTCGTTCCATTTAACAGGGATATAGTATTTTTGGCCCAAGATACTTTCTGCGGCTTTATCAACTTGGTTTTGGTCTTTATGTCGTGAAACGCCGAAAACAGAAGCTATTGCATCATAACCGTTCTGTTCTGCCCATTTTTTTGCGAATGCAAACCTAAAAGCAAAGCACTTAGCACAACGAGCCCCACGTTCAGGTTCTTTTTCCAATCCTTTAACGGCGTCTAACCAATCTTTGTGATTGTATTGTCCGATTGCATACTTAACCCCCAAAGATTCGCAGTATTTAATTTGCTCTTCAAGTCTTTTCTGATATTCAGATTCTGGAAAAATATTTGGGTTATAAAAAAGAACAATGAAGTCTTCAATGTCTTGCAGTTCACCGTCTTTCAATTGCCGGATAGCCCCAGCACTGCAAGGTGCACAACAAGACATTAAAACTAACCTCATTTTTATCTGCCTAGATAAGTTTTGTGTTCGCGTAATTTGAAATCACGAGCCAAAACAGTAATTGCTTTATTTAATTCTTCTTCTGTGCTTGTTTCTATTGTTATGGTTCCTCTTTTCAAAGAGATATTGTTAAGTCTTTCTTTTGCATAGGAATAAAAAGAACAAGGAGCCCCAGCATTACAAGCAGGCAACGAACGACAAGAACCGCAACACATACTGCGAATATTTTGGTCTTCACCATTATAAGTTAAATTAATCTTTATACTATTTTCTAATAACATCGTTTAACCTTTTATTTTTGCCCATTGATATATATGTAAAAAAAACGCGCTTTTCAAGGTTCTTTCATAAATATCAATCTAAGCACCGAGCCATATCCTAGCATAAGATTTTAACTTTGCAAGCAGTTTTTTTGACAAAAGTTTATTTTGTGTAATTTTTTCCTATATCCGTATCTTTTGGTAATTCAATTATTTCTTCTGAATTATCGCCGATACCCAACTCTGCTGGGCTGCACATCATACCAAAGGATTCCAGACCTGCAACTGTGCGCTGGCTGATAGTTTTTTTCATTGTTGGCAGCTTGCATCCAATTGGTGCCAATATACTAATCATACCTTCTTTAACGTTTGGTGCCCCGCAAATAATCTGCAAGTTATGGTTTATTCCGTCGTCTACAGTTAATATATGCAAGTTGTCATTGTTTGGATGTTTTTTTACCGCAACTATTTTTGCAGTTATTGGTTTTGGCGCATCGTCTATCTTTGGGGCGTATTTTTCTGTTAGCGCAATAACAGTTTCTTCGTCTATTCTTGAAAATAAGTTTTCAGGAACGGAAAAAGTCGTATTATCTGCAATTCTGCTGTCGAACTTTTCAGGCCAAGATAAATCTTGCTTATCAGCAAAAATACTTCTGATTTTTTCTGCAGTGCTTGGTATGAAAGGTGCAGATACGCGCGAATACAAGTCAATCAGTTGAAAGCAAGTATTTAATACCTGCCCTGCACTTTCCAAGTCACCGTTTTTAACCAACACCCAAGGTTCTTTAACTGTCATATATTCGTTACCCAAAGCATACAAAGAACGCAAAGCAAATACTGCATTACGGAATTCGCAAGAATCTAAAGCTTTTGTAAGTTCTGTAATTTTTTCGTTAACTTTTTGAGCTAAGTCAGCGTCTATATTTCCTGCTTTTGGAACGTTATTGCCAAAGTTTTTTTCTGTGATTTTGCAAACGCGCGAAACGAAATTACCCAACATACCATTCAGGTCTTTATTTACGATGTCTGCAAATCGTGCAAAAGTAAAATCTGTATCGTCTGTTTCTGGTGCAGATGCAATTAAAGCATAGCGCCATACGTCTGCCGGTGCGATGCTTAAAGCGTCTTCCAGAAATACGCCTCTTTTTTCAGATTTAGAAAACTTACCGCCCTCAAAATTCAAAAAGTTCATGGATTTCAGCATGTCAACTGTTTTCCAATCATCTTTCATAGCAAGTTGCTGTTCAGGGAAGAATACGGCATGGAACTTTACGTTGTCTTTGCCCATAAACTGAGCATAATGACAATCAGGATTCTTCCACCAATCTTCCCAATTATCGCGCACAGACTGAGATATAGAAACATATCCCCAAGGTGCATCAAACCAGACATAAAAGACTTTATTTTCATATCCTGGTTTATTTACAGGTATACCCCAAGATAAGTCACGTGTAATTGACGTATCTATCAATCCTTCTTTTGCCCATCCTTGTGCGATATTACTTGCGGTTTTAGACCATTTAGGTGCGTGTTCCTTTAACCAATCTTGCCAAATATCTTGAACCTTAGAAGCAAGGAAAAAAAGATTTTTTGTTGGCCGCATTTCAATATTTGTGCTGCCCGAAATCGTGCTGCGAGGATTTAATAATTCTGTTGCTTCATAAGTCGCGCTGCATTTATCACATTGGTCGCCGCGTGCTTTTTCATAACCGCATTTTGGGCAAGTCCCAACTAACTGACGGTCGGCTAAGAACATATTGTCATCTACGCAAAAAGGCTGCAACGTTTCGCGTTCTTCTATTAAGCCTAATTCATCCAAACGGCTAAACAAGCTTTGAACCAATGTTTCTTGTAATTTCGTATGCGTTCTTCCATAAGTATCAAAAGACAAGTTAAAGTCTTTAACTGCTTGTAAATGCTTTTTGTAATAAAAGTTAGAATAATCAAGCGGGCTCATTCCTGCTTGTTTTGCACCGACTTCAACGGGCGTTCCATGTTCATCCGCACCACATATATATAAAACGTCACGGCCTTTTGCACGGCAGAATCTGGCGTATATATCGGAAGGTAACCAGCAACCGATTAAATGCCCCAGATGCAAATCGCCGTTAACATAGGGTAAAGCGGAAGTAATAAGATATTTATTATTTTTTGTCATTTTATACAGCCTTTTTACTTAGTATAATTTATAAAAAATGACGCCCAACGGGGCGTCAAAGAAACCCGTCAGATATTTTCGTTTAATGTTAGTTTTGCATTCGCATTATTCAACCTGTTTTTTTATTTATTGGTGGGTGGTATTGGACTCGAACCAACGACCTTTACGATGTCAACGTAACGCTCTAACCAGCTGAGCTAACCACCCAAAACTTAACGGATTATACCAAAGAAAAATCAGATTGCAATACTTAAAAAACTCTTTTATAATAATAAGCGCGACAGGGGTTCTGTCGCTGGGCATACAAACCTATTCAGCACGCGCCAGAGATGGCGGAAAATATCTCCAACCGATTTGGTTGGAGTGCACTGAATATATTGAATAAAGTGCGCAATTTCGTGTTGAATTGTTTGTAAGCTCCAACCACCTAAATATTTTTCGGTGGTTTTATTTTATTGTTTGAAAGCGGGGCTGTTATGAAGGTTGGACAAGAAATTGAATCTATAAGAAAAAAACTTGGTTTTTCCGTCGTGTTTATGTGTAACGTTTTTAATGTTTCTGAACCAGATTATTATAAAATAATTGCCGGTAAATACCGGTTAAATACATATCAATTAATTATGTTTATAGATGCAACTAAAACCCCACTTAAATCCATAGAAGAATATTTATAAAAAACCGGCTTTTGCCGGCTTTTTTAATACATAGTTTGTAATATATGCTTACTTTTATCCAGACTGGACAACATTTTACCGCTGCCACATGCAACGCAAGCCAATGGGTTATCAACCAAGAAAACAGGTAATCCCGTTGCTGCACGAATTGCTGCGTCTAAACCACGAAGTAATGAACCGCCACCAGTCATGGCAATACCTAAATCTGCGATATCAGCAGAAAGTTCCGGCGGTGTTAATTCCAATGCTTGACGAACTGTATCTACTATTTTCGTTACCGTTTGTGATAATGCAGAAGCAATTTGCGTTTCTGTCACAATCGTTTCACGTGGTGTCCCTGATAATAAGTCGCGTCCTTTTATTTTCATTGTAAGTTCTGTTGCTTTATCTTTCGGTGTTATTGCACTGCCGATTTTCTTTTTTATTTCTTCGGCTGTGTTTTCGCCAATTAATAAGTTTTTATTTTTGCGAACATAGTCTATTATATCAAGGTCCATTTGATCACCGGCCGTTCTTACGGCGTTTGAATAAACGATTCCACCCAAAGACATAACGGCAACTTCCGTAGTCCCACCGCCAATATCCAAGACCATAGAACCGACAGGTTTTTCAACCGGCAGACCTGCACCAACTGCGGCCGCCGTAGATTCTTCGACTATATAAACTTTTCTTGCACCTGCCGCGTCTGCTGCTTCTTGAATAGCACGACGTTCAACCTGCGTAGCGCAAGACGGAACGCATATAATAATAAGTGGGGCAGCCAATGGATTACGGCGATGAACTTTACGAATAAAGTATTTAATCATTTCTTCTGCAACTTCAAAGTCTGCAATAACGCCGTCACGTAACGGACGAACGGCAGTTATACTGCCTGGTGTTCTTCCGAACATCTGTTTTGCTTCTGTCCCGACGGCCAAGATTTCTTTGCGACCCAACAATCTATTTTCGGCAACCGCAACAACAGACGGTTCGTTTAAGACAATTCCACGACCTTTTACATAAATCAAAGTATTTGCAGTGCCCAAATCTATGGCCATATCTGCCGAGAAAAACTTCATTAGCCAATTATACATTTTTTTCCCCTAGGTAATCGTTTTTTGCACTATAAAGCCTGAGCATAAAAAAATCAAGAGCCCTTAATAAAGTTTTTTTATTTGATTATCTTTATATTGTGTTATTATACGGCTTATGAGAAATACGATAAAAAATCATAAAGATTTCATAAGGTCCGAAACTGATATAGAAGCTAAATCGGCGTTTTTTTTCATTCGTGCAAAACCTGCTATAAAATCTAAAGACCCCAGGTATGGTTTAATCGTCACCAAAAAGACCTTTAAATTAGCGGTTGAAAGGAATCGTGCTAAACGCTTACTGCGTGATTGGATACGTTTTAATGAAAAACTTTTATCAGATAATCTTGATTATATTTTCATCGCAAGACGCCCTATTCTTGATGCGGAACGTGAAGATGGTAGAATCGCTTTGAAAAAAGCTTTAAATTATATAAAAAAACAAAATGCTTAAAAAGTTAGCCGTATATTTAATCAATTTTTATCAGCGGGCAATATCTCCTTTTACCGGTGGGCGTTGCGCTTGTCGTTATGTGCCTACGTGCAGTGAGTATACCAAGCAAGCCATACAAAAATATGGTTTTTTTCGTGGGGGATGGTTGGGAATTAAAAGAATATCCAGGTGCAGACCCGGTGGGGGATTTGGGTATGACCCTGTCCCTTGACAATGGGTATGATTGTGGTAAAATTCGCTCTATCAGAAAAAAAGAATAAAGGATTATAAAAATGTCTTTTCGTGCAACCGTTGAATCTATGTCAAAGATTATGGATGAAATGGGTATTACAGAACTTGATTTGGAACGTCAGTTCTTATTTGGTGTTTATCGTAAACATATACATTTATCAAAACAGCAAGCTGCTGCGGTTAGTATGCCAAGTTTTCCTACGGCAGAAGCTAAAAGCGCTAATAGTGAACCGTCTGAACATATAAACGGTTATGCTTTAAAATCACCGATGGTTGGGGTTGCGTATCTGGCGCCAGAACCGGGTGCAGAAACCTTTACGAAAGTCGGTGCAACAATAAAAGCAGGTGACACGGTGGCTTTGGTTGAAGCTATGAAAACTTTCAATCCTATCAAGTCCGATAAAGACGGTGTGGTTAAAGAAATACTTGTATCTGACGGGCAAGCCGTTGAATTTGATCAACCTATTATAATAATAGAATAAAAATGTCTCAGATAAAAAAAGTTTTAATTGCTAATCGCGGTGAAATCGCTTTACGTATAATTCGTGCTTGTCGTGATATGGGTATCAGGACAGTTGCGGTTTATTCTACGGTTGATAGAAACGCTATGCACGTTCAGCTGGCCGATGAATCTGTATGTATTGGCCCGGGGGCTTCAAAAGATTCTTATTTAAACGAGTCGGCTATTTTAACGGCGGCTTTACTTACGAACGCGGATGCGATTCATCCGGGTTATGGTTTTTTATCAGAACGCGCAGATTTCGTTCAGAAAGTTGAACAGCATGGTTTAATCTGGATTGGGCCAAGCGCAGCTATGATTGAAAAAATGGGCGATAAAGTTAACGCCAAGAAAACTGCTATTGAATGCGGTTTGCCTGTTGTTCCAGGATCTGACGGTGCTGTTAAATCTTTGGAAGAAGCTTTGGAATGGGGCGAAAAAATCGGTTATCCCGTTATGTTAAAGGCAGCGGCCGGTGGTGGCGGACGTGGAATGCGTCCTGTTATGTCGGCAGATGAAATGGCAGAAGCTTTCCAAATGACCAAGAACGAAGCAAGAAGCGGTTTCGGTGATGATACTTTATATATGGAGAAGCTGCTGCTGCATCCAAGACATATAGAATTTCAAGTTCTTGGTGATAAGCATGGAAATGTTGTTATTTTTGGGGAACGTGATTGTTCTTTGCAGCGCAAAAACCAAAAGGTTATGGAAGAATGCCCTGCTGCGGCTTTAACGCAGAAGCAGCGTGACGATATGATAGAGATATGTAAAACCGCTGCGAAAAAAATGGGGTATACTAACGCCGGAACTTTCGAGTTTATGTATGAAAACGGTAAGTTTTATTTCTTGGAAATGAATACAAGATTACAGGTAGAACATCCAGTGACTGAAATGGTTTACGGTGTTGATTTAGTGCGCGAGCAAATAAGAATAGCTGCCGGTGAAAAGCTGGGGTATACTCAATCAAACGTTATACCGCATGGTCATGCCATAGAGTTTCGCATAAATGCAGAAGACCCAGAAACATTTGTTCCAAATCCAGGGAAGATAACATTGTATGCACCATCGGGTGGTTTGGGCGTTCGTGTAGATAGCGCGGTTTATACTGGTTATACTATACCACCAACTTATGATTCTATGATTGCAAAGTTGATTGTTCATGCTCAGAATAGGCCCGCTTGTATTATGCGTGCAACGCGCGCATTGGACGAATTCGTAATAGAAGGCGTAAAAACCACGATTCCTTTGCAGCAAAAGCTATTAAAGAATAAAGATGTAAAAACGCTAAACTTTGATAATCATTGGTTGGAAAATTATTTAAAAGAAGAAAAGAAATCTGTAAAAAAATCAGATGAAAAATAATAAAAAAAGCCGGCTTTTGCCGGTTTTTTTAATTCTTTTTATTTTTTCTGAAATCGTCCAATGATACGATTTTTTTATTTGTTGAAACAGGTTCGTTTTTTTCTTCCAAAGGTAATTCCATATCATTATCTGCTGCATCGCTGCTTTTCGGATGAAAAGACAGCATAAAATCTACGGAAGGATCTTTAAATTCAACCAGTGCAGAAAAAGG
The DNA here is from genome assembly GCA_944389185.1 of uncultured Alphaproteobacteria bacterium. Lineage (GTDB taxonomy): Bacteria > Pseudomonadota > Alphaproteobacteria > Rs-D84 > Rs-D84 > Enterousia. Next base: position 48,600 of record CALXLL010000003.1, read on the forward strand.
CACGCGTATAAAGAAAGGTTTGCCGTCAAAAGTTAATTGAACGCCGAATTCTTTATCAGAAACATGAAGGTTGTTATAAGAATATTGTAAAACAATGGTCATAGTATCTGGGTATTTTATGCGCAGAAAGTCCGGTAAAACCACACCCGGAGCCCTAGTTTTAAAAGTTATATAAAAATGAGTTCCGTCACCTAATCCGTTGAATTGTGCATGTATCAAAGCTTCTTTAACGACAGATTTAAGTGCGTTGTCTAATAATGTCTGGTAATCAATTCTGGTCATTTTATTGCTCCGCCACCAGTATATTATTTATCGTGCCGTCAAAGCAAGAAACAAATACAGCATCTGGCACATCTTTAAATACTTCTTGTTCTAAACCCGTTGCCCAAACCTGAGCTTCTGCTTTACCAAGTTCAGAAAAAAGTTTATATCTGGCGTTTTTATCAAGATGGGCAGCTGCTTCGTCAAGTAATATAAGCGGTTTATAACCCGTTTTCGTTCTTATTAATTTTGCGTGCGCCAGTATAATATCCAGTAATACAGATTTTTGCTGTCCGGTGCTGGTTAAATTAACAGGTAAGTTCAAACTTTTATTAAAAACACCAAAATCTGATTTATTTGGACCGTCAAGTATCATTTTATCACCTATAAGTTGACGATTTTGCGCCAAGTAATCAAGATATTTTCTTTCAGAAGTAGCTGCATTTTCACCGTGGATAAGCATATCTTCTATGTAGCCCGATACGCTAATTGCGGCATTTTCTAAAAAATAATTTATTTCACCTGCATACTGTATTCTTGCACTGGCAATAGCGACTGATATACCGGCAATTTGCTGATCCAAAGCGTTAATCCAATTATTATCTGGGCTGTTTTTTAGTGCAAAAGCGCGTTCTGATAAAAGTTTTGATAATCTTGCAACTCTTCCACCATGATTGGAATCAAAGTTTGCGGTAAGCCTGTCAAAAAAAGACCTTCTTTCACTTGCGCCATCAACGAATATTCTATCTTCTTTTGGGGTTAACCAAACTATTCTTAAATGTTCTGCAAGTTTTGATAAAGTAGAGCTTTCCCCATCTATTTTTGTTCGTCTGTTTGTGTCACCATTATTAAAGAATACCGAAATATCTGTATCGTCAGATAAAGTAGCAAATATAGAAAAACCGCCGGGACCGTTAAAGTTGGCAATGTCAGTCATTGTGGCACCGCGCATACCTTTTTCACCGCCCAGCATAGATACAGCTTCAAGTATCGCAGTTTTGCCAGCACCATTAGGTCCGGTTATAATTACGTTTTTTCTGCCATGCGTAAGTATTCTGCATGTTTTGTGGTTTCTAAAATCAGAGATAGTAAGGCTTGTTATCATAATTTATTAAAAATGGAGGCCTGGGTCGGAATCGAACCGGCATACAAGGATTTGCAGTCCTCTGCATAACCACTCTGCCACCAGGCCATATTATTGTGAAATTATACTACGCAAAAAAAAATTGTAATTCAACATAAAAATTATATAATGTGAAAAAATATTTCAAAGAGAGAGATGTAAATAATGAAGAAAATAGCGGTATTTTTGTGCTTTATGCCTGTAATGGCTTTTGCGGCTGAAGAAGATTGTTTTTCAAGAAAAGATGTTCCGTCAGAAACGCTTTCTTTGCCGGAAGTAATTGATCTTGGTCTTTGCAGAAACCCACAGACAACATCTGCGTTTTTATCATACGAATCAGCAAGATTTGCGAAAAATGCTGGTTACGCTAATTATTTACCCAGCATTTCTGTGTCTGGTTCCGCAAATTTGCCTTATAGAAATAAAGAGTGGACAGATTGGTCTTATGGGGCTTCTTTATCTGCTTCTTATTTGATTTTTGATTTCGGTAAAAGGTTGTCGGATATAAATCAATTAACAGCCACTTGGCGCGCAGCAGGTTTTGATTACGATGAAACGGTTCAAAATTATATTTATAGTATTATTGGTGCTTATTATTCTTTGCTGACTGCAAATGCCGACGTTAAAACAGCGGAATCTTTAAAAACTGTTGCAAAAACAGCAATGGATACAGCTGATAAAAAATATAAAGCCGGCGTTGTTGCAAAAGCCGACGTTTTAAAAGCTGCAACTACTTTGGCAAGCCGCGATTTAGAGCTGGAAAGAGCAAAAAATAACCGTGAAATAGCAAAAGGTAATTTATTATCAAAATTGTCTTTTTCAGCGGACCAGGAAATAAGCATAGAAGATATGCCGGCTGATTTCGGTGAAGTGGCTGAAAACGAGGATATAGATAAATTAATAGAAACAGCAAAACAGAAAAGGCCAGATTTATTAAGTGCGGAAGCAAATAAAGAAGCCGCTTGGCACAGAAGAAACAGTTCTTTTTTAAGTAATTTACCAAGCATATCTGCTTCTGGTTCGTTGTCTTGGAATAATACGCCTTCAGAATCTTTTAACGTAGGAAACGATAAAATAAGTGGCAGTATTGGAATCAGAGCTTCTATGCCCATATTTGCTGGTTTTGCCAATGTTTATGGCGTTCGTCAGGCGCAAGCAAATTATGATAGAGCAATAGAGCAAGAACGCTTAACAAACGATAATGCTATGCTGGACGTATTTACCGCATATCAAAATTATAAAACGGCACAGACCGTATTAAAGCAGACGAAAGTCTTATTAGATTCTGCTGTTGAAAGCGAAAAAGTGACGGCAGGAATGTATAAAGTTGGTAAAGCTACGATGTTAGATTGGCAGACTGCACAATCTGAATTAGTAGATGCCCAAAAACAGCATAATGCGGCTAAATATGATTTGTTTACAAAAAGGGCTGCAGTTGCCTTATCTGTGGGAGATTTAAAAGCTAATTTATTAGAGGGAGAAAACATAAATGAAGAAGAATAACGAACAAGCGAAAAAAAGCGGATTTTTTTCTTGGGTATGGCATAGAAAATGGCGTTTTGTATTTCTGCTATTGATAGTTTTCGGGGGGGTATATTATTTTTCTGGAAGTTCCAGCGACTCGGACAATAATTTTGTCACAGTAAATATAACCAGGGGCGATATCAAGCAAGTCGTGACCGCAACAGGTGAAATACAACCATTAAACACTGTTAATGTGGGATCACAGGTATCTGGAACCATAGATCATTTATACGTAGACTATAATTCAAAAGTAAAAAAAGGTGACGTTCTTCTTACAATAGAACCGTCGGTGTTACAGGCTTCGGTTGATGAAGCAAAAGCGTCTTTGGTCAGTGCTGAATCACAGCGTGATTATGCCAAAAGCGAATATGAAAGGGATAAAAGTTTATATGAAGACGGTTTCATAGCCAGGGCAGAAATGGAGCAGTCAAAAACAACATATGAACAAGCTGAACAATCTGTGAATCGTGCTTTGTCGCAATATGAAAGAGCCGTAACAAATCTTGGTTATGCAACTATAACATCACCTGTTGATGGAACAGTTATTTCTCGTCAAGTTGATGTAGGTCAAACTGTTGCTGCATCTTTTCAGACGCCAGATTTGTTTGAAATAGCCGAAGATTTATCAAAAATGCAAATAGAAACCGCTGTTTCCGAAGCAGATATCGGGGTTATTAAAGAAGGTCAAGCCGTAACATTTACGGTAGACGCTTATCCAACTGACACTTTTGAAGGGTTTGTCCGTCAAGTTCGTTTAACACCGACAATTACTTCAAACGTTGTCGTTTATACTGTTGTAATAGATGTTGATAATTCCGATTTACGTTTAATGCCAGGAATGACGGCTTTTGTAACAATACTGGTATCAGAAAAAAAAGATGTTTATAAAGCAAGTAATTTTGGTTTTCTGGTTCGTAATTTTGACAATATAGTCGCAGATGCTGGGGATGCTACTCCACAAACTCATCTTGCGATTTTGCGCGGTGAAGACGTTTTATTAGTTCCGTATACCAAGGGCATAGTTACAGCAACGGAAACTGAAATTATATCGGACGGTATCCAAGACGGCGATAAAATAATAGTTGGAAAAACGGGTGCTTCTTCGTCCAGTAGTTCTTCCAGCACAATGATGGGACCACCAAGGTAATAGAAAAGCGCACATAAGTGCGTTTTTTAGAACTTATTTATTTCAGCAGAGATATAAAATGAAAAAGACACAAGAAAATATAATATCTATGAATAAAATCTGTAAAAGTTTCCCCGTAGAACTTGGGGGTGAACAACAGGTTTTATTTGATATAACTTTTGACGTAAAAGTCGGCGAATTTGTAGCAATTATGGGACCTTCTGGCAGTGGAAAATCTACGTGTATGAATATAATAGGTGCGCTGGATACGCCGACAAGCGGTAAATATGAATTATATGGTAAAGATGTAACGCATTTGACGTCTGACGAGCTTGCAAAAGTGCGAAACGAATATATAGGTTTCGTATTCCAGCAGTTTAACTTATTAAGTAAAAGAAGCGTTTTGGATAACGTTATGTTGCCCTTAATGTATCGAGGTTTGGTTATGGAAGATAGAATTAGAAGAGCTAGGGAAATGTTGAACCGAGTCGGTCTGAAAGATTTTGAATCGTATCTTCCAACTCAATTATCCGGTGGTATGAAGCAGCGCGTTGCCATAGCACGCGCACTGGCAGGTGGCCCTAAACTTATTCTTGCCGATGAACCAACTGGGGCCCTAGATAGTAAAATGGGAAACGAAATCTTAACCTTCTTTAAAAAGCTTAATAAAGATATGGGGATTACTATAGTTATGATTACGCACGAATTTGATATTGCTAGATATGCAGACAGATTAATCCATATTCGTGATGGGCATATTAACTATGACGGAAAAATCCCGCGCGACGAACGTAATTTATAAAGATTAATAGGAATAAAAAATGACTTTTAACGATATTTTGAAAGAATCTTGGGTATCTATAAGCGGAAATAAAATTCGTTCTTTTTTAACTGTTCTTGGTATTGTTATAGGTGTTATGGCGGTAGTGATAATGGTTGCAGTTGGTGAAACCGTGCAAAAACAAATTACAGACCAATTTTCTTCCCTTGGAACTAATACAATTATGATACGTGCTGGGGCGGCCCAGCAGGCTGGTGTAAGAACGGGAAATCGTCAAACTTTGACTATTCAAGATGCGGAAGTTATTGCTCAATTACCAGACGTGGCTGCTGTATCACCCGTTCAAAATGCAGCGGCACAAGTCATATATGGCAATAAAAACTGGGCTACATCTATGGTTGGGGTTTATCCGGACTATACGTCTGTTCAAAATATAGAAATAGAATACGGGACTTTCTTTAATCAGTCCGCTGTAAGAAATGCTTCTACTTACGCTGTAATTGGGCCTACAACGGCAGAAGAACTTGGATTGCCCAAAGACCCTGTCGGTGAAGTTATCCGCGTTCAGAACACGCCTTTCGTAATTGTGGGGGTAACAAAAGCTCGTGGCGATTCCGCAATGGGAAGTCAAGACGATATGATTATTATACCAATTACAACTTTAAAGAAGCGTTTACAGGGCAGCAGATTTCCAAATTCTGTTAATATGATAACCTTGAAATTATACCCCGACGCAGACAATGTTTTGGCGACAGAGCAACTGACAGTATTACTTCGTCAACGGCACAACTTAAAAGATTCCGATGCTGATGACTTTCAGATTATGGACATGAAGCAAGTAATGGAAACAATGAATACAGTTACGGGATATATGAAATTATTATTAATTGCAATTGCCGGCGTTTCTTTGCTTGTTGGTTCTATTGGTATTATGAATATGATGTTAGTATCTGTGGCAGAAAGAACGCGCGAAATAGGTATAAGAAAAGCAATTGGTGCCCGCGAAAGACAGATAATAATACAGTTTTTATCTGAATCCATTTTGATTTCTTTTATTGGTTCTATGGCGGGTTTATTGATTGGCGTTGGTTTATCCCAAGGGGTCGGACGATTTGTAATGGGTTATAACGTTCCGTTCAGTGCTTGGTCGGTTATATTGTCTGTAAGCGTTGCTGTTGTTGTGGGGTTGGCTTCTGGTGTTGTTCCTGCATTAAAAGCCGCAAAGTTAAACCCAATAGACAGTTTAAGATACGAATAAAAAAAACCGGCTTTTGCCGGTTTTTTTATATATTAAGCTTATCAAGCATTTCTTTTAAAACTGGGGTTGGAATAGATTTTCCTTCGGCGCGTTTAATAAGTCCATGTAATGCGAATATTCCTTCAACTGTGCCTTCTGGTTTTTCACCTTTGGCTATTGCCATTCCACCCGCAAAATTGCGACTTGTTGCGGATGTAGCAGATAAGAATAAGTCCCCTATTCCACAAAGCCCCAAGAAAGTTCTTTCTTTTGCCCCGCAAGCAATACCAAGATCAACGACTTCATTCCAAGCGCGTGTAAATATCATTGCTCGGTCGTTTTCTCCCTGGCAAGCTACGCTGTTATAACCGCATATTAAAGCCACTGCATTTTTACCAACACCGCACATTTCTGTGCCGATTATATCGTCTGTTGGCGTTAAATATAAAAGTTTAAGAATATCTTTACCTGCTTCAATCGCTTTTGCGTTTCCTGCCAAAGTTGAACCTGTTGGAACACCTGTTGCAACTTCTGCTGCAAACTGTGGACCCGATAAAACTGCTAAGTCTTCGCATTCCGGCAGTTCTTCTTTAATAATTTCTGACATAAAGCAACCAGTAGAAAGTTCTGCACCTTTTGTGCATACTATAATTGGTTGCTTATTATAAAATTGCTTTGCTTTACGCAATGTTTCGCGGAAAAAAGCCGCAGGAGTCACCATTATCCAAGCGTCTGTTAAAGAAATATCTTCCATATTTTTGGTGATTTTTAAACCTGACGGTAAAGATTCTATGCCTTCAAAATGCTTATATTCACCGTCAAAAGACCATAAAATCACTTCGTTTCCGCCTTTTGCGGCGATAATAGATAAAGCAGTTCCCCATGCTCCTGCACCGATTACAGCAACTTTCATTTCAATTTCCTTATTTTCTTTTCTATTTGAGGGGCGATTGTTAAACCATCGTCTGATAAATCAAGTGCACGATTATATGCTTCCAGAGCTTTATCATTATCCCCCTTTTTTACGTATAAATCACCAAGATGCTCAAATAAAGACGAGCAATTATTAGCTACATCCCCTACCCTAGACAGAATCTCTAGCGCAGAATCTGTGCCTTCACGAACAGCCAAAACCACGCCAAGCGTATCCCAAGCAAATATATCTGAAGGATTTTGTTTGACCAGACCCATTGCATAATCATAGGCGTTTTCTATTTCGCGATTTTGACCTGCCCATATTTTTGCTTGTAAAGCAAGTATTTCCGAATCTAAAGGCAACATAACAGATGCATCGTGTATGTCTGATTGGGCTTTATCAAGGTCGCCGAAAACGTAGTATATTTGCGCCCTACTTTTTGTGAAAAAAGCATGACCTATTTCGCTTAAATCCGGATATTTTAAAGATTCGTTTATAACTTTCAATGCTGCTCGCTGGTTGTCGTGCTGAATATAATACGCAATCAGCTTATTTACAGCGGGAACGAATAGTGGATTCTTATCAACCAAGTCTTTTAATTCATCTATATCGTCATTTTTATCTGCTATTCTTAATAAAGAGAAAGCGCCAAAAGGACTATTTTTATCTACTTTATTAAAATACTTTTCATAATCGCCTGTATTAGTATAAAAGAACTGACCCATATAATAATTTATTGCATTGTTATTTTCGTCATAACCAGGACCAATAATTTGAGCAAATCGCAACAACAATATAGATAAATCAGAATACATCATTATTTGGGTGTGAGATACATTTTGTATCAAACTGAAAGCCAAAGCATTTTTTAAACCAGAATAATTATCCCAAGATGGTATATCGTTATATTGTTCCATGAACATACCACCAGGTCTTAACGTAAAGTTTGCTTTTAAAGCTTCTGCTTTTATTGGCATATTATAATTATTATAAAAAGACATTATGTATAAATAATCGTTTATATTCATAAAGTCGGCTGCCACTTTATCAAAATATTCTGCTGCTTTTTCAGGTTTTCCCAATTCTGCATATATTTGTCCTCGGACAAAGTTCTTCCAGGATTCGTTCGTTGATAAAGATTCTATAAACTTAAGGGTTTCTGTAATATGATTAATAGCAACAGCAGACCATATTCTTAAAGGTGCAGCCAGTGCAGATTCATCTTTTTTGTGCCGTTTATAAAGTTCTTGCCAATCATCTTGCGTTAACAAATAAGCGTCATAAATTAATCGGGCTGCAGCCGTTTTTTCGTCTTTCAGATTTTTTGCATTTTCTGGCAGTTTACCACTTAAAAAGTCTGATAAAAGCTTTGTGTTTTGCACTATCGGATATTCCGTATCTTCAAGATTGTTGGCAAAAAAACTGGCACTTTCAAAATCGTTTATAAAAATTGCGTGCTGAGCCGCCAAAAAAGCACCGTATTTATTTATCGGATATGTATAGTTTTGATTTGTGTTTTTTGTATTTGTGCACCATAAACTACCTGCTGTAATGATTATTACGGCAAGTAAAGCTGCACCAGTAAATATTTTTTCTATTCTTTTCATGTTCAAATATGCTACAATAATCTTTATGAATAATAAAGAAAAATTTGACAGATATGAAGCGCTTTTAATTGAATGGTCGGCCAAGATGAATCTTGTGGCTCCCAGCACGTTAAAACACATAAAAGAAAGACATTTTGCTGATTCTGCACAGCTTGCAGATGTTTTACCTGCGGGTGTAAATATAATTGATTTGGGAAGCGGTGCCGGTTTCCCCGGTGTTGTTCTTGCCATTCTTGGATGGAACGTTGTTTGTATAGAATCAATTGGTAAAAAGGCAGCTTTTTTACAGACTGTAAAAGAAAATCTGTGTCTAGATAATCTTACTGTTTACCATGGGCGTGTAGAAGATTTTGTGACCACCCTGCCCCGTCAGTCCGATTCGATTTTTGCCGCACGTGCTTTTGCACCGCTTATAAAGATTTTAGATTATGTTGCTAAAACAAAATGCCGGCTTTTTTTATTAAAAGGCCGGGAAATAGAAAAAGAAATAGCGGTTGCAAAAAAGAAATATAATTTTGATTATAAATTAATACCATCAAAAACAGGCGACGGTTATATTATAGTAATACAAAATAGCCGGTAGTTTCATATGAAACAAAAAATAACATTTTGTTTTTGCTGCGTTTTTGTTTTATAAATAAAGTTTACCGGTTTTTTTGTATTTTTTTTGATTTGAAATATATTTTTTGTTTCATGTGAAACAAAAAATAATTTATTGATATTAGTGTGTTTTTAATTGCTTTAAATTAAATGTCTTGACGTTTTATATCGTTTTTTTGTATCAATTATATTGTTATAATATTAGGAAAGGAAATAATGGTTCAAATAATTGCTTTTGCAAATCAAAAAGGCGGTGTTGGTAAAACAACTACCGCAATAAATCTTAGTGCTTCTTTGGCGGCAATAAAAAAACGTGTGTTGTTGGTTGATTTGGATGCACAAGGTAATGCAGGAACAGGGTTAGGATTCGTCAGGGCTTCACATAGCCAAAGTGTTTACGGTGTTATTATGGGGACAGCCAAAGTTGCGGATAATATTTTATCTACAGCTGTGCCTGGACTTCATATATTGCCGTCTAGTCAAGCTTTGTCCGGTGCAGAAGTGGATTTGCTGGATATGGATAATCGTGAATATAGGTTAAGGGATGCTTTAAAAGAAGTTTCCGGTTATTATGATTATATTTTATTAGATTGCCCACCGGCTTTGGGGTATTTAACTTTAAATGCCTTAACGTCTGCAAATCATGTTATAATACCTTTACAGTGTGAGTTTTTTGCATTAGAAGGTGTGCAGCATTTAATAAACGCAATTAAAGAAATTAAAATAAAATGGAACCCTAACTTGGATATCCTAGGTGTTCTGTTGACTATGTATGATAAACGTTATGGTTTAACCAAGGCTGTTGATGAAGACGTAAGAAACACTTTTGGTGACAAGGTATTTAAAACAGTTGTGCCAAGAAATGTTCGTGTATCTGAAGCACCAAGTCACGGAAAACCTGCATTGTTTTATGATTTTAATTCTTCTGGTGCGCAAGCTTATCTGCGTGTAGCCACGGAAGTCGTTAATAAACTGGAAAAGGGGGATTTAAATGTCTAAGTTTGGTTTAGGACGCGGATTAGCAGATTTAAAAGAAGAAATAGGTAATGTGCCAGATATATCTATCTTAACTGGTGGGGAAAGGGTTGTCGTTAAACAGATTCCTTTAATTCAGATTGGGGCGAATCCTGACCAGCCAAGAAAAACTTTTTCTGATACAGATTTAGAAGAGCTTGCTTCTTCTATTAAAGAAAAGGGGGTCTTGCAACCGATTTTATTAAGGTCCGTTCAAGGAAAACCTTATTTATATGAAATAGTTGCGGGCGAAAGACGTTTTCGTGCAAGTAAACTTGCTGGTTTAACAGAAATTCCGGCATTAGTAAAAACTATCAGTAATGAAAATGCTATGGAAATAGCGTTAATAGAAAACGTGCAGCGAGAAAATCTTAATCCAATAGAAGAGGCTGCGGCCTATAAAAATCTTATGGATAAATGCGGATATGATTTAAGTGATGTTTCAAGACTTATCGGTAAATCTGAAAGTTATATAAAAAACAGTATTCGTTTAGATAAGTTACCGATTTCAGTAAAAACAATGGTAGAGCAGGGTAAAATAAGCGCTTCGCACGCCAGAACCATAGCGGTTGCGGAAGACCCGGAAGCTATGGCGAATTTGATTATAGAGAAAAATATGTCTGTTGCCGATACGGAAAAAGCCGTTAAAAAAACGAATCGGTCAACTAAAAGCCGTTCTTATAATTCAAAAGGTATGGACGATGACTATATTATTGACATCGAATCGAAATTAAAAAGTTCATTAAAAATCCCGGTAAAATTGCAAGAAATGCGCGGTGGAGCCGGTAAAATAATATTGTCGTTTTCTTCAAGATTACAGTTGCAAGAGCTGGTTGATAAATTAACATCTTTATAATAAAAAATACCGGCTTTTGCCGGTATTTTTATTGTTTTTTACAACTGTTATTTTACTGTTGTAGTGGCGTTACGATTCCATTTCCAAACTTCTTCACCAGTTCCTTGAACTAATGGACGTTCTTTACCGTAAGAAATTGTAGAAATACGTTTGGAATCAATACCGTCTTTTACCAATACTTCCTTAGCAGCGTTTGCACGACGTGCACCCAAAGCTAAGTTATATTCAGTAGAACCACGTTCGTCGCAATTACCAGCAATTTGGATTTTTACGTTTTCATGGTTTTTCATATATAAAGATTGACCTAACAAATTATCGCGTGCTTCGTCAGAGATTTCTGCAGAATCGAAAGCGAAGAATACGCGTTGTTCGTTTAAGTCCGCTGGTTCAACGATGTTAGAGCCACCACAAGCGGCCAACAAACCTGCAACACCAGCTAGCATAGCAAAGTTTTTTATTTTCATGAAAATACTCCCTTGAGTTTCTGTTACTCGTGTTATAGTCTATAATAAAAGGTTTGAAAAATCAAGGATAAAGACAAATGAACGCTGATTTCTTAAGAGATTTACAACTGGCAGGCGTTAAATGGGAAATTACAGAATTGCCGATGGCTTTATACGTAGGTGCCAAGAAAGAAGCAAAATTAAAAGAACAAAAATCGCAAGAAGAAAAGAAAGATATTCCGACGTTAAAAAGAGTTGCAACTTCTGTCGTTCCGCCTATAGAACCGCTTGTTCCTATGTCGTTGGATATTGCGAAAGCCATGGCTTTGCGTCCTTTGGACTTAGACGCTTTACGTAGGATGATATCAGAGTTTAATCACCCATTAAAGGTCGGGGCGACGAATGTAGTTTTACCAAGTTTTGCACCAAATTCTAATGGGGTTTTAATCGTGACTGATATACCAAGTAGTGAAGATGATGAATGTGGAAATGTCTTATCAGGTCCTGCTGGGGATTTATTAGATAAAATGTTGGCGGCGATACATATGTCACGTGAAAACGTTTCTATTTTACCGCTTGTATTTTGGCGCACCCCTGGTGGTAGAAGTCCTTCCAGAAATGAGTTGGATTTAGCCAGACCTTTTGTTGATAGGGCTATAAGCCTTTTAAAGCCAAGAATCATAATAACGCTTGGGGTTTTGGCTGCGAATGAAATAGCTGGTTTAACTCTTCCCAAGGATCACGGCGTGCAAAAAAAATTGGATTGCGGGGCCACAGCTTTTCCTATTTTTCATCCAAATTATTTAATTTTAAAGCCTGCTGCGAAACGAGACGTTTGGATTGTATTGCAAGAAATTGAAAAAATGTTGAAAATAGGGGATAAATAGTTAATAATTTGGCTGTTAGCAAAAAAGGAGCTTACAATTAAAACTGTAATAAATCGCGATAATCGCAAGGACACAGGTCCACGTATAAACAACCGTATTTTTGCAAAAACGGTTCAAGTCATTAATCAGAACGGTCAAAATCTTGGGGTTATGCCAATAGGGCAGGCTTTGCAAATTGCTGCTGACGAAGGTTTAGATTTGGTGGAAATGAATGCAAATAATAATCCGCCGATTACAAAGATAATGGATTTCGGAAAGTTTAAATACGAGCAAAAAAAGCGTGCGAATGAAGCCAAAAAAAATCAGAAAAGGACAGAGTTAAAAGAAGTTTGGGTAAAGCCTTTTATAGAAGCCAACGACTTGAATATAAAAATGAAAAAAGTCTTTGAATTCTTAGAAGACGGCGACAAAGTAAAAATATCCGTTATGACTAAGGGTAATAAAAGGGTCTTGGCACAAGGGCGCGAAGCTGTGCCTGAATTGTTTGCCAAGATAATCGAAACAGTCGGCGAAAAGGGTGCTTTGGAAAGCAGGTCTAAACCGGAAGAAAGAACCAAGTCTATTGTTATCAGTCCTGTAAAGCAGGCGAAATAAATAAAAAACGCTCGGGTGAGCGTTTTTTTATGGTAAAACTTAAAATAATTTTGTATCTTTTCCTTGTGAAAAAGGAAAATAAAATGGACGATAAAAAGTTGTCTTTTGAAGAAGCTTATAAACAACTGACTGAACTTGTCAAAAAAATGGAAGCAGGGGAATTATCTTTGGAAGAATCTGTTTCTGCTTACGAACAAGGAATTAAGTTGAAAGCTTATTGCGAACAGTTATTAAAAGAAGCAGAATTAAAAATAGAAACGTTACAGGTTCCATCTGTAAATCAATAAGTGGTAAAGTCGTGGTTGAAAAAAGTAAACTTACCCCAGTTATGCAGCAGTATGTGGATATGAAAGCAGAAAATCCTGATGCTTTGCTGATGTTTCGTTTGGGGGATTTTTATGAAGCTTTTTTTGAAGATGCTAAAACAATCAGTGAAAATCTGGGGTTGGTATTAACGCAGCGCGGAACAGATGTCGACGGTGAAGATATACCTATGTGTGGGATACCTTGGCACGCGGCAGATAATTATTTTGGTCGTTTAGTAAAAGCGGGTTTTAAAGTAGCGTTAGTAGAACAAATGGAAACGCCTGCCGAAGCCAAAGCAAAAGGGCATAAGTTTATAGAAAGAAAAGTAATTCGGGTTTTAACACCTGGGACTTTAACTGATGAAAATCTTTTAACTCCTAAAAACTCTAATTTTCTTGTGGCCGTTGTTGCGCTGGGACAGGGGACTTTTGATATAGCTGGTTGTGATATTTCAACAGGCGAATTTTTTATAGGAAAGACTTCAGAAGTTCTTGATGATTTGGTTCGTATAAGTCCTGCAGAGGTTATTTATCCAGAACAAACGGCAGAAAATGAAACGATTTTGCATTTGCGTGACGTTTTCAAAACTACGCCCGTTTACGAGAAGTTATATGAAAGAACTGATATAGGTCAAATTGTTTCAAAGGTTTTCGGTAATGCAACAAGTCTGGACGCTTCTGTTCGACCTTCTGGCAGTGCTATATGTATATTGGCTGGTTATTTGTTTAATACTCAACGAGGGGCGGCCATTACATTCAGGGCACCATATGTTTATAAATCAGGGAAACAGCTTTTAATAGATTCTGCAACTTGGAAAAGCTTGGAAATAGATGGTCCTATTAATGAAGGCGGAAGTTGCTTAATAGACGTTTTGGATAATACGAAAACTGCTGCTGGGGCCAGGAAATTGCGTTCTTATTTAAGAAGCTTATCTGGTGATATTTCAGAAATACGAAAAAGGCAGGAACATATAGGTCATCTGCTTTTGAATCAAGATGTGGTTGCTATGGTTGCAAGTAGTTTGTCTTCGGTACCGGATGTAGGCAGGTGTTTATCAAGATTATTGTCTGGACGTGGGACGCCGCGCGATATGCGAAATATATCAGATTTTTTAATAGAATTACCTAATGCAAAAATGCTGGGTGCAAGATTAGATTCTGATTTATCCGCAAAGTTTTCTAACATAAATACTCATGATGACCTAGCTTTACAGTTGAAAAGCGCTTTGGCAGAAGAATTACCGACTTTTTTCCGTGACGGGAATGTTATAAGAGAAGGTTTTGATATATCATTAGATCATATGCGTGGATTGGCACACGGTGCAAAAGAAACGATTGCGGGTATGCAGGCGGAATATGCGACTTTAACAGGGGTTCATACTTTAAAAATAAAATATAATAATATATTGGGATATTTTATAGAAGTTCCAAGCGCCAGGGCAGACGTTCTTATGAAACCAGAATCAGGTTTTATACACCGCCAAACTATGTCTGGAAATATGCGTTTTACTACTGCTAAGTTGATAGACTTGGATAACGATGTTCGCAGTGCAGCTGAAAAGTCCGCAGCTATTGAGACCGATATAATCAGCGGTTTTATACAGAAAATAAAAGAAATATCAGATGATTTATTAAATACAGCAGAATTGCTTGCCGACTTAGATGTTTGGTATTCTTTGGCGGTATGTGCGGATAAATATTCATGGGTCAGACCCAGAATAACAGAAGGCACAGATTTTGATATTGTCGGCGGGCGACACCCTGTTATAGAAGCTGTCTTACGCAAAAAGGGTGATAACTTTGTTAAAAACGATTGTAATTTGAATATAAAATCAATTGCTTTGTTAACGGGGCCTAATATGGCCGGTAAGTCTACTTATTTGCGACAAAACGCTTTACTGGTTGTGCTGGCACATCTTGGTTCGTTTGTGCCTGCTTCAAGCGCTAGTATCGGTATATGCGATCAGTTGTTTAGTCGTGTTGGGGCATCGGATAACCTTGCGGCCGGGCAGTCTACTTTTATGGTGGAAATGAGCGAAACCGCCAATATTTTACGCCGCGCGACCCAAAAGTCTTTTATAATATTCGATGAAATAGGTCGCGGAACAGCAACTTACGATGGTATGGCAATTGCACAGGCTGTTTTAGAATATTTAGATGATTTAAAACCACGGACTTTATTTGCTACGCATTATCACGAATTAACAAGGTTAGTAAGTCAAGGTGCTTTGACAGACGTCAGCTGTCTGACTATTGATGTTCGTGAACATAATAATGAAATAGTATTTATGCATAAAATAGTTGCAGGTGTTGCGAACAGGTCTTATGGTATTCATGTGGCGAAAATGGCTGGTATGCCGGAAAGCGTCGTTAAAAGAGCTGAAAGCGTGTTGGCAGATTTGGAAGAAACCAAAACAGACGTTTGTCAGGAAAGGCCGGAAAAACCGAAAGAGACCAGAAATAAAGTTGCGCAACCGAATACTAAGACACAGTTGAATTTATTCGGATAAAGGGGACAAGATGAGAACTCGGGCAGTATATATATATAAAACCAATTTTTACGAGCCTAGATATAAAGAGTTCTATAGCCGAAAAGATTTAGAACAATTTTTGTCTGAATTAGATTTTATGAAACCTCATTTAAAAACTTGCTATTCTGTTGGTTTACCAGAGTTTCAATTAGGTAGTTGCTTGGTAGTTTATAAAGACGGTGAATGCTGTCGTTCCGATATAAAATGGGGGCCAAGGTTTATGATAGGAAATAATATAAGTGTTGATAAAGACGGGCATATATTTGTTGATATAGCTATGGATAGAATAGAAAACGGTGAAATATTAATCCAAAGAGATTATAAAAAAACAAAATTAAATAAAAATAGAATTGATGCGATAATATCGTCTGATAGTCATAGTCAGATTTGGCCGAAATGTGACAGGTGGAAAAAGACGGTTTTTATAAAGTTCTTAACACAAGTTGGTAAACAAACACTAAGCATGGCGCAATATTAATGGTATCTGGTTGGATAATTTTAGATAAACCGACAATGATGTTCAGTCGCACAGCTGGTGCAAAAGTGGCGCACATGCTTAAAACGAAGACTTTTGGACATATAGGAACATTGGATGAGCTGGCATCTGGTGTTTTGCCGATTGCTTTTGGTGGAGCAACCAAGATGATACCTTTTGTAGAGGACTTGTCTGACGGTAAAAAAGAGTATTTATTTTCTATGCAGTTTGGTTTTGGAACTGATACTTTGGATATTCTTGGTAAAGAAATAGCTAAAACGAACTTTATACCGACCGAACAGCAAGTAAAAGATTGTCTTAAAGATTTTATCGGTGACATAAAGCAGGTTCCGCCCGCATATAGCGCAGTTCATATAAAAGGTAGACGTGCTTATGATTTAGCAAGGGCAGGGCAAAACATAGATATGCCAGAAAGACAAATAAGTATTTATTCATTAGATTTTTTAGGTGTTCAAGGCAAGTCTTGGCATTTTAAGGTTATTTGCAGTCGTGGGACTTATGTTCGTGCGCTGGCTCGGGATATAGCTAGAAAGTGCGGAACGCTTGCAACTGTTGATATGATACGCAGAACCAAAACAAACGGATTTGATATAAAAGATGCTGTAAAACTTGATTTTTTGGAAAAAGTATTTAATAATAGTGCAGATTTCAAGGAAATCTTGAAACCAATAGACTTATGTCTGGGGGGCATTCCGGTTATAAGTCTAGACGAAAAAAGTGCCGTTTTATATAAGAACGGTGGTTTTATTAAAGTGGCGGGTAACGCTGGGCTGGTTCGTGTTTATACCGATAAGCAATTTATAGGTATAGGACAGATTTCAGACGGTGTTCTTCGTCCAAAACGAACAATATAAAAAAGGAAAAACAATGTCCGTAACTAAAGAAAAAAAAGCTGAATTAATCAGCTCGTTCAAAACGACAGAAAAAGATAACGGTGGTTCTGCTGCATCACAAGTTGCAGTTTTGACGGAACGCATTCGTAACTTAACCGAACATATGAAAGCGAATCCAAAGGACGAGCATTCAAAGCGCGGTTTGTTGTTTATGGTAAATCGTCGTAAAAAGTTGCTGGCTTATATAAAGAAGAACAGCACAGAAGAATACGAAGCTTTGATTAAAAAATTAGGTCTTCGTAAATAAAAATGGGGCTTTCGCCCCTTTTTATTTTGAGTAATGACAATCAGAAGTATAAGTAAAAGTTCCTGTTTCATCTGTCATAATTGTCCCTGCCGGAATATAACAAGCGGTATAATCCGTATTATTACCATCGTCAGATGTTCCTGGTGACGGGCATTTTTCACATAATGTCATACTTGCTTTGTTTGTAAGGTAATAACCTTTTTTACAGGCTGTATAATTTTTTGTGTATACAGTGCAGTCGGCTATCGCCATTTCAGCAAAGGACATACAAAATAAAAATATTATAGTCTTTTTCATTTATAACTCCTGTTGCGTTTTAGTCGAGTTGACATTTCATGCACTCTGATTGAGTGGATACAGATTTTTTTTCAAAACACTGGTATTGTTTTGTGGTTGGATTACACGTCCCATAAGTAACAGTATAATATCCTGTTGTGTCTGAACCGGTAGAGTCGCTTCTTGCGCAAATACCGCTTACATTTAAATGCCAACCATCAGGACAAGTTCGAGTCGTTCCGTATTCGCCTGTAGGGCAGCAATAACCAGTATATCCGGCACAGCAATCTTCAGAACTCATACACGTGCTAATTGGAGGTAAAAGCGCCCAAGAGTTATGTGAAATAAATATCAGCGATATAAAAATCCCTGATAATATCATATGTTTTTTCATTTGTTTCACTCCTATGTTTTATCGCGTTGATAAAATTGAACCGCCAAGAAAATCAAGGCGGCAGGAGGTTGGAAACAATATCAAAGAATTGTGTCGTTTATTTTTTATATTCACGACCCCCCTGCCTGTTATGACAGAGGTAGTTTTTCGTCGTTTTCAGACGCTTTGATAAAGGGTTTCCACACCCCGATGCTAAAACTCTTAGCATCGCCGTAATTATATAAAAGTATTTTTTATATATCTATTAAAATATTTGCAAACAGGTAAATATTTCTTATAATCATAAAAGTGCGAAGGAGAAATTGTTCTTTCTTGTGCTTGGGCAAGAGCATAAAAACGAATAATTTTTCTTCGCGTTAATAATTAACTTAACTAAAAAATATGGAGAAAAATATATGTTATTTGGTTTATTTAATAAAGATGATAAAAAACATCTAAATAACCCAGTTGCAATTGAAATCCCTTATGGGGATGAAACTTTGCGTTTGGAAACTGGGCGTATGGCAAAACAAGCAAACGGTTCTGTTCTGGCTACTATGGGTGGAACTATGGTGCTGGCAACGGTTTGTGCAGAAAAAACTGCCGTGGAAGGTCAAGATTTTTTCCCTTTAACCGTTGATTATCAAGAAAAATTCGCTTCTGCGGGGCGTATACCTGGTTCGCGCGATAGACGCGAAGGTAAAGCTTCTACGGGTGAAACTTTAATTGCAAGATTGATTGATAGGCCTATTCGTCCTTTGTTTCCTGAAACATTTAAGAATAAAGTTCAAATAATAGCCCAGGTATTTTCTTATGATAAAAAGAATCAACCTGATATTTTAGCCATGATTGCGTCCAGCGCGGCTTTGGCTTTGTCTGGCGTTCCTTTCCAAGGGCCGATTGGCGCGGCTCGCGTGGGGTATATGAACGGGCAATACATATTAAACCCTTCTAAAAAGCAAGTAGAAGAATCTGAAATGGATTTGGTTGTTGCAGCTACGAAGGACGGCGTGTTAATGGTTGAATCTGAAATCGGCGAATTAGACGAAGCTACTACTTTGGGCGCTGTTAAATTCGGTTTTGACGCTCAGCAGGTTGTTATTGATGCTATTAATGAATTTGCCGAAAAAGCCGGTAAAGAACGTTGGGCCGTTCCTGAAAAGTCCGATGAATACGTTGCTATGGAAAAAGATTTTGAATCTTTTGCGGGTGACATAGAATCTGCTTTACAGATTAAAGAAAAGCTTGTTCGTTTAGATACTTTGGCAGAAATTCACGCAAAAGCCAAAGCCCGTATACCAGAGCTTTTCCCAGAAACAACAACAGCAGTATCAACCTTGGAATCTTGGGCAGACGAAATAGTTGAAGGTATTACCGCTAGGATTATGCGCGGTAATATATTGGCTGGCAAGCCTCGTATTGACGGTCGTGATAATAAAACAGTTCGTCCGATTGAAATAGAATTGGGGGTATTACCGCGTGCTCATGGTTCTGCCTTGTTTACTCGTGGTGAAACTCAAGCACTGGTTTCTTTAACTTTGGGTGGTGGTAAAGATGCTTTACCAATTGAATCTTTGGACGGTGACGAAGAACGTGACTTTATATTAAATTATAATTTCCCTGGTTATTCCGTTGGTGAATGCAAGGGGTTAAAAGCACCTGGTCGTCGTGAAATAGGTCACGGTAATCTTGCTTGGCGTGCTTTGCATCCAATGGTTCCAAGCCGCAGCGAGTTTGATTACGTTATTCGCGTTGTTTCCGATATTTTAGAATCTAATGGTTCTTCTTCTATGGCGACAACGTGCGGTGCTACGCTTGCAATGATGGACGGTGGCGTTCCTTTAAAGCGTCCTGTCGCAGGTATTGCTATGGGATTAATCAAAGATGGTAAAGATTACGCTATTTTGACGGATATTTTAGGGGACGAAGATCATCTTGGTGATATGGACTTTAAGGTAACCGGAACAAAAGAAGGTATAACAGCTTTACAGATGGATATCAAAATCACATCTATTACTTTCGAAATTATGGAACACGCTTTGCAGCAGGCAAAAGAAGGTCGTATGCATATCTTGGGGAAGATAGAAAAAGCCATTAAAGCCCCGCGTAAGCACGTTTCTGAGTTTGCACCGCAAGCATACACAATTAAAATCAATCCAGATAAAGTTCGTGACGTAATAGGCAAGGGTGGTTCTGTTATCCAAGCTTTGACGCGTGAAACGAATACTCAGATTGATTTAGAAGACGATGGTTCTATAAAAATTATGGCTACGACGCAAGAAGAAGCCGAAGAAGCAATGAGAAGAATAAAAGAAATCGTTGCAGAACCAGAAGTTGGTGTAATTTACGAAGGAACGGTTTCTGGTGTAAAAGACTTTGGTTTATTTGTAAAGATTTTGAACGGATTTGAATCTATGGTTCATATTTCTGAAATTACGGGTGAAAGATTGGCCAAGATTCAAGACGCTAAATTGAAGGAAGGCGATAAAGTATTCGTGAAATATCTTGGGGTAGATAAGCGCGGTAAGACACGTTTATCTATGGTAGGTATAGACCAGAAAACAGGTAAAGAAATCGCAAAATAATATTAACAGGGTCTTAAAAGACCCTGTTTAAAAGATTTAGGGAGAAAGACAATGGATATGGAAGCTTTGATGGCTCAGGCCCAAGAGTTACAGAATAAAGTGACCGCAGCGCAAGAAAAGCTGGCAGCTACAAGGATTAAAGGTTTGTCTGCAGATGGTTCTTGCATAATGGAAATAACTGGGAAATATGATTTTGTTAGCATAAGTATAAAACAGGATATTTTAGCCGGTGGTGCAAAGAAAGTAGAATCTGTGGTAGCAGAAGCGTTTCGTGACGCAAAAGCGAAAGCGGATAAAATAATAGACGAAGTAATGGGGCAAGCGACGGCCGGTGTTCCGATGCCTTAATAAAAAACTGGACAAGTGCAAAAAAATGTATTATTATATGCACGCTGTTTCGGATGTTTAGCTCAGTTGATTAGAGCATCTCGTTTACACCGAGAGGGTCGGGGGTTTGAGTCCCTCAACATCCACCAGATATAAAACCGCAATTTTGCGGTTTTTTTATTTAACGAAAAGGACGAAAACCCCCGAAAAAGGGGGTTGAACCGTAGACACAAGGCAGACGGAAGTATGCCGGTTTGCAAAGCAAATGTGTCAAGGTGGCGAAGCAGTCCCGGGTATCCACCAGATATAAAACCGCAAAATTGCGGTTTTTTTATAAATAGTTTTGTGTTTTTTATAAATAGGTATTACAATGTGCTTATAAAACAAAAAATGGAGGAAAGGTATGAAAAAGTTTTTAATCTTTGCTTTAATAGCTTCCGTTCTAAGTTCTTGTGCAACGGTAAACCCATATACTGGTGAAGCGCAAACCTCAAAAGCAGTGTGGGGCACTGCAATTGGTGCCGCAACAGGTGCTGCAACAGGGGCTTTGGTGTCAGGTAATCGCGGTGCAGGTGCTTTGGTTGGTGGTTTGGCTGGTGCGGCTATTGGTGGTGGAACAGGTTATTATCTTGACGTGCAAGAAGCTGAATTACGTCAAGAACTTGCATCAACTGGCGTAAGCGTTGTTCGTGAATCTGATAATATTCGTTTAGTTATGCCAGGCAATATTACTTTTAAAACAGATTCTTCGGATATAAATGCAAGTTTTTATGCCACGTTAAACTCTGTTGCGAAAGTCTTGAATAAGTATGACGATTCTACTGTAATGGTTTTGGGGTATACAGATAATACTGGAACCGATGCATATAATCAGACGCTATCGCAACAACGAGCAAATGCGGTTGCGGCGTATTTACAAGGACAGGGTGTAAAAGCTTCAAGGTTTGAAATAATGGGTATGTCTTCTTCAAATCCAATAGCAAATAATTCAACCGCAAGCGGACGTCAGCAAAATCGTAGGGTAGAAATTAAGATTATACCTAATAAATAAAGAAAAACCCCGCATTTGCGGGTTTTATTTTGTTTTTTGCCAATTTAGTGCGGCGTTTATATATTGTTTTGCTCTTTGTATATCGAATGTTTTTGTGCCAGGTATTTTTAATTTACCTTCTGCATCTATCCATATATCTGTTCTGCTGCCGGCTACTTTTGCAATTTTATCAAGGTTTTCCGAAACATTTTCTGGTGACAGCCCACCTGCATAACCTTGCGGGTGATTCATATAAACAGGACTATTCCAAGATTCAGGACTTATACCCGCACCATACGAAGAATCATACAAAAGTGAAAAATTGACGCCTTTACTGTCAAGTCTTGATATAAACTCTTGTAATTTTTTGTTATTGTTATAAGGAAAAACGAATTCGTTTTGCCTATAATTTTTAATTATCTTAGAAGTTTTATCTGCGCATGGTATTGAAGTAGCGTCACCAAGATTTAATTGCCATCTTTTTATTATCGGTTTACCGGTTCCTTTATGTTTCCTGTCCAGTAATTCTTGAAGTTCTTCAGGTATTATTCCGTCACAAAAGTCGCTGCACCAGGCGTGGTTGATATGAATAGCTATATTTAACGGTTGCGAGAAACAATCAGAAAGCGACAGTAGGTTTTCTAACCACATATGTCTGGGCATACCTTTATTCATCGTAGGGCGATGCGCCTGTATGCCAATTTCTACTTTTGATGATATCTGAAGAAGTTCAATAACTTTATCAACCGAAGCGTTTTCACGTATATCCGAACAGGTTATATATCTTAATTGCATTTATTGTCCTTTGCATTATTTAAGCGCAATTGACCGCATGCACTCCCTATATCCTGCCCGCGTTCGCGTCTTATTCTTGTATGTATCCCGTTTTTAATAAGAATATCTTGAAATCTATGAACGGCATTACCGCTGGGAGAAACGAAGTTTCTTTCGTCTACTGTATTCCATGGTATTAAGTTAACCATGCAGTTTTTCCCAGAAATAAGCTTTGAAAGTTGTTCTGCTTGTTCTTGGGTGCAGTTATATAATACGGTTTCGCCGTTTTCGTTTTTCTTGGCAAGCAATATATATTCTATCATCAGCTGACGATTGTGCAGGTCTGAAAACTTAAAAGCATTTTCCAGCACTTCTTCCAGCTTATATTTATGGTTTATAGGCATAATTGTATCGCGCAAATCGTTCGTCGGGGCGTGTAAAGATATCGCAAGATTAATAGGTCTGCCCCATTTTATCAGGTCTTGTATTCCCGGCACCACGCCGCAAGTAGAAACGGTGATTCTTCGCCAACCTATACCCATATCTTTATTTGCTTTTTCTATAAAGCCGATTACGTTTTCGGTATTTTGAAGTGGTTCACCGGTTCCCATAACGACAATATGTGAAACGTCAAAGTTATTCGGGTCACCGTTTGCTTTAATTGATTTATCGCTTGTAACAGCGCTTCTTAATTCCCATTGAGCAACCAAAATCTGAGAATATATTTCATTTATCGTTAAGTTTCGTTTAAGCCCCAGTAAAGTGCTGGCACAGAACTTACAACCCATAGCGCAACCAGCCTGCGAACTTACGCAAACGCTGTTACCATAAGTTGTTCTCATCAAGACGCACTCTATTTGCTCGGCATCATTTAGTTGTAATAAGAACTTTGTTGTCTGCTTGTCACTGGATTCTAGTTTTTTTACTATTTTTACCGGTAAAGTTACGGCAATTTCACTAAGTTTTTGTCTTAATTTTTCTGGTATATTTTTCATAACAGAAAAATCAGGTGCCCCGCGATTTAACCAATCTTCAATTTGTTTTGCGCGGAACTTAGGTTCACCTAGCCTGGTAATAAAATCTTGTAATTCTGCCGGCGTTAAATTAAATAAAATCGTTTTCATAATTGATACCTGTCATCGTTTATAATTATAACCGCTTTACGCCTAAGCTGTTTAAGTTGTTGTTCTGCTTTTGACATGGCTTGTTTAAATTTAGCGTTTTGCTTAATTATGTCATCTACTTGTTTATATTCATCTGTTTTGTTGGTTGCGCCGACACCTCACACGCAATCATCTTGTGACGGTGATCATGGTACTTTCTGCAAGTCAGCTACTCTTTCCCTTATGTCTTCTGATAGCTCGTATTGAAGAGCCGTAAACTTTTGCGGAACGCCACCAAGATTTTCTGCCATTTTTACCGCTTCGTCACAGCTGCTTGGTTTAGTCAATTTACTTGCAATATCTGCCGGTATATCGGTTAGTCTTACTATCGTCATTTCTATCGGTAAACCGTGTTCTTTCGCCAAGCTGGATCTTTCTTTTTCAATGTCTTCTGAAGTTATATCAATAGTAGGCATGATTGTTCTGCCGATTATTATTTGCCAAGCTATATCAGCTTTCACAGCGTTCTGCGCCATAGCTTTTTCAGAATCTGAAAGGTCGTCGCCAAGATTCATTTTTTTAAGCTCTTTATTAACTGTTTCATCATCTGGAACGGCCCCAAAATTATTCGCATAACTAAGTTTTACGTTATCATCAATGATATTTTGTAAGGCTTGTTTGCGGTTATCCGTAGAAACTTGTCCTTGTCGATTCATAAGTTTTGTTCTGGCGGTTATATCTGTATCAGTTATTGGTTTACCGTTAACGCTTGCGATTACCGTTGCAGAAACAGCAGGTGCGCTGATTAAACAACATAAAGAAAATATAAAATATAATTTTTTCATAATCTTTTACCTTTAATATTTTCTGCCGTCAATACTCATACCGAATTTAAATTGATATGTAGTGTTTCCGATATAGTCACCTTTGATTGCATTATCATGACGATATTCCACGGATATATAATAACAAGGGTGAGTATAAAATATACCGCCAGAATGTCTTTGAAATTGGTTTTCTGTTATATTATACGTTGCATTAAAACGGATTGCCCATCGGTCAGTCAATTGGATTCCTGTCCCCGCTACTAATTCGTGAATATCGTCATCTTGGGTGAATTCGTCTATAAATTGCTGTGACCATATATGTCCTATGTTTAAGTAATTTCTGGCTTTCCATAAATAAATCGAATTTTCTATATGTCTAAGAGAAAAATTATCTTCTGCGATGCGAAAACGACTTGCTAAACTTAACCATTTAGAGTTTCTATATTCTAATCTTCCGACATAATCCGAAGCGCCATTATGAAAACCGCTGTTAGGATCTGTTGAGTTTTGGTTTTGAAAATCATAAGATTGCCCCAAAAATACATTGAACGTTTTCCCGGTATTGTTGAAAGCTGTCCAACTGATACCATAATCTGCGTAAGTTCCATTTTCCCATAGGTCGAAACCTGCAAACCTGTTATCAGAAAACAAAGAAGCGTCTGATAAAAAAGCGCCTGCAGAATCGTTATTTAAAGCAAATTGAGCATTATCTAAATGGCGCATAATTGTTAAGCGTGCTTTCGGTTCTATTATCTGAGTCCATGAAGAAGAGGGCTTAAATAAAGGCAAGCTCCATTCAACATAACCACTGGGTAAGAATCTGTTCTTTAGTCCGGAAAAACTTTGTCCGTCAATCATTTCTGTATTATTAAAATTATATAAATCGTATCTAGCAGATAAACTTGCCGTTATTCTGTTTCCCCCCCATAATGTCCAAGGTGATATTATACTTGCTTCACCGATTAATCTTTGTGAAGCAGTTCCGTCGCCAGATATACCAAGAATATCTGCATTAAAATTGGCATAAGTTTCTTTCCAAAAAGGTGCCGTTTGATAATTGGCACGTATATTCGGTAAAATATTACCGCTTGGTGTTGTGCTATACAAAGCCCCACCACGTAGCTCTTGGAATATGTGAGCGTCTGCGACTACATAACCGGATTGTCCGAATAGCTCTATTTTAGCGCCAGAATCTAAATAAGGTTGTGCGTCATAAAAACCATATTTTTGTAAATATGTTTTGTCGGAAGCTCGTGCTAGGAATATAGAAGCCCTTGCGTATTCGCCAAGCTCTATCACATCATTATTAAATATGTGCCAGCGATTTTCACCGTCTTTATTATGTGTAAAAGAAGCTTGCGTTCTGTATTCGGAATGTTCTGCGTTCAGTCTGTGTTCCAATTGAAACAGTGGGTTTTCTTGCGTCAGATAAGAAACCGTCGCGGTTAAATCGTGCGTATCTGATATGGAAACATAAAAAGGTATGTTTATTTGCGTTCCCATATTATTTGTAGATTCTAAATCTGGCATTAAAAAACCTGTTTTATAATTAACAGAAGGGTCGGGCATTTCAAAAGCTGGCAACCAAAATACGGGAACTTCATAAACCCATAAAACAGGGTTATAAAAAACAAGCATATGACTGTCGTTGTTGTGTATTATTTCAGTGGCAGATATTTCCCAAGCGTTACCAAATTCATCACATTTATCACACGCGGTAAACATAGCGTTCTTAGCAATCGTTTTTATACCTTCACGGACAATATTGTCGGATTCAACGTATACATTGTCACCTAACCATAATTGTATATCTTTACCTGTTAGATTTTCGCCTGTTTTATTTATGTAAGAATCGGTCAAAGTCATTTTTTGACCTGTTTCGTTTATAATTTCTGTTTCACCCGATGTTTTAATCGTTTCGGTATTTAAGTCGTATTCTATTTTTTGTGCCGTAATTGTTTTTGGTTTGTTTAAATCAACAGAAGCGGCTTGAACGTTTTGCACAAGCGCGATTGTAAATAGATAAAACCAGATAAACTTCTTCATTTTTTACTTAGTATAAACATAATTATTACAAAAACAACGAATTGAACGGCAGCCAATATAAAAAATTCTGTTAAACTTTCTATCATATTAGAAGCCGACATAAATGCGGCCATAGTTATGCCCATTGCTGCGACTGCTATTGCTGGCGCCAGGCTTGCCCTTCTACGAAGTAGTGACGATTTTAATAATATCATAGTGCATAAAGCAGCAAGTATAATATTCATAAAAGGGTTTAAAAATCTGGAACATAACTCGGCAAGAACCATTTTATATTGTTTTTCGGTTTCTATATTGGTTACCGACATTAACAATTCACTTGTCGGTATTCTGCGGACTCTGAACCCGTCTTCACCACCTTTGTCTGCAACGTTTAAATCCATATCAAAGCTTGAAAACGTGCCCGTTGTATTTCCGTTACCTTTTGCCTGTAAAGCCCCGTTAGACATAACAATAGATAAACCCCTTGCAGTAGAAACCAGCTTACCTTTTTCTGCAAATATTATTATTTCTGATGTTTTGTCCCTGGTATCAGATAACATTACTTGGGATAGGTCGTGTCCGGAAACTTTATCTACATATACTACCAAGCCATTAGCAAGTTGAGTAAACGCAGCTTCTTGCAACTTCATGTGGGCCAATCCATACCTCAGGTTCCACTGAGTGCTGTAAAAGTCTGCCTGTGTTGCGGGGACAATCCATATATTTAAAGCAAGATGCAGTGCAGTTAATATAGAAGCTATAATTAAAGCAGGACGCGCTATCTGTAAAGGTGATAAGCCTGATGCTGCCATTACAGTCACTTCATTATCTGATATAAGCTTATTATATACGAATATTATTGCAATGAATGTTACGAAAGGCACAATGATTGATATGATAAAAGGAACCATCAGCATAGTTAGTCCCAAAAAACTTGATAGGTTTATACCATAATTTAAAAGGAACTTCATCATAGACATTATATGAATCATCCAAGCCAGTCCGGTTAAAACCAGCATTAATGTTATGAATATAAACACAAGTTGTTTTATAAAATACTTTGAAAATATTTTCATAATTTTAAAGTATAAAGCCCAAAACAAGCACCGTCAAATAAAAACAGATAAAAATATAAAAATGCTTGATTTTTTACGATTCGAGTATAATAATAAAGACGTTCTTAAAAGTTAAAGTTTTAAGAGCGGGGTTGAAAGACCCCGCTCTTTTAGTAAAATATAAAAATTAAGGAGATAACAAATGTCTTTTGTTTCGATGCCACGTCAAGATTTATTATTGGCAATAGATTCTTTGGCGCAAGAAAAACAAATTGAACGCGACGTTGTAATTGAGTCATTAGAAGCCGCTATTGCAAAAATAGCAAAACATAAATATGGTGAAGAATTTGATATAAAGGCTCATATTGACCGTAAAAACGGTGCGATTTATGTAAAACGTTTGTTTGAAGTAATAGAATCTCCGGAAAGCAAGGGTGAAGAATACGATCCTAACACTATGTTGACGGTGGCGCAGGCGAAAAAGTATGCAGAAAACCCACAGGTTGGTGACGTCGTAGAAGATCCTTTGCCAGAACCTGAATTTGGTCGTATGGCGTTTCAAACGGCAAGACAGATTATGACGGCGCGTGTTCGTGACGCAGAAAAAGGCCGTCAGTATGAAGAATTCAAAGATAATATTGGTGATATCGTAAGCGGCGTCGTAAAACGTATAGAGTTCGGTAATGTATTCGTAGATATAAATGGTAAAGCAGAAGGTTATATAAAAGGAACAGAATTAATACCTGGCGAACGTTTAGCTGTCGGTGATCGTGTTCGTGCTTTAATTATGGACGTTACGCGTTCTAATACAGGGCCACAGATTTTCTTAACAAGAACGCATCCTATGTTTATGGAAAAGCTGTTTGTGCAAGAAGTTCCGGAAATATACGAAGGAGTTATCAAGATAAAATCTGTTGCGCGCGCACCTGGTTCACATGCAAAGATTGCGGTTGAAACCCAAGATCCTTCTATTGATGCGGTTGGTATGACTGTCGGTATAAAAGGGACAAGAATTCAACCTGTTATTAACGAATGCCACGGTGAAAAGATAGACGTAATTTTATATTCTGAAGACCCGGCAGTATTTATAGTAAACGCTATGCAACCGGCAAAAGTTGCAAAGATAATAGTTGATGAAGATACTCGTAGTGCGGCCGTTGTTGTGACGGAAGATCAGCAGTCTTTGGCCATTGGTCGTCGCGGTCAGAACGTTCGTTTGGCGACTCAATTAACAGGGTGGAATATTGACGTAATGAGTGAAGTTGAAGAACAAGAACGTAGAGCAAAAGAGTTTAAAGAAAAAACAGAATTGTTTATAAAAGGTTTGGACGTTGATGAAATGATTGCTCATCTTTTGATTACAGAAGGTTTCAGGACGATAGAAGAAATTGCTTTTGTTGACAGGAAAGAGCTGGAAAGCATTGAAGGCTTTAATCCTGAATTAGCAACAGAACTGCAAAATCGTGCCAAGTCTTATTTGGAAAAGTTAGAGCAAGACTATAAAGACGAAGGTCATAAACTTGGTATGTCGGATGATTTGTTAAACTTTGACTTTATAAAGCGTCCTATTATAATGAAGCTGGGACAGGCAGGTATCAAATCATTGGAAGATTTGGCCGATTTATCATCGGACGAATTGATAGAAATACTTGGTGAAGATACAATGAGTCAACGTTTGGCCGGACGTGTTGTTATGAAAGCGCGTGAATTGGCATATGGTATAACGGAAGAATAATTAAAAAAAACGAAACCGCAAAACTTCGTATAATTTTCGAAGTTTTGTGGTTAAATAAAGGCATAAATATGGCGACATTAACACTTGGTAAATCAGTAACAATCGGGGCTGTGCAAAGCAAAAAGGGCGACGCTGTTTTTGTAGAGCGTCGTCGTCGTGTTGTTGCACCTGGAAGTAACGAATTGCGCGAAGAACCTGTTGCGCCGGCTGTTCAACACAATGCAGCTGACGAGAAATTAAGGGCAGTATTGGAAGCTGCAAAAGCGCGCGAAGAAGAACGTAAAAAACGTGAAGCCGAAGAAGAAGCAGCACGTATTGCACGTGAAGCTGAAATAGAGCGTGAATCCAGAGAATATCAGCATGTAAAAGAGCAACTGGCCGCAAAAGATACTGTTGAAGAAGTCAAGGAAGTTAAAGAAGAAAAGAAAAACTTTTCTGCGCCTAAAAAAGCAAACAATGGTCAATCTTATTCTAAGAACTCGAAAAATTATAGCGACGAAGAGGATATAAGACCAAATAAGTTTAACGGTCACAAAAAAGATTTTAAGAAAAGCGGTAAGATTTCAATTCATGATATTGTTATCGGTTCTGATGATGACGACGAAGAAATCGGTTTGCGCGGTGCCAATCGTCGTCGCAGTGAAGCTTCGTTAAAACGTTTTCGCGAAAAAGCCAAGGCAGTATTCAATGCACCGCAGAAGGTAGAGCGCGTTGTTAATCTTGGTGATACGATAACCGTTAAAGATTTAGCTGCTGCTATGGCAGAAAAAGTCGGTAACGTCATAAAGAAATTAATGGAAATGGGTATGATGGCGTCTCAGAATCAATCTATTGATGCTGATACTGCCGAATTGATTGCAAGCGAATTTGGGGCGAAAGTAAAACGCATAGAAGTCAAACCGTATGCCGATATTCTTGAAAGACAACCAGACCCAGAACATTTACAACCCAGACCACCTGTTGTTACGGTCGTAGGACATGTAGATCATGGTAAGACATCTTTGTTGGATGCTTTTCGTAATGCGAATGTGGCGGCAAAAGAAGCCGGCGGAATTACGCAGCACATATCTTCTTATGAAGTAAAAACAAAGTCAGGTCATATAATAACTTTCTTGGATACGCCCGGACACGAGACTTTTACAGCTATGCGTGCACGCGGTGCGCAGATGGCTGATATAGTAGTCTTGGTTGTTGCTGCAAACGATTCTATTATGCCCCAGACCATAGAAGCAATTAATCATATTCGTGCGGCCAAGGTTCCTTTTATTGTGGCAATAAATAAGATTGATTTGCCAGAAGCAGACCCGCAACGCGTGAAAGTAGATTTACTTCAGCAGGAAGTCCAGGTTGAAGATATGGGTGGTGACGTTCAGTGCGTTGAAATATCTGCTACGAAAAAAATCGGTTTGGATAAATTGGAAGAGGCTATTTTATTACAGGCCGAACTTATGGATTTAAAAGCCGACCCAGATATGCCGGCTGTGGCTTATGTTGTAGAATCAAAAATGGAAAAAGGTTTAGGTGCGGTTGCTACTGTATTAATGCGTCAGGGAACTTTGAAAATAGGGGATGTGTTCGTAGTTGGTGAAACATTCGGACGCGTTCGTGGTTTAATAAATTCGGCAGGTGAAAGAGTGAAGTTTGTTAAACCTGCACAACCGGCTGTAGTATTAGGCTTAGACGCTGTTCCAAATGCTGGTGATGAACTTCGCGTTATGGAAACGGAAGCGCAGGCTCGTGAAGTGGCTGCATACAGAACGCAACAAGCAAAAGATAAAGCAAATGCGGTAAAACGTTCGTCCTTGGAAGACCTGTTTGCAAAGCGCGATGAAAATAAGAAATTGGTTTTACCGATTGTTTTACGTGCAGACGTGCAAGGAAGTGTAGAAGCTATTACTGATATGCTGAAAAATATACAAACAGACAAAGTTGGCGTTGATGTATTATCGGCAGGCGTTGGGCAAATTACAGAAGGTGATATAAGATTGGCGGCTGCTTCTGGGGCTGTTATAATCGCGTTTAACGTTCGTGCAGACAGCGCAGTTCGTGATATGGCAAGAAATAGCGGCGTTGATATAAGATATCACAGCGTAGTGTATAGAATTACAGAGGAAGTAAAAGATATATTATCCGGTAAACTTGCACCAGAAAGGAAAGAAAACTTTATTGGTTATGCGGATGTGATTGCTTTGTTTACTGTTGGCAAGGGCATTCGCGTTGCTGGTTGCCGTATGACCGAAGGCGTTATCAAAAAAGATGCTTTTGTTCGTTTGTTACGTAACAACGTTGTTATATACGACGGTAAAATCGGAGAACTTCGTCGTGAAAAGAATGAAGTTAAAGAAGTATCAGGTGGCGTAGAATTCGGTATGAGTTTTGATAAATATAACGACTTGAAAGAGGGTGATCGAGTAGAGTGTTATGAAGTAGAAGAAGTAAAAGCTCATATTTAACGAAAAAAAACCGAGTAATATATACTCGGTTTTTTGTGAGGTTGAAGAAAACAACAACCACAGACTGATTGATAAGTGTTATCAATCAAATGGATTATCGTCTTTTTTGTATTCTATTACAATAGGCAGGTGTTCCCACTTTAAAGCTTCTGCCAGCCCACGACGTAAATATCTGGTGTAAGATTCAGGAATATCAGACGCACCGCCTACGTTTATAGTTATACGCATTGGGTGACGACCTGTTTGACGTGCGAACTTCACTTTCATAGGCCTTTTCAGACGTGACATAGGTGGTTGTCTTTGTTCTATCAGTTTTTCAATAATTCTGTTTATTAAACTGGTTGGAGCTTGTGAATTAGATATATCCCATTGTTCGTATATTCGTTTAAATAAGTTTTGAATACCTGTTCCCTTTTCAGCAGACACAGCAAGTATTAAAGGTTTTATAATCTGATGGAAAGAGTTTGAAAATTGGTGCTTTAATTTTAATAATTTTTCATCACGTTCTGACGGGTCAACTAAATCCCATTTATTTAATGCCACACATAGTATTTTGCCAGCATCATATACTTTCGATGCAATCCCCAAAGCTTGATTTTCTATGTTTTTAGTTGCGTCTACAACTAATACAACAACGTTAGCTTTGTCTATTGCGTCTAAGGATTTTAAGGCGGATAAAGTTTCTACGTCATCTTTTACACCGGCTTTTCTGCGAAGACCGGCGGTATCCATTAAAATTATTTCTCGTCCATAAAACTGTGTCGGTATTTTTACTGTATCCCTTGTTATACCTGGTTCGTCTTTCACTATTTGTCTTTGCTGCCCAAGAACTTTATTTACCAGCGTTGATTTACCGACATTCGGTTGACCAAGAATAGCTATCTTTAATCTATCTTGGTCGTTTTCTGGTTCTGCTTCAGGTGCTTTATCAGCAATAGAATCTAAGAAATCGTATATTTTATCAAAACCTTGTTTATGTTCGGCGGAAATTAAAACGGGTTCACCAAAACCAAGTTTATAAAAATCATGTATGTCAGACAGCTTTTTGTTCGATTCTGATTTATTTATAAGCAGTAATATCGGAGCTTTTGTTTTTCTACGAATAAATCTTGCCCAATTAATATCATCGTTCATTAAACCTGTTTTCCCGTCAACTACGAAAAGAACGGCGTCCGCTTCGGATATAGCTTTTATAGCCATATGTGTAGAATCTGCACTGATACCAGTTTTATTGTTTTCCAATCCTGCGGTATCAAACAGCTGATATCCCTTGTCTTTAATTGTTCCGGATATTACATCACGCGTAACACCAGGTCTGTCGTGAACCAAAGCGTCCCTTGTTCCTGTTAATCCATTAAACAAGGTAGATTTTCCTGTATTTGGTCTTCCTGCTATTATTACTTTCATTGTTATTTTTCCGTTGATTTTTTTTTATTATAAAGCAAAATTATAAATAATCAAATGGGGGTATAAAATGAAGGAAAAAACAAAAAAAAGATTTGCATATCTTAAAGATTTATTGATTAACCCAAAGCGCTATTTTACGAAAATCGTCGCTGATGGTAATATGGAAGAATCTATGTTAAAGGCTTTTTTATACGGTTTATTAGGTGGCGTTTTAGTTTTATTGTTGCGTTTAATCGGTGGTGCTACTATCACTATCAGTTCTGTATTTACGGCTATAATAATCGTTCCTGTGCTGGCAGTTGCATTGCTGTTCGTTATGGGTGGTTTATTAATGCTGGTTTCTGAAATTACTGGTGGTGAAAGAGATTGGGAAATTGCTATTAAAGGTTTGGCTTCAATATTCTTTATTTATCCGGTAATTTTGGTTTTAAATGCTTTGGCCTTTAACTGCACATCAATGTGGATTATAAGTTTGCTTGTAGACATTTACGTTTTGTTCTTATTTTATAATATATCTTTATATTGTATGCGCGGTAAGAAAAGTAATGTTATAATAGTTATTGCTATACTTGCTTTATTCCTAGCAACCGTATATGCAACTGATTATCGTATAGGTTGGTTTATGTTAAAGAATACAACTGCAACGCTGGCGTGCTTGGTTTAAGATAAGGTTATATATAAAAAATCCCGCTATAAGCGGGGTTTTTATTTTTCATCTAATACATTTCCAGTTACGGCATTTATTTTCTGATTTCCGACCGAAATAACTGCGTCTGCATAAATTGGCGCGGTTTGTTCTTTTACTTTTGTTCTCCAAAAAACAGAGCCGTCCGTTGTTCTGATAGCATATAAATAATCATCTGTTCCCACAACGAAAGCCGCTTTGTTAGTAATTATAAAAGGAAGTGCGGTTCCTATTTGTATGCACCATAGTTTTTTACCGTTGTTCGTGTTTAATTTACAAAAGGCGTCACCTAATCCACCGACATAAACAGATTTATTTATAATGGATATTGGTGCA
This sequence comes from uncultured Alphaproteobacteria bacterium, assembly GCA_944389185.1. Classification (GTDB taxonomy): domain Bacteria; phylum Pseudomonadota; class Alphaproteobacteria; order Rs-D84; family Rs-D84; genus Enterousia. The sequence continues at coordinate 83,032 of CALXLL010000003.1, forward strand.
ACGATATCTAATATTGAAGACCCACCCGTAATAATACTGTTGCTGTATATATCTGCTGTCCAAACGACGTTTTTATTTGAAGTATCTATTTTTACCAATTCACCTGTTGTAAGACCCGCGTATACATATTTACCGCTGCATACAGGTTTTTGGTCGCTTTTTACAAGGTTAGAGGTAGGGAAGCCAGAAAATATTTTTGTTTCACCTTTCCAAATTGTATTTGATGAATCTTGGGTATACGGACAGTTAGTTTTGGTTGTGCTTGGTATTTCATTTGTAAGTCCAGAAATATCTTGATTTAATAAATTGAAGCTTTGCGTGTCAAATATTGGTTCGCGAACGCCCGGTAATATAGGGTCATGCTTAGAACAAGCCCCAAGTAAAGCAAGACAACAAACTAAGCAAGATATTTTCTTCATGCCAGCCCCTTATTTTAAAAGCTGTGCACTTGCAGAAATTGTAGCAGGTGCTTGTTTGTCAGTTAAAATGACGTCCAGCCATTTATTAGCGTTTTCTGAATCGCCCACGCTAAGATATTTTTGTGCGACAACCAAGCGACTAAGATAATAAAAGGGTGATTTTTTAGTATCTAAGTCTGATAAGTAGTCTTCAACTTCTTGTGGGGTCATATCGTCACCTTGTATATTTACAATGTGTAATTTAGCCAAATCACGAAAATCTTTAGAATTACCTTCATTTGCAAGTTTTTCTAATTTAGCGATATCTTTTTCAAGGATATAAGATTGGAATAAAGCCAAATCAGCAGTTGCACCAGAAGAGTTATCGGCCAGTCTTTCTAAGGCCTTGGCATCCATATTTTCAACGGCTGTTTCATAATTCACGGCTGTTGCAAGCTTATTAGATTTATAAGTTTGAACGCCGATTTGAATACCAGTGACAATTATAAGAATGACCAAAGCACCGGCAATTAAATGTCTGGAATATTTCTTTATAAAAGCCTGAGTTTTTTCGTTATTAACTTCTTCCCAAACTTCGCGGTATAGAGCGTCTTCTGCGTATTCTTCGCGAGTCTTTTTCTTAATTTTCAAATCTTTATTTCTTTCAAGAATAGATGCCATAGAAAAGTCTCCTATTTTTATAAGGTATCTTGATAAATGATAATTTATGGTATACTATAAAAGTTATGAAAAAGCAAATCAAGAACGCATTACCGATTCCTGCAAGTCAAAGCTTAGTTGCTGCCCGTGGGGTCAGTGATGAATCTAGTCTTGCGCAATATATACAAACAATACAAAAGTTTCCTGTTTTAACCGCAGAAGAAGAATACGAATATGCAACCAAGTGGGTAAAGGAAAAGGACGAAAAGTCTGCGGAAAAGCTGATTGTCAGTCATTTAAGAATGGTTGTTTCTGTTGCTTATGATTTTCGTAATTATGGTATACCTGTTGCAGATTTGATTGCCAGCGGTAATATGGGATTAATGGAAGCTTTGCAAAAGTTTGATCCTGAAAAAGGTTTTAGATTTTCTACTTACGCTATGTTCTGGGTAAAGGCCGAGATTTATGAAACGATTTTAAATAATTGGTCTTTGGTAAAAATTGGAAGCTCGGCAAATCAGAAAAGGGTGTTTTTTAATTTATCTAAGGCAAGACGCGCTTTGGGTATAATGGATAATAATCTTTCTGAAGAACAGACAAAGCAAATTGCTGATTATTTAAAAGTTCCAGAAACAGACGTTAAAAGGATGGCGACCAGGATAACTGCTCGAGATGTATCGTTAAACGCACCTGCCCACCAAAGCGATGATAATAAAGATGTTCTGTCTAACTTATCGGACGATAAAACTGGAATAGAAGAGTTTGCAGAGCAGAAAGAGTTTAGAAAGAAGGGTTTTGATATGTTAAGACGTCATCTTGCAAGTCTTCCGGATAGAGACCGAGAGATTTTATATGCAAGAAGACTAACTGAACCTGCGGCAACGCTTGAATCTTTATCAAAGAAATATGGGATATCGCGCGAAAGAGTAAGGCAGATAGAAGAGCGGGCCTTTAATAAATTGCGTGATGCTATGTTAAAAGAAACCGAAGGGTAATTTCATAATGTTTTATAAATCACTAACAAGCAAATTATTTTTGTTATTCATTATTTCTGTGCCGAATGTCGCGCAAGCTTGGCAATTTGATTATGATAGATTTAGTTTTAAGCTAAACGGTTATGGAACAATAGGTGTATTGGAACCGAAAGATATAAAACCAGATTTTGTTGGTGATTGGCGATTGCGGGGTCAGGTTAATTATGCGGCTGCAAGTAATCACGTGTTGGGGTTGGTATATGCAATAGACGCTGCGTCGGTTGATGAAGATAAGTATATTCGTGAAGTCTTCGGTTTTTGGGAATCAAGCAATTTTGGTCGTATAGAGTTTGGATTGACAGATTCTGTTGCAAGAAAGTTGGGCGTAGGTTTACCAGATGTCGGTGGTTTGCGTGTTAATGACAAGCCTTTGTTTTATAAAAAGATCAGGCCGGACGGACCTGTTATATCTGATACTACGCTTACAACGGGGCGAAGCGCTTTAAGACTTAATATAGTTTCTTTACCGACTAATTTTATGCAATATGGAATATCTTTTGCGGGGCTGACAGATAATTATGATTATGCGATTGATGCGGGGCTTAAAATAAGACAACCGGACGGAAAGGTTAAAACTGCGTTTGCTTTTGGCGCATCTTTTATGGACAAGCCAAATGATTATAGAACGGATGCTTATACGCCTGTGGTTAATGCTGATTGGCGTGCGCAGGTTTCAGCTGGTATGAACATTCAGTATAACAGTTGGATATGGGGACTGACTGCAAGATTGATTTATGATGAAAATCCAATAGGGCCTGTTTCGGATGGTTTGGCTGTTGGGACTGGTATAAGTTACGATTTATTAAAGTATAGCATATCTTTATCTTATATTTTTTCTGATACTGGTATTTGGAATAGGGGCGTTAAAGATTATATAGATAACACTATTATTGGTTCATTCAGATATAAATATAGTGAAAACGTAGACGGATGGACTTCAATTGGTTTTACAAGCGATACGCCTTTTGTTTCTGCGGGTATCAGAGTTGTTTTCTAGGAACATGGTCTTATGGAAGACCGTTTTATTTTATGGAAAAATCTTAACAAGTGATTTATAATCAGGGTGACATCAAGGTTTTGATGTTGGGGTGTGGAAGCCTCGCTAAGAGCGTTTAAGAAATTAAACGAAAAACTCCTGTCAACAGGCAGGAGGGGCGTGAATATTCATAATAAACGCCACAATACTCTTAGATTGTTTCCAACCTCCTGCCGCCTTGTGATAATCATGGCGGTTCAATTTTTTAATTGAATTAAGGAGCGAAGAAATATGAAAATATCAACAATCATACCTGTTTATAACTGTGAAACTTATATAGAGCAGACTCTTGAGATTTTAAGACTACAAAGTTTTCCTAAAAAAGATTTAGAAGTAATAGTTTTTCTTGACGGTTGCACCGATAAAACGCCAGAAATTGTAAAGAAGTATCAAAAAAATCATTCAGATTTACACTTAAAAATCATTAATAGCAGTCAGAATGTAGGTTCATCAAAGGCTAGAAATAAAGCTGCGTCAGTTGCTGTTGGTAAATATATCCATTTTATGGATTGTGATGACTTAATAAACGAAGATTTTTATACAGAACTTTATAAATCTGCTGAAAATACGAATTGTGACGTTGCAGTCGCAAGTTTTTATAATGAAAAATATCCGAAATCAAGTATATTATTTGACAATGATATAATCATAAAGTCTTTGCAAGATAAAATAGATTATACTCAAGTTGATAAACATGGGTATGCTTGGCGATATTTAATTAAAAGAAGTTTTTGGGAAGAAAATGATTTCGCTTTTCCGGAAGATGTGAAATACGTAGAAGATTTGGTTTTGATGAATAAGTTAATTTATAAGTGCAATTATATAAGTCTTGTTCCTGGGGCGATTTATTATTATAAATACAGGGCTAATTCGATGCTGAATAAAAATACAGACTCTGAACGACGTGGCGCAGATTATAAAAAAGCATTATCTGAATTAAACAATTTTTTTACTAAATCGCATATAAATTATTCTGTAAACAGGTTGCCAGTGTCTTATATAAGACTATTTAATATATTACCGCTTTTAAGTATCATTGATTTCGGTAACGATAAAAAAGTCTTTTTATTTAATTTTATACCTTTGTTTAAAATACGAAATAAAATAAAAATACAAAAATATAAATAAAAAAGCCGGCATTTGCCGGCTTTTTTATGACTTTTCTTACATTTGTAAGTCAGATATCAACCCTTGTATTCTTGACATGCTGTCAATATCATTTAAAGCTGCAGCAATCGTATAAGCAGATTGCAAATCGCTTTGTGCAGATTCTATATTACCAAGGTTTAAATTCAGTGCAGCGGATTTTTCAAAGTAAGACATTGCGTTACTTGATAAGTATTCGCGTTCTTCGGTTGTTGTCGCACCTTGTATCTGTTCTGATATTATGCGAACAGCAGTAGCATAATCGTTAATTGCTTCGTTATAATTACCAACAGCGGTATAAGCTTCTGCTCTTTCAGCATAAACAGAAGGGTTGATAGAACCTTCTTGTCTGGATAATGAATTGGTGTAATCGGCAATGGCACCTTCCCAGTTCTTTAACCACAAGTTCAATTGACCGCGTTTTGCATATAAATCACGCAAGTTCAAAATAAGATTTGGGTTTGTTGTATATGAAGCCAAAGCATTGTTTATATCATTTAAAGCAGCGGTATAATCTTCCAATCGCATATTTAATAAAGCACGGTCATAATAAGCGATGGAATTATTAGGTTCTTGTGCAATTGCTGCGTCAAAGTCAGCCAATGCTTTTCTGTAATCGGAAGATTGTAAGTAAGCTTCACCGCGTAAAATGTAAGTATCAATACTTGCGTTACCTGAATCAATTGCAGTAGTTAAATCTGCAATAGCATCAGATATATTGCCTTCAAGAAGTTTTGCTTTTCCAGATTCGTAATAATCATTTGCTTGTAATAAAGCCTCTTCTGTAATTTCTACATTGTTGGTATTTTGTGTTTGTTCAAAAGCGCCATGGCTACGTCCCAATATATAAAACGTTGCTGCGATAAAGAATAGAATTATAAACCAATAAACATAAATGGATAAAGACCAAGAATTATTCGGTTGCTTTTTAGATACTTTTATATCTGTTTTAACCTGCGTCATACGAGGTGATTTTTTCGCACCAGCATTTTTTTTAGAAATATTTTTTTTCATGATGAAGCTCCCTTCCTTTAGAAGAATATTAGAGAGTTTTTAGCAATTCGTCAATTGTTTTTTGCGGTAATTTTTCTATTCTGCTTACTGGTAATTTTCCCAACTTAACAGGGCCAAAAGAAACTCTGTGTAATTTTATTACTGGGTAACCACAGGCTTTCAGAACTATTCTGACCTCATTTTTTTTACCTTCTGTGACTTCCACGCGCAAGGTATTATATGAGATTATATTAATCTTCATAGGTTTGTAAGTTATACCGTCAACAGTTATACCGTTTAAAGCAGGGCTGATATCAGCTGACGGCATTTTTTTAACGGTTGCGATGTATACTCGTGGAATATTTGATTCTGGTAAAGTCAATTTTCTTGCCGCTTCACCATTGTTCGTAAGAAGTAAAAGACCAGTAGTTTTATAGTCTAATCTTCCGATATATTTTAAGTTTCTATATTCTTTCGGTATACAGTCATAAATAGTTTTTCTTTTTTGTGGGTCACTGGTTGTCGTTACCGTATTAATAGGTTTATGAAAAGCAAATATTTCCAGTTCTGGTTTTTTATTTATAACTTTACCGCTTATTTTTATTTCGTCTGAATCGTCTATAAAATGGACGGGGGTTATAACGGTTTCGCCGTTTACAGTGACCTGGCCGTTTTTTATTAAGCGCTCTGCTTCGCGTCTTGAAGCGAAACCGCTGTCGGCAATAACTTTTGCTATTCTAGTTTTCATAATTTATTAAACGACTTATTGCTATGGCGGCTGCCAATTCAGCGCGCAAAATTGTTTTACCCAAAGATATGCTTGTTGCACCTTTGTTGTCTAATGTTTCAAATTCTTTATCAGAAAAACCGCCTTCTGGACCTATAAGAACTTTGTTCAGCTTTTTGTCTAGTGTTTTTATATCTTTTCCGTATGCTGCACGTTCATCTGCAAAAGCTATATCTGCAAAATCAATTTTGCTAAAATTGATGGGAGCTAATAATTCAGGTATGCTGTTTCTATTAGATTGTTCTGATGCTTCGCAGATAATTTTCTTCATTCTTTCCCAGTTAATATGATTTGCTGTAGTTCTTTCGGTTATGACGGGTTGTAAAGTTTTTACACCCATCTGAGTCGCCATATTTAACAAATCGTCAAGACGTTTAATAGGCGAAAAGTATAAAGTTATATTATTGCTGGGGTCTTGGTGATTTGTTTCTTTAATTACGATAATTTTTTTGTTATCGTCAGATAAGTTTGCAGTGAACTCTTTACCTTTGTTAAAAATAAGACAGTCTTTTCTTCGCATTACGTGGGTTAAGTAATGAGAAATATCTTTCGATACTTCTATATTATCACCGACATTTAAATCTTTTTCTATAAATATTCTTGGAATATTTTTCACTGTTTTATTATTTCCTGATTTATAAATATAATTTTTTCTGATATAATGATATCACAATGGCAGAGAAGTTCAAGATTTTATCAGCAGGCGGTGATTCGAAAGGCTTAAATATATTTAAGTCCAGTGCTTATAAAGAACATCAACGTGGACCTATGGCGCAGATTTTTTGGCGCTTGCGCTGGGCAGTTGGTGTGTGGTTGGTATGCGCTTTGGCTTTTGGTGTGGCTTTTTTTATAGAGCACTTATGGCGTTATGGTTGGTCACCTGCAACGGCTAAATGGTTATCAATATATCTTCATAACTTTTTATATACCGGTGGTTTGTCAATAGTTGCCGAGATTCCTTATTGGCTTGGCCGCTGTATAATGAGGCCTGATTTGCCTTGTATCGTTCCTTTGTTACCTATAATTGCTTATAATTTTTTAGTAGATAAAACTTTAATGGGAGAGTTTAACCCGCACGGTAAAGATAAATATGATTCCGCGTCTTCTAAAAAAGCCTCTGAAGAAGATATAAAGAAAATGCGTCAGAACTTCAAGAATAAAGAAGGTTTGTTCGGTGGTTTTATTGTTGTTCTTGGATATTTTAAAAGAAAGGGCAAGCAGGTTCCGTTGATGTTTGATGAACCGTTGTCTGCTTTATGTTTAGCGCCTCCGGGGACTGGTAAAACTGCCGGGGTTGTTATTCCGACAATTTTAGATTGTGATAATGTTTCTATGATTATAAATGACCCGAAACCAGAATTAAAGCAGGTGACAAGTGGTTATCGCGCAAGTATTGGTTCTGTATTCATTATGAATTGGGCAGGGCAAGACGACCCAGAACATGGTATTTATTACCCTTCTTGGAACCCTTTGTCGCCCGAGCATGTTCCGTTTAATCAGGAACAAAGAGATTTGTATATAGATTCAATCTGTAAAGTTTTGGTACCTGATAATCCGTCTTCTTCTGCCGACCCGCACTGGTCATTGTCAGGTCGGGCAGGTTTATCGGGGTTGGTTCATTATATAGTATCAAAAGTAGAAAGGGCCAAAGCAGACGATTATTTTTATTCTCGTATTTCTTCTGGTAAGTTTGATGCGGAAGACGCAGCGGTTTTATCGGATTATTATTTATCTATGATGAACGACCCAAATGCTTACGCTGCGCTGGCTTTATTACAAAAAGGAGAGTTGAATCAGACTAATTATGTTCACGTTGGAACTTGGGCAAATATACCAGACGCTTGGGTTGGAAAAGAAGCTTCACTTCCTATGATTTTAGATTGGTTAAACGCAAGTCAATTAGACGTAGCTGCAAAGTTAGAGGCTAGACGGAAAGAGGGCGACCAAATGGTAATGATGGCGGACCCTATGAAAGAGTTATTCGAAGCCGCGGTTGAAGAGGCAAGACGATATGCTTATTCACATCGTGCAGTTTTAGAATTAACGCAGCTTGCAAACACTCCGGATAAAGAGCGCGGTTCTATTATATCTACTATGATGGCTGGGCTTGCGATATTCCGTAACGCTGCTGTTCGAAATAGAACAAGTCATTCAGACTTTCATTTTTCTGATATGCGCGGTTTAAAAGATCCTCGTGACGGTAAGGTAAAGCCTGTTACGGTTTATTTGTCTATAAATATGGTTGATGCCGAGGCTCTAAATCCTATTACGGGTATATTTATAGAACTTATGTCCAGTTATTTAATGGCAAATAAACCAGATCAAGACAATAACGGTATAAAGATGGGGCCGTATCCCGTAATATTTATGTTGGATGAAATGCCGAAGATGCAAAAGTTGCAAGCAGTTATACAAGGCCCAGATATAGGTCGTGGTTGTAAGGTTTCGTATGTGATTATAGGTCAAGATATTCATCAGATTGCAGAAAAATATGGGCGTGACGCTGCCGATACTATTATTTCCACTACGGCGGCAAAAATCGTTATGCGTCAAAATGATTTAGAGACGGCAAAGCGCTTTTCTGAAATGATGGGCGATAAAATAGAGATAAAAACTGAAAACGATAAAGAAATTAAAAAAAGCTCGCCTTTATATACGCCTATGGATATTATGAAATTGCCGGAAGGCAAACATTTAGTTATTTATCAAGGTTTTTATAATCGTCCAATAGAAGCCGAGCAAGCAAGGTATTTCTTAAACAAATCTGATGTAGAGAAAAAGCTGTTTGCAAAAACCCAGATGGGCGAAAGCAGTCCTTTACCAGATTTTTTAATACCTTCTCATCATGCAAGAATGGGTTATTCAGGAAAACCAAAAGTGTATGACCCTAAAACGCACGAAGTAAAAATATTGGAAGTAATAAAGAAATAAAAAAAATCGCCGTAATGGCGATTTTTTATCTTTCTGGTCTTGGTTCCATAATTGCGGTAAATGTTGCTTCTGCTACTTTTTTTCCGCTTACCATAGCTATACCATGAAACTTATACAGTCTCATTTTTGACATTATCAATTCCACGTGTAATTCCAGGACGTCACCTGGCAAAACCATATGTGAAAACTTGATTTTTTCCATGGTTGTAAAATAACCAAGATTTTGACCGTCTTTTGTTCCTATTTTACTGAAAGCTATGAAACATGCTGTCTGAGCCAATGCTTCTACTTGTAAAACCCCCGGCATTATAGGTTTGCCAGGAAAGTGCCCCGCGCACCAAAACTCATCATCACGAACATAATGAATACCAACGCCACTTGTTTCGTTAAATTCGCGTATTTCATCAACTAAACGCATAGCACCGCGATGTGGTATAACTTTTTCTATGCCTTCTGCATTAACCATTTAATTTCTCCTTATCCGTTTTTAACATGTTTTCTTAACCAAGCATAATGACGCATAAACTCGGTCCCAGGACCTGCCGGATAACCCATATGTCTTTCACCGTCAGGAACGTTGCGAAATACCCCACTATTTGCACCTATTTCTGCATCGTTACCTATTTTTACCCCGTTTGCAATTCCAACGTGTCCGCCCAATAAAGCACGATCACCTATTATTGTGCCACCGGCCAAACCAACACCCGAAGCTAAAAAGCATTCTTTGCCTATGATAACCCCATGGGCAATTTGACATAGATTATCAATTTTGGTTCCATCGCCTATTATTGTGTCCGCCATTGCCCCCCTATCAACGCAAGTATTCGCACCAATAGAAACTCTATTACCCAATACGACGCGACCTACGTGTGGTATGAATACATTATGCCCGTTTTGACGGGTATAACCAAAACCATCCTTACCGATTACTGCATTTGCATTTATTACGCATTCTTCACCTATTGTTGCATTTTCTATATGTGCACCAGTTTGAACAATGGTTCCACGACCAATAGTTACATTACGACCTATAAATGCCCCTGGGTATATTTTTACGTCAGGTTCAATTACAGCGCCTTTTTCAATAGTCGCATACTGACCGACGTAAACAGTTTTTTTGTTTCTAAAGAATACACCACGTTCTATTGCTGCATAATAACTTATTCCGAAACGTGGTTTTTCTTTATAAATCTCGCCTAATATTTTAACGATGTTTCCACGTGGCGTATCTGTTATTAAAAGCGTAGCACTTTTTGGAGCATGTTTTACTTGTTCTGGTTGAACAAGTATAACCGTTGCTTTTGTGTTTTCCAGAACTTCTATTGGTAATATTTTAAAAGCAGAGCTATTTTGTTCTGTTGAATAAAAAGCCAGTTGTCCTGGTTTTGCATCTGCAATTGGTGCAACTCCACGAATAACGGTATCTGGGTTACCTTTTAATTCAAGACCGAATTTTTCGGCCAGTTTACCGGCTGTTGTTTTAGTTGCTGCCGGGGCAAACAAAGATTTTATTATATTAAACATGTTGCGATTATACTCTAAAAAAAACAAATTAAAAGCAGAAAGTAAAACTTTCTGCCAGCAAAAAACACCGCCCTATTGGGCGGAGCTTTTTAGAAACCTTGCGGTTTTTCCATCTTAACGGAAGATACTTTTTTATCCAAAGCTGTAATTACTTCATCAGTGATATCTAAGTTTTCAATTTTTGGATTTGTTCTTGCGTATCTACCGTCCATTACTACGGATAAGTTTTTCTTATCTATTATACCTTCAATTACTGGGTCCAGATGATTTGTTTGGATGTCATTCAAAGCTTTTTGATAAGAAACTTCCAAGTTTTGTGCACGTTCTGTTAAGTCGCGTTGCAAATCATTTATTTTATTTTGGTAATCAACCACGCGACGTTGTAAAGCTTCCCTGGATAATACGTCCTGAGATTTTTCAATTTCTTCTTTTTCTTTTTCCAAATCTTTTTGTTTTGTTTCCAGTTCGTCACGTAATTCTTTTTCATAAACTTCGCGTTGTTTACGTAAGTCTTGTAAAGCTTTTGCCTCTGTTTGAATTGCGTCCATACGAATGACGGCTATACGTAAATCGGCTGCGCTTGCTGCGTCTGTAGATACAACTTCCATTGCTTCTTCTATATTAGCCGTTTTTTCACCAGAGCGCATTGCAGATACGCCCCAAATACCTAATGCTGCAACTACTATAACAGCAGCAGCAATAATGCCTGTTTTTGTGTATTTTTTTACAATTGGATTATTCGGTGTTTTAGACATATTTTCATCCTTTTTGTTAGTTTAGATTTAGTATAACAATATTTTATTTAAAATAAAAGCGAAACTTATTCTGCCCCTATCTGACCGGAGCAATTCTTAATTCAACCCTTCTATTTGTTAACCGCCCGATATCATCCTGGGCTGCAATAGGTCTGCTGGCACCGCGTGCAACGATAAATAACCTTGTTGGTTTTATACCGTTTTGAGAAAAATAGACGCCGACTCGTTGTGCCATATCAAACGATAAAGCCTGTTCTGCTTGTTGGTTATTCATAGCATCTGTATAGCCTGCTATTTCTATAAAAGTTGCATCATATTTCTTTAATATTTTAGAAATCTTTTTTAATGTATCGGAACCTGTTTCTGATATATCTGCCACATTTAATTCCATCAAAGCGTCTCGCACCAATATTACTACCACTTCTGTTCCTGCACGCTGAACTGATATGCCTGGTTTCCTTAAAGCGTCATATAGGTCATATTCAAGATTCTTCATATAATTTAAGATAATTGCATTATCGTTTTCTTGCTTGTTTCCGTATTCAAGAGCAGAATTGTCTGTCTTTGTATCTGCACTTACCACTTTACCGCCGTCCCCCAAATAAATTGGTTTTTTCGCCGTCCGTGATATTTCGTTCATATCCATAAAACTTGCGCCATAAAGATATGAAGACCAAGTGCTTCTTTCTGGGCTGTGGTATTGCACGCATCCAAATAATACTGTGGAAATTAATAAAAAAGATAAAGCTTTATAAAATCTCATTTATTCTACTATAAAAGATACTTGGTTAGTTCTTGAAGAAAAGCATTGTGAAGTTATATCTGTTTCAAAGCCGTTAACTTTTATTGCTTTTGCCCAGTCTGGAACTGCAATGGTAAAATATTCGCATTCTCCTTCGGATAATTCCGTAAGATTTATTGCGAATTCTGCACCGCCGTTTTCTGCTGTAACAGACCAGTTTGCGCCACCAATCGGAGCGCTATTATTTTTTAATGCGCCTGCCTTAACCAAGTAATCTACGCTGACACCCGTATAGTCGCCACGTAGCTGCAATAATAATTTAGTGTTTGATGCAATTTGTTCTATTTCTGAGCTTGCGATTTTTCGTGCTTGATTATTGCGAATTACGTTATAAATGCTGACGGCGCTTACTGTCATTGCACCGGCAATTGCAAATACACCCAGCATTTCTATTAAAGACCTACCGTATTCTTGACGCATAAAGATCTCCTTATATTTTATTTTGAACATCTATTAACTCACCTTCTTCAAATAAAGACATTGCACTTGCAACCATTGGGTCTGCTTCTAATTCTTCTTGTTGTTTTTCAGTTACGGTTTGAGAATGTTCTTTACATTCCTGTTGCTTTTCCAGATTCCATTTTTTACCTGTATTTTTTTCTAACCATTCAGAAAGTTTTGTCGAAAAATCAGGGTCGCCTTTCCTATCAAAATATTTAATAGTGCCATCTGAAAAGTCTATTACTTCTATATTTGTGCTGAAATAAGAAAATAATAATATTTCTTTAGTTGTTTTTAAAGCTTTTGCCAAATCGTCAGAATTATTAATAGTTAATTTAGAATCTGTTTTTTGTGCTGGTTGAACGACAGCTGGTTTCTGTTTATCTGCACTTTTTAACATGTCTGGTATAGAAGGTATATCAGCTATGTGCATTAATCTGACTATCAGCATATCAAAGCATTGTTTTTGATTGCTTGTCGCTTGCATTTCTGCAACAGAAGCAACCATTACCTGCCATATTCTTGATAAAGTATTCAAAGAAACCCGAGCGTTTATACTTATAATTTTTTCGCGTTGGTCTGCCGTATAAGGACAATTTATAGAGTTTCCTGCATGTAAAGAAGGATGCATACGTGTCGCCCAATGAGTCCATTCCATCATATCCGTCAATAACATAGATAAATCTGCACCGTTTGTATAAATCTGGTCGGCGCTTTCAAGAGCTTTTGCAACGTCGCCCGAAAGTAAGGTTTCCATAAAGTCGACTACTACCCCTCTATCTGCACGTTTAAGCATATCAAGCACGGATTTTTCATCTACTTTACCGCCAGTTTGAGCGATTGCTTGGTCAAGTAAAGAAAGTCCGTCACGAACGGAACCGTCCGCAGCACGTGCAATAAGTTCGTTTGCTTGGTCTGATAATTCTATATTTTCTTGTTTAGCAATCCAAGCAAAATGGTTTTTAAGGGTTTCAACGGGAACGCGAACTAAGTCAAATCTTTGACATCTTGATAAAATAGTAACAGGGACTTTTCTTATTTCTGTTGTTGCAAGTATAAATATTACGTGTGCCGGTGGCTCTTCCAACGTTTTTAATAAAGCATTAAATGCGCTGGTAGACAGCATATGAACTTCGTCGATTATATAAACCTTATATCTTCCATTGGTTGGTCTATATTGGGCTGCGTCTAATATATCCCTCATATTATCAACACCGGTATGGGAAGCGGCGTCAATTTCCATAACGTCAATATGTTGACCGGCGGCAATAGCGCGACAATTTTCGCAAACACCGCAAGGTTTTGCCGTAGGTCTGTCAGAAGATAAGCAGTTTAATGCTTTTGCAAGTATTCTTGCAGTGCTGGTTTTACCCGTTCCGCGTATACCTGTAAAAATATATGCGTGGGCGATACGTGAAGTATTTATCGCCGTAGTTAAAGTTTTAACTAATACGTCTTGACCGATTAAAGATTGAAAATCTTGACTGCGATACTTTCTTGCTAGAACTGTGTAATTATTATCCATGACGAAACTTCCTTTGTCTGCAAGGATAACAAAACACATCTAAATTTCAACAATTAAAAGTATAAAATATTTATTCGTTATTGTTCAAATTCGTTATAAAGTCTGGAAAGCCTATATCTTCTTCTTCCGTGTTTTCAGTTGCTTCAGAAGTTTCGGTATTGTCTGTGTTTTCCATAGATTCTTCTTCTGTTACTGCGGTTTTGTCTTTTGGATCGCGTGTAGAATCTATTTTACCTTGTTCTTCATTGACGATGCGGCCGTAATGTTCCGCAGCTTGCATTAAACGTTCGCGTTCAATTTCATCACTTGTTTGGCGTGCTTGGTCCATATATTGTTTTCTTTTTTGACGCCATTTGTGACAGCGTTGAATCATCATCCCCACAGACGTTTGATTTTTTTTGTTTTGCATGTTTTTTACTTTATTATAAGGAAATCATTTCTTATGCAACTTTTCTTGGTTGCTTGTTTAACGAAACAAATAATATATTATCTTAAAACTGATTGCAATATTTTTTTTCTGTTGCTATTCTTTCAGTGTGTGTAGGAGTTTTTTTGAAAAATCAACGCGGAAACTTTTTATTACAAGCTTTGTTGGCATTTACTTTGATTTTTGCCTTTATACCTTTTGTTGCGCAGCAATTAGCAGGTCGTGATATTGACGCAAAAATGTATTCTTCTACAAGACAGATAGAACTTGCCCAGACAGCTGCTAGAATATTTATTCGTGAAAATGCTCAGAGCCTGCCTTATAACACGACGGTCGTGTCTGGAAATGAGTTTGCAGATTTGTTAGAGTCTTATGGATTGCCGCTGGGGTTTGTTCCAAAAACTGCTTTGGGACAAGATATTTCTTTGGTTATAAAAAAAGAACCTACTTCTGTAACGGCATTCTTAAATGTTTCCAAAGGGGATTTATCCGAACTTCAATTGGCCGAGCTTAGTCGAAGACTTGGTTTTTATTCTTCATATACGGATAACGGTTTATTGGTTGGTTTGGCGTTAAACGACGTTTATTCTGATGTTGTGAAAAGAAATGAAACAAATCTTGATAATAGTGCTTTTTTAACGGACTTAGATATGGGGGCTTTTTCTTTAAGTAATGCAGAAAGCCTCTTGGGAAGAAGGGCAGAGGCCGAAACAAGTCAGTTTAATACTTTGTCTATCACTGGTTTGGAAAACGGCAGAACCGCTAAAAATAGCATAGATTCAATGTTTTCAGATAAAGCTGTGTTTCAAAATAAGTCTGGTGAAGCCCCTTTGTCGCTAACGCGCGGTTCTTTGTTTGTTGGTGATATAAGTGCTAAAACCATTTCAAAGTTTGGAGATACAGGTAATTTTTCTTCTAATTATGCGTCTGTTTATGAATTGACCATGACTGCCGGCAGAACCAGTTTTTATGGTCCATTAGAATGGACTGTTAACGGCAGTTTAATAACAGAAAAAATTAATTTAACAGTAGATAGTTTAGAAATAGAATCTTTTATAAACGCAAGTGGGGGGCAAGACGTTTATATAGACCCCGATAGTTTAGATTACAGTGTAAGTTCTGGTATTGATGCTGGGACTATATACGCTTCAAATATAACTATGCGTGACCAGACGTCTGATGCGTTGGCGGAAGGTGAAACAGGTGAAGTTATTCTGGATATAAGACCTGCGGGCACGTCTTTCTTTTCTGATGTAGCTTATTTAAATATAAGTAATGAAGGTTTTTCTATTCTGAAAGATCCAAAAGATGACGATGCAGAAACACTAAGCTGCCGAGATATTATTTACGATTTAGAAGGTAATTATGACAGGAACTCTTTATCGCAATATATAATATGCCAATATGTATTTTGGCAAAGACTGGAAAAACGTATAGATATCAAAAAGTGTTTGTTGGAAGGTAAAAGTGGTTGCTTATAAAAACATTTTTTATAATTTAAAGCAGCAAGCCGGTGCTTCTGTATTAGAAGTCTTACTGGCCATGGGGATTGTCGCATCTGTTGCGCCGTTTTTGTATACGCAATTGATGGACAGCAGTAATTATATTAGAAATATGTCTATTGCAAAAAATATAATAAATATAAAAGACCCTATGTTTAACTTTATTCGTATAAATCAAGATTTGTGGCCGGATACGGCTCAGATAAAACTTTCAGAAGACGAACTTGATAGCATTTCAGATTTACCAGTTGCGGCTTTCATAGATAAATATATGGTTCAGAGTGCAGTTGTAATAGATACTTATCTTGCGTTTGATTTCGGTGATAGCGATTTTACCGCGGCGCAAATAGCGAATAGCATAGGTATGGATGCAGCTGTTGTAGGTCAAGATGGTATTGCTTATGGGCAAGATTGGGCTGTGGCCGCACCGGATTTTAAAGAAGGTTTCTTAATTTATAGAATAACGCGTGATTTAAGCGGTGAAGATAAGACCAGATACTTACATCGTGGAACGACCGGTGAAGACGAGCTGAATAAAATGTTACGCAATTTAAATATGGGTAATAATAATATTTATAATATAGGTGGCGTATTTGCTAAATCATTAAAATCATCAAACGGCGCAGCTTTTTTCGTGGAAACAGGAATGTTGTCTGCTGATACAGTTTATTTTTCATCCGGTGCAAATATAGACGGAGAAGCAGTTTATTTCGATAGTGTAAGGGTAACAGATGACGTATCTGGTTTTAGAAATATTTATGCAAATTCATTAAACGGCAATAAGTATACAACAAAAGGGCGCGTTATAGCAGATAGAGTAAATGTTCTTAATTCGGTAAATGTATCAAATGATTTTACGATAAAGTCTGATACGTTAAGAACTGTCAGCGGGTTTGTTGGTGTAAGTGCAAACTCTGTTTATACGCCGTTTTTAACAACAGAAGAAATAATTTTTTATGACGATTTTGGTTTAACCGTTTCTGGTGAGTTGCTATATTCTACTGATACGCCGATTAAAATAGGAAGTTGGTATTTTCCTTCCACCAGATTACCGCAATTTTCAGAATTAAATATAGAACGTGCAAATATTCCAGCTATGCCATCAAAAGATTCTTTTAAATCTTTAATGACTACTGGATGGAAAAACATACCTGCAAAGACAAGTCAATTATGAAAAAAGAAAATAATATTTTTATAGAAAAAAACTTTGGCTTTGATAAAGGAAGCATATTAATAGAGCTGTTGTTAAGCGTTGCATTGGTTGCCGTTATGATGCCTTTTGTATTCAGGTATCAACAAAACTCGGTTCGTCGGGTAGAAAATATTGCTGTTATGCGCCATATGGAAGACACTCAGTCTGCATTAGAAAGGTATATACTGGAAAATAGAGATAATTTATTAAATACGGTTGGTAAGAATATAATAAGAATAAATCCTTCGGACTTAGCTGACTATGGTGTTGCTGCTGATGTTATAGAAAATAAAGATGATAAGTATCAGTTACGTATTTTAAAGTCCAATGATATAAACGGTAAAGCAACTTTACAAGGGGTTATTCTTTATAACGACCCAGACATCAGTCCTTTGCGGACAAGAGAAATTGTTTCTATGGCTGGCGGTGATTTAGGTTTTGTTGACGGGGTAAAAGCGTTTGGTTCTTTCGGGGCATGGCGTGCGAATACGATTGATTTAGGATTAGGTTCGTCTGATGGTATTATAGGTATTACGCCTGTGACGCGTGATATTGACTTATATTTATGGCGCGCGCCTTCTGATAATGAAGATGACGCAACTATGATGTCTGCTTTAAATCTTGGTGGGCACGATATAAAAAACGCAACTTTTATAGATTCTGAATTTTTACAACTGGAAGAAACTTTGTTAAGCCCAGTAATAGCTACTAAAGACACGATATTTCAGAACAGAATAACCATAGATGGTGTGTTTGAAAGTAAAAATGCTACTGTATCAGGAATATTATCTTCTGATTCAAGAAACCTTGAAGTTAACAATATGTTTAGCTTAGAAGATACAGGTAAGTTTTCCAGTTTTGCAACAAATGACTTATGGGTTTATGATTTAAGCTTATCAGGTTTATCTATTTATACGGAAGACGATTCTGATGCAGCGATTTTAAAGATAAATAAAATGATAGATATGACGAACGGAAGAATTGACGCTTTGCAGGTAAGCGTTGGTTTTACTGGTTCTATTACTCCTAAGCTGGTTGTTAGAAACAGAATAGAAGATTCTATAAACAACAGATATTTTTGGGATTTGTATACTAACACAGCTTATTTTAACGATTTGATTTTAGCGGAACTTACAAGAATGGCGCCGTTGGCAGTTTATATGGAAAACGATAAAACAAGTGTTTCAAGTCAGGTGTTTGGGGCGGTTTCTGCAAATAAGAATGCAACGGTATCCGATTATTTAAATGCTATAACGGAAATTCAAAGAAAAGTTACCGAGAAATATCGTCAGTTGAATTTGGAATAAAATATGGTATAAATCAAATCATGAAAATAAAATGTGATTTTTGTAAAACAGAGTATAATTTAGATAAGTTGCCAAATGGTAACGTAAAGTGCGCTATTTGTGGAAATGTTTGGGCTGTCCAGAAAAGCAATAAAAAGAATTCTTTTTTAATGTTTTTTGCGGCTTTATGTGCATTATTGGCTGCGCTGGTATTTACAATAGTTGTGTTTATTAATTATCAAGCTGCTAAGATAAAAAATAATCCTTTGGTTGCGTCTATTACAGAAGTCACAACTGTCACAGATGAAATGGGACGACAAAAAGTTTCTGTATCTGGGACCGTAAAAAATCAGTCAGAAAAAATATATGGTGTTCCAGATTTAATAGTTACTTCTTATGACGAAGAAGGTAACGTTGTTTCAAAGCAAAAGTTTTTACCAAGTGCTACTTTGCTGGACGTAGGTGAAGAAGTTAGTTTTAATCATATATTATCTTCTAATCCTGCGGTGGTAAAAAAAGTGTCTGTTGAACTTGAAATGCAAGGGGTAAAATAATGAAAAAACTTTTTTTGTTTATATTTGTTTTGCTTGCAACAACGCCTGTTTTTGCTGCGGACAGCAGTGATAAACCTGCAACGCAGCCAAGAATAAGCATTTTTTCAACCAGCACAGATTGGCAAGCTTTAACGGGCTTGTTGCTGTATGAATATCGTGGTAAGTTTATACCTGATAATAAATTGATAGGTAAGGGACTGGTTTTATATTATCTGGACGGTTTTCCTTGCTATGGTTTAGGTGAAGGTGTTCGTGTTTGGTTGGGACCGAACAATAAACATGACGGTGATTTAAGAATTGCTTGTGTATATCCACCAAAGGAAATAAAGTTTACTTGGCGAAACGCTTTACGTGACGCGGATGAAGCGGTAAGTTCTGGTTTGTTAACTTGTCCTGTGACTGGTGACGGGGAATTAACAATAGACTTATCCAAGTGTGACCAAGAAACAGGTTGGGACAAGTTAAAGTAAGTTTTACGTATGAAAGAAATAAAAACTTTTATTGTTGAAGATTCAGAAGTCGGTTTACGGCTTGATAAGTTTTTGGTTATGAAAATGCCAGAATATTCAAGAAGTGAAATACAAAAGTTTTCGGTTTTATATAATGGGAAACCGACCAAGTTTTCAGAGAAAATGAAAGTTGGTAGTAAAGTAGAAGTTCAAATTAACGACAAAGCCAGTGATATTGCTTCTGAAAATATATCCAGCGATTTTGATTTAGATATTATTTACGAAGACAACGATATAATCGTTATTAATAAACCGCGTGGGGTAGTAATGTATCCTTCTGCTGGTAATAAGACTGGGACTTTGGTTCAAAATATTTTATCGCATACACACTTATCTGCGCTGGGGGGGCAGACAAGGCCTGGTGTTGTTCACCGGCTAGATAAAGACACAAGTGGTGTAATGGTGTTTGCAAAAAGTGATGCGGCTTTTCGGGGGTTGGTAAAGACTTTTTCTACGCACGATTTGACCAGGAAATATATCGCTTTTGTTTGGGGCGTTCCGAATTGGGAAAGCGCTGATATTACAGGGAATATAGCCAGGTCATCAAGGAATAGGCAGAAGATGACGATGGTAAAGACGGGCGGTAAACCTGCACATACGGAAGTAAGTGTGTTAAATGTCTGGCCAAGACTTGGTGTTTCAGAATTCAGGTGTAATCTATTAACCGGCAGGACGCATCAGATAAGGGTTCATTTGTCTGTTCATGGTTTTCCGGTTTTGTGTGATCCTTTGTATGGGCGCAGTTCTTCGCGACTTGGTAGTGTTAAGAATACTGATTTGCTAGATTTTTTGAAAGATCATACCGGACAGATGTTGCATGCCGAAGTGTTAGAGTTTGTTCATCCTGTATCTGGGGAAAAAATGTCATTTAAAGCTAAACTACCTGACGATATGCAGGAATTAAAGTATATTTTAAATGAAAATAATTAAAGTTTTATCTTTGTCAGAAAACTTATAAAACATCGCATTTTTTATTAAGAAATCTTGTTTTTTTTCTTTATCAAATAATAATTTTATGATAAACTTATAATAATAAATATGGAGTCAGGGAATGAGTCTTCTGAAAAAAACAGTAAGTTTAATTGCTATTTTTAGCGCGATGCCGGCTGCGTTGGCTGTAACGGCCAGACCAAGTGTTGTAGGGACAGCTTCTTCAAGAATGCCTACTTTAACGGGCTATGTTTCAAGTTCTTCATCAAGCAGCAGCAGTTCTTCTTCATTGCTTGCAAATGCAGAATGCATAGAAGCTTATACAGATTGCTTGAAAGGAAGCGATGTTTGTGGTCCAAACTTTGAAGAATGCACTAATAATACACTGTTTTATGCTAAGAAGCCTTTATGCGCAAGTACCCTGATTCAATGCAGTGCTTCTGGTATAAACAGTTTATTTGGGACCAGTAACCAAACTGCGTTTTCAAATAAGAATTCTTCTGGTGAATATATTTATCCAACCGCAGGCAGTGTTTTGGGGCAATTAATTGAAGCCGCCCATATAAACAATCGTTATGACACAAGCGAATGTGTCAGAAGATATACAACTTGTTTGAAACGTGACGATGTTTGCGGTTATGATTTTGAGCTTTGCACAAGTAATTCAGAATTCAAAAAACAAAAATTATTCTGTGAATCTACCTTGGCGCGTTGCCAAGATGAAGGCTTAAAAGAATTGTTCGGGACAACAAATACCGCGGCAAATCCTTCTTCGGATAGTCGTATTGGTATTATGATTTCAGAAGGTGCGGCGCTGGCAGCTGTTAACGCTGTATCTACTTGTTATAAAGTTGTTGATCAATGTTTCTTAAACGCTTGTGCTACTAACCCTTACAGATGTAAAGAAGGAAGCAGCGTAGAAGCGGCAAAAGCTGCTGCGGATTTCAGCGGCGTTGAAACCAATTCTTTGGCAGATGTAACTATTATAGACCGTAATAACGTTTCTGGTTTCTTAAGAAACGCATGTTTGGACACTATTGGTGCTAATAAGTTCTGTTATGCCACATTTATCGGTAATGGTAATATGCCGACTAATTCACAATTACAAGACGAAGTTATACAGAATGACGTTTATTCCGAAGCTTATGCTGCCAGAATGAATGATTCTATGCGCGTAAAAATTGATGATTTGGTTGCTCAGTTTGATAAAAAAGCGAAAGAGCAATGTGCAGAAACAATTATTTCTTGCGCAATGCGGACTTGTGGTGAAGGAAGTGGGGCAGCTTGTTATGCTTCGGCTTTCAACACGTCTAATACTGTAAAAGGTGTTACAAATCCGGCAACTATGGAAGATATAAAGGCTGGTTGTGAAGGTGTTGTAAATAATGATATGGCTTGTAAATATGCAGGTTCTACATTTAACACAACAACTGGGTTGGTTATGTTTGAAGAATACAGCTTGTTTGACAAGTTGTTTACGGCACCTGACGATAAGACTGTATCTAACCCTGACCCTGTTGGTGCAGTGGCTCAATTGAATTCTACATTGTCAACTTCTTATAACCAAGCAGCGCTTGACAGCATGAAAAAACAATGTCAAACGATTGCTACGAATTGCGTAAAATCTATGTGTGGTGCAGATTATGTAAATTGCTATCGTAACCGCACTGACGTTTATTCTTCTTTGACAGATTCTGGTAACAGTAATTTTGATGCAAGTATGAATAAAGTCGGCGGCGTTTTGGATCATACAATTGTATTAGGTTTGTGTATGAACACGGTAAAGTCTTCACCTGTTTGTGAAGAACACTTCAAGACCGAAGCTGCGCGTGCAAAGGCAGGAAAAGATACTACTTCTTCTTGGGGAAGTGCAACGGACGTTCGTTCGGGTTGGTTAGACGCTGGCAGCTTTACCGCTTCTGAAATACTTTCAACAGTTCAGGATGTTGATGCAGATGGTAACTTGCTATGCACAACTATGCAGGATAACGGTGGTGATACTGGCCGTTGTGATGATGCAAGTGGTAAGTATATTTATCCAAAAATGATTGGCACAGGTGAATATGAAATTCAACAAGCAGAACGTGCCATATTTAAGGACTTGGTATACGACTTAGAAATAGAGGCTCAGGCACAATATAATGCAAAATTAACGAAGCAACAAAATATGTGCATGTCCAGTAATTCTGGCGGTATCATGGGAAGCGATGATATGGGAAGCACGTTTATGTGGGTAAAATTAAGAAATAATAAGGTTCCTAATGATTACTCTGTATCTGGTTTGAAGTCTACGCAATTTGTTGCAAGTAATGAATTATATGGTTCGTTCTGTCGCATAAGGGTTACTGTTCAATCTGATGATCAAAAGGTTCAGGCTTTGATAAAAGACAAACCTTCATGGGCGAACGCATACTTTGCAGCAGGCGACGCGTTTACTTGTGGCAGCTGGATACCATACGAAGATTTACAAGAAATATCACAGCAAGTAGGTCAAGAGGCACGTGATAGTGCGATAAGCCCGCAGGCAAAGAACTTGCCTTGGTGGATGGCTGCGATTGGCACTGTTGGTGGTGGTATTGGTGGTGCGTATCTTGGTGCTGGTATTGCGGATGGAACGGTATTTAGTGGCTTGACCGGCAAGTCCGATAGCAAGGTTTCGGATGGAAGCTCTTTGGAAAAATGTGTAAGCTTTGCGGAACAGGCGATAAATTATGCAGAATCTGGTAATTATCAGTCTGCTAGAATGCTTGGTAATAGTGCTGTGTCAATGGCAAAAGATGCCGGTTTGAAGGTTGACAATAGCGTAAGCAACGCTATAACGCAACTTGATGAAAATAAGCATAAAGAAAACATTAATGGTGTATCTAAGCTTGATGTTTATGCTATGGAAACGGCAACAACCAACTTTGTAAATAGTATTGATGGTTTGCGTGTTCTCTGCGAAGCTTCTGATGCAGATGCAATTCAAAACGAGCAAGACGAAAAGAACCGTAAATTAGGTATAGGTCTTGGTTCGGCTTTGACTGGTATCGCTGGTGGTGTATTAGGTTATACCGTCACAAACAGCATACTGCAAGCACAGATGGATTCAGCAGAAAAAGCTGCGATGGAAGAATGGATGAATGATATCGGTAAGCATATCCGTTGCTATATCGGTGCAGATGAAGTCGGTCAGTATGGTGACGTAATCAGCACCAGTATGGAATAATCCATGAATAGTTATAAAAAGCGCTCTTTACCGAGCGCTTTTTATTTTCTCTAAATTATATATTTTTGTCTTTTAAGAATCTTTTTTTTGTGTTAGAATACAAATTAAGAGAGAATATGAAAGCTTTATCAGGATTTTTATTAATTGCTTTGTCTCTGTTGTCTTTTGACGCGGTTGCTGCTGCGGTTGCAACCACGGCAGGTAATAATTTAACGGCTTATAATCCGTCTGGATACATCAGCAATAATAATTGGAATAATCTGATGAACAGCCGGTCTTATATGACATCGGCAAACGCGCCTACGGCAGATTTCGGAAATTGTAATGCTGTTATTTTAAGATGCGCGCAACCTAAATGTGCGGGTGGCGGTTGCACAAGTATGGATTTGGCACGAACGATAGTTTCTGGTTGCGTTCAATCTAATGAAAGCTGTAAAGAATACGGTGATGATTTAATAGAATATATTTCCGCGCAATTGGTGGCAGATTCTAATGCAAAAGCCAATCAAGCGGCACTGGAAGCACAAACGGCAGCAGCGCAAGCAGCTCAGCAACAAAGTGCTCAACAGATACAAGCAATGCAGACGCAGATGCAACAGATGCAAGCACAGATGCAACAACAAAATGCAGAAGCTAATGCTCAATTACAGGCTGCTTTGCAACAGCAACAAGAAATAACGGCTCAGGCAATTGCGGATATGGCGGCTCAATCTGCAAGTGCGACAAGTTCTAATTCTGCCGTCACGGTAACGCCGGAAGTTCAGCAAGTTGCTGTGGAGTCTGGTGTGTCGGCAGATGTTTTGGCTAGACAACAGATATCGGGTCAAGTTTTATCAAGCTTGGAAAATGCCGAAGTTGCGTTAAAAGAATTAAAAGCCGTTTTAACCGATGTTTATGATTATGCCGGTTGCGATAGTTCGGGAAATAATTGTTCCGGTCCAAAGCGCGTAAAAATGTTTAAGCAAAAAGCTATGAACTTTTTTGAACCTTATAATGCGGTGCTGGACGAGCTTTACGACGCTCTGATTCTTGCACAATCTGTCGGCGTTGATATAACAGATATTTATATGATGCTGAACGGCAGTTGCAATGCTTGGGCGCAATATTTATGCGGGCCCGGTCAAGTAATGCACTATACGCAGACAAATTGTGTTAACGGTGTATCTATCCCGGTAAGCAACGCAGGTGAAACAGGTGCAGTTATAGGTGGGTTTAGTTGTAAAGTGGGTCAAGTTGTTCCTATGGCTGACGGCGGTTGTCAATTGGTTAAAATGTTAACTAATAATGCAGACGTTCAAAAAAGCTGGTTGTATCCAGATGAGGGTTCTGACGGTTCTTCGCAGATACGTGTAGGCTGTGTATCAGAGGCTTTGGATAACTCGGTTTTATTCAGCAGTCGTAAAAAACAGGCTTCTATAGATATAGAAACTTTGCAAAGAATAATAGAGCAAGATGCCCCAAGCAGCTTTGGTAACGCGATATTCGGAAGCGGTCAAACTTCTCCAAAGCCAGATGGCATAAAGTTTTGTGCTGTAAGCGAAGAAAGTTATGCAGATTTACAGAAATTGGTTTCTTTAAAACAATTACCAGAATCTGTATGTGTTTCCGATAATGACTTGAATAATTATATCAGAGATAATGTAGCGGTAGGCATAGTTATTTCTACTAATAATGAAAGTGTTGAAAACGCAAAGGCTGTGTGTTTGGCAAAAAGGAACGAAGAAAGTTTTGGTAGTATGGCCCAATGTTTATGTGAGCAGGCTATGATTATAGATTATCGGGTCAGCTGGAATGGGAATAGTTGCGTTTGTGAAGATATTTGGAACGAGGGAAAAACATACAGTTTTAATCAAGCTACGTTAAGGTGTGAAGAGCAATAAATGAAAAATATTAAACGTTCTCTTAATTCTAGATTTAATTTGCCTTCAATAATGGCGTTATTTTGCATGTCTTTTGGGATATCTGGTTATGTTTTTGCTGCAACAAATAATGGTTGTGGCACAGATAGAAATACTCGTATAAACCCAGAAATTGCACTATGCAGCACTCATGTTTATAATATAGGTCAAGTTGAAAACCCTTCTGACGAGGCTACACGTCAAGCTATGCGGGATGTAATCGCTTTGAAGACTACTGTAATTACTCAGCAGCTGGAACAGCAATACGATTTCTTGGAAGCAACCGTAAAGCGCTTAAAGACTCAGTTAGAAAAAGCAGTCTTAACCACTTCTTTTGAAGCCGCCGGCGCTTCTAGTTCATCTTCCAGCAGGACTTCAAACGATAGCAATGTAGTTTTAATTGGTGCAGAAAACTGTTTGTTAAAAACAAGCACTTCAGATGGCTTAAATTGTATACAAAATAATATTCGTATAGTCTTACAGGCTGTAAGTTCAGGTAATATCGGTGAAGCTTATCGTCAATTACAAAAAGATTTAAGTTTTGCAAGGTCTTACGCTGTTAGTGGGGTGACTTTTGATAATGCTACAAATCAATATTCTGAGCCTGTTCAGTGTAACGGCTTAAAAGCTCAAAAAGATTCAGTGAATAATTGCGCATACGCTTTGAATATAGCTGTTATGCAACAAATAGAGAAAAATAATAATAGTAAAAATATGTATAATAATTCAGATATCCAAAGATAAAAAATACCGCCAAAACGGCGGTTCTTTTTTGTATCTTATTATTTATTCATTTATTAAAATAAAACGCTCTACCGAGCGCTTTATTTTTCTTTATGGACATTGTTGTAATTGATTTAATACATTTTGAACGTCTGTGTTTACGGATACTGTTATTTCACGACCAAGACCGTCTGTATATGTGTAATAAAACTTATAGTCTTTGAATTCAGGTATTGCTTTATATATGTCTGTAAACGGTGCAAGCATGGCCTTAAACCATTGCCTGCCACGACATAAGCACCCGTTCCTTACGTCTGCAATTACGCCCGCTGTGGCAGTATTTGGATATTTTGTATCAAGTTCGGAATCTGTAATCATTAAACAGCGAGCCCCCAAACCATAAAAGTTTGCGTCATCAGATAAAAACTTATATACCAAACCATCAGATGCACCGGCTTGTTTTAATGAATAAGCCATACCGTCTGTGCAACATGCGTTAGCCGAACTCATTAACATCTTGTATCTTTCAAGTAAAGGAGCTGCTTCCGGCACGTTTGCGGTTATGTTTTTATTGTATATAGCAACGTTTATAAACTCGTCCATTTTCTCGTCACGTATTTTCGGACTACGTGGTGATACCGTTTCACGAACAATTGGTTTTTTACGCCATATTTCGCATTCTTTCTTTGTTTCAAACGGGCAACCGTCAGAATAACCAAATGTAACTTCTACAACTTCTGTTAAGTCTTGTGGTGTATAAGCAGGGTTAATGTTTGACCAAAGATTTTCAGAAGGTTTTTTTGGACTAAGCAATTCTTCTACTCTATCCCTTGTTGCTTTTGCTTCTTCCATGTTTTGTTTATAAATATCTTTAAAAAAAAAAAAAGAAAAATTATTTACTACATATATTTCATTCAACGG
>CALXLL010000004.1 GCA_944389185.1 uncultured Alphaproteobacteria bacterium
CGTTCAAACTTCGCTTTGCTCGTTTTCTCTTACTCATTGTCGAACCAGTGCAACTTTAGTTGCGTGGCCGAACCATCACCACAGACCAATAATTAAACCGCCATAAAAGGCGGTTGAATTCTTGGTTGGGGCAGCTGGATTCCCTCGGCATTATAAATGCCTGCGGGGCATTCGTTTGCGTTCAAACTTCGCTTTGCTCGTTTTCTCTTACTCATTGTCGAACCAGTGCAACTTTAGTTGCGTGGCCGAACCATCGCCACAGACCAAAAATTAAACCGCCATAAAGGCGGTTGAATTTTTGGTTGGGGCAGCTGGATTCGAACCAACACTGACGGAGTCAGAGTCCGGAGTTCTACCATTAAACTATGCCCCAATTCGCGTGATATTATATAATATTATATACACTTTGCAATTGAAAAATCTCTTGGATTCCTTTCCAATACTTTTGTTGTTGAATATCTTAATACTAACTTATATCATCTTATAATATAGGGAGATGTTTATTATGGCTTTTAACAGTTTAAAAAAATTAATTTTTTTCTTCGCTTTTATGTCTGTTTCTTCTGCTGGGGCAGATGTTTTATGGACCGATAATAATATTTCTAAAACTGATGAAAATATAGCCGGGGGGGCCTTAAATATAAATGCTGAAAATGATAACACTTACAATAATATAGAACCTGATAATACAATTAGTAAAAATACTATAACCGTAACTAAAGATGCAACACCAATAAACGAACAATTATCAGCACAAGGTGCGGCGCTTTATATAGCTGGTCAGATAAATAAAATAAATGCGGATTTTTCGGAAAATAAAGCAACTATTCAATATAATCAAGCCGGTAACGCTTTGGCTGCCGGTGGTGCTATCGCTTTATATAGCGGAGCAACTGTAAATAATCTTTACGGAGATTTCGTTTCCAATTCTGTTCAGGCACTTTATACGGGAACAAACGAAAGTTCTTCTTATTCTGGCGATTCGCTTTTATCTGCCGTTGGTGGGGCGATTTATATAAATGGTAGCATTTCCCCGACAGAACCAGATACTACTATCACAACAAAAATAGGAAACATTTATGGAAGTTTTGTGTCTAATTCGGCATCTGCAGATGCTTACGCGGCCGGGGGGGCAATTTATATAGATGCCGCAGAAAACGTAAATGCTGGTTTTACAAGATTGAACGGTAATTTTACTAATAATGCCGTGGTGGCAAAAACTGCTGATTCTTCTGTTGAGGCTTCTACTGGTGGTGCTATATCGTTAAATTCACAGACTTCCAATTCTGGTTCTCCTATGCTTGTATTCGGCGATTTTACAGGTAATTCCGTCACAACAAATGCAACAAATGCTTTTGGTGGCGCGATTTATAATGAAGGAACTATCACCGTATCGGGGGACTTTACGAATAATATAGTTAAGTCCCAAACAGGTAATGCGTTTGGTGGCGCTTTTTATAACGCAGGTAATGCTTCTATTGCTAATTCCGTTGTGTCTGGTAATTCGGCAGAGCAGGGCGGTGCTATTTATAATGATGTAAATGCTGTATTTAAGTTGCAAAATGTTGCTTTTTCAAATAATAAAGCAGGCGACCAATTTAACGATATTTATAATCTGGGGACGCTTACCATAGACAACGGAACAACTACTTTGTCTGGTGGAATTACCGGAAGCGGTAAATTGGTCGTAAATGTAGATAAAAGAACTAGTGCTGTTGGTGTTTTAGATATAGGAACTTCAACTGTTAGCCAAAGCGACTTAACTTTGAACGGAACAATTTATTTATCTGCGCTGGACGAAAATAATTATGGTAAATTGAATATCGCCAATACCATAGAAGTTGGTAATAGCGGTAAATTAGCTATACTTGTTCTTAATTCTGGAACCTATGAATTATTCGCCAATTCTGTAATTGATATATCAAATATATCTGCTGGTGGCGGTTTGTTTTCAGTTACAGATGCCGGTTCCGGTGCTTATAGCATACAATTAAAAGATACAGAAGGTATAATTAATGATACGGGACTTTCTGATTCTTCTGTTAGTATTTTAACTGGTTTGTTGATGAATAGTTCCAATGCAGATATAGCTGGGATGTCTTTAAGTGCTCAGCAATTACTGGAAGAAGGTGATATAGATTTCGTTCAGCAGGAAGTTAATAAGCTTTTACCGGAAGATTTTATAACTTTATCTTTATCTATGAATATTCAGAATCAAATTATAGGTTTGACCAAAAACCGCGTGGGACAATCTTATTTCTTAAATAAAAATGCAGATAAAAAATCAGAATTGGGATTATGGGCGCAAGGAACTTATAATAAGACTGATATTACAGGTAATATAACTGGTCAGGCCACTGGAATCGCCGTTGGGGCAGATATAAAACTTTATAAAAAATTGCTTATTGGCTTAGGTTATAATTTTAATTTATCTGAATATAACGCAACTGGACGTGATACAGAAGTTCAAACACATTCTATTTTCTTATACAGTCAATATAAACCTTCAAGTTGGTATTTGAGTGCAATCGCCGGATACAGCTTTTCTGATTATGAAGAAAATATAAGCGTTTTTGGAACGCCGTTAACCGATAATTACAAGTCAGATTTTATCAGCGGGCAAATCGCTTCGGGTTACGATTTTTCAAGTGGATTTACACCGGAAGTTGCGATTCGTTATATACGCATAAATCAAACTGATTATTCAAATGATTTATTTGGTATTGATAATACAAGTTTTGATTATTTGACGGGACTTGCAGGGTTAAAATACACCTTCTTGTTTGAAACCGGAACGACAACATTATTATGGCCTGAACTTAGCGCTGCCGTTAAATACGATATACTTTCAGATAATACTGGCTATGCGGTAAGCATGAATAATGGCAGTCCTTTTTCTGTATCGGCAGATAACTTGTCTCCGCTGGGGGCAGAGCTTTCACTGGGATTAACCGCTGAATATAAAAGTTTGAAAGTATCGTTAAATTATATGCTTGATATACGTGAAGAGTATAAGTCTCAATCTGGTATGTTAAAGTTCAAATATGATTTTTAATGATTATTCAAAGTATTTTTCGTGTTGAGCCTTAGATACTTCATACATCTTATTAAATAATGAAGTTGCTTCTTGTTTATCAACAGGGAAGTCGCCTTTTGAAGAATAATCCATAGCACCGTTTAATATTATTATACGCTCTGGCATTAAATCGTCTTCATTACACTGTATTAAGTATTTTGACATATCATAATATTTACCATAGCAATTTTTATTTAATACAGCGGCATACCCATAGTCAGCAAGTTCTTTACAACTTGGTTGCTTGCTTGCAGATATTATTTCCCCATTTGCCACTTCTGCATCGGGGGTTTGTGGTAATACGCCCATACACCAAACGTTTACAATTTGACCGTCAATATAAGCTTTTGATCCGTCACTGCTTGTTTTTCTGACCCCGAAACAATCATTGTTTAATACATTTGTATCAAAATCAGAGCTTATATTTTTTCCTTTGGATATATCATTTTTTTCCATAGGAACTGGATACCTTTCTTCGGTAGTTAAAGCTTCTGGACATATAAGTTTTAACCCCCAACATTTTGCACTTGTATCCCACATTCCACTTTCATAACCTGCACCATATATACTGGGATAACACGTA
The DNA here is from genome assembly GCA_944389185.1 of uncultured Alphaproteobacteria bacterium. Taxonomy (GTDB): domain Bacteria; phylum Pseudomonadota; class Alphaproteobacteria; order Rs-D84; family Rs-D84; genus Enterousia. Next base: position 3,660 of record CALXLL010000004.1, read on the forward strand.
GTCGTATCAAGCTTACATACGGTCGGCCGTTGCCAAAAAGGTATTTCGGCAGCACAAATAAGTGTCGGAATTAATAATAATAAAGATGTAAAAAATAATTTTCTCATTCCCTTATTCTTTAAATATTTTATCAAACTTTATTTTTATTATCAACTTTTGTGTGTCAATTTGTATAAGACGTAACCGTATCACTATCTGCGCAATATCCCCATTTTGTATTGGCGCTTGTTTCATCATAAAACTTTTTGAACTGTTTATGACTTGTTTTGTCGTGCTTTAAGTCGCCGTCTTCATCTTTCCATTGAGTGTCAACCCAAATACCACCCAGTCTTTCACATTCTGCGGATAATACGTTTGCCATATCTACTTTAATAGAATCCATAACAGTGTTAACGTCTGCAAGAATATTAGTAGGAATTACAGAGTCTGATTCAGAAGGACGAACGCAAGCTTGCATTGCATAGCGAACCATTCTTTGATATAAACTGCCAACATAATCTTCTCCGCATAGATTATCGATTTCTGATATATCGTCGTTTTCATAGATAGGTGCTTGTGTCCCACCAGGGCAGGTCGCACCGTCCGGACAAGTGACGCATGCTTCAGCACCTTCTGCTGTATATTCGTATAAACCGGTGTCTTCGTTAAGTGAAGCAAGGAAAAACCCTTGTTTGCAACTTGAATATTCTCTGTCTGAAAAACATACATATCCATATGCTGGTATAATTGGTTTTGAAGGCTCGACAGTTTGGTCGATATTAGTCTTATCCCATAATAAGTTATTACAATACAAATTAGTTGCATATTGTTGATCGCCCGGAGCATATACACGACATGCATAAGGATAAGAATGTAAGCTGTCTGTGCTGGGTACCGCACATAAGTCTTTTGCAAATGCTTCCAACGTAGCACGACATTCTTTTGCTATCTTTTGATCTGTTATGTCTTTCATTGCGCTGACTAATAATTCTAATCCTTCACCGTTAGGGTCACCGTATAAATTGCTGCAAGCATATAATTTTTCTTGGCACAGTTCTTCTGATAATTCAAGACGTGAACCTAGTAATAATTGTTCTTCAACGTTGCTGAAGTCTTTTAAGGATTCGCTTTGCTCGTCATAGCATTGATTAACTACATCCAGACATTCTTCTTTTACCTGACGTATTTTTTCTTGCTGCCCTTGATATATTTCTGTAATAGCTTGGCGCATAAATTCATCCCATACTTCTTCGGATAAATCGCGACAAGTATCAAGGCTGTTTTCTGCAAATATTTTTTTATTATTAAGTTCGGCCACCAATAAGCGGTTGGTTTGGTTGGTTAATATGTCGCCTGATAATGAAACCTGAGTTTCTAATTGATAAAATTCAGGACTGTAAATCGGGGCACCAGTATCACGATTTAAGTATCTTCCCGTTATATCCAGACAATGGACATAGCCTTCACCACATGCGCTGTCAGCCGTTAAATCTTTTCTGACGTTGGCGACACAATCGTTTATAGACGTTGAATTATGTGCATTATAGTTATCCAATCTGGCAACATTCATACTTCTTTCAGCGTCCCTGATAGAAGCGTTTGCATTATATAACTGCTTGTCCAAAGAATTAATAAGCAAAGAACAATCGTTTTCAATATACATACCGTATGCAGATACAACCATTTTTAATGTCGCATCAGACGGACAAGAACTTGATATCATTTCTACGCACTGTGCATGAACTGCGTTATATAGCTGTTCACCTGTTAAGTTTGCTATGTTTACGCCCGAAGTTAAATCCGTCGTCGCCCATATTGCATTTATATCCCCCGCAATATCCAAGATGCCTTGTGTTGATAATGATTCAGATTTCGCATTTGATAGAACTTCGCTTATTCCAGCAAGCTGTTGTGCCGCACTGGAAGTATCTTTCGCACCGGCAGCAATAGCTTCACCTTCGCTGGCCGTCATCATAGCTTGAACTTCTTTTGCTGTTTTGTCTATTATGGCTAGATTTAAATTTGCGAAATCTTGCAGTTGACCAGAAGCTTGACTTAGTGCACGTTCCCTGTTTTGTATCTCTGTAATTTTGGACGAGCATATACATCTTCTATAACTGTCGTTTGCCGTGGCACAAAATTGGTCCATACACGTAAAATAAGCATCTCGACATGCGTTATAACCAGTCCCAAAAGTTGTTGATTCAAGTGTGCTTGTAGATGCCGCCCTGGCAATAGCGTTCGTCGTCTGGGTTATTCTTGGAACAGAAGCAATCCTGGCAATCGCAACGCTTGGTGAAACCGTTGTTGTCCCCGCACGGGATACTGTATTTGTCGAAGAACGTTGAATTATTGCATTGTTTGTTGATGCCGACCTGGCACTGACATTTGTTTTTGGTTGCGTTGTTTTGTTCGCGTTATTTGTCCTTGATATAGTCGTGCTGGACCCACGACTTGATACGTTTTTTGATGTCGTTTGTTGCTGTAATACGCCAGCCCGAGCCGTTACCGTTGTTGAATTACCGTCTTGTTGTCGTGATATACTATTAGAGTCACGAACAGCAGCTTCGGCCATATGTAAGCCGATAAAACAAGCGGTCATAAAGAATAAAATCTTTTTCATATTTATCTTATATATAATATCAAATAAAGCCCTTTCAGGGCAAGGCTTAATTTATCTTATTAAAAATAAAACCGCAATATTTTGCGGTTAGGATTATTGATTTTCTGTGTTAGTGTTTCTAGTTCTTTCAACAAAAGTTATTCGACCCTTGTCTAAATCATAAGGCGTCATTTCAACACGAACTTTTTCGCCTACGTTTACCCATATTCTTGCTTTTCGCATTTTACCGCAAACTGTTGCTAAAATTTCGTGACCGTTTTCTAGCTTGACGCGAAACATCGTATTCGGTAATTTATCCATTACCGTTCCAGAAAAAACTATTACATCATCTTTTGCCATTATATATATTCCTTGAATATGACTGAAAATAACAAAGCAATGATATTGTTTATAATAAAAAAAATCAAGATTTTTTTAAGTCTTGCACAATGTGCGCTTGTTTGATATTATTATATAATAATGTAGGTGGGATTTCATGAATGTTAAAAATATACTAGCAATACTTTGTTTGTTTCCAAGTCTGGCGTTCGGGGCAGAAAGAACGGAAGAAGCCCGCGTGGGTGTAAATCGTATGTCACAAGCCGCAGCACGAATGCCGAATATGGTTATCAATACAAGTCAAACATCAACTTCTTCTGTTAATACAAATAATTCTGATGCCGTTCAAGTTACCAAACCTTCTACTGTGACTGACGGTTCAAGTATAACAAATGAAGTTACAGAAAGTGCTTCAAATACTGATACTTCAAATAGTGTGCAGGAAATCGTGACCGTTGTTGAAGAAACAAATGGTAATTGTCGCGATGCTTATCGTGAATGTATGGATTTATTTTGTCTTTTGGACGAATCAGAAGGTGCAAGATGTGCTTGTTCTTCTAATATAGAGCAGGCAAAGCCGTTAATACAAGAAATTCAAGAAATTCAAGCAGAAGCAGATAAATTGTATACCGAAGGCGTAGAACGTGAACAGTTAGGTGCAAAAGCATCGTTGGTATTCGGTGAAAGTGAACAAGCAAAAAAATCTTCTGCTGCATCAGGTATAAGCTTTACAGATTGGATAAATAGCGGAACAGAAGAAGCAGGATTGGGAACCGATTCTGGTATAGGTGATAATTTATATGCTATGGCGGCAGAATATTGTGCTTCAGAATTAGAGGCTTGCGGGGATAAAGCTGAAATGGAAGAAATGCTTTATACGCGTCAAATAGTTGCCGATTGTAAGACTTTTGATTCTTACCTTGCTATGCAGAAGACAAACGCCGAAGCAAACAAAAGAACCGCCGAAGCCGCAGTTAGAAAAGCAAGACTTGAAATGTTGGATACAACCAATAAATATAATCGTGGAGAGTGTCTGTTGGCTTATCGTGCTTGTATAGCAGATAAAGGTGGTTGCGGAACTAATTTTGAAAACTGCTTGGATGCAGATTTGTTGGCAAGACGTGCAAATGCTTGTGAAAATGTTTTGGATCAATGTATGGCCGTTCGCGATTATGTCTTGCAAGACTGGGAAGCAGAAGCACAAAGTATTTTGGTTGAAGCCGCTAAATATGCAGATAAAAACGCTCGTGGAACATGCTTGGCCAGAATACAGCTGTGTTTAGAAGACAGTTGTTCTACTAGAACTAATTCGGCTTGTTTGACCGACGTTAACGTAGCGGCTGGTATTTGCCCTGTTATAGATGAATGTGAAGAAATGATCCCTGGTATTAAAACCGTTGTTAACGATAAATTGGGATATTTAAGAACTCAGTTTTGCCAAAATGATGTGGATTCTTGCCTGCGTGATAGGTGCGGTGAAAACTTTACGGCTCCGGAGTGCGTAGGTAAAACTTCAGCTGAAATTGCGGCTTTGTGTCCGCAGACTATGTTCCCGTCTTGTAAGAATGAAACTCAGTTTGACATAATTGTCCAAGCTGTGTTGTTGCAGATGGATTATCAGATGATGCAGGGCTGCGTGAATTATTTCAGTGAACAGTTAGGGCGCGTTTGCGGAACAGATATGTCTTGTTTGCCTACGGATACTCAGATTACGTCTTTAACAACAGTGCCGGATACGGAAGAGGGTTTAGCCGCTTTGCGTGAAACCGTTCGTGCAAACTCTCAGATTGCTGTTGACGAGTTCTTCAAACAATTTGAACAAGATAAGACCGTAGCCGCTTGTCAAGATAGCCAAAAACCAGCCGGTCAGAAAAGTCTGGGTGATAGCGTATTTACTACTGCAAAGTTAATTGCAGAAATTGGTGCGGAAAATAGAGCAATGAGAGAGCTTGAATCTAAAATTGCAGAGCTGTCCAGACAACAAGATTTAGAAGAAGCAGAACAAAATTGCTATGCTATGTTTAAAGTGGAAACGCCCGATAAGTCAAGCAAAAATTATAGCTATATAAAGAGTGTGTCTTTTGAACCGTCTTTAAGAAATTGTCACGTTTGTCGCGTTCAGCAAGTTTGCGAAGTCGGCGGTGAAACGAAAATGGCAGCCGCAATGAAAGGTGCAGCAGGTGGTCTGTCTGCTGGTGCAGCTGCAGGAACAATGGTGACACCAGGTTGGGGAACTGCCATTGGTGCCATAGTCGGTGCCGTTGGTGGAGGTTTGTTAACAGGTCTTGGGTCCAGCGGTCAGCAAGAGTTCTGTCAAGAAATTGAATCTTGTGAAGACATAAATATGTAAAACGTTGCCAGTATTATAAAAAATAAGGTTGTAAAAAATGTTTAGTAAAAAAAGTTCTTTAAGACTGTGGGGCTTTATCGGAATATGTGTTTTTGCTAATTCGTCTTTTGCGGCCATAACTCAAAGACAATCTGCAATTCAGCAAGGAACAACGGTCAGATCAAGAACTTCTGCAACTGGTTTATATTCTCAGGAATGTTATGACGCTTATTATGGTTGTATGGACCAGTTTTGCATACCTGATAACGCTAATGGTGGAAGTTGCACTTGCAGTGATGACAGTATTGAATATGAAAAGCAGTTTGCCGAAATAGAAGAAATGTTTAACGAAGCCGAACGTATAAGAACAGAAGAAGTAGAAAAAGTTAAAGCCGGCGCAAATGCAGATATAGTATTTACGGGTGAAAGAAGGTATGATTCAGATGGAAATCTTCTTGGGATAGGCGAAGAAACGGAAGAAGAGGCAAAGGAAAAAGCTCGTCAGGATTTGTTGGCGGTGTTTAATACCAATTTTTATGAAGAAGAAGACGATGTTTTTTCTTCTATCAGCAGTATAGCAGATTTAACAGGTGACGATTTGTATGCTAGTGCGGAAGAGCTTTGTCTGCAACAAATGCCAACTGGTTGCGATAACGATTTGACTTTCATAAGACAGTTATATGCAAGACAGATTGTTTCTGATTGTAACGGTTTTGCAAATATTATTAAGAGTAAAAAATCTGAAGCCGAGGCGGCTTTGGCAAGCGCTGAAGCAGAAGTAAGAACGGCTTTGCAGGAAAGTTTTGATTCTGCCAATAAGTATGATTTGGGAACGTGTATGGTAGAATTCAAAAAATGTATGTTAACAGATGACGCTTGCGGTGAAGATTGGATTAATTGCGTATCCGTTGTTGCTTCGGAAAATATGCAGAATAATCAGGCAGAAAGCACGGCAGGAACAAGTATAGCCAGTGCTGATGTCTATGATATTACATCTTCTACGATGGAGATATTAAATTCTAAACGTCCGATTTGTGAAAGTGTTCTGTCACAATGCGTTGCCGTTCGTGATCAAGTTTGGCCCGCTTTTTTACGTGAAGCGGCACCTACTATTAAGGTTGCAGAATCTCAGGCTGAATCAAAGTTCCGTCAGTCTTGTTTGACCGAGATTTCAGATTGTATTCAAACGGCGTGTCGTGATGATATTGCTGGTAAAGGCGTTGCAACTATGGACGCTTGTTTATCCAGACCAGATATGGCGCGCAGTTTCTGTAAAGTAGAAATAGACCCTTGTGAAAGAATGGAACCTTTAATTTGGGGATATGTTGTTGATAAGCTGGCTGCTATGCGTGTTGATGCTTGCACGCAAGAAGTAAAAGATTGCTTTACTAACGAGAACCGCTGCGGGCCTAATTTTGAAAACTGCATAGGTATGGATTACGAATATATTCATAATATATGTCCTATAGATAGCTTAGTTGTTTGTAAGGCGAACAATCCTAACTTTTCTATGGAAGATTTAGATTCTATGTTAATGGGTCTGTATTTGAACATAGATAATGCAATGTTAGATAATTGTCAAAATGCAGTTGATAAGAAAATGGCTGAAATCTGCGGCAGCACTACTGATTGTAACCGTTTCGCGTCAGATGATACTATTGGGACAGGAAGTTTGCGTTCTCAGAAAGACGGAGATGTTTATAGAGTTACCGGTATGATTTCGTTTGGCAGTATAAAGATGGGGGATGCATCTGGTTCTGTGACGGACACAATTGATGGTGAAGAGGTAGCATTAGAGCCTGGGCAAATAGGCGTTCAAGATTATATAGCTAAAATACGTGAAGCAAATAAGGACGTTCCAGATCAGGCAAGCATAATAACTTCCATTGAAGAAGAGTTGAATAATATAGCTGGGACGATTAACAGGACGATAGAAATGATATCGCAAGATCCAGAAATTCAGTATTGTGTCAGTGGACGTAATTTATCACAGATTACAGGCGTAGAAGGCCAAAGCACTACGGCAAGATTTCCGAATTTATTAAATCAGGTAAAGATGCAGATTGCGATAGCCGCGCTTAGACAAGCGCAAGATAATTATAACGCAAAGTTAAATACGGCAATAGCCGATGCAACAAAGAATGCATCTACGGACATTGCGCAGTATATGTGTCAAAAAATGGCTCAGAACGGTAGTTATGCTTTGGATATTTATGGCGCAACTCCGTCAACGTCTTTAACTGAACCATATGCAATTAGTTATGAAGTAGGAACAGGGTTATCAAATGCAGAGCTTATAAGTGGCGGTGCTGGTGTATTAGAAATGGGCGGCGCAACATTTAAGAACTCTGGTTATCTTGGTGGCTCGGACATGACAGGTGGTGGTGCAACAAAAGAAACAACGGCAATATTTAATCGTGATACAAGAATATGTCATATTTGCACGACTGTTACAACTCAATCTTGTGAAACAACGGGTAGCAGTAGCTGGTTCCATAATAACAGGAACGCTAGTTGTGAAACTGTAGTTTCAGAGCCAAAGTGCGAAGACATACAGATGTAAAAATGTAAGGTTCTGGTAATACAGAACCTTTTCTTTTCGCAGGAATATAATCATACAAGGGATATAAAATGAACACTGATTCTTTAAATCTTGAAAATTATAGCTTTGATACAATCATTGCTTCTTTGGGAAAAATCTTGACCGATTTCGGCTTAAAGTTAATATCTGCCATCGTTATATTAACTGTCGGAATATGGCTGAGTAATAAATTAGTTAATGCGTTAAAAAAAATTATGAAAAAAAGAAAGCTGGAAGCTTCTTTAAAAACTTTTATATATTCTTTCGTAAATATATTATTAAAAATATTCGTTTTTATAATCGTTCTTACTACTATCGGCGTTCAAATGACTTCTATAATCGCTGTATTAGGCGCCGCTTCTTTGGCAATCGGTATGGCGTTGTCCGGAACTTTGCAGAACTTTGCCGGTGGCGTAATAATTTTACTATTTAAACCATTCAAAGTCGGCGATTCAATAGAAACTGCAACCGGTGATATAGGCGTTGTTAAGCAAATTACTATATTTACAACAGAGCTGAATACTTTTGATAATCAAGTCGTGTTTTTACCAAACGGTGCTTTGGCAAACGGCGTAATCACAAACTTATCAAATGGTAAAATTAGAAGAGATGATATAAAATTAAGCTTGGCTTATGGTAATAATATACAAAACGTAAGAAAATATATAATGAAAATATTAAACGGTAAACCCGAAATCTTACAATCACCAAAACCAGAGGTCTTTATAGATGCTTTAACACCTTTGGCGGTAAGTTTAACGATTCGTTATTGGTGTAATTATTCTGATATGTCGGCTTTGAAAGATGATATTTTAGAAAATATTTATACAGAACTACCTAAAAAGAATATACATTTTGCTGTCGTTGAAAATAAAAAATAACTTCCTAATCTTTTTTTTATAGTTTATGTTATAATTACTTAGTAAAACAAAAGGAGTATTATATGAAAAAAATATCTTTGATTGCATTAAGTGGTGTTTTAATGATTGGTGGCGCTTATGCCGGTTTCCAGCAGGGTAATAACACACAACGTGGTGGTTTCGTCGGTGGACCAGAAACAATCGTTACTGTTTCACAGGTAAAAGAAATGCGCGATGATACGCCTGTTATTATTCAAGGTAATATTCTTCAACGTATGGGAAATGAAAAATATTTATTCCAAGATTCAACTGGTTCTATAACTGTTGAAATAGACGATGATGACTGGCGCGGTTTAACTGTCACACCAAATGACACGGTTAAGTTAATGGGAGAAGTTGACGCTGGTTTATTTAATACCGAAATAGATATTGAATCTATTCAAATAGTTCCTGTTGTAAACGCTCAATAATATACAGAGAAAAATAAAATCCCGCTTTTGCGGGATTTTTTTTATAAGCTTCTTTTATCTGTTAGTTAATTGCAACTCTATACGACGATTCTTTTGCATACTTTCTTGATCTGTTCCAAGCTCTACTGGATATAAATCACCGAAACCACTTGGCACAAGTCTTCGTCTGGATACACCGGCTTTTGCCAATTCATCGGCAACGGCAGTTGCTCTTAATAAAGATAATTCGGTATTATTCTTATAAGCTTTTGTTCCGCGCATAACTTGCTGTCTGTCCGTATGACCGTCTATACGAATAATCCAGTCTATATCTGTAGGTATCTGATTTTCTAAATCTTTTATTACGTTAGCTATTAATCTAAGTTGATTCTTACCTTCTGGTGAAAGAGTATAAGAACCACTGCCGAATAATATATCGCTGGATATTATAAATCTATCACCGTCTTGCTGTATAGTCGTTCTGTCACCAAGAGCAGTTTTTACGGCTTTATAGAACTCTGATTGATATTCTGCCATTTTATTAAGTTCCGCAACTTTATCTGCCAAAGCTTTGTTGAGTTTATTAGACATTTCTACGTATTGAATTTCTTGCTCTCTGGATTTTTCTTCGGCGGCACTTAATGCGCTTTGTAATTTCAATAATTGTTCTGATAAAGATGCGCGTTGTGCTTCTAATTCCGTCTGTAAGTCTTTTCTGTCTTGTTCAAGTTGTTTTGTAGCGGCTTTATCTACGTTTGCTTGATTAAGTTGCGTCGTTAGTTCACTTATTTTTGCTTCGTAGTCGGCGATAAGTTCTTCTACGCTGATATCAACTTCCGCAAGTTCCGTATTTAATGCAAGATTATCTTGCGTCAGATTTTCTAATTCGGCACGCGCAAGTATTAAAAGCCTTTTCGCTTCTTCTTCGTCTGCCGTCATCTGAGTTATTTTCTGTGCTTGTTCTTCATTAGTCTTTTTCAATTCAGCAATAGCTTTTGTCCCAGAGTCTTTATTAAATACACTGGTCGTGGTCCATAAAAAGACGAATACTATCAATAAGAAAATAAGTATTATCACCAAGTTAGAGAATAAGTCTACAAAAGCAGGCCATGTGTTTGTTTTTTCTTTAAAGCGTATGTTCATCATTTTCCCTCTCGCTTTGGTTTCGTTTAAGATAACTCTGACAAAGTGTTCTTTAAGTCTTGAACGCTTTTGTTTAATTCTTGCGTGGCTTCGCTGATTTTAGGCAAAATGCTTGCCACTTCTTCCGAAGCTGATACGCGTGTGTGTGATGATAAGTAGTCTTCCAGTTCGTGAAAAATCGTGTTCTGAGCCAGCTGAACTTGAAGACTTAAAAAACCGACGCTAAGACTACCTGCCAAACCAAGTAAAGAACTGGTAAATGCTGTCGCCATACCTGACAAAGGTTTGGTAAGCCCCTGTTGCATAGTAAGCATTACTTGTTCGTCTTCAAAATTAAGACCGCCGATTAAATCTGCAAAACCACCAACCGTCATTATTAAACCTAAAAACGTGCCAAGTAAGCCTAAAAATATAAGTGTGTTCGTTATATATCTGACCGATTCGCGCGAATCTTCAAAACGAATTAAAATCATATCAAGCATACCTTGTAAGTTGCCGGCAGATATTTTTTTTGGTCTGGCCTGCAACATCAAAGCGACAGAGCGTAAAAGCTTTGGCGGCAATTTGCCAGAACGACGCCCGCGCAGATAATTGCTTAACCATTTATATTCTGGTAGTAATTGAAACATTTCAACAAAGCACAAACCAATTCCGAATATAGTAGTGCCGATAATTATACCGTTTAAGTATATATTAGTGACGGCAATTTCCAGAAACTGACGATAAAAAAGCAGAATCCCCGCAAATAGAATAGCGGTAAATAAAGCCATTCGGTTAAGGTTTCTATGAAATTGGTTTGTCATGTATCTCTCGCTTATATATAAGATGATAGTAAATATAGTCAAAACATGTCAACAATAAAAAGCTTGATTTTTATAGAAAAATATACATAATAAGCTTTGTTCCTGCTGATGACATGGGGTCGTCGGCTGTATAAACCAAAGGAAATAAAATGGCTTATTATGAAAGCGTCTTGGTTTTTCGCCAAGATATGACTGAACCGCAGGTTAAAGAAAAAGCGGCAAAGTTTTCCGAAATAATTAAAGAATTAGGCGGTGAAGTTAAGTCTACAGAGTTTTGGGGCTTAAAAAATCTTGCTTATATAATTCGTAAAAACCGTAAAGCTCATTATGTTATGTTTAACATGGAGTTGCCAGGTAATCAAATCACAGAATATGAACGCCGTCTGCGCATAGATGAAGACGTTATTCGTTTCTTAAATGTTCGCGTGGAAGAATTATCTACGACACCTTCTATAATGATGAAAAAAAATAACGAAGAGGTTGAATAATGGCAGTTCGTGCAGCTATTTATCGTAAAAAATCTAACCCTTTAAAGGGAAAGGTTATTGATTATAAAGACGTTAAGACTTTAAGTCACTATATAACAGAACGCGGTAAAATCGTTCCAAGTCGTATAAGCGGCGTTTCTCAGAAAGATCAACGTTTGTTGGCAACTGCTATTAAACGTGCACGTCATTTGGGATTGTTACCTTTCGTTCGTAATAACTTAGGTTAATAGTTTAAATATTTGGGGGAAACCTCTAACTTGAAAAAAGGACAGATAAAATGAAAGTTATTTTAACAGAAAAAATTACAAAACTTGGTAATATAGGCGATACAGTTGAAGTAAAGACGGGTTTTGCTCGTAACTTCTTATTGCCAAATAATAAAGCTATGCGCTGGTCAAAAGAAAACGTTGCTTTGTTCGAAGCTAAGAAAGCTGAATTACAGGCTCGTCAGGAAGCTGCTAGGAAATCGGCAGAAGCTAACGTTGATGCAGTTAAAAACGCAAAACTTTATATGATACGTCAAGCCGGTGATACAGGTCAGTTGTATGGTTCTGTATCTACGCGTGATATTGCAAAAACGCTGAAAGAAGTTGCCGGTGTCGCCGTCGAATCTGCTCAGGTTCTATTGGGCGCACCTATTAAATCTATCGGTGCTTTTGATACGAAAATCGCTTTACACCCAGACGTTATCGTTCCTGTTAAAGTATATGTTGCACAGACTCAGGACGAAATAGAAGCTTTGGTTGCAGGTAAAGCTTTGACTTTCGGCACAAAGAAAGTTGAAGAAGAATCAACAGAAGAAAAAACAGAAGTTAAAGCAGAAGAAAAAAAAGAAGAAAAAGTTGATTCTGAACCTGTTGAAGAAGCGAAATAATTATTTCTTAACTTGTAAAAAATCCGCCAATGGCGGATTTTTTAATGATTTTTTTTAGCGTTTGAATATAATCACTTGTATGAAGCTTGAAAGTAAAGGAATTTTAATAGGCTTAAAACCTTTTGGAGAACGAGACCTGATTGCTAGTATTTTTAGCAAAGATTATGGCGTCGTTTGCGGGATGCTGAAAGGTGCTTTGATTAATAAAAAAAATAAGGCTTTAATAGGGCAGATTGGAAACTTTTCTTGGAACGCAAGGTTGGATTCACAGTTAGGTGCATTCCATTGGGAACCAGAAAAAAATCTTGTTGCTTGCTTGATGATGAATATGAATACGTTGGATGTTGTTAATTGCGTTTTTGATTTAATAAAAGCTTTGTTACCAGAACGAGAAAATTATGATGCTTTGTATGATGCAACTATTTCTTTGCTAGAAAAATTAAAAACAGAAAATCCATTTACCGCATACTTAAGTTGGGAAATAGAATTGTTGCGTGATTTGGGGTATGCTTTGGATTTGGCTTGCTGTTCGGGATGCGGTTCAAGAAGTAATCTTAAATATATTTCTTCTAAAACCGGCAGGGCAGTTTGTGAAACTTGCGCAAAACCTTATTTATCAAAGGTTTATGAATTGCCGCTGAATCTGAATACAACGATTCGTTTTTTGGAAAAAGTGTTTATAGAGCAGGGTGGAAAAATCCCTATGACAAGAAAAAAATTATCAAGTTTTTAATCCTAAATATTTGTATTTAATACTTGCGCTTTCGTTTTTTTTTGTGTATTTTTAGTTTGTTCAACAGAAAAGGAGAAAACTATGACTTGGACAATATTGGTTCTAATAGTAGGTATTGCTCTTTACTTGTTTGGTGGCTTGCTATTCAAACAAGACGGTAAAAAACCTTCTACAAAAATCATGCTAGCACACAAATCAATCAAAATGCTTGCTATCATATTGGTTGCAGGCAGCGTTTGTCGTTTGTATGTTCCATACTATATGACTTCTGTAAATCCTATGATTTTACAAGAAATGATTAATAGCATGCAAGAACAGCAAAACGCAGAAAAAAATAAAGCGATTCGTTCTTTCGTTCGTGACAATACGGACGTTATGGTTGCAGATGCACCTGTTATGGGTAAGCAAGACGCTAAGAAAACCATATTTGTCTGGACAGACTTTTCTTGCCCATACTGCCGTCGCGTTCATGGCGAATTAGATCGCGTTTTAAAGAATCGTGACGACGTTCGCGTTGTTGTTAAGAACTTTTCTATACACGGTCCTTTGTCTGATGGTCCTGCAAAAGCAGTTATCGCAGCTAAATTACAAAGTCCAGAAAAATCTGCTAAGTTAGTAGATATGTTGATGACTCGCAATTATTACACTCAGGATGATTTGAAAGATCAATCAAAGATTGCTGAAAAAGTAGAAAAGAACGTTATGAAAATGGCTGAAGAAGCTGGCTTGGATACGGCACAACTGAAACAAGATATGGATGGTGAAGTTGTCGCTCGTGAATTAGCAAACGTTCGTGATTTGGCTCAACGTTTTGAAATCACAGGAACACCTTTCTTAATCATCGGTGAAGAAGCGTTCCCAGGTGCAATACCTTATGAACAAATCAATAATGCTTTGGACAAATAATTTTGATTGACTGAAACAAAAAGCTCTCGCACTTTGCGAGAGTTTTTTTGTTTCATTATTAAAATTATTTTATTTATCTTCTAAAACGACTATACCAGGAAGTTTTTTGCCTTCTATGAATTCTAAGAATGCGCCACCACCTGTGGATACATATGTTATATCGTTTTTTACACCGCAGGCTTCAAGAGCTGCAACCGTATCACCACCACCTATGATGCTTTCCAGTTTGCCTGCTTTTGTTTGTTCGGCTATTGCTTTTGCAAGCTCGAATGAACCATAAGACCATGTCGGCATCCATTCTGCCATGCCAAGTGTTCCATTCCAAATAACTGTCGCTGCTTTTTTTACTTCTGCGATGTTTCTTGCGGTTGTTTCTATACCAGCATCGATAATTACATCATCGTCTTCTAGCTCTGTAAAGGCTTTATTTGTTCTTACGGCTTCTTTTGTAAACTCTTTCGCCACACCCTTATCCAGCGGTAATAAAACTTTACAATTATTCGCTTTCGCGTATTCCAGTATTTCTAGAGCTGTATCTTTTTGGTCGGCTTCATATAGAGAATTACCGACTTTATCGCCCAACGCATAGTTAAAAGTCGTTCCTAATGCACCGCCAATTATTAAAGTATCTGATAATTTTGACAAAGCTTTTAATACACCTATTTTAGTGGACACTTTACTTCCGGCCACGATAGAAAGCAAAGGACGCTTTGGGTTTTCCATAACTTTTGTAAGTTCTGTTATTTCTGAAGCAAGAAGTTTCCCCGCATAAGAAGGTAATATTTCTGCAACACCAACTGTGCTGGCGTGCGCCCTATGTGATACCGCAAAAGCGTCGTTTATAAAAATGTCATACCCGTATGCAAGCTTTTTTGCAAATTCAATATTGTTTTCTTCTTCGCCTGCATAAAACCTGACGTTTTCTAATAAAACAACGTCACCGTCTTTCATGTCTTTTATAAAATCTTTATCAAGACAATCTGGTATTAAAGGTATTTTCATGTATTCAGCAACTGGTTTTAAGCTATACTTCATATCTTTCGTGCCTTTGGGTCTACCAAGATGAGCGCATATAGCAACTTTTGCCCCGCGTTCTTTTAACCAATTTATAGTCGGCATGCTTTGTCCTATTCTGAAAGCATCTGTAATTTCACCTTCAACAATTTGGACGTTAAAATCGTCTCGTAATAAAATGGTCTTGCCGCGAACGTCAAGATTTTCAATTGTCCTTAACTTCATTTTTTATTCTCTCCTTGATTGGTTTAAAAGTCTTTCTATAAAGTTCATTTATACCATATTTATCGATTGCTTGCAAATGAGCCACAGTTGGATACCCCGCATTTTTATCCCATTCATATTCCGGGTATTTTTTTGATAATTCGTGCATAATATTATCTCTGGTTTCTTTCGCAATAATAGACGCCGCAGCCACGGAAAGCGATTTAGAATCACCTTTTACGATTGCTTTACCATTTATTTCTGCTGGCAACTTGTTCCCGTCTATTAAGCAAAACTCTGGTTTACAAGTTAACTTTTTAATTGCTCGCTTCATGGCAAGTAAAGACGCCTGTAATATGTTTATTTCGTCTATTTCTTTTGGGCTGCATTCCGCATATGCCCATATAGTATTTTTGGTTATCCAGTCATAAGCTTGCAGGCGAGCTTTATGACTCATTTGTTTAGAGTCTTTTATTATTACAGGTATATCAATATCAAAGGAAGGAAATATTACCGCTGCAGCTATTACGGGACCGCACAAGGGGCCACGTCCAGCTTCATCAACGCCAGCTATTATATTATATCCAGATTCTTTTTCTATCGTGAAATCAGGAATAAAGGACATAAATGCCCCCTTTATTTCATATATTAAATTGATAAACGATCTTTGATTTGTTTTTGAACGTATTCATCTTCGCTATTATATAATGGCCATTGACCTTCAGCTAAATCTTTCATCGTTGTAAGCGGTTGATCAAGTTTTGCACGGTATAACCACAAATTAGACATAACCCTTTTTATATAACTTCTTGTTTCGTAAGCAGGAAAGCTTTCTATATATAGCAACGGATCATACGTTTCAAAATCTTTTTCAAATTTGACGACCGAACCCATACCGGCATTATATGCCGCCAACATTTTTATTATATTATTATTAATATTTGGATGGCCAAGTAAATCAACTATATATTGCTGACCAAGGAACATATTATGTTCTGGGTTGGACATATCTATATCCGACATATTTACTTTGTTTTCTTTTGCCACTTTTTTAGCTGTGCTGGGCATTAGCTGCATTAAGCCGTTTGCACCTGCGTTTGATTTAGCATTTGGTTTAAAACCACTTTCTTGTTTGGTTATTGCTAGTAATAAAGCGCGGTCAATAGACCAACCACCCATAGGTTCCCAGTCTGGTAAAGGATACTGCGCAGAATATATAATGTCATCGTCGATTTCTAGAATACCGCGATCTTTTACAACCCCAGAAGCTTGGATGGATACGCGCGGTAAACCATAAGCTGTTGCAACGGAATTAATAGCATGAAGTAATCGGTCCGACGCTTTTGATGTTATCATATACTTTAAATATTCTTCTGCTCGGTCTTTTTTGCCTATCTGCAATAATGCCAAAGCTCTTTTACCGTATTTAGATTTACTTAGTTCTTGTATGTCTTCTTCGGTATATTCTTGTTCAAAAAATTCGTATTTTGGGCTGTCGCCTAACATCGTGGCCGATAACGCACCGTAAAACGCCATAGGATATGCAGCCGCGATTTTCCAATAATTTTTAGCTGATTTTCTATCCCCGTTGAAATCAGCTGCACGACCCGCCCAGAAAGCAGCTTCTGTTTTTCTTGCGTTATTTATTTGCTTCAATTCTAGTATTTGGCTGAAATATTTTACGCTTTCATCATACTTTTCTTCCTTGAAGTATAGTAGTCCCATGGTCCATAAACCATATTCTGATTTTGCGTCAGAAGAAACAAAACCCCATTTTTTCGCAAGTTCGAATTCACCATTAGTATAATATACAAAAGCCAGTCTTCCGGCCAATCTTCCATAATCGGATTCTGTTAGTTTCTTTTTAAAACTTGGGTCTTCTAGTATCAATCTGGCGGTTTTTGTATAACCGCTGCGGATTGCTTTCTTAAACTTGTTGATTTTTGTATTCGTGTCCCCAGAATATTTTTTTGCCGTCCACGTTTCCGATTGCGGCGTTTCTATAGAAGCGCCACCACTTAAATATTTTGGAACGTAAGCTTTCTTGACGGTTGCTTGCTTAATACCCGCAAGTTTTTCCATGCGTGTTGCCCCCGGCATATCATAGTATTGATTCATCCAAGAAATTAGTTCTTTCCCGCGCGTCCGATAAGTTTTTGATATAAAACGTTGATAAAGAACTTCGTTCATAAGAAGTTTATCAGTTAATTGACTTTCAAGCTTTTGGGCCGCTGTGATTTTTTCGTTCGATTGTAACGTAAATATCTGAGCATAAAGTTCTGCGTCTGAATCTGTTAAAATATTTATGTCTTCTGATGCGAACGCACCAAAAGGTAATATTACAGCAAATAAAAATATCAGGATTTTTTTCATATTATTTAAAATAAAGTGTCTTTTGGTAATTCACAAACTTGCGCACCTTCTTCTGCTTCCGGTATTTTTTCAATTATTTTCTTAAAGTCCGATATTTTAGAGAACTTTCTGTATACGGAAACAAATCTTACGAAAGCAATTGGGTCCAGGTTTAATAACGAATCAGATACCATTTGACCGACTTGCGTGCTGGATACTGTATCGTCTGCCGTTTCGGTTTCAAGTCTTCTGTGGATAGAAGTAATGACTTTTTCTATTTGTTCATCGCCTACGTCACGATTGCGACAAGCCAATTTTATGCTGCGACGAAGCTTTTCTCGATCAAAAGCTTCAAGTTTTCCGCTGTTCTTACGAACCATTAAGTCACGCATTTGAATGCGTTCTACGGTTGTGAACTTTGCACCGCATTGATTACAAACACGACGACGACGAATTATCGAATCTTCGGTGTCTGGTCTTGAATCCGTGACGCGGCTGTCAGTAGAATTACAGTATGGGCATCTCATGAGTATATAAGGTAGCAAGCATTTTTACCCATGTAAAGCAGAAAGTTTTTTGCGCTTTTTTTATTAAAAAAGTGCTTTTTTATAAAAATCAAGTCTTTTATTTTAACTAATTTACTTGTCCGCGGCTTTTTAACATCGTCAAAATATGATAAAATGTATATCAAGATAGCGAGAGAGATGGAAAAGTTTTTAAATAAAATCTTAACAGGCGATTGTGTGGATGTTATGCGCTCTTTACCAGATGCGTCCGTTGATGCGGTGTTTGCGGATTCTCCTTATAATTTGCAGTTGGGAACGAAAACTTTGTATCGACCAGAAGACCAGACCGCTGCAAGGGCTGTTCGTGACTCTTGGGATTCTTTTTCTTCTAATAAAGAATATGATGACTTTACACGTGCTTGGTTGACCGAATGTAAAAGAATTTTAAAACCAGATGGAGCCATGTGGGTAATTGGCAGCTATCATAATATTTTTAGATTAGGGGCAATTCTGCAAGATCTTGGTTTCTGGATTCTTAATGATATTGTATGGGTAAAAACGAACCCTATGCCTAATTTTCGTGGAACAAGATTTACTAATGCTCATGAAACTTTGATATGGGCCACGCCACGAAAAACAGGTAAATATACGTTTAATTATGAAACTATGAAAAAACTTAACGGCGGTAAGCAAATGCGCTCTGACTGGGATTTGAATATTTGTCTTGGTGAAGAACGTCTTAAAGATAAAGACGGTAAAAGCCTTCATAATACCCAGAAACCACTTGATTTATTACGTCGAGTAATCTTGGCTTCTACTAAAACCGGCGATATAATATTAGACCCTTTTATGGGTAGCGGCACCACTGCGGTTGCAGCAAAAGAGTTAAATCGCCAATTTATCGGTATTGAACGAGAAGAAACTTATGTCCAAGCTGCGTTAAAGCGACTGGAAAAAGTCGTTCCTATGGATTTGTCCGATATAGAAGTATCAGTTCCAAAACGTGAAGAAATTCGTGTCGCGTTTAGCGAGCTTTTAGAAGCTGGTTTATTGTATGCAGGTCAAACGTTGGTAAGCCCAAAGGGTGAACGCGTCATGATTACCAAAGATGGACAATTAGTCCACAGCTTGTATGGCAAGGCTTCAATTCATGTTATGGCGGCAAAAATACAAAAAACAGTCAGCTTTAACGGTTGGGATTACTGGTCGGCAGAAAAAAGAGATGGTTCTTTGGTCCCAATTGATGAACTTAGAAAGTATATTCGCAGTATTAAACAAGATATTAAAAAGGCCGCTTGATATTTTAAAGCGGTTTTTTTATTGATAAGTTGTTTTTTTATAAAAATACCTTATATATCTATCATACATTAGCGAATCGGGCTTTTGTATGATATAGTTTTATTTGTAAAATATAAGGATTGTATTATGGCTTTGATACCTATGGTTATTGAAGAATCCCCAAGGGGTGAACGTTCTTTCGACATTTATTCAAGGTTATTACGTGATAGAATAGTTATGATAAATGGCGAAATTGAACCAAATATGGCAAATATAGTTGTTGCACAACTTTTATTTTTGGAATCTGAAAACCCAAATGCGGATATTTCGTTATATATAAATAGTCCAGGTGGCGACGTTTCTGCTGGGTGGGCAATTATGGATACTATGCAATATATAAAATCACCAGTTTCAACTATTGGTATGGGTTTGGTCGCTTCTATGGGCTCTGTGTTATTGGCCGCTGGTGAAAAGGGTAAACGCTTCGTTTTACCGAATACTCAGATAATGATTCATCAGCCTATGGCAGGTGCTCAAGGTCAAATAACTGATATGGAAATTCGTATGAGCCAATATCAAAAAAATAAAAAAACTTTGATAAAACAGATGGCTCAGTTCACAGGGCGTAAAGAAAAAGAGTTGTTTGAAGCAATGGAACGCGATAATTGGATGGACCCGAAAGAAGCCAAAGATTTTGGTTTGATAGACGGTATTTTAGAAAAAAAATAACTTTTGTCTTATAAAATTGGAAGATTAATATGAGTGACGATAAAACAAAAATAACTGATGAACATAAACAAGCAGACCAACAGTTCTGCAGCTTTTGCGGTAAAGCCGTTTATGAAGTAAAAAAACTTATAAGTGGTAGAAACGTTTGCATTTGTGATGAATGTATCAGTCTTTGTAATGATATTATAGCTGACGATAAACGCGAAGAAATCAATAAAGACGCAACAAAATTACCTACGCCTTCACAGATTTACAATTTTTTAAACGATTATATAATCGGTCAAGACGCGGCAAAAAAAACTTTGGCCGTTGCTGTTTATAATCACTATAAACGTCACAGCGCAAGTTTGTCTTCCGATGTAGAAGTTCAAAAGTCTAACGTCTTATTAATAGGTCCAACAGGAACAGGTAAGACTTTATTTGCTCAGACGCTGGCAAAGATTCTTAACGTCCCGTTTGCTATCGCAGATGCAACGACCTTGACAGAAGCAGGTTATGTCGGTGATGACGTAGAAAGCGTGTTAACAAGATTATTGCAAAATGCTAATTTTGATGTAGAAAAAGCAAGTAAAGGCATAATTTATATTGATGAAATTGATAAAATATCAAGGAAATCTGAAAATCCGTCTTTGACGCGTGACGTTTCCGGCGAAGGCGTTCAGCAGGCGTTGTTAAAGTTAGTAGAAGGAACTGTCGCAAACGTCCCAGCCGGTGGGGCAGGGCGCAAGCATCCAGGTGAAGCAACCGTTCAGTTGGATACAAGTAAGATTTTGTTTATTTGTGGCGGAGCCTTTGACGGACTGAATAAAATTATAGCTAATCGCACAAACGAAAGAATAGGTATTGGTTTCGGTGCGCACGTGGAATCTAAAAAAGAACGCGAATCAAAAAATTATTTGCAAGATGTTCAACCGGAAGACTTGGTAAAATTCGGAATTATACCGGAACTTGTTGGTCGGTTGCCGGTAATTACAACTTTGCAAGAGCTTGACGAAAGCGCATTGGTAAAGATTTTGACTGAACCTAAAAATGCGATAGTAAAGCAGTATAGTGCTATGCTTGCTATGGATGGTGTAAAGTTGACGATAAAAGACGATGCTTTACAGGAAATAGCAAAAACTGCAGTTGCAAGGAAAACTGGTGCGCGTGGTTTACGTAGTATATTGGAAAAGATATTAATGCAACCTATGTTTGAAGCCCCTGATAAACCAGATTTGGTAGAAATAGTAATTGATAAAGATGTGGTTCAGGGTAAGAAGAAACCAATAGAAATCTTTAAAGAATCTAAAAAAGCAGCTTAAAAAACAAACCGCCTTAAAGGCGGTTTTTATTTCTGGTGGCCCTGGTCGGACTTGAACCGACACTCCTTGCGGAACTTGATTTTGAGTCAAGCGCGTCTACCAATTCCGCCACGGGGCCAAAGCCGTTTATTTAGAGGCTTTTTTGCTTTCAACCTTTTTAACTAAACGAGCACTGCGATTTGATTTGTGTGCAGGTTTTTTTACAGGTTTTTCTGCTTTACCAACTTTTTTTTCAATGGCTTTCTTTATCGCGGCCATTTCAGGCGTTAAACGAGAAATTGGCTTTGACATTACATAAGCATCAATACTGCCATGTTTCGTTAATGTGCGTAAACCGGCTGTTGAAATACGTAACGCAAAATCACGACCCAGAATGTCACTGTGAAATTTTAATTTTTGTAAATTAGGTAAAAATGTGCGCTTTGTATGGCGCATAGAGTGAGATACGTTCATCCCAACTTCTGTTTTTTTACCTGTTACCTTGCATACTCTTGGCATATTTAAAATCCTTTATAACTTGGCATAAGTTATAACATTTTTATCTAAAAGTCAAGCTTTGTTTTCATTTTTATGCGTTTGATTTTATAAATGTTTGTTTTCCTATGTCTTGAATTTTTGCTGCTAAAAACTATATATACATCAACAATTTAATAAGGAGTTTTAAATAATGAATCCAGAAGATATGCAAGAAACACCAGAACAGGCAATTGCTAAATATACGACCGATTTTACTAAATTGGCCGCAGACGGTAAATTGGATCCTGTCATAGGGCGTGATGAAGAAATTCGCAGAACTATTCAAGTGCTTTCACGCAGAACTAAAAATAATCCGGTTTTAATCGGTAATCCAGGCGTTGGTAAAACCGCTATTGTGGAAGGTTTGGCTGAACGTATAATTTCGGGTGATGTTCCTGAAAACCTGCAAAAGAAAAAATTGCTCTCTTTGGATATGGGGGCTTTGATGGCAGGTGCGATGTTCCGCGGCCAGTTTGAAGCAAGATTAAAAGCTATTCTTAAGGCAGTTAAAGATTCAGACGGGCAGATTATTCTGTTCATTGATGAATTACATACTTTGGTTGGTGCAGGTAAGGGTGAAGGCTCTATGGATGCCGGTAACTTATTAAAGCCTATGTTGGCTAGGGGCGAATTACACTGTCTTGGTGCCACGACTTTGGACGAATATAGGCAGTATATTGAAAAAGACCCGGCTTTGGCACGTCGTTTTCAACCTGTTTATGTTGAAGAACCTTCTGTTGACGATACCATTTCTATTTTGCGCGGTCTGAAAGAAAAGTATGAAGGTCATCACGGGGTTCGTATTTCAGATTCAGCTTTGGTTTCTGCCGTTAAGTTATCAAACAGGTATATAACAGATAGATTTTTACCGGATAAAGCCATTGACTTGATTGATGAAGCCGCTGCCCGCGTTCGTATAGAAATCGCTTCAAAGCCAGAAGCTTTGGATGAAATAGACAGAAAATTGATGCAACTTAAAATAGAACAACAGGCTTTGAAAAAAGAAAAAGACGAAGATTCAAAGAAAAGACTTGTTGACTTAGAAGTGTTAATCAAGCAAACAGAAGAAGAATCTAAAAAACTAACCGCCGATTGGCAAGCTGAACAACAAAAGATGAAAGGTTTGTCTGATGCTATGGCGGCTTTGGATGCTGCAAAAGCAGAAGTGGCAACGGCTATGAGAAGCGGTGATTACGAAAAAGCGTCTGCTTTGCAGTATGGAAAAATACCGGAACTGGAAGCCAATATACGTAAAATGAACGCAGAATCAAAAGAGTATAAAACTGTGCTGCCAGAACATATTGCGGCTGTTGTAAGTAAGTGGACCGGCGTTCCTGCAGATAAGCTAACTATGGAAGAGCAATCTAAGCTTATGAATATAGAAGAAGAGCTTCGCAAAAGAGTCGTCGGTCAAGACGCTGCTTTATCAGTTGTGGCAAAAGCTATTCGTCGTTCCAGAGCAGGCCTGTCCGACCCGCACAGACCTTCGGGCAGCTTTATGTTCCTTGGTCCAACAGGGGTCGGTAAAACCGAAGTCGCAAAAGCTTTGGCGGAATACTTATTTAACGACGATACAGCTATGACCAGAATTGATATGAGTGAATATATGGAACCGCATTCTGTTTCAAGACTTATCGGAAGTCCTCCGGGATACGTTGGTTATGAACAAGGTGGCGTTCTGACGGAAAGCGTTCGTCGTCGTCCTTATCAGGTTTTGCTTTTCGATGAAATAGAAAAAGCTAACCCAGACGTATTTAATGTCTTCTTACAGATTTTAGATGACGGTCGTTTAACGGACGGGCAAGGGCATGTAGTTAACTTTACAAATACTATCATAATTATGACAAGTAATTTGCCTGATATGGAAGCAGTAAAGAAACACTTTAGACCAGAGTTTATAAACCGTATTGATGAAATCGTATTCTTTAACCCGTTGGGTAAAGACGTTATGTCTGGTATCGTAAAGATTCAATTAAAGAATCTTGAAAAACGTTTAGAGGAACGTCGTATATCCATAGAGGTTTCTGATAAAGCTATTAAATGGTTGGCTGATAACGGATACGATTCGGTGTTTGGTGCCAGACCGTTGAAAAGACTTATAACTTCCGCCGTTGAAGATAAAATTGCTGATTTGATTTTATCGGGTAAAATCGGTGAAGGTTCTACTGTGTTCGTAGATACAAAAGGTAAAGAATTAACGGTAAATTAAAAAGCGGGTTTCAAACCCGCTTTTTTTTATTTTTGCTTGTCCAAAACGAATCGCCGAAGCTCAGCAATCTTTTTCATTTTTTCGTTCTTTAGAATTACGATTGCTCTATTATCTAGCTCTAAACGTATTTCTTCGGGGTAATTATAAATCTTTTTAACCAGAATATTATGTTTAGTTATAATATTTTTTTGTTCTGGTGGTCTTTGCTGTATGTTGGTGTCGTATATCAACCAAATCGGGGATTCGGGATAATATTTATTTCCAGAAATTATACCATGTATGCCAAGAATCGTATCTTCACAGAATAGTTGAACTTCTGTATTTATATGATTCTTTAATATTTTACGACCGTTTATAAATACATCGTTATAAGCGCCTTCCAAAGTCATTTTGATTGGTTTGATTTCTACGATTATTTTTTGATATGGTTCTTTTTCAGTTTTCGGTAAAGCTTCTACTGTATGTGCGGAAGGTATAATTACAGTTGCGTTTTTTGAATCGTGATTATCAATATTTTCTTTGGCTTTTTGAGCTAAATCTTTTTGCTTAACGAAAGTCCGCGTTTCCGAATCATACTTCTTAAATCTTTTAGCAAGCTCTTCGTTCAAAGAGTCTTCAATAGGCAAACCTTTCTGTTTACGTCTGTTACGCTCTCTTCTTAAAGTTGCGTCAGAATGTTTAGACCAGTCTTTTGTTTTTTCTTTGATATCAATATTTTGTTCTTTGGTTTCCGATGGTTGTTCAGGTGATAGGGTTTTAATTATATCGGTTAATGCTTTTTTGATAAGGTCTGGTGATAAGTTTGCCGTAATTGCAGAAACTATGTATGACGCAATAGTATTAGAAATAAGTTCTATAACTTCTTCATTATAAGGGTCGTTAAAAAAATCTTCTATTTGTTTTTTATCTAATATTTTTTTGCTCATTTTTGTCCCTTTATGACTTATACCTCCTTATTTCCCGTTCATCGTTTATTCCCTGTAAATTGTATGTCACGAAGTTTTTTATATTCACCTTGCTGTGCTATTAATTCTTCGTCTGTTCCTTGCTCTATAATCTTACCGTCTTTTATTACGCAGATTATATCAGCATCTAAAATAGTTGATAACCTGTGTGCAATTACAAATGTCGTCTTACCCTTCATTAAGGTCTTTAACGATGCTTGTATCAGTTTTTCGCTTTGTGTATCCAGCGCAGAAGTTGCTTCGTCTAGTAATAAGATAGAAGATTTCTTTAATACCGCCCGTGCTATCGCAATACGTTGCTTTTGACCACCAGACAGCAAAGCACCGCCTTCACCTACATTCGTTTTATATTTCTTTGGGAAAGATTGTATAAAATCATGAGCGTTGGCAATCTTAGCGGCAGCTTGAACCTCTTCAAATGTGGCTTCTGGTGCCCCGTATTTAATATTGTCTTCTATTGTGCCATTAAATAAAAATACATCTTGGGATACTTCGGCGATATTTCGTCTTAAAGATTTAAGCGTGAACTTTTTTATATCCGCACCGTTTATTAAGATTTTACCTTTTTGTGGGTCATAAAAGCGCTCTAATAAATTAAACATTGTGGTCTTACCACCCCCAGAAGGACCAACCAAAGCACATACTTTTCCCGCTGGAACTTCCAGATTTATGTCTTTTAATACTGGTTCTTCGGGAACATAAGCAAAAGAAACGTTGCTGAATTTTACAGCCATTGGGGCAGGGGCAAGCTCTATTGCGTCCTTGGAATCTTCTATTTCTGGCTTGCTGTCCAAAAAGTTAAATAAAACTTCTGCTGCCAACAAACCGTGCTGAACCGTATTTCCTGTTCCGGTTATGCTCTTTGCTGGTTTATATGCCGCCGTTAACGCCAGTAAGAATGCTGTAAAGTCACCGGTTGATATCGCACCGCTTATAATGAAATGACCGCCGATTATTAACGCAAGACATAAACCTATGGATATCATCAGCTCTAATAACGGAGATTGCAATGAAAACGCCTGCGTGCTTTTATAAGAATTACACATATATGTATCCAGGACTTTTACGAATTTTTTTGTCTCGGTTTCTTCTGTTGCAAAAGACTGTATAGTCTTTATTCCATGCAATGTTTGATTTAAGTGTTGCGATACATTATTCGCAATATTAAACGATTCGCGAGAAAGTTTGCGCTTTTTACGCATTATCAGAACCATAGGTATCATAATCGCAGGAACTAAGAACAACAGCACAGCACACATCTGCGGTGCATAATATATCATTAAAGACAAAGTCATAATTAAAGTTGCAATTTGTTGTATAAAACCAACAACTGTGCTGGTTACCAAAGTTAAAACAGCATTAGATTGAACCTGGAAATAATTTAAGTTTTTACCGATACCGTCGCCATAGAACTTTGCGATATTCATTCTGACCATATGGTTATAAATCCTGGTTTGTAATCTTGCGCTGGCAAGCAAACCGGCTTTGGCCATTATTAAATCTTTTGCGTAGTTAAAAGCCCCTTTGAAACCGAAAGCCGCAATAATTTGAAGACCTATCATATATATAGATTGCATGCTTTTTTCGATAAAAGCTTTATCCACTACCTGTTGAACTAACGTAATTGTATAGGCTTCGGCACCGGCCGCACCGATAGTAGCCAGCATACCTGCCGCAAGCCACTTCCAATAAGGTCGCCCGATTTCACGCCAGACTCTGCCGTATAAAGACCATTTTATGCGACTGTTATCTTTGTCGCCTTTTATAAGTTTTTTGATTTTATTAGATATTTTCTTTAACATAGCACTTTATTATAGGGGCTTTCAGGAAAACTGTCCAGAAAAACTTGTTCTTGTCAAAGTTTTATTTTTGCGTTGACTTTTCTTATAAATATGTATATTATTGTTAAGCTTTAAGAAAATCTTAAAGTATAAATGAAAAAGTTTTGGGGTTGTAGCTCAGTTGGTAGAGCATCTGCTTTGCAAGCAGAGGGTCGTCAGTTCGAGTCTGATCAGCTCCACCAGAATAAATGCAAAATTGTTGAAGGGGGTGAATCGCTAATGGTAAAAGTTCTTGTTCGTGATAATAACGTAGAACAAGCCTTACGCGTTGCAAAACGTAAATCTCAGAAAGAAGGTTTGTATCGTGAAATGAAAGAACGTCAGCGTTATGAAAAACCTACAACAAAGCGCAAACGTATGAAAGAAGAAGCCATTCGTAATGAAAAAAAACGTCAGTCAAAACAAAGAATGGTATTCGGTTTCTAAAAATCTTAAATCCCATTTATATAATGGGATTTTTTTTACCTTGTTTTTATGATATAATTCTTTTCGTAAAAGGAGTTATTATGCCGACTAAAAAAGTAGCTGTAAAAAAAGAAGTAAAAACAAGCAAAACTTATACTAATATGTTTGAAGCTTATAAAGCTTTCTGGAAACGCGGATTTACAGAATGGACAGGGACTTCGTCAAGGTCTGAATATTGGTGGTCCACTTTAATGAATATGATAATATTCTTTGTGCTTTTTATTCTTTTGGGGCTTTGCATAGGACCGGATATTGATGCGCCGTTATTTCCATTGGCCGGTTCGGCAGTAATTATAGTTTTGTTTGTTTTATCTTTGGCAATTTTGATTCCGACTATATCTTTACAGCTTAGAAGATTTCATGACGTTGGAATAGCTTCATGGATTTTTTGGTTGTTATTTATTTGCCACTTGTTTTTAGTGTTCTTATTTGATTTCAGTTTTATTGGGGTGATTGTCTTTATAATTTCGCTTCTTCCGACAAAAAAAGATGGCAATATGTATCATAAATATAATAAATAAAAAATCCCGTATATACGGGATTTTTTATTTTCCCCAATAATCTGCAATTACATATTCGGATACTAAGGGCACAGAAAGCTTGGTCACATTTTCCATTTCGTATTTTATCTTATTTGCAAAAGTTTCTGCTTGCTCGGTTTCACACTCGAATATGATTTCATCGTGAACTTGCATTATCATTTTTATCTTATCTTGATTAGGTTGAATAAGGTTTTTATCTATGTTCACCATTGCAAGGCGCATAATATCTGCTTCAAAGCCTTGAATGGGGGCGTTTACAGCTGCGCGCATTGCATAAGAGCGCATTCTTGGATTCTTTGCTTCTGGTAATTCTATTCTTCGTCCCCAAGGCGTATAAACGCAAGCGTTATCCAAAGCATATTTTTTTACTTCTTCTATATACTTATGAACTTCCGGTAATCCAGACATATAAGAGTTTATTATTTCTTGTGCGGCTGACCGTGATATACCAAGCTGACCCGATAAACCAAAAGAAGATATACCATATATGATTGAAAAGTTTACCGTTTTTGCTGCACGTCTTAAATCTTTTGGAACAGGTTTATCCGCGGGTATATTAAATATTTTTCTGGCAGTTTGTTCGTGTATGTCTGCGCCGGACAAGAAAGTTTCTTTAAAAGTATGAACGTCCGCAACGTCTGCAAGTAATCTTAATTGTATTTGTGAATAATCTACGGATATAAGTTTTCTTCCTGTTGGTGCGATAAAGCATTTTCTGATTTCTTCGCCAAGCTCGGTTTTTACCGGTATGTTTTGCAAGTTAGGGTCACGACTGGAAAGTCTTCCGGTATTCGTGCTGGTTTGTAAATACGTAGTGTGTATTCTGCCATCTTTTTCAATTTGGCGCGGCAATGCGTCTGCGTAGGTTCCCGCAAGCTTTGCGATAGAGCGCCAATTTAGTATTTTACCTATTATCGGATGAAGGTCTGATAAATCATTTAATGTTTCGGCATCAGTAGATCGCTTTTTATTTGCCGGCAGATTAAGCTCGTCAAACAAGACTGCACCAAGTTGTTTTGGGCTTGCTATATTAAACTCGTGCCCGACTGTATCCCAGATTTCTTTTTCAAGTTTAGATAATTGGTCGTGGAATATGCTGGACAGCTGTTGTAAGCCAGATTTGTTTACAAGCACGCCTTCTTTTTCCATTTTAAGCAATATTTTAAGTAAGGGCAGGTCACAAGTTTCATATAAATGCTTTAACTTTTCATTTTTATCCAGTTCTGGGCGCATAAGTTTATACAATGCAAAGCAAATTGTTGCGTCTTCTGCCGCATAAGGTGTCGCAGTTTCAACGGATAATTCATCAAAGTGCATATCTGAATCTTTCGTTTTTGCGGGGAAAAGTGAAGCGAAAGATATGTTTTCATGGTTTAAGTATTTTAATGCAAGCTCGTCCAAACCATGCCCATGCAAAGAACCGTGTAAAGCATAAGATAAAAGCATAGTGTCATCTATCGGAGCAATCTTATAAACGTCCCAATTTTCGTTGGATAAAATATGCAAGTCATATTTTAAGTTGTGCCCAACTTTTACTATCTTTTCGTTGGTTAAAACCGGCCAAAGTTTTTTATAAACGCTTTCAATACTTAATTGATTTGGTGCCAATGTATCTGTT
The DNA here is from genome assembly GCA_944389185.1 of uncultured Alphaproteobacteria bacterium. Lineage (GTDB taxonomy): Bacteria > Pseudomonadota > Alphaproteobacteria > Rs-D84 > Rs-D84 > Enterousia. Next base: position 33,286 of record CALXLL010000004.1, read on the forward strand.
GCAAATAAATCATTAACAGGTGCTCTATGACGAATCGGTATATAAACGCCGAAAGTTTCATCTGTTGCCAAAGAAATGCCGACAAGTTTATCGTTTATCTGGTTAAGCCCCGTTGTTTCCGTGTCTATTGCAATAACGTCTTTTACTTTTGCGATGAAATCGTCTAGCTCTTTTTCCGTAGTTATTGTTGCCGAGCTTATTTTTTTTATATTTATATCTTGTTTATTTTCAACGTTTGTATCACCGGTATCGCATACGGATTTAGAGTATACGAAAGGTTCTGGTTGCGCCATTGGGTCATATTCTTCTATTGGGAAAAGTTTTTCTATTTTTGCGGATAAAGACGAGCTTTCTAATTTTTCCCGAACGTATTTCAAAGCGCTTGGAGTGTTAAATACGAAAGGTTCTATTATCAAGTCAGATAAGTCAACGTCTGTCTTTAATGTGACCAGCTGTTTAGATATATAAGCTTTTTCTTTGTTTTCGCTAAGCAGATTTCTGATTCTTTCGTTTTTGACTTTATCTAAGTTCTGATACAGGTTATCAAGATTTTTGAATTCGTTTATAAGCTCGGCCGCTTTTTTAGGGCCTATACCGGGGACACCTGGAACGTTATCGGACGAATCGCCCATTAAACTTTGAACGTCAATTACTTGATTTGGTGCGACGCCGAATTTTTCAAATACTTGATCTTCCTTTATTTCTTTCTGCTTCATACCGTCGTATAAGAACACGCAATCAGATACAAGCTGCATCAAGTCTTTATCGCTGGTAATGATTCTTGTGCCACCCGGATTTTGACAGTTTGCTTTGGCCAAAGTAGCGATTACGTCATCTGCTTCTACGTCTGGGATGCATAAGACAGGAACGCCGATTGCGGCCATTGCTTCACGCACCATAATTGATTGAGTTATTAAATCTTGCGGTGTTTCTGAACGATTAGCTTTATATTCAGGATATATTTTCTGTCGAAATGTTTGACGTGAAGCGTCAAATACGCAAACGAACGAATCGTTTTTTTCTGCTTTTGCAAGTATGGGTAAAATCATATTAAAGAAACCGAACACAGCGCCCGTCGGAGTCCCGTCACTGCGGGTTAGATGAGTGTGCAATCCATAATAAGCTCGGAATAAAAGTGAATTTCCGTCAATTAAAGTCAGCATATAATTTTACCTTTTTATTTGTTGCTGTGGGGCGCAAAGCGCCCCAAGATTTTAAAATACGTAACGAAGCTTTAAGCGTAAGTCATAGTGCAATATATCGGGTTCGTTACCTGCCACAGCCGTATAAGCGTCTGGGAAGTATAACACGCGTGCTTCGGCATCAATATTGAAAGGTATAACGGGCAGGTCAAAAGTTAACCCCAGCATACCTTGATAAATCATATCGTCTTTTGTTTTTATAGATGATAGTTCTTTTAGTTCACCGTCAAAAGCAATACCAGCACCGACGCCGATATAAGGGTGAATTACTGCGGAAGGTATTTTGAAATAAGCGTTTACCATACCTGTATTCATAAATAATACGTTATTATTCAGATAATCATATTCAGCTTCTATGCGGAACAAAGGAATATCCATACCGATAACCGCACCATAAGACTGAGCGTTTTCTGTTACGGTTTGGTCTTGTAAGAATATTGCTGCGCCACCTGCACCGACCGTTACCCCAATATAAGGGTCTATTAACAGACCGGCGTTTGCACCAGCAGTTAAAAATAAAGTTGAACAAGCCGTTAAAAAACCTGCTGTTTTTAATTTCATATTTTGCTCCTTTCTATGATATTATAATAGAAAAAAGAGGCGTATATATGCAAGAAAATAAACCTATGTTAATAGTAGGTCTTGGAAATCCTGGGCCAGAGTATGCATTAAACAGGCACAACGTTGGATTTATGGCAATAGATTATTTTGCTGGGGCGGGCGCAAGTTGGAAGAATGAAAAGAACGCGCTTACGTTCGGGACCGATTTGGACGGTCACAAGGTAATATTTGTAAAACCGCAAACATTTATGAATAACAGCGGTATAGCCGTTCAGGCTTTGATGCATTTTTATAAGATACCGCTGGAAAACTTGATTGTGATACACGACGACATGGATATAAAACCGGGCAGTTTTCGTAAGAAGACGGGTGGCAGCAGTGCGGGGCATAACGGTATAAAGTCCATAGATGCAAGCGTCGGGGCAGATTATCAAAGAATAAGAATCGGTATCGGTCATCCGAAAGATTTTAATTTACAGATGTCACCTTCGGATTGGGTAGTCAGCAATTTTTCTAAGGCAGAGCTGGAAACGATATCCAAAGTAATACCAGAAATAAATCTATTTGACTAGTAAGGTATATTTATACCGCTTGGTAAATAAAAGCATCCGTTATTATCACAGAACTGTGTTCCAGAACTTCCGCCGGTAATTGTGCAAGCGTTTATATTTTGTGCACTTGTAGTTGTGGTTGTAGAACCTGCTGGGCAAAGCTGGCAAACGGTTTTACCGGCGGTTTCTGAACCATAATAACCCAGTGGGGCAGGGGAGCATTCTATTGAATCTGATGTTTCAAGGCAACAGCCTGCCTGACAGGATATGTTACCATATGTGCAGTTACCCCACATAGTATTTTCACCTGTGCCAGAGAGATATTGACAGCTTGAATTTCTGGTTCCACAATCACCGGCCGCTTCGCCACTTGTATTACATTCACATTTGGCGTAGTTATACACTTGGTCTTTGTCATTCCATTTTGCTAATCCAGTTATTCCAAAACCGAATTCGGTACTTTTTGGACAATTACCTAGGTGTTCAGAACATGCAATTTGGTTAGGGTCGCAGGCAGGATATAAGGTTGTTTCACATTGTGTGCTAGTGCCATCTGGGTTGCCGTGATAATTGCTAGCGCAACTGGTTATATAACACTGTCCGTATTTGCTTTCGTCGTTTAACCAGAACTTAATACCAGAAGAAGCATTGGTATCGTCTGGTTTGCAAGATTGTTTATTTGGTATGCAGGCATTATTGGCTTCTGTTGGGTCGTTTTCATTAAAATGATAACCAAAGCATATGTCATCTGGATTATTACAAGTTACGAAATTTTTATCTTTAAAATTGTTATATTGGCAGTCGTTTTCATAATATACGTTTTTTATATCTGGTTTTAACGAACCACCTGTAATCGTTTTGGCTTCGCATACTTGATAACAATCTGTATCGTTTATAGAACCTTCTGCAGAATGAACCCATGGGGCAGGACATTCTTGCTGGCCTATGCCTTCCCCAGGACAATAAGAACCACTAGGGCATAGTTTACATTTATTTACAGCATCAAAATCACATCCAGGGATGCTGAGACATACTTCTTGGTCTGTAATACTATTGCATTCACCCGTGCAGTCGTCCGGGGAATCTGAACCTGCTGGGGAGCCTGTTCCGGTTGGACATTCTACGGGTTTATCTGGTCCACCTGCACACCAATAACCTTCTTCACATTGTTCACAAGTGGCGGTGCCATTTGTTTCTGTTACATATGCGCCTCTAGTTGCCCGAAAATCAATTGATACTGTTATTTCACCCCAAGCAGTTGCACTGGATGCCGTTTGTTTTAACTGTCCAGAGTCGCAATATTTGCTTACTGTTGTGGCATCTTTTGTTTGATAACAATTACTATAACTAGTCCAACCAGTTCCAGTTCCACGTGTCCAACCGTCAGTTTGTGCAGGACAACTGCTGCAACTGGTTGCTGTTCCGCCATTAGAATACACTGCACCACTGCATTGTGTGCATGTGTTTAATTTTCTATCTATAAAAGCCCCAGGTTTTGCTTTTACTTTATCCATTTGTGTGGGCCCCCAAGTTCCTTCTGCGGTGGCGTTTTGATATATGTATCCGCTTTCACAAAAATTACTGATTGATGTCGCAACTTTTGTTTGGGTGCATTGTGTAATATTTGACCAACCTTCACCAGTTGAAAGCGTCCAATTCGTTGTGTTTGTTGGACAATTTTTTCTTAGCCCATTTTCACAATATACACTGCCACTGCATATTGTTTGTGATATACATGCAATGTTTGTTGATTGACAATCAGAAGCATAATATCCTGTATTTGGTGTCAAGCAAGATTCACTGGCTTTTTGTTGGGATGTTTTATACTGACCAGATTGGCAAGCCTGCCATACTGCATATAATATAATACCTTGTGACGGGTCATAATCTGATGGAACAGTATAATTAAAGCTGCCGGTTGTTGCAGAAGTATTTGTTGACCAACCTATTAAAACATATCCTGCACGATAAAAATTGGTTGTATTTCCATCTGGTAAACTGATGTTATTGTCAGATGATACGTCTGTTATTGATTCTGGTGCAGTTCCATTACCGCCATTCAGGTTAAATGATATTCCTGGTATCGGTATGGGACATTCTGTATCACCTGCACAGGTATATCCATCCGGACATGGCAGACAAGCATTTCCAGCAGCAGACACTGGGTTACATTCTTTGTTTGTGTTGGATGTCGCCATATAATAATTTTTTGAACAAGAAGAGTATTTTTTGTCGCATGTATATCCTGCACCTGCCACATTATATATTGGGACAATAAATATAACAAAAATAATAAAATATTTAATGTATTTTAACATTCTTCTCGCTACGTTTATCCTTAGTTTTATACTAGAAAAATAGAACTATTCTTGCAAGGGAAAAATAAGAACATAATAAAAAAATCCGGCTGTGCCGGATTCTTTACCTTTGTTTGACATTTTGTATGTCTTGCAGTTGTTTATTAACTGTCCAACCGTTTTCAACAAACCACGTGCTGTCTGCTGGTTTGATTAAGCCCGGTTGAAATTGAAAGTTTCCATAACCTTTGGCTTTACCGTTACCAGCCTTGATGCTGGTTTCAAGAAAGTTTCTTTCTTCTGTAATTCTTTCTGCATCCGTCCAAGATAAATATTCACGTGAATATATAAGATTCAAAAATATATTTTGAATGTCAGGATTTTGTGCATGATATTTTATGGAATCTGGTTGTATTTGACTGTGACGTGAACGGCCACAATTTAATATAACGTCTTTCCCTGGTATTTTTACTTGTGGTTGATTTACTGTCCAACCTTGTTCAACCATCCACAGACTGTCTTCTGGTGGAATGCCACCTGGCTGAAAATTAAAACCGCCATATCCAACTGTTTTGGGTTTACCTGCATCAACCATTTCTTGCAGTATTGGTCTTACTTTTGTTAAATCGTCCGTTGTATATACTAAATAATAGTCTGGTGTCATTGAGTTTAAATATATGGTTTTTACTGTTGAATCGGCGGCTATCTTTGATATGTTTTCTGTTTCTACTTCATTCATATTACTAAAGTTAAAACTTAAAATCTCTATCTTGGTCGGAACATAAGGTTCAGTGTCTGGATTGTCTGGAACTTCTGGAACTTCTGGATCTGGTTTGTCTGGAACTTCCGGAATAGGTTTTTCACATGATGTTAATATTGTCGCCCCAGCCATACATATCATCGGTATCATTCTGCGCAACTTATAGGGTAATATTTGTTTCAGTTTCATTTCGTTTCCTTTTGGTTCGTTTAATAGCAAAAAAGCCCCGCAAAATTGCAGGACTTTTTAAAAGCTTTTTTACAGAAGTTAACAATATCAGCAGAACTTATTTCCAAATCGCCAGATAAATATTCGCGATTTTCCCCCCCTGGTGTCTTTTTACATCCACCGGGTCGCCAAAGACTGTATATGAATGTTTTAGTCTTCATTTCTGCTTCTTTTTACTAAGTTTTCTTTTGAATTATATATCAGTATAATTTTTTGTCAAGACCTTTTTGTCAATGGTTTACTCGTATGATACTTGCCATTTGTTCGGTATTTGACAAGATGTTTCTGGTTGATCCGATTCCCATTCTTGCGTATCAAAATTCAATGTGCAACGGGGAACACTGTCATAATATAAATAATAGTTTTCTGATTGGTTCGTTGTCGTGGGCCTTATGTATTGCCCCGTCGTCTTGTTAACCAATACATATTCACCAGCACATCTAATCGTTTTACCGTTCGGAAATGCACCGCCTTGGTCTTCGAATGACGTTTCCCCACCAGAACAAATTAAGAAATACGTCCCGTCCACATATTCTGCGTTATCCTTAACAACCGCCGCAGCAACCAAATTGTTCGGTGCGTTCGGCGTGCATAATCCTCTGGGTATCGTGGTCGCCGTCTGACCTGTCCGGAAATAACTCGTAGTGGTTTCCCAATTCAAATTATTTACCTTTTTCGGGCTTTCTTCTTTGCAGCAGTTCCCGTTAAAGTCTAGCGTCCCAGATACGTCACCGTCTGCCGTGGTTTTCTTGCAGCAATTGGTTATATTATTTGCCAAACCTTCTAACGTGATTTCAATCCTTTCAAAGTTTTCAGGACACATAACACCGTCATCGGTAAAATTACTGGAACTATAACAAGATATATTACCGTTTTCATCTGTCTGGGCCCTGTAACCAATAGGACACGTCGTGTCGCGACAACTGTCCGCACGACTTTCCGTGCTGGTGTTCTTGGCAAACCAATACAGTAAAGTTTCTTTTTTGCTGTCCGTATATTTTATCCTGTTATGACTTTTTGAAGATTGTAAGTTCGTCGTCGGTAATACTTCGCAGTTACCCCATAAACTTTCAGCAATCCTGCAAGCCTTGCATGAAAAAGAATCTTTCGTCCCGTAACTGTCGGTATCAGAATCATATCCGCATTCTGTCGCACATATGTCATATATACAATTAAAGGCTTGACTTGTTCCGTCTTCTTGGTTAATAGCAAGAGCGCTGCACGCATTAGATGCTTCTTGCGTGTTCGTTATCGTTATGTCTATTTCGTTACCATATAAATACTTGTAGAACGTCCCTGTTTCTGAATCTATTATTTTGTTTTCTACTAACCTGGCCGTTACGTTGTCTATTGCCGACTGACCCGCGTCAACCACGCAATTAACAACTTCTTCCCAACAGGAATAACGATTTATAATAGATTTTCTGTTAATAGAATTCTGCACGTTTTCACATAAACCAAAATTACCAGATATTGACTTACATGCTTGAATCATGCAATTCTTACCAATTTCACGGCACGTCTGTAATATAGTGTCATACGTCTTGTCAGTAGCTATGTCGGTCATACCACCAATCCAATCGCTGTCACCACCTGTCGTTTCAAGTAACGCCGTGCAAGCCTGTTGAACCCCAGAACATATTTCTTTTACCGTCCTGTCAGCTGTAACGCCGAATACGGATAATGCCCTGGAATCAAAGTCTTCTATGGAATCTGCCGTTTCCGTTAAGCACTGGGTTGTTAACGTAGTGCAACTTTGACGCATGTCTTCAAGCTTTTGTTCTTGGGCAAGCTTTATCTGCGCCAACGCATCTTCTATGAATTCGTCCCATACATAATCTGATATGTCTTGACAGTTTTCCATGGCAGGTTCTAAAAACTTCTTTTTGGAATTTAAAAAACTGACAAACGCTTCGTTACCAGGTGTGTTAGTCCACGTCTGATCCGGGGCAGGGCGCGTTATAAGATTAACTAAGTTAACTAAGTCAACCGTTAAGAAAGCTTCACCAGTAGATGGGTCTATGTAACGCCCCGTCGTGTCTAAGCATTTACCAAGATTATCACCGCATACAGAATTGTCCGTCAACATATCCAACATTTTCTTTTTGCAGGTCAATATGTCGTCTGAATTCCGCTTTTGATATATGTCTAAACGAGCCATATCAAGTAATGCACCGCTTTCAAAAATCTTTTCTCGGGCTTGGTCTTGTTGCGTTTCATACGCTTTGGCAACGGTATTACAGTCTTGCTCTATCAACATTTGATAGCCGCTTTCTATTATATCTAATTCTTCCTGAGAACATATTTCTAGCGCCATTTCACGACATACTGGTAACGCCGCATTATATAACGCCGTTCCTGTCTTGCTGGTAGTGCTGGCCCCCAATAGCGGGTCTACTGTGTCAAACGCAGCATCCATGTTTAACGATAAGTTTATAGCATTTAAACTTTGATTAAAGTTTTCATCGTCAAAGCTGGCGTTTAATTTTTCTGCTATTTCATCCAGTAATTTCTTGGAATCTGTTTCGTCTTCTTTGTTAAATGCCAATTCACCTTCTGTCGCTTCAAATAAAGCTTCGGCGTCTTCTGCGTCCATGTTGACCGTTAATAGACGCTGATTAAAATCAAGCATCTTTTCTTCTATTTCATTTAATTGCTGCTTTACAGAATCAAATTCGTTTACGCGACTTGAACACGCGCAACGCTTAAGCTGACTGTCTTTGTTAGCACAAAATTCATCCATACAGTTATTGTATACTTCACGACATTCTTGATAATTACTGTTCAATATGTCTTCTGCCGTTACCGCTTGAACTTCTGATAAACCTGTAGTCGCGCTTCTGGATATTCGCCCGGATGAAGCCGCGTTGCGCACAGAACTTGCACTGGATATTCGTGATTGGTTGGTTGGCATTACACCAGTCCTTGCAATTGCCGCACGCGAAGGAACAGATATAACGTTGTTGGCACTTCTGCTGGTCATACTGCCCGTCGTTTGATTAGTTGTGCTTTGCCTTGATACGTTTATTCTTGTCGGCTGCGCTGCAACCCTTGATTGAACATTGGATGTAGATCTTACCGTGACGTTCTGCGCCTGCCTGTTGGTAACCTGAGAAGATGAATCAGACGTTTTTACGGCAGTTCTGTCTACAACTTCACCTGTTTCATCGCGATTACGAATTATCTGTTGGTCTTGCTTTGTCGGTGTGGCAGATGTAGAACGTGATATAGATGATGTAACATTCGTTTGATTTGGCTGTGAAGCAGAAGATGTTTGTCTGGTTGATGCTATCGTCGTCGTTTCACCACGACGAGTAGCCGCACGAACTGCGTCTTGCGCTTCTTCTGCCATACTTGCTTGAACGCCAAGCAAAGCAAGCACCAGACAAAGATATAATCTTATCTTTTTCATCCTTATTATATAATGATAGCAGATTTATGAAAACGCGGGCAAGATAAAAAAATATTTTTTTGGTGCGGATAGGGGGACTTGAACCCCCACGGATTTCTCCACAGCATCCTTAGTGCTGAGCGTCTACCATTTCCGCCATATCCGCTTTTGTGTCACAAGATTATTACAATATCCTATTTTTTTTTCAACATTTTTATGTTACAATATTAAAAAATAATGTGTAGGAGATTTTAAATGAAAAAATTATACGCTCGTCTTTTAGGGTCTTGCTTTTTCCTTGGACTAACCAGTGCTGTTAATGCAGCAGGAACTTATTATACAGGAAGTTATCGGTCTTTACAGCAACCTTATTCTCAGCAAGTTGCAGCAAGGCAAAATACTTATTATTCTCCTTCTTATACTACAACAGGATATAATTCTAATACTGGTTATTCTTCTTATTATAATTCAAGATATGCAACCACAAATAATGCTTATAACACTGGTGTGCAGACCTCACAAAATACTTCAAATGCTTCAACCGCTTCAAGCGGGCAACAAAAAAACGACGGCTTTTATATAGGAGCTGGAATTAGCCATGAAAATGCTATGTGGAAATTCGATATGAATCAATCTGGTAGTATTTTACATTACGATAATATAAGTTGGAACGTTTTAGATGTTAAAGCAGGTTATGGTTTTAATTTAGGTAATACAGCTGCAAAAATAGATGCTGGATTCAGGTATGGTATGCAGTTTGGTGAAACTACAATGGTAGATGATGATATTACAAACGGCGGCTTTTTAGTTACGCAGTGGTGCGAGTCTGTCGATTCTGATGGCAAATGCGTTGGTTTTATAGGTGATCAAATGGGGCACGCTTTGTCCGTTGGTTCAAGTCAGGGCGGCAGTTTGATGGAGTTTAACGTGGGATTCGGCTTAACGGATATGTTTAAAATAGGTAATATAAAAGTAACACCATCACTTGGTTTTCGCTATCTAAGCTATAATCTTACAACTGAAAGAAATTATGGTTTGTCTGTTGATACCGCTGCTTGCATAGAAGTTAACGGTGAAATCCAATGTAATCCAGCTATCATAATAGAACATAGTAATGGAACCCAAGAGATTTTATGGTATGTCAAAGATGACGATAGCGACGGTTTTTGGGATATTGCTTCTGGTGATGCGGTTGGTATAAACCCCGGTGGAACATATTACTATCAACAACCGGGAGTAAGTCATTCTTATGATACTACATGGGCCGGTCCATATGTGGCTTTGGATATGGTATACGATATAAACGATAATAATGCTGTTAACGGTTTTGTTGAATTAGGACTGCCGGGATATACTTCTACTGGTGATCAGCCTTATAGATTTGATTGGCAGCATCCAAAGAGTATAGAAGATAAAGCTGGTATTGGTTCCGCTTTGCATATCGGTTTAGGAGCTAATTGGACGACGGCAATAAGTAACAGTATGTCTTTGTCGGTCGGCTTAACTTATGACTATTATTCTGTAAGTGGTGCTGATGCAAATACTTATTTAAATGAAAGTTATTATACTGATTTGTATAACAGTATTCTTAATTCTGACCCATGGAATGGTGACGAAACAGCTATGTTGGATCCGAAAACTGGAAGCCCAACCGCAATAAATATAAAAGAAATAGAAAAAGAATGTCCAGGTTGGGTATGTTCTGCTGCCGGTGAAATTAACTCCATTTACAAATCTATGGGAATAAGAGTAGGTTTACAGGCAAAATTTTAGTGCATTTATTAAAAAACAGTGTATTGTTATATTAATATGAAAAAAATATTTGGACTTTTTATGACGTTATGCTGTTTGCTAACTGTTGGATTTCGTGCCAATGGTGCTGATTTAGATTTGTCCGGACAAGCTTTCATAAATATTACAAGTGATACGTCTGCAAATGCAAAAAATATTGCTTTTGATGAAGCAAGAAGACAGATTTTAATAGATGCTTTAATGCAATATTCTAATGAAGAACAATTAAAAGATGCTTTGGCGTCAGCAGACAGTAATGATTTGCTTAATTTAATTGCTTCTTCAAGTATAGAAGGGGAAAAATTGTCGGACACTACTTATTCTGCCAATATTTCTATGACAATAGATGCAACTGCCGCAAAGCAATGGATGACGGAAAATAATATTCAGAATTGGTTGAATGACGGCGATTTCGAAACCAGGTTTATTGTTCTTATTTCTACGCAAGATAAATTAACAGATTGGATTCAATTAAACCAAATATCAAGACAAGAAAATATAGATTTATCTACGCAATATATAATGGGTAATCAGATTTCTGTGGAATTACCCGTTAAAGATAGAGCAAAATTCACCATAGCTGTGCGCGAAGCTGGTTGGCATTATAACGATCAAGATGGGGTTTTGCGTGTTTGGAAATAGGATTAAGTTTCTATAAAAATTATCGGTTAAATAAATTAGTATAACCGTGTATTAACATGGTTATATTTTTTTATAAGATTTTGTTTTTTTTAATTGCGTTTTTTATGGTGACCTGTTCTTGGGCTACCTTGGTTGATAATGTTTCCGAAAATAAATCTTCCAATAAAATGATTTTATATGTTAATAGGTTAGGCTTAGATTGGTCAAAAACAGACGTAAAGAACGCTTATGAGTATAGATATTCTTCTATTCAAGCCCTAAAAGCGATAAGCCAGGATTATATAAAAGGTGTGTTAGATGCTGGGCTGGAATATTCTGCCGGTAAGTTCAGGTGGGACAACACGTTATTGATGGAATACGGTCAAACCAGTTTAGAACCCTATAATGCATCAAAAATCGTAGACGAAAACGCAGATAACTTTATTATATCAACTGGTGTATCTTATTCTTGTTGGGATTTTATGAATTTAAAATTTGGCCCTTCTTTCAGAGCTGCATATGATACGGAGTTTGTTACCAGATACAGCTTACCAAGGCAAAACATTTTTCGTTTAAGTCCTGGTGTGGCTTTGCTTGATAATGATATATTGAAAAGCTTATATTTGACCGGGGTTTATGAGTATGATTTTACTTATGATTATGTTAACGATAAACTGGGCGCAGAAATCGGTTTCCGGTTAGAATATATTCCAAGAAAAGGAGTCAAGATATCTGCTGGCGGGTATTTCCGCGAGTTTTTTTCTTATTCTTCTTATGACCCATATGATTTAGAACGGGATTTAAATGTTGTTTTACGTATGGATACTAATATGTGGGGAAAATTAACAATGGGACCGTATATTCAATATAGGCTTGCAAAAGCTCGCGGAACAGATGTTTATGGCAGTAATTTTATGATAGGTTTATCTTTTAACTATATTGATAAATATATTTTATTTTAATTCTTTGTTTAGAAAGATAATTTTGCTTTTGCAAGAACATATACTTCGTCGGTTCCAATCGGGTTATCTATGAAACCAAAATACAGATTGTTATAAGACAAAGAATATTCAATTGATGGTTTGCTTGATAGACCTATATCATAAGTATTAAAAAAGATTTTGCCATTTTTATCACGACCTGTTGGTAATGTCATATACATATTTCCTGCGATTATCGTGTCTGGTATTGATATGTTAAAATCAAGGTCAAATAATTTGGCGCCAAAAGAAGCCGAAAAAGAATATATATTAGAAAAATCTGATATTAAAGAATTGGTTTGGGGTTTTGGTAAACCATAGCTGAATTGAATTTTTTGGTAAAGTTTTATGTTGTTAAATGTTTGCTGTTGATTGAAGTTGATAAAACTGAAAAAAGTATTTGGTTGTGTTTTTAATAATCCAGTATTGTTTAGTAAATCATTTTGTTTTAAACCAAAGTCAAAGTTATTCGTAGAAAATACAATTACTTGATTGGAGTTCCTTAGCTTGTCAAAAGCTCTGCTTGGATTTTGTATTTTTACGATATCTGAAAAATTAGAAGTAAATGCACGACCGTATTTATCAAAGAAAGCAAATTTTATATCGGCCTGTTTAATATTGCTTGCTATGTTCCCAGCAACTCTTGCTGCTTGCAAAGGTTGCATAATTGTTGAATTGTCATAACTTATTGGAATAAGAGGGGCGCCAACAGGACGGGTTGCGCGCTCCATATCCAACATACCATGACCGTATATTTCGTCAATACCGGGTGCACCTAAATCACGAGCCGTTTCCAGTAATAGACTTGTTATTTCCTGGGCTTTCATATAAGGAAAAGCTTCTTTTATAACTGCAATTGCCGCAGAAACCATTGGCGCGGCAAAACTTGTCCCGTTGGCAATTGTGTGATTGATGTTTATATTTGTGCCGGGGGCAGTTATACAATAATTTTTAGTTTCACCACATGCATTGCTGAAATCTGCAAGAGATTGTGTGGATTCATCCCAAGCGACCACGTTTATAAAATGTCCTTGCAATTCTGAAATGACTTTCGGCATTGCAGATAAAGCACCGCTTTGTCTTTTGTCGTAATCGTTGCCGGCTGCCCAGACAAAAATAGCGTCTCGGTTAGCTGCGGATATAAGCTGGTTAACAAAGTTTATATCTGTTTCTTTTATTAGCTGCTCTTTTGATACCAACTGGTCAGACCGCATAGAGCTGGTCCAGCTGGCGTTAAATATATCTGCATTATTTGCATTTTTTATCGTTTCACCGATTTCATAAAAAGATATAAAGTTAAAATCTTGGTCTATTATTTTGTAAGAATCTACTTTCGCGTCTGGTGCTATGATGCCAGAAGCTAAATCTGTAACGGTTTTACCATGCCAGGTATCCAGTCCGGCGTCAAGAACTGCTATGTTAAAGCCTTTACCGGTAAAACCGCGCGCCAAAGAATAGGGCAATCTTATAGATTCATAATTATTATAATTTGCCGTATATTCTTGCGTGGATTTTGCATCTGCTAGCTGAATCTGAGTAACGTCATTACCAACCATATTATAGTTTATAGTTGTCGTTTGTCTGTGGAAACTTGTATCTGTATTATTAGATCCGGCGCCGGTAAATGCCATAATTGCAATGGCGCTTCCTATTATTCCAGAAGCTCCAAGTATGGATAGATAACTATTCGTAGAATCAGAATAAGAACATTCTTTAGAGTGCGTTTTTTTATATAAATCATCGCGGCAATCTTGTGCCATAACGCTGGTCATCAACAACATACCAGCAAAAAACATTGTGAAAATCTTAAAAATAGATTTCATATTTTAATATTGTATTACAAAAAATAAGTTTGTCAATTTTTTGTGGTAGGATTTTTTATCATTGTTTTTTGTGCGAATTTCCTTGATTTTTTACTTAAGTTGTTATAGTATGCAAACACGCGTTTGACGCGAAGAACACAATCGCTTTGCTTGATTTCTGTCCAAAGCCTTTGGTTTTGGCTTGTGTGCGGGCGATGAGGATAACAACAGAAAAAAGGATTTAATTATGGCATTGCCAACATTTACAATGAAACAACTTATGGAAGCCGGCGTTCATTTCGGGCATCATACTCGTCGCTGGAATCCTTTAATGACACCTTATGTTTACGGTGTAAAAGATAAAATTCACATCATTAATTTAAATAAAACGGCACCTTTATTACAGCGTGCTTTGGTCGCTTTGGAAGCAATTGCTGCAGCTGGCGGTAAAATATTATTCGTTGCAACTAAACATCAGGCTAAAGATATAGTTAAAGATGCTGCTGAACGTTGCGGACAATTTTATGTTAATAATCGCTGGTTAGGCGGTATGTTGACTAACTGGGTAACGGTATCTCAATCTATTCGCCGCTTGAAAAAGATGGAAGCCGATATTGAAAATGCTGATAAGTTGGGATTGACTAAAAAAGAAGTCGGTATTATGACAAAAGAAGTTGAAAAACTTCGCAGTATATTCGGCGGTATTTTGGAAATGCATGGTATTCCACAAGCTATGATTGTAATTGACGTTCCTCGTGAAATTAACGCGGTTCGTGAAGCTAGAAACTTGGATATTCCGACAATTGCTATTTGTGATACGAATGCAAATCCTGAATTAGTAGATTATCCTGTTCCGGGTAATGATGATGCTGCTCGTGCAACTCAGTTGTATTGCGATTTGTTCGTTGATGCAATTTTGTCCGGTATTGAAAAACGTCTGGGCGGTGCAGCAGGTAAGAAAGTAGAATCAGATATGAAAATGGACGCAGCTGAAGAACTTGAAGCAGATCTTAAAGATAAAGAAGCTAAGCAAAAATCTAAAACTTCTGAAGCAAGGGCCGAACGTCGCGGTAAATTGGCAGAAAAAGCAGAAAAAGTAGAAAAATAATAACTTTAACTAATGGGGGATTAACTATGGCAGAAGTAACAGCTAAACTTATACAAGAATTACGCGAAAAAACATCCGCAGGTATGATGGATTGTAAAAAAGCGTTGATAGAAAATAATGGTGATATTGAAGCCGCTGCCGATTGGTTACGTCAAAAAGGTATCGTTAAAGCTGCTTCAAAAGCAGGTAGAATCGCTGCTTCTGGTTTGGTTACCGTTGTAAAATGCGATAAGATGGGGTGCGTAGTAGAATTAAACGCAGAAACCGATTTCGTTGCTAAAAACGATAAGTTCCAAAAGTTGGTCGCAGACGTTGCTTCTAAGGCTTTGGAATTAAACGGTGATTTTGACGCAACTTTGGCTGCGGTAAAAGACGACATCGCAAATACCATTTCTACTATAGGTGAAAATATGAATCTTCGCCGTATAGCAAAGGTTTCCGGTGATCGTATTTATTCTTATATACATAACGCATTGGTTCCAGGTATGGGGCAAATCGGTGTTGCGGTTGCTATTAACGGTGATTCCGATAAAATCGATGAAATCGGTAATAAAATCGCTATGCATATTGCCGCAAGTAAACCTGAATATATGACAATTGCTGACGTTGATCCGGCCGCTGTTGAACGCGAAAAGAAAGTTTTTATTGAATCTGGTGCAACTGCCGGTAAACCAGAAAACGTAGTAGAAAAAATGGTTGAAGGGCGTATTAAAAAGTATTACGCAGAAACCGTTTTGGAAGAACAACCTTTCGTTATGGATCCTTCAAAAACCGTTAAGCAGGTTGTTGAGGAAGCCGGTGGTAAATTGGCTGGTTTCGCTTATTACGTCTTGGGCGAAGGTATTCAAAAGCGCGAAGACAATTTGGCAGATGAAGTTGCTAAGATGTTGCAATAAATCTGTGAAAAATATAAGCAATTATAAAAACCGCGCTTTGTATAAAGAGCGGTTTTTATTTATAAGATTTATGGAATATTAGTTTTTATTCTGATATTATAAACCATAAAGGAACGAAAATTATGAAAAAACAAAACGAATTATTGAAAGAGCTGGAAGCAAGAGGATTTATAAACCAATCTTCTAATATAGAAGGTTTAAACGATGCCTTGAATCAGGGTAGAATTGTCGGCTATTGGGGAACTGATCCTACTGGTGATTCTTTGCATGTCGGGCATTTAGCCTCTTTAATGTTAATTCGTTGGTTCCAAAAATATGGTAATAAACCTATATTACTGGTCGGTGGCGCAACAGGACGTATAGGTGACCCTTCGGAAAGAGATAAAAGTCGCCCGATGCTTACCGATGAACAAATAAAGATTAATTCAGAAGGTCTTCGCAGGTCTATATCTAAGTTCATAAAATTCGGAGAAGGCGATACAGATGCCATTATGGTTGATAATTATGATTGGATGAAAAATTATAGTCATATGGATTTTTTACGAGAATTCGGAACAGATTTTACAATACCAAGAATGCTGTCAATGGAAAGCGTTAAAAGAAGACTTGAAAAGGGTATGACTTTCTTAGAGTTTAATTATATGACTTTCCAAGCGGTTGACTTTTTAACTTTATATCAACGTCATAACTGCGTCTTGCAATTCTGCGGGGCAGACCAGTGGGGAAACAGTGTTATGGGGGTGGAACTGGTTCGTAAGAAGTTAGGAAAAGAAGTTTTTGTTCTATCTACTTCTTTGATAACCGATTCAAAAGGCGAAAAAATAGGGAAGTCTGCAGGTAACGCCGTATGGGTAAACGAAGATAAAACCAGTCCATATGAATATTATCAATATTTTAGAAATACGCCGGATGATTTAGTAGAAAAGTTTTTGAAAATATTTACAGAAATACCTTTGAGCGAGATAGATAAGCTTGCTAAGTTGCAAGGTGCCGAATTGAATGAAGCTAAAAAAGTTTTGGCGTTTGCAGCAACAGAAATAGCTCATGGAACGGAGGAAGCAAAGAAAGCTGCAGCTGCAGCAACTGCTTTGTTCGCAGGTGGGGCAGATTCTGAAAATGTTCCTTGTGTTGAATTAGAAGTAAAGGAATCTATGGGTATCATTGATTTCTTGGTGGTATGCGGTTTGTTCCAATCAAAGTCCGAGGCCAGAAGAATGATAGAGCAAGGCGGAATACAAATAGACGGGGAAAAAATTACCGACCGAGAATACATGATATCTCCGGCAAAAGAGATAATGGTTCAGAAGGGTAAAAAGACTTTCTTAAAGGTTGTTAATAAATAATGTTAAAGCGAATATTCATGGGGTTATTTTTGATTTCTGTTGCGGTAGAATCAGTTTCTGCCGCAACAGAGCTGTCAAAGATTCAAAACCAAATTCGTCAGACCGAGCAACAAAATAAAAAATTAGAACAGCAGGTAAGAAAGTCAGACAAAGACATAGAACAAACTAAAAAAAAGTTAGTAAAAACAGCAGAACAAGTTTCATTGCTAGAAGAGCAGCGCGGAATCGTTAACCGAAAAATATCTGATATAGATAAGCAGATGAAAGAGCTTGATAAGTCATTAAATCAGAATAAATCAAGGATTGCGGACGCTGCGGCAAGTATTTTGTTTGTTGCTTCGCACCCAAGCTTTGATTCAGAGAATATGCGGGAATATGTTTTGACTTCCGCCATATTGTCTGGCGCCGCTGACAGATTTGACGAAGATATACAGTCCGCAACACAAAAACTGGAAGAACTGGAAAAGCTTCGTGAACAACGTGCAATAGAAAAAGAAAAGCTTGATAGGACGGCAGAAAAATATGCTAAAGAAAAGCAGGAATTGGACTCTTTATTAAGAACGCGTGCCGTTCAAAACGACAAATTAAAGGCTGAACAGATTTCTTTACAGAAAAAAATAAAAGACTTATCCGCAAGGGCAAAAAGTATATCAGAGTTATCAGCAGGCGTGGGGAGTTCCGAAATGTTAAAAAGTTCCAGATTATCATGGCGAAAGCTTAATTTACCAGTAAAGGGCAGGGTGACAGTCAAGTTTGGTGAAAAAACAGCACTTGGGTTGCGTTCGGACGGTTGGAGAATAAGAACGCGCGGGGACGCACTGGTTACCGCACCGGCAGATGGACAGGTCAAATTTGCAGATAGCTTTAAGGGTTTTGGTAAGGTTATTATAATATCGCATAAGAATGGTTATAATACCGTTATGACAAATCTTGGGACGATAAATGTGATGTTGGAACAAGAGGTTTTGGCGGGTGAACCCGTAGGGCGAATGGACCCCAATAAAGACGAAATGTATTTAGAAGTTCGTCGCGGTAATAAAGCCGTTAACCCAGAAACTTTATTTAAAAACTAGGTATTTAGCTTTAATAAATAAAACATTTTTTCTTGTTTGTGTATTATTTTTTATGTTTTTAACACATTGACAAAAGAAAATAATGTATTATATTATGTGTAATAATGGGGGTACAAATGGCTTTTGAAAATCTTATTAATGCTGATCATGGTCGTGAAACGAAAGTCACTTATTATGATGAGTATATTTTAAAGCAGCCTTTGGACAATATGGGTGAAGAAGCCAGAAAAAAATGGCTGGATAAGCAACATAGAACCAAGTCTGTTATAGATGAAATTGCTGCTGTCGGCAACCCTGCTTATTATATCCCAAAAATGATTGCTGTTAATGATTGGGACTTTAAAGCCTTAGAAGAAAGAGCTTTCGGATATCATTTGACTTATGATTTATATTCTAAATTATCAGAAAGGCAGAAGTTTGAAATAATTAACTCGATTTCCAGCTTTTTGGTCGATATGAACGAATTAAGACCTGTCGGAAGTTTGCAAAAACATAAAATAATTAAAGAATTAAAGTTTAACAGATTAGATTCTTTCGTTAACGATAAAATATCTAGGTGGCCTTTCAGCGAGTCTGAAAAATCGTTTGTTTCAAGAATTCGTGACGAAGTTGCGTCTTTTGAGTATATGACAAGGTTGGCTTGGTCGCATAGTGATCTTAATTCGGGAAATGTTTTATATGACCCTGTAAAAAGCAGAATCGCTTTCATAGATTTTGCCGAAGCGGATTATCGTTTTATTTATCGCGATATTTTTGCACCTATACAAATAGAGCTTGATTTATACGAAGATGTTTACAAATTATACAATAAGCTTCATAACCACGGATTGTATTATATGCCTTGTTTTGAAGATAGAGAACTGAAAAATATCATGAAGTATCGCATAATTGTAGCTTTGTTAAAGCGCTTTATAAAAGCTGCCGATGATTTGCGTATAAATGCGGTTTCTGAAAAAACGAAAATTAATAATCAAAATAAAATAGAATATATGAAATTACAGATTCAGAAAATGCGATATATAGAAAGCGTATATGGAAAAGGGACAAAATAATAGCGTTTATATGTATTTTGATTTCTTTAATATTTTTAGTATGTCTTGTTGCGTCCTTAACATACAATTATACATATAATCTGCATAATATTTATAGTTGTCTTGTGCGCGTTCTCTAAGTGCCTGCATATAATCATATTTATCAGATTTTTTATTGAATATTATAGGTGTATATTTATTAAGAATTAAAAACCAATTCATAGCATATCTTCCTGTTCTTTTATTAAAATCGTTAAACAGTTGATTGGCTATGATATCGTAATGTATGTCTATGGCGCGGTTTAGAATTGGAAGCCTGGAATCGTATAAATGTTGATGCATATTATGAATGTGATAAGGTAAAGTTTCAAATCGCGGGGCGTCTAGTTGTAACTGTTCTATATAAGCGTCGGAAAACCTATATTGACCGCCAGGTATATCAAGATTTTCGGCAAGATGTTTATGTATATCTCGTATATCTAAATAATCTAGGCGCTTTTTATTCTTTTGATTGATTATATATTGCCATGTTAAAACAGCGTTATTAAATACCATTGGTTGGATGTAATATTTCTTTTCTGATTTAGGTAAATAATCAGGGTATTGAAATAATATTTTATTTTCTTCTGATATTTCGTGGCTTACCCATCCAAGATGAAACTTGTAATATTTATTACTTAGTTTTAAAAGTTCGTTAATCGTCTTACGATTGGTTTCAATTGCTTTTTTTATAGATAAGCGATTAGACATTTAGTTACCTTATTTTATATTTATGTATAGACCATATATAAAAATTGTCAATGTTTTTATTAAAAATCGTGTTGATAGTTGTTCTTTTTTGTTTTATGCTTGTGCTGATATAAAAGGAATGGATATGTTAAAAAGAATTATGATTTTAGTCGCTTTATTAATTCCAGTCACTTCTTTTGCTGCAGATAAAAGTAAAAAAGAAGAACCTATTGAACACTTAACGGACGAGCAGATTTATGAACAGTTAAAAAAGTTTGCCCTTGTTTTTGAGGTCGCGCGCGAAAGCTTTGTTGAAGAAGTAGACGAAAAAAAAGTTTTAGAAGCCGCTATGAACGGTATGTTGGGGGCTTTGGATCCGCATTCTTCTTACCTATCAGAAGATGATTTTAAAGAGTTTAATGATAAGTCTTACGGTAATTTTGGTGGTTTGGGTATTCAGATTACAAGCGATAAAGGGGCCGTTCGCGTTATTTCACCAATTGATGATACGCCTGCCGATAAAGCCGGTATAAAAGCAGGTGACTATATTACTCATATTGATGACGAGCAAGTCTTTGATATGACTTTAAATCAAGCCGTAAAGAAAATGAAAGGAAAGCCCGGCACAAAAGTAAAACTGACGATTATTTCCGAAGGTAAAGAACCAAGAACTATCACTTTGAAAAGAGCCATTATAAAAGTCGAATCTGTTAAATCAGAAGTTAAGTCTTTGGCGGATAGTGGTGAAGACGCAGAAAAAATCGGGTATATAAGAATATCTGATTTCGGCGCGAAAACTTCCAAAGAATTAGTTGAAGCAATAAAAAAATTGGAAAAAGAAGACGTTATCGGTTATGTATTAGACGTTCGTAATAATCCAGGTGGTTATTTGACAGCAGCTATTGATGTGGCAGATGCTTTCTTGGATAGCGGTGAAATCGTTTCTACCAGAGGTAAAAATAAAAACGATATAGAACGCAGTATGGCGACTCCGGGTGATTTAACAAATGGTAAACCAATCGTTGTTTTGATAAATCACGGTTCTGCTTCCGCTTCAGAAATCGTTGCTGGGGCATTACAAGATAATGGGCGCGCATTGATTATGGGCAGTCAAAGCTTCGGTAAAGGAAGCGTTCAACAGCAAAAGCCTTTGGGTGATGGAACTGCTATACATATAACAATAGCAAGATATTATACGCCAAGTGGGCATTCTATTCAGGGCGAAGGAATTACGCCTGACGTAGAGGTTTTACATAGTAAAGTTGAGGTTCTGGAAAGAAAAGAAAGTTTGTATTCAGAAGCTTCTTTCAAAAACGCTTTGAAAAACGAAGAAGCAGAGAAAAAAGATAAAAAGAAATCTGACAATGACGAAACAGATGAAACCGAACTAACCGACGAAGAAAAAGATGCGTTGGATTATCAGCTGCAAAGAGCTATGGATATGGTTATAGCTATGTTTAAAATGGAAAGCAGAGCAAAAGCTTTGACCGAAAAAAATCAAACAGAAAATATAGAAGAAATAGATTCTATAGAAGCTGATTCTTCTGCAAAAGAAGATTAAAATAAACGGCTTATTGCTAAATTAAGTATAAAAAAGAGAGTCTTTCTCTCTTTTTTTATTTGTTTTTATTGACATAAAAAATATTTGTTGATTTTTTGTGTGGCTTTGCTATATTTAAAATAAAGATTTATTAAATAAGGGCAATTTATATGAAAAACACACAAAAAAGGTATTTTGTTCAAGACTTTAAAACCTATGATATTTTTCGTTTACCAAAAAATTTCGTTGTAAAGGGTGACTTGGATATTTCAAATATGGATTTATTTGACGATGAAATGCCAGATTTGTCAGATGTAACTGTAATGGGTAATTTTGATTGTTCTTGGAATAGAAGAAAGACTTTGAAAGGGACGCCTAAAATCATTAACGGTGATTTTATTTGTTCTGATAATCTTATCACAAGTTTTGAATATGGACCGGTAAAAGCAAAACGTTATATTTGTATGAGAAATAATTTAGAAACTTTAAAAGGTATTTCCGATAATGCAGAAGAACTTATTTGTTGGGACAATTTTTTACAAGATTTTAAGTATTGTTCCGAAACATTAAGAAAGTGTATATGCTTTAATAACTGTG
The DNA here is from genome assembly GCA_944389185.1 of uncultured Alphaproteobacteria bacterium. Taxonomy (GTDB): domain Bacteria; phylum Pseudomonadota; class Alphaproteobacteria; order Rs-D84; family Rs-D84; genus Enterousia. The sequence goes on from CALXLL010000004.1 coordinate 55,787, forward strand.
CAACAACTTTCAAGGGGCTGCCAAAAACAATGGATGAAATTGATATAAGGTTTAATCGGTTATCTGATTTTATAGGTGCGCCTAAGACAATAAATAAACTTAATTGTTCGGATAATTATAACTTATCCGATTTGACTGGGCTACCAGAGCATTGTAAAGACTTTATATGTGAAAGAACGCCTGTATATTATATGTATCAGTCCAGATTAAAATCTAAATAAAAAACGGGTTTTTCCCGTTTTTATTTTTGTTTAGCTTCGCAAATCACATAACCTTCAGGTGATAAAATCCAATCACAAAAACCGTATTTTAGGCTTTTGATTGAATCCAGCCTTTCGTTTTTGATAAGAGCGTTTAATTGTCGTTTCGTAATTTTTGTATGTCTTAAATAATTTACTATAAGATTATCAAATTGTTTTGGCGTTAAGTCTAACGAGCAAAAATAATCTTCTTCGTCTTTTTTCTTTATAAATCCAACAGGTTTGGTTTCCATAACGTGCGGAATAAAATGATATGATTCGTATCCCATTATTCTAAAACCCGGAGTTCCTTGAACGGCTAGTGCGCTGGCAGTGGTGCTGGCAACACCTGTAACCGTAGTTCTTATTATTATTCCTTTGGATCTTGCCATGTTTATAAGAAACTCTATTGAAGAATATGTTTTTATGTCGCCACCGTAAGAGTTGATAAAAATATCTAAAACATTTGGGCCTTTTATATCATAAGGACCAGTTATGCGTAAAGTTTTATCGGTGTTTGTTTCAGGATTATAACTAAAAATAAAATCTTTTAAATCGGCAATGAAATAATTCGGTTTATTTGCTTCCAGGTCTTCTATTATATAAAGAGTTCCGTTCTTAAAAAAGTTTGCCATAATTTTCCCTTTTAACAGATTGTATGACAAAAAGACTAAATGTCAATGCTTTATTAAGTCTTGCCTTGTTTATAAAATGGGGGTATCATTTGTCAGTTATTTAATTTAGAGGAAAAAAGAAATGGCTAATTTAATTGTTGACGGTAACTGGGCGGCAGCGGATGTCGCTTATAGATGTGTTGATTTTGCTGCTATTTATCCGATTACACCCAGCAGCACAATGGGCGAGCTTGCTGATGAGTGGTCTTTCCAGCATAAGAAAAATATTTGGGGGGCAATACCAGAGATAATAGAAATGCAGTCCGAAGGTGGTGCCGCCGGTGCTATGCACGGTGCTTTGCAGATGGGTGCTTTGGCGACTACTTTTACAGCTTCGCAAGGTTTGTTACTGATGATTCCTAATATGTATAAAATCGCAGGCGAGCAAACTCCTTTCGTAATGCATGTTGCTGCACGCGCTTTGGCTACACATGCTTTATCTATTTTTGGCGACCACAGCGATGTTATGTCTGTTCGCTCTACTGGGTTTGCTTTGTTGTCCAGTCATAACGTTCAACAAGCTGCTGATTTAGCAGCTGTTGCACATGCCGCAACTTTAAGAGCCAGAGTCCCTTTCTTACACTTTTTTGACGGTTTTCGCACAAGTCATGAAGAATCAAGATTGGATAGAGTCCCTGATGAAGTTTTGAAAGAAATGATGCCCGATGAACTTGTTTTGAAGAACAGAGCCAGAGGTATGACACCTGATAAACCGACAATTCGTGGGACGGCTCAGAACCCTGATGTGTATTTCCAAGGGCGCGAAGCTGCGAATTCTTTATATATGAAGACACCGGAAATTGTTCAAGAGTGTATGGATAAGTTCGCAAAATTAACTGGTCGTCAGTATCATTTGGTAGATTATGTTGGTGACCCGAATGCAGAAAATGTCGTGGTCGCGATGGGAAGTGCTTGCGAAACTATTGAAGAAACTTTGCCTTATTTACCGTCTGGTTTGGGGTTATTGAAAGTTCACTTATTCAGACCTTTCCCAACAGAAGCTTTCTTGGCTGCTTTGCCAAAGACAGTAAAAAGAATTGCTGTTTTAGATAGAACCAAGGAACCAGGTAGTATCGGTGAACCTTTATATCAAGATGTTAAATCTGTCGTAGGCGATAAAGCGGAAGTATTTGGTGGAAGATACGGTTTGGGGTCAAAAGAATTCAAACCTCGTGATGTAAAAGCTGTTTACGAAAACCTGATTCTTGGTTCTTTACATCATAACTTTACAGTTGGTATAGACGATGATTTGACAGGTTTGTCTTTGAAAACAGACCCTGCGTTTGCAGTTCAGGCTTCTAACTTTAAGACAGCTATTTTATATGGTATCGGAAGTGACGGAACAGTCGGCGCAGTTAAGAATATAGTAAAGATTGTCGGGGAAAATTCTGATTTATATCCGCAATCTTATGCGGTTTATGACTCTAAAAAGTCTGGGGGGGTAACGGCTTCGCACGTTCGTTTTTCTGACGAGCCCATTAAAAGCCAATATTTAATAGAAGTCGCGGACTTTATCAGCGTTTCCAATTTTATGATTGCGCAAAGATTTGATGTCTTTAAGGGGCTTCGTGCTGGCGGTACAGTTATGATAAACACTTCTATGGAACCAGAAGTTGCTTTCGCAAATCTACCACGTGAAACGCAAGAACATTTAATGAGACTTCGGGCAAATGTTTATTTCTTAAATGCAAATCGTGCGGCAGCAGAGCTGGGATTAGGTAATCGTATCAATACTTTCATAATGCTTAACTTCTTTAATTTGACGAAAGTTATCGATCCTGCGGTTGCTGCAAAAAGTGCAAAAGTTGCAATAGAAAAAACATACAAGAAAAAGGGGATGGATGTAGTAGAAGCAAATTGGGCGGCGGTTGATAAAGCAGCAGACTTCTTACGCGAATACAAATTGCCGTCGTCTGTTTCTAATTTTGCACCTGACTTTGTGCCTGCTATGGTTTTAGACACGCCAGTTGAGATAGCAGGAACGCTTGGTGAAATGGCGGCGCAACGCGGTGATAGCTTGCCTGTGTCAAGATTCAAAATAGACGGTGAATTCGGGGCAGGACAATATCCTGTCGGAACTTCTAAGTATGAAAAACGTGCGATATCGGATAAAGTAGCAAGCGTTGATTTAAGTAAATGTATACAGTGCGGTAAATGTTCTACTTTATGTCCGCATGCGGCGATTCGTATGAAGGTAATGACACCGGCGCAAGCAGAAGAGGCAAAGGCGCAAGGTATAATGGTCGTGCCTGTAAAAACACCAGAGCTTGGACCAGATATGTATTTCACTTTGAACATATCGCCCGCAGACTGCACTGGATGCAATGTTTGTGTAAAGAATTGCCCAGTAAAAGCATTATCTATGATTTCAATGGCTGATGCAGCCGATAATCAAAAGGCTTTTGACGCTGCGGTTAAATTGCCAGATTTCCCACGTGAAAAATTGAACTTGAATATACCAAAGCATGTAGAATTGCTACCACATTATTTTGAATTTCCTGGTGCTTGCGCTGGTTGCGGTGAAACGCCTTATATAAAAATGTTAGCGCATTTATTCGGTGACAGAATGGTCGTAGCAAATGCAACGGGATGTTCGTCTATTTACGGTGCTAATTTACCGACAACTCCCTGGACTTGCGATGCAAATGGGCGCGGTCCTGCGTGGTCAAACTCTTTATTTGAAGATAATGCAGAATATGGTTTGGGTATGCGTATAGCTCTTAACCAAAAGCGCAATACTTTGAAGGGGCTGTTGTTTGAGCTAAATATCCCAGACGTAGAAAGCTTGTTTGCAGAAAAAGACGTTGTAAAGCAACGTGAAATAAAAGATAAGTTAGTTAATCAGCTGGCAAAAATCGATTCGCCACGCGCAAGACTTGCAGAAAGCTTAGTCGGTGAAATTGTTGATAAGTCTGTCTGGATAATAGGCGGTGACGGCTGGGCTTATGATATAGGATACGGTGGTTTGGACCATATATTACACAGCGGCGAAAATGTTAATATATTAGTTTTGGATACCGAAGGGTATTCAAATACTGGCGGTCAACAATCTAAATCTACTCCTTTTGGTGCAAGTATGAAGTTTGCTATTGGTGGCAAGGAACACGCAAAGAAAGATTTAGGTATGATGGCCATGATGTCAGGGGCTTATGTTGCTCAGATAGCTTTGGGAGCAAATCAAGCACAGGCGGTTCGTGCTTTCCGTGAAGCCGAAGCGTTTAACGGACCGTCAATAATATTGGCTTATGCACCTTGTATTGCCCATGGTTTTGCTTTGCAAAATGGGCCCGAACATCAAATGCAAATGGTTCAGACGGGTGCTTGGCCTTTGTATCGATTTGACCCGACTTTGATAGAGCAGGGTAAAAATCCTTTGAATCTGGATTCCAGTGTGGACAATCCGTTGCCTTTAGAAGAGTTTTTGAAGACGGAAAGTCGTTTTGGTGCTGCGCGCGCGGTTAACCCGAACTTTGATCATTTGGTTGAAGAAGCCAAAGAAAATAATCGTTATAAAAGTGAGCTAAAGAAATATATTGCTCATTTTGCTATGATGAACGCTCCGGAAGTGAAAGAAAATGGGGAAGGATAAAATATGAAAAGAATACTAATCTTTTGTTTTTTGTGTTGCATGACGGTTTTAAGCGCTTGCACGTTTCAGACGAAGCACCGCGGGTATATTTTCCCGCAAAATCTTGAAGAAGAAATCGCTTCTGTTAAAACCGTTAGACAACTGGAAGATGTAATTGGATCGCCGCAAGTTAAAACGGTTTATGGTGACGATGTCTGGATTTATTACGGGGCCGATGAAAATTATCGCGGGCCATTAAAACAGACATATTCAAATAAAACAGTTTTACTTGCGTGGGTAAAAAACGGTAAAGTTATAAAAACTCAGGTATTACGCGACGAAGATTTACCAAAAGTTGTTTTGGCAGAAGGCGAAACGCAAATCCCAGCAGCAATAGAACTAAATGCGTTACAAGAATTGTTTAACAATATAGGTCGTTTTTCTCCGGCAGGGTTAGGACAGTAAATCATATTTGCAAAAACTTTGCAAAATGTGTAAAATATATCCTATAGAGAGTGTATATGAAAAAGATTGTTTATACTTTTATCTGTTCGCTTTTGTTCGTTGGTTTAGGTTATGCCTATGCGGATGACTTTGTATCGTGTGGCCCAGGCTATATATTAGTTGAATCGGGAAGTATGGACGGCATTGATACCGCAGAGTGTCAAAAATTATGGTGTCGTGATTTAGAAACAGGTGGTTATATGGGCAGCGGTGATAGGGCTAGTTCTGGATATAAAGATACAGAAGCCCCCGTTGAATTATATGATAATGACGGTAATCACATAGAATGTTTTGGTGACCGCAGATGGTGTTCTGGGGAACCCGTCGGTATTTGGCGCCCCGAATACGGTGCTTATACCAAAGGCGGTTCAGACGATACTTCTTATTATTCTTATCAAAAGGGTAGTTGTTTTGCCTGGCGTATAGAACAACCTTCTTGTCCAGAAGGGCAGACGGCTATACTGCAAGACGGGGAATGGAAGTGCTTATCTGCAGTCGAAACAACAGAAGCTAGCAGAGAATCCAGCGTTCGTAGAACAGGCACTTTAAGAAGGGCTATTATAAGATAAAAGCTTAAAACGATTTTTTCTAGGGTTGCATTTGTTTTTTTATTATTTTATGGTATAATACTTGGAAAAGAGAGAATGGCAACTGTTAAAGGGTGTGCCTTATGCCAAGTAAAAAATTAGATTTTAAAACAGGTCAGTATGTCGTATACCCAACGCAAGGCGTTGGTAAGTTGATGCGCGTAGAAGAACAAACTATTGCCGGTCAAAAAATTAAAATGTTGGTGATAGACTTCGAAAGAAATCATATGACTTTGCGTGTTCCAGTAGATAGGGCCGAAATATCCGGATTACGACCTTTGACTTCAATAAAAAAAATGGACGAAGCTATTGCGGCTGCGAAAGGCAAAGCCGGTGCAAAGCGCTTGTTATGGGCAAGAAGGGCCGCGCAATACGAAGATAATATTAATTCCGGAGACCCAATGAAGTTGGCGGAAGTTGTTCGTGATTTGCAACGCAGAAGTCCCGCTGATACGATGACTTTTTCTGCTAGACAGCTTTATTTACGTGCTTTGGAAAGAATGGCGCAAGAGTTTGCAGTCCTTCATAAGATAGACGTTAATGAAGCATCAGATAAAATAGAAGATATTTTAGGTATACCAAAAGAAATAGATTTAAATGCTTTAGAAACAGAATCTGATGATGATTCAGATGAAGACGAAGATTAAAAAAATGCGCTTGTTGCGCATTTTTTTTACATTGTAAAATCTTCACCCAGATAAACTTTTTTTACCATTTCGTCTTTAACTATTTCTTCAGTAGTTCCATGCTTTAAGATTTTTCCGTCATGTAATACGTAACTGCGGTCGGTAATCCCCAAAGTTTCGCGAACGTTATGGTCTGTTATAATAACGCCTAATCCGCGATTTTTTAACTGAGATACTAAACTTCTTATTTCATTAACCGCAATCGGATCAATACCTGCAAAAGGTTCATCTAATAAAATAAACTTTGGATCGTTTGCCAAAGCGCGGGCTATTTCAACACGTCTTCGTTCGCCGCCAGATAAAGATGTTGCAGGACTGCGACGAAGGTTTGTTATAGAAAACTCTTCCAGTAAATCGTCAAGTTTTTGTTTTCTTTTTTTCTTGTCCGGTTCAACAACTTCCAGAATTGCCATAATATTCTGCTCAACAGTTAGCCCGCGAAATACGCTGTTTTCTTGCGGTAAATATCCTATATGCAACCTTGCCCTTTGATAAAACGGTAGTTTCGTTATGTCTTGAGAGTTTAAAAATATTTGCCCGCGTGTAGCATTAAGTTGCCCAGTTATACAATAAAAAGCGGTTGTTTTTCCGGCACCGTTTGGTCCAAGTAAACCAACCGATTCGCCTTGTCGGGCTTCAAGTGAAATGTCACGTATAACAAGCTTTTTGCCGTATGCTTTAGATAAGTGTTCCACGCGTAATACAGATTGTTTCATAGTTTTACCACCAATTCTTTTGTAAAAACTTTGTCGCCGTTGCTGGAAAATATTTTTACGTTACCTATTAAAGTTATAGTTTTGTCCTTTTTATTATATTCAGCTGTATCGGCACTGATATCGTCTGTTATTGTCTTGCCATCAGATTTCCTGTTTACTTTACCGGATACCGTTTCAAGATATATTATATCAGGTTCGTCATATTTTTGGCGAGCGTTTTTTGCTTTTATCTTGAACGGTTCACCGTTTTGGTCTTGCCCTGCAAAATCTGCATCGGACATTTTAAATTGATTACTTACAATATCCGTCATATTTATAGCGCTTATGGGTGTCCATAATAATTGTTTTGTAAACAAAGAACCGGCAATTAAAGCAGCAACCATAACCAGCCCCCAACCAGTAAAGAAAAATTGCCAAAGTCTTTTAAGACGCTGGTGCTTGGTAAATATTATAAAATTGCGTTTGCTTTTTTGCATATCGCAAGTCTAGCGCTTATATTAATAAAAAGCAATTTTTATATTTATTCGCCTTTATTTTTGTGTTATAATATAAGCCAGAGAGATGAAAAAATATTTTCTTATCTTTATAGGTTTGTTTTGTTTTTTGACGAATTCTTCGTCTGTTTTCGCAATTACTATAAATAAAGCAGCACCCGTTGCTAAACAGGAAGTAAGTGTAACCGATAATACAGCCAGCTTGATACCTACGGTTCTGGGGGTGGTAAGTAGCGTTCGCGAATTAAGCGCTAAGCAAAAAGAATTGACGCAAGATTGTATTCCAACGCAACAAGAGCTTAATTTTGTGAACGAAACTATAAAAGAATGGGCGAAAACTGGTGCAATGTCAGAAGAAGAAATATGGAGAAATAAAAATTGGAATTATTGTGACGGTCCGTCTGGTGGGTATGCTATATCTATTCAGTTGGCGGAAAGCGTCGGTGAAGATAATTTAGTGTGTTTCGATTATTTCGGCAGCGAAAGCGATAAAAATATGGTTTGGTATCGTTTCCCAAAGGCAACGGTTGCACAATATTGTGAAGATGGTTCTACTACTTGCTCTAATAAAAAAACAAAATCAAATATATATGATGTTTTTAACTTGGTGGATTTTTCAACAAAAGATTATACGGCTTCTGAAGCAACTATGGCGGCAAAACTTATAGCAAAAATAGAACAGTGTTCTAGTTCTAAATTAAGTGCCAAGAAAACTGCTATGTGGGGAGAGTTTTTAATGAATACTGTCGGATCTATCGGACAATCTACCAGCACAGATGTTATTATGCAACAGGTGTCTGGGGTCGTCGGTGGTGGAACAGGCGGTGCTTTACAGTCTTTGGGTTCTATTGCAACACAATTCCTTAATTGATTTATTAATGTTGTGCGGTGTTAAGTTTTCTCTTTACTCGTATGCGCAAAAATCGTATAATATAACAAGAATGTAATAAAGGGTTTCTTATGAAAAGTAAGAATTATATATCTTCAAGTTTAATGTCAAAATTGCTGGTTCTGGTTGCTGGGCTGTCTCTTGCTGGATGTGCAGGAACAGACACAAATAATGAATACGTGCCAGTTGCAACGCCTACGGTTGATTACGTAGAAACGTTGGATGTATATTCTGCACCTCATAAAGACTCTTTCTTAAATCAGTTGGCGATGAATTATCGTTCTTATGCAATTTATAATGCAAGAACAAGTATGTATCCTGAAATAGGCGAATTGTTTGCACAAAAAGCAGTTGCTGCTTTTTCTGGTGAATTACCTTTCCCAGAAACTTTACAAAATTGGCCAATAGAAGACGAACAAGCTTCTTTCGAGGTGTATACTGCTTATAATGAATTGATAGATCAACTGAAAAATGATGCCAGCTTAACAAACCCAGAGCTTGCAGCAGAAGCACAGGCAAAATATGATTGTTGGATTTCTGCTTTGGCAAGCGGTCAGTATGCTACTGCCGATGAATGCAGAACAAGATTTCAAAAAGCTATTAATGTTTTAAAAGATTGTGAAAACGGTAAAGTAATTTCTGGTGGGACAACAGTTGCAGAAACAGTAGAAACAACTTCGAATGTTTCCGGTGAAGTTTCCGTTGCATTAGAACAAGATGTTCAACCAGAAAAACAAGAACAATTTTATCCGGATACAAGGAATATGCGTTCTATGAACAGCTCTTCTCATGCTCGAGAAGGTGTAATTATTGTTAATAATGTAAATGTGCCAGAACATTTAATAAATCCTGTCCCAGTTCAGCCATTGGTGTTTAATCAAAATATTTATGGTGGTGATAAGACTATAACAGACAGCAATAATAAAACAAAAACAGTAACAGATAGTAATAATACAGAATCTTTGTCTGATACAGATGGTAATCTTGATAATAACTGTATTGGTGCCAGCTTGCCGGAATGTCAAAATGTTACAGAACCAATCCCTGTCGTTTCTGAAGAATATATAAGTCGAGAAGAGTTTATTAATATGATGATGGCAATGCGCGCTGAATTGGCTGCTATTAATGCAAGGCTTGATAAAATAGAACTTGCCACAAACGATAAAACAATTATAAAAGTTCAACAGATTCCTTTGGAACCCCAGCAGCATATAATGGAAGAGGTTTTGGAAATACAATTTGACTTTGATAAAGCAGTTGTAAAACCTGAATATGATGAATTAATAAGACAGCTGGTCGGGGCAACTCAGAATAATAAAAATATAAAAGTTTCTGTTGTAGGTCATACGGATACGGTTGGAACCAAAAGCTATAATTATGCTTTGGGCGGACGTCGTGCAGAAGCTGTTCAACAAATGTTAATAAAGTATGGTATTCCTGCAAGTCAGATAGTTGCAGTTTCGGCTGGTGAAGAAGGCTTAAAGGTTCCAACGCCAGATAATGTCAGGAATGCTGAAAATCGTAGAGTCCGCGTTGTGAAAGAGACTTCTTATACTGAAATGGCACCGGCAGAACCCGTAAACATAGAAGTAGGGGAGTTTTCTGAAACAGTATGTGGGGAATACGGTTGTCAAAATTAACTTAAGTAAAAAGATATTTATACTTGACAAAAAATACTTGTTAGTATAAAATATTTGCGTGCTAGAAGTTTTTTTAAGAGGCAATAATATGGCGAATAACATAAAAAATATGATAAGTAAAGCAACGTCAAGTTTAAGTCAGAAAAGCCGCGCTGCTTCTTTTAGAAGTGGTATGAATGTCTTTAATATCGGTGCTAAATTAAGCGAATACGGTATTTTCCCAGATAATAAAGACAAAGAAAAGTAATTTATGACGTTAACAGATATTTAAAATGGCGTAAGGAGTCTTACGCCATTTTTTATATATTAATCAATTATTGTTTTAAAGTTTATATATTATTTTTTAGAAGACCAAAATAATGCAAATAACCATCCTATTATGGTCCAAGCAAATACCCAGCTGCCAAATCTAACTATTACCATATCAAGTTTAGTTTTTTTGTTTTGGCGACATAACCAAGCTGGGGCAAATAGTATCGCAAGCAATATATTTATTGCTATGAAATATTTTAATAATAATATAAAACCTGCTATATCCATTATATTTCCTTGTTCTGGGGCTGTTTTTTTTAACAACCTCAGAACACTTTAATGTGATTATATACCATATTTTGCTTTATTTGCCAGTTCTTCTTCAATTCGAATTAACTGGTTGTATTTCGCCATACGGTCTGTTCTTGACATTGAACCAGTTTTTATTTGACCAGCGTTAGTTGCAACAGCTAAATCTGCAATCGTCGTATCTTCAGTTTCACCGCTACGATGAGATATTATTACACCATATTTTGCATCTTGAGCCATTTTAATTGCACGTAACGTTTCTGTCAATGTTCCTATCTGATTAACTTTTATAAGAATTGCATTAGCTACACCTGACTTTATACCTTTTTCAAGACGGGATGGGTTCGTTACGAATAAATCATCGCCAACTAATTGACATTTGCTTCCAAGCTTTTCCGTAAGTTTTTTCCATCCGTCCCAATCTTCTTCTGATAAAGCGTCTTCTATTGATATAATAGGATATTCTGATATTAACGATTCATAAAAAGAAATCATTTCATCAGAAGTTAATTCCTTACCTTCAAAATTATAAATGTTATCTTTGAAGAATTCAGACGAAGCCACGTCAAGACCTATGGATATTTGTTCGCCAGGTTTATATCCTGATTGGTTAATTGCTTGCATTATTGTGTCCAAAGCTTCGCGACAAGAATTAAAGTTCGGCGCAAAACCACCCTCGTCACCAACGTTCGTAGAATTACCTGCTTTTTTTAGTATGGTTTTCAAATTATGAAAAACCTCTGATCCCATACGAATCGCTTCTGTTTCACTGCTTGCCCCGTTCGGTATTATCATGAATTCTTGTGCGTCTAAACCGTTATCGGCATGTGCGCCACCGTTTATTATATTCATCATAGGACGCGGTAATAAATCTGGATTTTCGTTCCCGTATATGCTTGCTATGTATTTATACAAAGGCATATTTTTTTGTCTTGTAACAGCATGCGCAGCGGCCAATGATACTGATAAAATAGCGTTTGCACCAAGCTTTTCTTTGTTTGGCGTCCCATCAAGTTTAAGCATCTTTTCGTCCAATGCTGTTTGGTCAGATGCATCCATATTTAATATTTCTTTTGCTATTATATCGTTAACGTTTTTTACTGCGGTTAGAACGCCTTTACCCATATATGCTTTACCGCCATCTCGTAATTCCAGGGCTTCAAAGCTGCCTGTTGATGCGCCAGATGGAACAGCTGCACGCCCGCATGCGCCACCGCTTAATTCAATGTCGCATTCAATTGTAGGATTACCGCGGCTGTCCATAATTTGTCTGGCATGAACTTTTTTTATTGAAAACATAATATTTTCTCCTTTTCTGTATTTGTTTTAAATCTTATACTGTGATATAATATATAAAAATATATCGCATAGTAAAATGAAAAAACTAAAAATATTTATTTTTTTAGCTTGTTGTGTTTCCGTGGAAGGATGGGCAAACAATATAATAATTAATCCTGACGGTGACGCAGATGTGGTCGTAAATGGCGGATTAAATATTTCAAGTTCTGATGATACCAACGTGGTCCAAGACGGAACTTCTTTAACTGTTAACGGTGGCCCATTGGATGTTGCTGGTGATATTTACGTTGGTAATGGTTTTACAGTTAATGAATTTGGTCAGCTTTGGCTGGATCCGTTGGGTGACGCTTTCAGTTTAAATGTTTCTAATAATAATATAACTTCGGGCGGTGATCTTTCTATAGCAAATGGGACGAATCTTAATGTCAATGCGAATGCTGTTTCTTTTTCCGGTGATGTTCGTGCTGTCGGTAGTTTGAGCGTTGTTGCAAATGGCGATTTTTCCGCAAATAATATCACAGCTGATAGTGCTTTGTCTATAACGGCTGCAAATATTACAGCTGATGGATTGATTGACTTAAATGATGCGGGTCAGAATTATGTCTTTAATTTTAACGGTGGAACTTTAACGGCTAATTCTATTGAAAATACAGGTGTTTTAAACGTTACTGGTGGAACACTTAATATAACAAGTGCTTTTACAAACGAAAGTGGTGCCAGCGCTGATTTTAATCTGACGTCTGGTATGACCGTTGGTGGGGAAGTGGCTTTAAACGGTTTTGCTGATATTGAAGTTAATTCTGGTAACTTTAGCTCGGGTAATATAGTTGCAAATAATGGATTGAATTTAACCGCGAATAATATCGACATTAATGGAGTCATAGATTTAAATACTTCAGGGCAAAATTATAATTTTACGTTTAAAAACGGTTCTTTAAGCGCAGATAATATTTTAAATGACGGAAACTTGACTGTTAATGGGCAGACTGTTGATATAACAGGGGTTATTCAAAATACGGTTGGTGCTTCTTCTTCTTTGGTATTGACTGGTAATTTAACTGCTGGGGGAATAGAAAATAGTGGTTCTAATATAACAATCAATACTACAGGAACCGTGGATGTGACAGGAACGGTTAAAAACGATTCGGCAACTGGTGATATTTTTATTACGGCAAGTGATTTGACTATATCTGGTGGTGATGAGTTGAATCCTTCTTTTGTGAATAAAGGGAACTTAGAAATTGTTGTAACCGGTCAGACGTTGCTTGCAAATGGTTTTGATATTTCTGGTATGGCTAATAATAATACTTTCAGCTTAACTACTGGGACGTTAGTTTTTCAAAACGGAGGAACTTTAGATTCTAATCTACAACTATTTTCAAATAATCTTAACCAGTTTACTTTGAATATTACTGGTGGTGAAATTGATGTAAATCAGATAATAAATGGAACCGATAATCCAAATGCTGGGATGTCGTTAAGTGCTTTGCAAATTACAACAAGCGCAGTAAACAATCAATCTGGCGTTGTAAATATTTCTTCACTTGGTAATGTTGGCGGTTTAAACGGAATCGTTATAAACGGTAATATAAATACTGAATATGGCGCTGTTTCCAATATTACGGCAAGCACCAGTTTGACAGCCGATGAAGTTGTAAATAAAGGCCAAACGAATATAAATGGTGAAACTGTTATTTTGGCTGCCGTAGTAAACGACGGTAATAATGCAGTTATGAATATTGGCGGTGAAAACGATGAAACAGGTTCTTTAAATGTCACAGGAACTGTTACAAATACTGCAGGAAACTTATCTTTTAATGCTAATGAATTAACAATAGGCGGTTTAATAACTAATAATTCTGGTTCGTTATCATTAGTTTCTTCTGATACGAATCTTAATCTTTATGGTTTAGATATTGTTGATGGCAGCGTTTTCTTAAATTCAATCGCAGGTGGAATAGTTATACAAAATGATTTAACTGTTAATAATGGTGCTTTGAATCTGGGAACTTCCGTTCAGAATATCACGGTTAGCGGACAAAATGGCGTTTATATAGACGGTAATCTAACTGCAAGCGCTGATAGTGCTGTTAGTGACGGAAATGTAAATGTTGCAGGAAATACGGTTATTACGTCCAGCAACGCAGCAATAGATATAGTAGGCGGTTTGTCTGTTGTTGGCGCTGACTTGGGGCGTTCTATTTCTTTGGTTTCTGATGACGTAAATATAGGTGGAAATGTAAATGTAGCAGGGTTGGGAACAGTAAAACTTGGTCAAATAGGAACTTCAGAAAAAACGACGGTCGATATAGCTGGTAATGTATCGTCTTCTGGTATTTTGCATTTGCTGGCAGACGAAACTACTTCTGCAGGTTTTAATATAAATGGTGGTCAGTTATTTGTATACGGTGGCGATATTACATCAACAAGCGGTGATATAAATATTGCTGGTGGTGTGTGGGCAGATAAAACAACTCATGCATCAGGCGTTTTGTTTAATCAAAATGCAGATAGCTTGATATTAACGGCTTTGGATGGTAACGTTATATTATCTGGGGGGGTAAGCATTGGAAACTCTATAAATCTTGGTGCTAATTCTTCAAATAATGTTCAAATATCTGGAGCAATTATTAATAATGGAACTTTTAATATAGATGCCGTTAATTCTGTTAATCTTTCTAACGGTAATATAGATAATAATTCTAATTTTGACGTTAATACTAAACATTTTATCGCAAACGGTGTAAGTATAGATAATTCTGCAGATATGGCCGTTGTTGCAACTGATTCTATAAACGCCTTGAATGTTATCAATTCCGGATCTTTGACTTTAACAAGTTCTGAAATTGTTTTGGCAGATATTACAAATAATCAAGGAACTGTTACTGTTAATAATTCAAATACATTAACGGCTGGCAATATAACAAATAATACAAATGGTATTATTACCATTAATTCTGGTGTTATATCGGGTGATAGTCTTGTTTCTAATACAAATACAGGAAGCGTAAATATTTATGCAAATACAGTGGATATTTCAGGACAAATATTATCAGGAGGTAATTTTACTCAAGGTGGAATAGGGGTAAACGGTATAAATATATTAAATAATAATGCTATTGTAAACGCTGATTCGTTAAGCATAACTGGCGCTTTTGATGCTATGGCGAATAATGCTACGTATGATATAGAAAACGCAATTAATATCGGACAAGGTATAACTTTAAGTAACGGGACAGGTGCAACTTTTTCATCAAAGAGTTTTGATGTAATAGGTGCTTTAAACAACAGTGGCAATCTGCAAATGACGATAACCGAAGATATGTCTGTTGGGCAAAGCTTGATGGCACTTGCAGATTCTATTACAAATATAACTGCAGGCAATCTGAGTATAAAGGAAGCGTTGCAGAATAGCGGTAATATGGATTTAAATATATCTGGTGAAATAACTGTAGGTCAGGATTTTACTTCAAGTTCTTCATCGGTAATAAATGCAGGTAGTTTGGCAATATCAAATGCTTTATCAAATAGCGGAAGTTTGGAAGTAGAGCTAAGTGGTGCTATGACAGTAGGTGCGGGTGCTACTTTATCGGACGGGACAACAACGAACATAACCGCAAACAGTCTTGATATAACAGGCGGCTTATCAAACAGCGGCAATCTGCAAATGACGATAACTGAAGATATGTCTGTTGGGAAAAGCTTGATGGCACTTGCAGATTCTATTACAAATATAACTGCAGGAAATCTGAGTATAACGGAAGCTTTGCAGAATAGCGGTGATATGGATTTAAATATATCTGGTGAAATAAATGTAGGTCAGGATTTTACTTCAAGTTCTTCATCAGTAATAAAAGCAGGTAGTTTAGATATTACAGGAGATTTTGCAAATACAGGTGATATGAATCTTAATATAACAGGTGTTTTAAAAGCCAATAGTTTTGCAAATCCATCTGGTATAGCACGTATAACTGCTAATAATTTCACGGCTTCTGATTCGTTTATAGCTTCTGGGGCTTTATATCAAAACATAAATGATGCAACTCTTACATCTGGTGATATTAATTTAATATCTGGTGATTTTACTTTGACTTCAAATGAATTAAATGTCAGCGATATTATACAAAAGTCAGGCTCTTTGCACATATATACCAGTTCTGTAAATATAGATTATAATATAAACGTTCAGGATTTAGAATTCTTTGCAAACCCTGATACTAATTGGCTGAATGTTTCAGTTGGTGGGTCTATTTATGGTAATACTGACTTTATCGGTTTGCAAAGTTTAACGGTTGGTGGTGACTATCTGTTTGATAATAACAGCAGAATTAATGCCGCAATATTTGATAGAAATAACTCTAAATATTGGGCTGACGTAAGTTTGGTGGAAGACAATACATTAGGTGAAATAACAAATATTCTTGGTGATAATGCAAAACCTTTAATTAGTATTACCGGTCAGTTAATAGCGAACGATACTATCACATATGTCAGACCGCCAGATGACCCGGTTGCTTTTCAATTACCAGAAGGTCAAATTGGTATAACAATATTTGATATTGTTGATCAGGGAAGTGCTATATGGTTGGCGCATTCTGACGAAGGCATCGTAGAAGATATTTATTCTAAGTTCCGTAATTTAAACGTTAATTTCTGTAATGCAGACGGTTCAATTTGTATGAATTATTTAGAAATACTTAATAAATATAATAATTCTGGAGACGAATTACCTGCTTATATATCTGTTCGTGATACTGATAAAGACGGTATACCGGATAGTTTATACGTTGTTTTTGATCCAAGATTTGGCGGACCCGTTGAAGTATTTCAAATACAGCCAATCGTTGAAAAGGTTAAAAATCATACGGAAGGTGAGTATGTTTCTGCTGGTGCCTTGGATGATTTAGTCTTGGGGCAATTAGAGAAAAAGTTGTTTTATAATGACAGCCCAATAGAAACCATACCAACGGTATTTAAAGACACCATTTTCCAAGAAATGTCCGAAGAATTATATAAACGTATGGAATATTATGTTTTAAAACCAGAAGGTGATCCTTTGGCGCGCTATTCCAGATTGTTCCAAGTCCGAGAACTGGAACAAGTTGCCGGCAGCGTTGTTTTGAACGAGCATACTTCTTTTAGAAGTTTTGAAGACCGCATGTTTGACGAGTTTATATGGAATCGTAACCGTGACTTAAATAAGGGCTGGTTGGATATAGATTATGGTATGTTCAGACAAGACGTAAGTGACGATAAGGTGGCAAAAGGCGATAGATTCAATATTTCTGGTGGTTTTGATTGGCAAGAATCCGAAACAATGATTCTTGGTTTAACTGCCAGAGTATCAAGAAGTCAAAGCTCTAATTCAGACGAAATGGATTTAAGCTATGGAAATGTAATTCTGAATGGGCAAGTGGATATAGATGTCGCAAATACTAACGTAGGTTTGGGCGCATATCTAATGAAAACTTTCGGTGAAAAAATAAGAGTTTATGGAAATGCTTTCTTGGATGCTCATATCTTTGACATAAACCGCACGCAAAACTTTGTGGGGCAAATAGAAGGTAAAGGAAGCGCTTTCAGCTTAATAACGGAATGGGGTTTATTACATGATTGGTTGAATCAATATATTGTTGGTAATTTGTATATAAGAGCAGGTTATAATACCGGTTTTTCAATAAAAGAACAAGTTGCTGGTCAAGATTATATGGCGCTGTTATCAGATGGTTACTTAATGTTTACGCCTGGTTATTCTCTGGTTGCACAAAAAAGAATATATCCATCCGCCTGGTTCCAAATAAGACCTTATGCTTCAATCGGCGTAGAGTATGACGTGTTGGGTGCGCCTGATTTTGTAAAGTATAAGTTTGCACCTGCAAATGATTATAGTAATTATGCAATAGATTTGAATCCTTTATGGGCTAATATAGGCGGTGGCGTAGAACTGGTTTCAGCGTCTGGAATTCAAGTGGGTTTAGATTATCGTTACCAATATAATTCTGTAATACAATTGCATAATATAAAGTTATCTGGTTCTTACAGGTTCTAGAACTTATAATTCTTGCAGAAGCGGTTTTACCAGAGTTTTAACGTCTGGCGTGGCAAGTTCTGGATGTACTTATGATTATTATAAGTGTCAACCAGATGAAGAAGAGTGTAATGAAAATACAAATTGTATAAGTGGTACTTCATGGTCTGCTACTTCTGTTGGATATGAAAAAAAAGTTACAAGACAATGTGTAATAAGCTTGGCTACAGGAAAAAAAGAATGCAAAGAAACCTCTACAAGCTATCGTTGCGCGGCAAATTATTATGGAAACCCTGAAACTGATTCATCAGGTTGTGTTTCTTGCGGAACATATGGTGGTGCCAAAGTTTTATCAAAAGCAGGTAGCACGAAAAAAACAGATTGCTATATACCGGCTAATACCGAAGTGACAGATTCTACGGGGACGTTCGTTTTTACAACGAATTGTTATTATACAGAATGAAAAAATCCCACATAGGTGGGATTTTTGCTTTTTTATTATTAAAACGGTATGTCGTCCCCAATTTCTGCGACTGATATTTCTTCTTTTGGCTGTGTCGCTGGTTCTGAACTACCAGAATCCATATTGCCACTATCAAGGCTTTTTGCACCGCTTAATATTATCATCTGACCAGCATAAGGATTTAATACTACTTCTGTTGTAAATACATCTATGCCTTGCTGATTTTGCCATTTTCTTGTTTTAAGTGAACCTTCTATGTATAACTTGGTGCCTTTCTGCAGCATACGTTCCGCAACATCTATCAGACTTGGGTTAAATATGACAATGCGATGCCATTCTGTTTGTTCTTTCTGTTCACCCGTTTGTCTGTCGCGCCAGCGGTCACTGGTTGCCAGTGAAAAGCTGACCACTTTGGAACCGTTCTGCATGGTTCTGACTTGTGGATCTTGCCCAACGTTACCTACCAGTATTACTTTATTTATGCTGCCTGCCATATCTTCTTCCTTTTTTGTATTTAGATATATATTTTTAATTTGACCAGAAAACTTCAAAAAATCAAGCAAAAATGACATACTTTTTATAGAGTAACGCCAAATCTTGACTTTTTAATAAAAAAAAGATATAATATTAAAGAATCTTAAATAAAAACGACTTATTCAAGTCGATTGATTTCCATAAAAGGATTTTTTATGCATATAAATGAATTAAAGGCAAAAACGCCACAACAACTGCTTAAAATGGCAGAAGATATGGGAATAGAAAACCCTTCTCAGTTAAACGTTCAACAGCTGCGTTTCGCAGTTATGCGCGTTTATGCGGCGGATAAAAAGATAACTTTAATAGGTGACGGTGTTTTGGAACGTATGCAAGACGGTTTTGGTTTCTTGCGTGCCCCAGAAAGTAATTATCTGGCAGGTCCCGATGATTTGTATGTTTCACCTTCGCTAATAAAAAAATACGGCTTAAAAACTGGTGATTATGTAGAAGGTCAAATTCAAGCACCACAAAATGAATCTGAAAGATATTTTGCTTTAGAGACTATTGAAAGAGTCAACGGCGGTAATCCAGATAATTTAAAACATCGGGTTTCTTTTGATGATATGACGCCTTTGTATCCTGACGAAATGTTAAAGATGGAAGTTGAATCAGATAAAGACAAAGGTCGTAATTTATCTGCCAGGGTAATAGATTTAATTTCGCCGACAGGTAAGGGACAACGTTCTTTAATAGTTGCACCACCAAGAACGGGTAAAACCGTTATGTTGCAAAATATAGCTCATTCAATTGCGACGAATTATCCTGATGTTAAACTAATAGTTTTGCTGATAGATGAAAGGCCAGAAGAAGTTACAGATATGCAACGTAGCGTAAAGGGTGAAGTAATATCTTCCACGTTTGATGAACCGGCTTCACGCCATATACAAGTTGCCGAAATGGTTATAGAAAAAGCAAAAAGACTTGTAGAAGCAGGTCAAGACGTTGTTATATTGTTGGATTCTATTACGCGCCTTGGGCGTGCTTATAATACTGTGGTTCCAAGCAGCGGTAAAGTTTTAACAGGTGGCGTTGACGCTTACGCGTTGCAAAGGCCAAAGCGCTTTTTCGGTGCCGCAAGAAATATAGAAGGTGGCGGTTCTTTAACCATAATTGCAACCGCTTTGGTTGATACCGGTTCTAAGATGGACGAAGTTATATTTGAAGAGTTCAAAGGAACGGGTAACAGCGAAATCATCTTGGATAGAAAATTATCAGATAAAAGAGTTTATCCGGCTATTGATATAACAAAATCTGGAACAAGAAAAGAAGACCTTTTGGTTGGAAAAGATGTTTTGTCCAAAATGTATGTTTTACGTAGAATTATAAATCCTATGGGAACGCTGGAAGCAATGGAGTTCTTGTTAGATAAGCTAAGACTTACAAAGAATAACGAGGATTTCTTTAATTCTATGAATCAGTAAATCTTAAGCCTCTTGAAAAAGGGGCTTTTTTAAAGGGAAATAATGAAAACTTTATATTTGTTTATATTCTTAAGCGCCGTAATAATAGGCGCTTTTTTTGTTGGAAAAAATGTCGGGAAAGCGAATTGCAAAGCTGAATATTCAATAAAGCAAAATCTGGAAACGAAAAACACCGCAAAAAAAATTATAAAAATTACCGAGGTTGTAAATGAAAAGGTTTATAATACTGATACTGCCGATATTCGTGACGTCTTGCGCAAAAAATATACAATCGCAGATTGATTGTCTGTGTCCTTGCCAAATTATTTACGGGCGGGCTTCTGACTGGGAAGTAATAAGTGACGATTTAGCAAGAAATATATATAAAAGCAATATGATATGCGAACGTTTATTAAAAGATTAATTCAAGGCTTCTAGTAAACTTTCAGCAACGCCTTTCAAGCTTTGTAAAGAGCTTTCATATGCCGCGCAATCCCTGGAAATATCGGAACGGTAAGCATCGCGCAAATTTGACGCCATATAATAACAACCTTGCAGGTGTTGAATACAGTATTCGTGACCTGTGTTAAAAGCTTGCTGGCCGCGGACGCGACTTTCTGTGCTGGCCCAATCTATGCTGTTTAGAGCTTCGTCAATGTTAGTCCATGAATTATCGCCCGTATACTTGCCTATTGTGCTGGCCCAATATTCGTTCAGTTCATCTTCGTTATATGCAGACCCAGAGCCCTTTTTTATAAGTATTTCTTTTATAAGTCTGTCTATTTCAGGTTGATATTCTGCGTCTATCTGTGACAGTTTTGCACTGCAATAGCAACGATTATAAGCGGTATTTGCGCGCTCACAATACCCATTCATACACTCTGTATAATCTGCTAGACACCTTGAAGACGATATAGCGGTCGTATTATTGCTGGCTTGTGCCGCATCTGCCAGAGTTGATCTGGTAACCGTTGAATTGTTATATCTGTTGCTTGTTCTTACGCCTGCACTTACGTTGTTAGAAGACACTGCATTTCTGGTTGTGCTAGCAGTTCTTGCAACTACTCGTCTTGCTGATGTAGAAGAAGTATTTGAAGGCGTTGATGCAGCCCTGTAAGCAGATGTAGTTGTTGGTGTGGCACTTCGTGCAGCAGCAGATGTTGTAGCACTTCTAGCATTCGTTGAAGACGAGCGCGAAGTCGCACTTCGTGCTGTTGAAGTTCTTGGAACTACTTTTCTTGTTTCAGACGTTGAAGAAGGTATAGTTCTTGTTAAAACGTTTATCTGAGCCTGAGATTGAGAAGGTGTAGTTCCTGGGTTAAGGTTAGTTCGCATAGTATTATTCATATAAGGGTAAAGGTTGTTATATGTATTAGCGCTGATATAGTCTGCTGCCCTAGTAGTTGCATTTACAGGGGTCGAGAAAAATAAAGCGGTTAATAAAAGCAAAAGACGTTTAAGCATATTTATATTGTAGAATATTTTGATAAAAATAAACAAGAAGAAAATAAATATAAATAGTTGCAAAGGGAAAAAAAGTTGATATAATGAGGTTCGTTTCGGGGTGTAGCTCAGTCTGGTAGAGTACTTGGTTTGGGACCAAGGTGTCGAAGGTTCGAATCCTTTCGCCCCGACCAGAAATTAGAAAGGTCGCGCGTTGCCGCGGCTTTTTTCGTACATCCGCCGCCAACCGCGGGGCTTACGGTTCGGAATTGACTCCGGTATTCCGGCAATATATGCAAATCCCCCCACAATATACCGAAACATATACAATGCCCAATTTCGCGGAGT
>CALXLL010000005.1 GCA_944389185.1 uncultured Alphaproteobacteria bacterium
TACTATTTCACCGACACAGATTAGATATATATCTCAGATATTCGGTGATACTGTGGCAGACGCAATGAACATGCGAACTTTTGCGCAAAAGATTCGTGAAATTGCCGAATATTCTTTGCGTAAAGCCTTAAATGCCGCCAAACACCAAGGTGAATAGATATAATTATATCTTATAAATAAAGCCCCTTAACGAAAGGGGCTTTTTTTTGTATATGCATATTTTTACATACTATCATCATATACTGAATATGTAGTAGAACCAGATTTTATTTTTAAGCTTCCTTTTCCTGACGTTCCCATATTACCATAGAATATGTCACCGTTTATGCTTACGTTAAGAGAAGGTGTAGTTTTCTTTTCGCTTCGCAGGTATATTTTTTCATCTCCTATATTCAGCACACGTCCGCAATCTGCGGGTTCATCGGCACCCGCACCGAAACCAATAGTGGTTAATCCTGCTTCACAAGCAATTCTTGTTAAAGAATCTTCAAGAGAATAATAACCGCTTCCGACTGAAACGCACGCTTTGGTTTTCATATCTTCTATACTAGAAGCTTTTGAAGTGGTCCCATTCGGAGAATAATACCCCCCCACACAACTATCTATTCT
The DNA here is from genome assembly GCA_944389185.1 of uncultured Alphaproteobacteria bacterium. Taxonomy (GTDB): domain Bacteria; phylum Pseudomonadota; class Alphaproteobacteria; order Rs-D84; family Rs-D84; genus Enterousia. The sequence continues at coordinate 610 of CALXLL010000005.1, forward strand.
ATGAGCCATACATTGACTAGCAGAACCAGTAACCCCATAGTCGTCATCTGTAGAAGAAAGACCGCAAGAAACAAGATATTCACCGTTTGGATCGTCTTCTTCTATATAAGCCCTGCAACCATATTTACTATCTTGAATATCATCTTCGGCCCAATACCAATAACTTGTCACTCTATCTTTATATACGGTTGCTGTCGGGCAAGTTTTACAGCTTACCAAGCCTTCGGTATCTGCATACGTAGCACCACTACATGCAATACTTCCTCCAATAGTTGTTCCTGTATTATAATATACTGTCACGCCACCTGGGCAATAATAACCTGTTGGGCATATTGTTTCCCCGGCTTTCGCTGTCGCTACATATTTACCATCCGTAGTTGTTAAATAACAACTATTTACACTTGCAGTTCCAGCCGCACTTTTAGTATACAAACCATTAGTTCCGCTACTGCAAGTCGGACAAGCATTACCATTCTTATAATAATTTGTCGCACATTTTGATACAGCACATAAATTACTTACGCTGTTTGCCGACCATGTTGCAGTCGTCCAAGTACTGACACCTGTCGCATTAGAACAATTCGCGTTACAGCTTGTTTGACCGGCTGCGCTTGTGGTCTTCCCGCTTTGGCAAGCAATACAAGCACTGGCACCCGCCGCACTATACGAACCAACAGCACATGCAGAACAGCTATCTGTTGATGTACCACCAGTAGAACTTCTATATGTTCCTGCCGAACAATTTTGAGGTGCGTATTTTCCACCTAAGCAATATTTACCTGCTGGACAAATTATACAATTACCACCAGAAAGCGAGTAACCACTAGAACAACCATTTATGGTGCATATATTGTCTACGCTATTTGGGGACCAAGTTGCAGTCGTCCAAGTACCGGCACCCGTTGCATTAGAACAAGTTGCGTTACAGCTTGTTTGACCGGCTGCGCTTGTGGTCTTCCCGCTTTGGCAAGCAATACAAGCACTGGCACCCGCCGCACTATACGAACCAACAGCACACGCAACCCTAGCGGTTGTCCCACCAGTGCAATAATACCCACCAGTACACTTGGTGCAAGTCGCGCTTGCTGTCCCATTGCTAGATATATAATAACCAGCTTTTGCACTTACTGAATACGTCGTAGCAGGCCAAGCACTGCCACTATAAGCTACCGTATTCGTAGTAACAGTATTGCAACCACTTATAGTCTTTGATGGTCCTTTATATCTACATGTAGAAGAAGCATTATACGGTGATACAGAACTATATGTTCCTCCACTTACAGATACACCAGTTAATGAACTACACGCACTTCTACTACTTGTAGCATTTTGAGCTACAGTTTTAGAAGCAGATGTATAATATCCGCTACCTACACTTACACAACCACCACCAGCAGTAGCGACGTATTCTCCTGCATCACACGTAACCTTGCAAGATGATACCCCCGCATGACTAGAAGCACTAGTTCCGCTGTTTCCATATCCATCCGCTGTATCACAAGATGTGCAGGACGCGGCACCAGCATCAGAATATTTATTGGTATCGCATACACTACAACTATAACTTGTCCCATAATACGCATTATGCGCCGCTTTATACGTTCCTGCATCACAAGTATCTAAACTAGTTCCACTGGTTCCAACTCTTACCTTACCCGCCGTCACAGGTAAATAACAACTTGTATTCTTACTTTGACCTGTGCTTGTATTCGTATAACCAGTTCCTAAACTTGAACAAGCAGTGCGACCACCGGTTGTCGTTCCCGTATTGTAATATATCGTTATTCCACCAGGACACCAACCACCGGCAGCACATGTCACTTCACCGGCATTCTCAGTCGCTACATATTTCCCTGCAGTCGTAGTTAAATAACAGCTATTCACACTAGTCGTCCCAGCCGCACTCTTCGTGTATAAACCATCTGTCCCACTGCTGCATGTCGGACAACTATTACCACTCTTATAGTAATTAGCCGAACATGTCGATACTGTGCATAAGTTACTTACGCTGTTCGCTTTCCAAGACGGTGTCGCCCAACTACTTAAACCACTTATAGAACTACATGATATACAACTGCTTGACCCCGTAGTCCCAGTGCTGCTTGTGGTCTTACCGGCACCACATACAGTGCATGCACTGGCCGTCCCTGTGCTATACGACCCTATCGCACATTTAGTAGCCGCAGCTGTCCCACCACTGCAATAACTTCCAGCAGGACATGCAGAACATGACGTCCCTTTTACATAATATTTAGGACTAGCACTAAGAGCCGTATTTACACTAGACGAACCCCAAGTCGTTGAAGAAGTCGCAGTCTGCTTTAAATTACCACTAGAACAGTTGCTCGGAGTAGGGCTTACTTGAACACAGCTTGTATAACTTGTCCAACCAGTTCCACTGCTATTTTTCTTACTCCAACCGCTTGTTAACGCAGGACAGCTGCTGCAGCTGGATACAGAACCATATTTCACTGTATGCGAACCTTTATAAGTCCAATTAGGACATGTCTTAGCACTGCTTGCATTCTTACTTGCTACATACTTTCCACTTAAAGAATTAGTATAACATGCAGAAGCACCGCCTGTATTACCATTATTTGAATTAGGATAAAATCCACTTGCCAATCCAGAACATGCAGGACAGGTAACACCACTTACATAATAGCCAGACTTAGCTGTAACTGCTGCCGGTGATTTTGTGCAATTAGAAGGCGTGCACGTAGTATCTGATATACCATAATAATCTCTATACGTGCATGAACCTGGCGAACACGAATTCCAAGACGTTACACTATAGCAATTTGTTGGAACCGCACCATTTACTTGCGAACCATACTTCGTCTTAGTTGCATAACAATAATTACTGTTTGCCGCACCATTATCTGATGACGGATAACTGGAATTAAACGAACTACACGATGAACATGCTTGACCGTTACCACCACTATACCCGTAATATCCACTTTTACCAGTTGTCGTATCTGCCGTCTTTGTGCAATTTGCACTATTTGAAGAACATCCACTCTTTATAGTCCCATCACCAGTTCCAGCACTGTTTGAATACGCTACATAATCACAAGCCGGTTTTGAACATGAATTCCATGCAGTTACGCTATAACAATTTGTTGGTGTGCTGCCGTTTACTTGACTTCCTGTCCACGCACGAGATTTAGTGTTACTATAACATTGAGTTATCAAACTTGAACCAGAGCCAGAGTTAGGATAATTAGACGGACAGTCTTTTTTACCGCCTGTGCTGTTATAATATACTTTTATACTGCCAGGACAATAATCACCAGCAGAGCAGGTTGAAAATGCTGTTGCTTTCGCACTGGCCAACCATTTCCCAGCAGATGTTGTTGCATAACAATCAGTAGAAGCATCATATCCACTATCAGATGCGGTATATATTGCTCCCAAAGAAGTACAAGATTTTCGAGAAGTTGCAGCTGTTGTATCTACATAATATCCACTTCCTGCACTTGAACATGCCACAGTTCCGGCGCTTGACTTATAAGTTCCCTTTGCACAGGCATTACAAGCACTTGCGCTTGTCCCACCATACCCAGCTTTACATACGCAAGATGAAGACGATGTCGCGGTCGTGGTCGTAGTCGTCGTATTAGAATATACACTTGTGCAGGCAGTTCTTGTTAAAGAACCATCGCCGGAAAAATATCCAGTTCCCGCAGGAACACAAACAGAAGCCTCAAGATTATTTATGCTTGATTTCCAAACACTGGAACTTCCATTAGGAGCATAATAACCAGAAGAACATTTGGATATACTTGATGCCATGCATTGTGTAGAACCACCACCGATTCCATAATCTTCATTAGAAGAAGATAAAGCACATGACATTGAATAAGTTCCATGTGCGGACGAACTAAGTGATATAGTGGCCCTACAACCATATTTACTATCTTGAATACCGTCTTCTGCCCAATACCAATACCTTGTCACTCTATCTTTATATGTTGTTGCAGTTGGGCAAGTTTTACAGCTTGCCAACCCTTCCACATCAGCATAAGTAGCACCGGTGCAAGCACTGCAACTAGATATAGACCCATATTTGACAGTATGGGCACCTTTAAAATAACCTGGCTTACAATTTGTAGCACTACTTGCATTCTTACTGGCTACATATTTACCGCTTAAAGAATCTGTATAACAGTCACTTGCCCCATCAGAACCTGCCGCACTGTTCGGATAAAACCCATCTGCCAGCGACGAACACGACTGACGCGTCGTAGTCCCACCAGGACAATAATATCCGCTTGTGCACTGACTACAAGTACTAGACGTCCCTGATCCAGTTACGTATGCACCAGGTTTAGCGTTAAATGCACTTGATACCGTCGCTGTCCCCCAAGTAGTTGAACTTGCTCCAACTTGTTTCAATTGACCAGAACTACAATAACTACTTACCACCGTAGCCGATTTTGTCTGATAACAACTACTATAACTTGTCCAACCGGTCCCAGTCCCTCGTGTCCAACCACTTGTTTGTGCAGGACAGCTGCTGCAGCTGGATACAGAACCATATTTTACTGTGTGGGAACCTTTATAAGTCCAATTAGGACATGTCTTAGCACTACTCGCTTTCGCACTGGCTACATATTTACCGCTTAAACTGTTCGTATAACAGTCATTTGCCGCATCAGAACCAGCAGCACTGTTCGGATAAAATCCATTTGCTAAAGTTGAACAAGCAGTGCGACCACCGGTTGTCGTGCCTGTATTATAATATACCGTCACACCTCCTGGACAATAACCACCAGCAGTACATGTCTCTTCACCAGCTTTAGCGGTTTCCACAAATTTACCCTTAGTCGTCGTTAAATAACAACTGTTTACACTTGACGTCCCAGCAGCACTCTTCGTGTATAAACCACCTGTCCCACCACTGCACGTAGAACGACCCTGAACCCCTCCATTATATGTCCACGTCCCACCTCCGCAGTAATAGTTCGCTGTGCACGTCGTGCATGTAACACCATTTAAATACTTCCCTTCTGAACAACTATAACTTCTTGCCTTACACGAAGTACTTACACTTGTCCCACCAGCACTGCCAGTCGCAGTAAAACTTGTGGTCGTGTTCGTCCCTCCAGATTGACTATATCCGCTGTCACACGTAACACTACATCTTGGAGCATTAGAACTTGGCGTAGTTATAGTCCCACTACCATTCGTTACACTACATGTAGGTGTTACCCAAACTGCATACAACGTATCCGCCGCTGTAAATGTCATACTAGTAGAACCACTAGTCGCCGTGCTGGTAGTTGCCCACCCCTTAAATATCTTATTTCCATTCGTTATGTTGTTAGTGCTACTATTCCATGACGGCAATGTGCACGCAGTATTATAATAACACGTTATAGTCCCACTAGTCGTCCCAGTAGCACCACCAGATGTCCCAGTGCCACCGTTCTTGTTTAACGTTATCGTTATAGGCGATGCCGTGCACGCACCAGTTATATTAGTCCCAGAACCGGTATAGTTCGTGTTACATGTATAGCGTGCATACCACGTCGCAGCAGAACTTACATTACAACTACTTGATGTGCTTAACGCACCAGACGATGTTATACATTGCGTTCCCCCACTAGACGCATTAGTAGTATACGTCCCGGCGTACGTAGCATTAGTCTTGCTGGGCTTAGTCACACTTGTTATAGATGTGCTGCAATTACTATTACTATACCATGTAGCAGAACCTGTCTTTTTATATACTGCAGTGGTCCCACCGCTACCGCCACGTGTAGTGTTGTTTAAGGTTATCTTATTACAGTTTGCACTACACGTATACGATGATGCTCCACTACTATTTGCACTTCCACCTTTCGTATATCCAGTAGAACATGTGCTTATCGCACACTTGTTAGTCACTGTGTTTGCAGTCCACGTAGCATCCGCCCATGTGCTGGCACCACTGACATTAGAGCAGCTCGTATCACAACTTGTTTTACCCGTCCCACTTGTGGTCTTTCCATCTTGACAAGCTCTACATGACGATGCACCAGCAGAACTATACGAGCCTACTGCACAAGCAGTACAACTTGATGATGATGTTCCACCAGTAGCATTTCTATATGTCCCCGCAGGGCAATTTTGCGGTGCGGTCGTTCTACCTGTGCAATACTTACCAACAGGACAAACAAGACAATCTTCCCCGGATAAATAATAACCGGGCTTACAGCTTAGATACGTTTTAGTGCAAGAATACCCCGCTGCAAAAGAACTGTTGCTAAAAAAAACAATTATTAAAGACGCTAAAAGGCCCAGGAAACCCAACCTTTTTCTCATTACTTCCTCTCTTTTTTAATCAATGTTAGAAAAAAACACCCCATTAAGGCAAGACCTTTATTAAAAAAATTGATTTTTTTATATTTTGATATATATTAATTATACAGACGAACGGAGCATAGCGGGGGTAGTTCCCTGAGGAAAGTCCGGACTGCGTGGGACAGCATATCGGCTAATGACCGAGCGGGGCGACCCGACGATTAGAGCAACAGTGACGAAACGATTAAATTCGAGTGAAACGGGCAATCTCTATGCGCAGCAACTTCAAATAGGTTCCTTTTAACGTGTCCCAAGTTAGGAACGGGTAGAAGGCTTGACATTTTGTGGTAACACATTATGCAGACTAATTATGCTCGCTACCTGTGTATAATGTTAATTACATAACATAGGCAGAACAGAATCCGGCTTATATGTTTGTCTGTAAAAAAGCGTCATCAAGACGCTTTTTTTACATAACTTTACCTTGCGTTGGATAAAAAGTTAATTGTATCTTTTCCCACTTTTCAAACTCGTTTTCAGGCAACATCTTGAAAGGTTGACAAACATCAATCGCACTTTCTATGGTGCTTAATACATAAGCAAAAGCAGGATCTGTTTCTGCACGTGCCGCCGATTCAAACCATACGTCACGAACAGTCCCATTTTTACGTAAAGTTAAATGAGCAACCGCACGAATATCAGATATATCAGAACGACCTTTATCTATTACCCAACATCTTGTCATCGCAACTCTTAACGCGTCTATCACAGACACAGTTAAAGTTCTATCCAAAGATACAACCTCTCTATTAACCCTGACTACTTTTTTCTTTTTCGGAGCAGGGACATCTTCTTTTGCAGATTCTTTTTTTTCTTCGGCTTGTTGTTCTTCTGTTATATCTTGTTTAGGTTCTTCTTTTATGTCGTCTTTCGGCTCTTCTACAAGACTTGGTGTTTCTATGGGTTTAGATTCTTCGGCAATTTGTTCTTGTTGTTCTTCTTGAGCCGGCGCTACTTCTTGCAAAGATTCTTTACTTGGTTCTTCTTGCTTTGTCGCATCAGCGTTAACATTATATAAAACAGTATCGTCGCCTTTTACCTGAATATCATTTAAGTCTATTTCTAGAATCTCTATTCTATCTGGTGCGACTAATTTTGCCCTATCTATCACTATTGCAAAAGAAGTCACCATTACGGCAACCAAAGCCAAATGTCCGACAACAGACATTAAAAAGTTTTCCGAAGAAAATCTGTCAGATAATACCATAGTCTAGCTATCCAATTGAGTTCTTAAACCTACGCGTTGAAAACCTGCGTCCTTTAATTTTCCCATAATTGACATAACTGCGCCATAATCCGCACTTTTATCACCGTTTATCATTATAGTCAGCTGAGGATTTTCACCGCGCATAGCAACCGCTTTTTTCACTACTTCTTCAGGGCTTAACTGCATTTCGCTTAAAAAATATTGACCGGCCGCATTAACGCTTATTTGAATAGCATGATCATTTCCAGTAATAGTAGAATGGCCAGCTTTCGGTAAATCCAAATCTATTCCTGTCGTCATCATAGGGGTCGTCACCATAAATACAGCCAATAATACCGTCATAACGTCAATCATAGGCGTTAAAGAAATGCTGGCATCTGAATTACGATATCTTCTACGAGCCATTATAAAATCCTTATTTATGTTTGCTTCTTAACTCTTTACACGACTCTGTTAAAGAATCATATAAATCATCAGACTTTTTTGAAAAATATTGATAAGCAATAGCCGCCGGAACCGCAGCAATTAATCCCAAAGCCGTAGTTCCCAAAGCAGTTGCCAACCCTGGTGCAATTACCCCGATGCTTACAGACTGATTTATACCAATAGAAGAAAACGAATCCATAACGCCCCAAATGGTTCCAAACAGACCTATAAAAGGCGCAACATAAGCAACCATAGACAAAAACCATAAGTTTTTATCAAAAGGCCTTATAAGTCTATCGGCTATGACCGATAAATTATCGCTATTTTTTACTTTAACAGGATTTCGTTTATTAATATGCCACAGACGGATTTTTTCTATTATAATCGCCCAAGAAACTACGCTGCCGAAAACCAATACTATGGATATAAAAAGCGTCATTATATCCCCGGTAAACAGTGCACCAAGTGTAAAATTATTTGTCATCTATCCTTCCTTTTTTGTTATTTTTTCTAAAATATATTCTGGTATGGGCTTTGTATGCAAGTCCTTACCAATATAAGCTGCTTTTGCTGTTAGTATAGCATAAATATCACCATCTTTCACGAATTTTTGTTCAACCTCTAATGAAGCAGGACCAATTTTCGTAATCTCGCTTTCTACATAAAAAGAATCTTTCAACTTCAGTGGTTTTATATACTTTATATTAAGCTGTCTAACTACAAAACCAATATCATTATCGGGTAAAGCTACTTCTTTTAACCAATTCATTCTTGCCCTTTCCGCTATTTCTATATAACGTCCATGATAAACTATACCGCCGGCGTCGGTATCAGCATAAGCAATTGAAAAGGGGAACTTATGAAGCATCTTTTTTATTCCTTTATGAAACATTTTGAATCAATATTCAGCTCTGTTTTCAGACGTTCTGAAACTTGCTTTTTTATTTCGCCGAAAACTTGAATTAAAACAGGTTCAAAGTCAAACGATTTTTCAAAATCATCGGAAAAAAATAACTTCCAATAAAAATTGTTGGCATATTCTCCAACATATTTTAAATCCTTTGCACATAAATGAGCGACACATGTATCCAATATATCCAAAGCTTTAACCAGCTTAGATTCCTGCGTTTTTCTTTCTTCATACTCTTCAAACAAATCGCATATATCCGAGTCTTTAAGCAATTCCGAAAACCGGTCAACAACTATTTTTTCTTCTTGGTTCTTTTTTTGCTTAATTTCTGGCGTCTGTAAGTGAAGCGGTATATCGTGAGCAACTGCTTCTGGTAAATCGTGTAAAAGACACAGTTCTAAAACACGCTCCATATTTACCGGTGTTTGCAAATAAGGCTTAAAAGCCATTGCCATCATCGCCATATTCCACGAATGCGAAGCCACAGATTGGAACGCACCGTCAGAAGTCCTAGTTATTCTGCACTCGCACTCTAACTTTTCTGCAATTTTTAGAAAATCTACAACGTTTTTCATATGGAACTACTTTTCTAAACCTAAGTGTTTATAACCAGCCGCCGTAGCTATTCTTCCACGAGGCGTTCTTTGAACTAATCCCAACTGCATTAAGTAAGGTTCTATTACATCTTCTATAGTATCTGCCGGTTCAGATAAAGCGGCCGCAATATTTTCAATACCAACGGGGCCACCCGCATAATGCTTTATAATCGTATTAAGATATTCTCTATCTATTTCGTCTAATCCGGCCCCGTCAATATGAAGTTGGAATAGGGTAGTTTTTATAGTGTCTGCACTTATGTCTTTTTTATTTAATGCAGCTGCAAAATCACGAGCCCTCTTTAACAAACGATTTGCAATACGCGGAGTCCCTCGTGCACTTTTTGCTAACATTAAAGCCCCGTCTAAATCAATCGTGGTTCCAAGAATATTTGCACTGCGTGTAATTATTTTTGCTAAATCTTCCGGTGAATAAAAAGACAACCTTAAATCTATTCCGAACCTGTCACGAAGCGGATTAGATAATAAACCTGTTCTTGTCGTAGCCCCAACCAAAGTAAATGGAGGCAAATCAATACGAACACTTTTTGCCGAAGGGCCTTCACCAAGCATTATATCCAACTTAAAATCTTCCATAGCGGAATATAAGACTTCTTCTATGGCGGTTGGCAACCTGTGAATTTCATCTATAAATAAAACGTCCATAGGTTCAAGACTTGTCAGTATTGCAGCCAAATCACCTTGCTTGGTAAGCATCGGTGCTGACGTTGCACGAAAATTCGTTCCCAGTTCATTAGCGACAATATGCGCCAAGGTCGTTTTTCCCAATCCCGGAGGCCCATATAATAAAACATGGTCCATGGCTTCCCCGCGATTTTTCGCACCAGATATAAAAACAGACAGATTCTGCTTTAAACCTTCATGCCCGATAAAATCAGCCAATGTTTTCGGTCGTATTGATACAGATAATTCATCTGGAATATTGGGGTCTAAAAATCTTTCTGTGTTATGCACGATTGTTCTCTTTTAGATTCTATAATAACTTATTATCTGTGTTTTCGCGTCCTATATAGGCCTTGCAATCATTATATAATTGTCTAAGTTCTGCAGGCTGTCCATAAGAAGCATCTGCGTTCTTAATCTTTATCGTTTCCAAATCTATTTGCGCCTGTTTTTTTAATATTTGCGTTAAATGAACGCCAAAAGCTTTTGCGTCTTCTGGTTCATTTGCCCCCTGCAACAACAAACCTCTATTTGGTCTTGGTGATAAGAAACCAAAATCTGATACGGATGAATCAGGTGACACCAAAACGAAACCAGATATTTCAGGTCTTCGCATCATCATCTGCAAAACATACCAAGCCCCTAATTGATTACCTGCCAACCATAATTTGACGCTATCTTCATTATAATTTTGAATCCAATCTATTACAGCTGCGATATCTTGCATATTTTCCGTAATAGTTCCCAAAGCACCGTCTGAATCATTTACACCACGGTAATCAAACCTGATGACAGAAAAACCGGCATCCATAAAAGCCCTAAATATTGCATAAGAGACCCTGTCGTTCATATGATATTTTTGCTTTGGGTCACCAGACAACACAACTGCCAAAGGCGAATTAGGCACAGCAGCCTTATGATAAACAGCATGAAGATTTCCAGCTTCGCCTTTAATAACGATATCTACCATTTTACCTTCCTTATATTTATACATATACTTATAGAACAAAATGTTATAGTTTTTCAATAAAAATATTTTTGCTTTGACATAAGGCTTGATAATGTTCTATTATTCTGAAAAGAGAGAATAAAAGGCATAACCATGGTCAAGTTTTTTGTTTTATTTTTAACGTTTGGATTTATATCAAGTAATGTGTATGCAGCCACAGAACAAATTGTTTATGATAATTTTCAGACGATTTACACAGAAACGCCGGTTCAATCATATTACGCATACCCAGACGACCAAAACTTTATTCCGGAAACAGAGTTTATGCAACGCGCCGACAGCTTGGATTATGACCAAAATATAATTGAAGCACGTGAAATAGAATCTTCAATACATCCTGGTGTAATGTTTGCTGACAGACCTATGGTTATTTGCCGCAACTTTGGGTGCACAAAGCTAAACGACAGAATAACACGAACATTTTTATTTAATAGTTTGGCAAATATGTTTATGGTTAACGCACATTCCAGATTATATATATGTGAAGCAGACCCATTTTCACGCGACTGCTTACAATCTGGTATATCATTCCCTGTTAAAGCAGGAATTGCAAATGCGTTGGTAAAAATACCAAAAGCTACGATATCTCAAGTTAACATATCCACAGGATTATCCAAAGCCAGCGTCGGGATGACATATGAATTTCTTGTTAATGGTATATCAAGAAATTGCGAACCAACCGTAATGGATATTGTGATACCTGTTAATTCTCAGGCAACTTTGTCTAATCGTGAGTTTACTTGTAATATGACCAGCGACGGGATGAGCAATGTTTCTTTACTGGTTAACATAGACTATATAGATTTAGATTATGGTATTATAGGTGGGTATTACTCTTTAGGTATGCAAGGGCCAACAACTGGTGGTGGGACTGGATATGCCTTGTTTAAAACAGAATTCACAACAAACGGTATGGGATTTACAGCCGCAACAATTGACGAAGATATTCAAAGCGGTATACAAACCATACAACCTGGTGAATATGCAGTAGAACCTTTAAGAAAATAAATATCAACTTATATATCAATAGTTGATAGGTATTTATATTATGAATAAAACTATTTTAATTATTGATGACGATACGATTTTAAACTCTGCGATATCTTCTGGTTTAAAAAAAGAAGGTTTTTATACTATCACTTCTTCTTCAGCAGAAGAAGCAAGTGAAATACTGGAAAAAGTTATACCTGACGCGATTATTCTTGACAGAATGATGACCGGTATGGATGGATTAACTTTTTTAAAAAAGATACGTTCAGAAGGGATTTTAACGCCTGTAATTATGTTAACCGCAATGACAGGTCCAGAAAACGCAATAGACGGACTTTCCGAAGGGGCAGATGATTACCTTGGGAAACCCTTCCAGTTAAAAGAGCTTGTTTTAAGATTACAAAACATATTAAAAAAAGCGGCAGGGAATCGGCTTGTTCCCCCGCAAGGACTTATATACCTTGACGACGAATTTTTCATAAAAACAAAAAACAACGTTACAAAACTATTATCATTATCTGGCGAAGAAAAAAAGTTATTACAAAAATTAATTAGTCCGATTGGTAATATTGTTGCAGCATCACCAATGGTTGCAAAACGCTTGCGAACGAAAATAAATAATGTATTATCAAATATAGATATAATAACTGTTCGTGGCAAAGGTTATAGATTAATAGACACGTCAAACTAAACATAAGGATTAATAAATGAGGCTTATACCACGTAGCTTTTTATGGCGAACAATTTTAATGATTCTGATACCGCTAATAATTGCGGAAGTAATTATAGCTAATGTATTTTTTGGTAATCATTGGGCTCGTGTTCACGCTACTTTGGCAAGAAGTTTGGCCGGTGAAATAGTCACAATGATGAATTTTATGGACAATGGCGACAGCAATGCTGTCAACAACATGGCCAAAGACATAGGTATAAACGTATCAATAAATTCAAAATTAAATCGCCCCAAAGAAAACGACAATGATTCAAGAGAAGCAGGATTACTGGCGGCAGAACTTTCCAACAGATTAAACCGACCGGCAACGATTTACATAGATAAAGGTAAAAGACTTGTATTCATAGACGTTCCAACCAAAGATAATAAAATAGCAACTTTTGGGACGTCTTTATACAGGATATATTCAACAAGCACGGAAGTGTTTATTATCTGGTTAATAGGTTCTATATTAATAGTGTCTATTTTGGTTACGCCGTTTATCATAATGCACACGCGAAGCATAAGAAGAATAGCAAAAGCAGCGGGTCGTTTTGGTCGCGGCTTAGACGCCCCAGGTTTTGAGCCAAGCGGTTCCAAAGAAATTCGAGAAGCAGCAGCGGCTATGATAACAATGAAAGAACGCTTAAATCGTTATAATAGAACAAGAACAGATATGTTAAATGCAGTAAGCCATGATTTAAAAGCACCTTTAACAAGAATGCGTCTTGCCGTAGAAACCAGTTCTGCATCGCAAACAGATTTATTACGAGATATAGACCGTATGACCGAGATGGTAAATGGTTATCTTGCTTTTGCGCGTGGGGAAATGCCAGAAATAGAACAAACCACAGAATTACCGGCAATGTTATTAAGGATTGCGCGCGATGCGGCTCCAAAAAAGAAAATAGAAACAGATTTTCCCGATGTTCCCGTTCAATTTTACGCCAGACCCATGGCATTGGCCAGAGCTTTTGGTAATATACTTGAAAACGCATCAAGATACTCTAAAAAGAAAATCAAAATTACCGAAAAAGATTTTGATGACCACGTAGAAGTAATAATAGAAGATGACGGTCCAGGTATTCCAGACGATAAAAAAGCAGATGCGATGCGCCCATTTGTTCGCCTTGACGAATCCAGAAGCGACAAAACAGGTGGAACAGGTTTAGGTTTATCAATCGCCCAAACGGCAATAGAAAACCACGGCGGTCAAATGTTTCTGGAAAACAGCGAACTTGGTGGTTTAAAAGTAAGGGTTATATTACCAATCTAGCGAAAACCATTGCGCAGACATCAACGGTATTATAATACCTTATTAAAAAACTTGACTTATATGGCGGAACAGGGCATAATTGTTCCGCTTTAATTTTAATAAAAGGTAAAACAAAAATGGCAGCGACAAAATCGTTAAAGAAAAGTGAATTAGAAACCAAATGGTATCTAATTGATGCAACAGATTGCACGCTTGGTCGTTTGGCAGCTTATACTGCTAACATTTTGCGTGGTAAGAATAAACCTACTTGGACACCGAACATGGATTGCGGTGATCATGTTATAATCATAAATGCAAACAAAGTTGCTTTATCTGGGAAAAAAGCAGATAAAGTAAAATTCTTTTGGCATTCTTTATGGACGGGAAGCATAAAAGAACGCACTTTGGGGCAGATGCGCGAAGAAAAACCTGTAAAGTTGGTTGAAAACGCCGTTAAACGTATGATGGGTCGTCGCACTGCTGTTGCATTAGCGAACAAACGTTTGAATAAATTACATGTTTATGCTGGTGCAGAACACAAACACACAGCACAGCAACCAATTGTTATTGATTTTGCAAGTTTAAATCGTAAAAATAAAAGGGGCCAATAAATGACAGAAGCAAAAAAGACTGTAAAAGCAGCAAAACCAGCAAAGAAAGCTGCCCCTGCAAAAAAAGCAGTTGCACAAAAAGTTGAAACACCTGTTGTAAAAGCTAATTTGTCTAACGCAACTTATGCTACGGGTAAGCGCAAGGATTCTATTGCAAGAGTTTATTTAACACCGGGTAAGGGCGCTATTATTATAAACGACAAACCTGCGGATAAATATTTTCGCCGTGCAGTATTACAAATGATAATTGCACAACCTTTCGGTATAACCAAGCGTGAAAGTGCTTATGATATTTACGCCATCGTTATGGGTGGTGGTTTATCTGGTCAAGCCGGTGCGGTTAAGCACGGTATTTCAAAAGCTTTGGAAAAAGCAGAACCAGATTTACGCAAAATATTAAAAGAAGCTGGCTTCTTGACACGCGACAGCCGCGTAGTTGAACGTAAGCATTACGGTCGCCACAAAGCACGTCGTTCTACTCAGTTCAGCAAACGTTAATAAACTAAAAAAAGTAATTTGTGAATGGGCTGAAGATTTGAACACTCAACTCTTTGGTCTTTCACAATTTTCTTTTTTCACTTTTGTATTCAAAGGAAAAACAAATGTTCAAAAAAGAAAAAGTTAAAGATTTACACTATTCTGTTACAGGCGTTATATCTGCCCAAGACTTACAAACAGCAGCCGATGAAATATTAATGGATTACGGCAAAAAAGCAAAAATGCCTGGGTTCAGACCAGGACACATACCATTATCAGTTTTACGTCAAAAATATAACGCTTCTGCTTATGGTGAAGCTATTGACAAATTGATGAATAAAGATTTAAACGATTACATTTCTGAAAAAAAGCTTCGTCTGGCGGGTTCTCCAAAGGCCGACTTGGCAGGTTGGGAAATGGGTAAAGACGCAGAATACACACTAGAATTCGACATATTGCCGACTTTACCGGATATAGATTTAGAAAAATATACGGTTACAAAAAAAGTTACTAAATTAGACGAAAAAGAAGTAGAAAAAGCTTTGGAAAACATCCGCAAAAGTCGCAGCACAGCAGAAAAGCAGGATGAAAAATATAAAGCACAAAACGGTGACACAGCTGTTATCGATTTCAAAGGCTTTATAGGCGACGAAGCGTTTGAAGGCGGTGAAGCTAAAAAGCACCATTTAATATTAGGTTCTGGCGCATTTATACCAGGATTTGAAGATCAAATTATAGGTCATAAAGTTGGCGATAAGTTTGATGTAAACGTTCAGTTTCCAAAAGATTATCATGCTGAAAACTTGGCAGGAAAAGACGCAAGATTTGCGGTTGAAGTCCACGAAGTTCGTAAACATATATTACCAGAAATGAACGACGACTTAGCAAAGCAAGTAGGGCATGAATCCGTAGAAGCTTTGAAAGAACATATTCGTAAGATAATATCGGAACAATACGAAGAAGCTTCAAAGCGAGATATGCGCAATGAATTACTAGATTTATTGGCGGATAAAGTAAAACTTGATTTACCAGAAAACTTGGTAGAACAAGAACTTACTATGGTC
This sequence comes from uncultured Alphaproteobacteria bacterium, assembly GCA_944389185.1. Classification (GTDB taxonomy): domain Bacteria; phylum Pseudomonadota; class Alphaproteobacteria; order Rs-D84; family Rs-D84; genus Enterousia. Next base: position 16,902 of record CALXLL010000005.1, read on the forward strand.
AAACAAGAACATGACCGCAATCATGAACACTGCGATGGTGACTGCGGTAAAGACCATAAATGGGACGAAAAGAAAGAACGCAAAGAAGCAGAACGTCGTGTAAAGCTTGGTTTGATACTTGCTGAATGGGGAACAAAGAACAAGGTTGAGGTAACTCGTGATGACTTACAGCAAGCTGTTTGGGCAGAAGCTTCTAGATACCCAGACCCAAAACAAGTATTTGATTTTTATAACAAAAACCAAAATGCTTTGGCGATGTTACGCGGGATGATTTTTGAACGCAAAGCTTTGGACGCTATGCTGACGCACGTTAAGACAAAAGAAAAGGCTGTTAAAGCCGAAGAATTGTTCAAACAAGCAGAAGTAAGATAATAAAAAATCATGCTTAAAAAAACAGGTATAAAATCTATACCTGTTTTTTTTATTGCTTTATAAAACAATATAAAACACAATAATCTTATAGTTAAGGAAAATTAAACAACAATAAAGGAGACTTTAATGAAAAAAGTATTATTAACATCCTTATCCAGTTTATTAGTAGTTTCTGCAGCTTCTGCTATGGATTTTTCACCTTATATCGCATTACGTGGTGGCTATAACATGACCAGCGCCGCCCTTTCTAACGCAGGAACTACAGACGGAAACGGTTTTTTAATCGGTGCAAGCATTGGAACAGAATTATATAAAAATACAGTTATGGGTTTACGCGCTGAAATCGAATATAACTATATCACATCTTACGATATGGATGGCAGCGATGCAACAAACAGCACGATATTAGCAAACGTATTTGCAGATTTTGATACGGCAACAACTTTGACGCCTTATGTAAGCCTTGGTATTGGATATGGCTGGACAACAATAACTATTAACACTGTTCTAGGTGATATAGATATGGATGACAGCAATATGGCTTGGCAACTGGGTGCAGGTATATCTTATGCTTTATTAGATAATATGAAATTAGATTTAGGATACAGATATCTTAACAGCACAAACTTTGAAACGCCTATTGCAAACACCGAATTAGACATAGAATCACACCAAATATATTTGGGCGCCAGACTGACGTTTTAAAGATTGAAAAACGAATATAAAAGCGCCAAATGGCGCTTTTATATTGCACAAATATATAAATATTCATATAATCTAAATATAATTAAAGGATTATTCATGAAAGAATACTTAGATATATTACGCAACATTTATACAAATTGTAAAGATATCAGGAACAATCGCACAGGCATTCCAGATATAGGTCTTGGGGCAGGCGCAGTATTCGTCCATGATATGGATATGGGTTTTCCTTTATTAACCACAAAGAAAATGGGGCTTAAAAATATAGCCACAGAATTAGAGTTTTTTATTCGCGGAATAACCGATAAAAAGTGGCTTCAAGATAGGAATTGTCATATTTGGGACGAATGGGCCAACCCGATAAAAGTAGAACAGACTTATAATATAATAGTAACCAACAAACCAAGATTATCAATTGCGGCAAGAACGAATATTCGTAATGAAATTATGGATAAAGAGCGCGATTTAGGTCCGATATATGGTTTTCAATGGCGACATTTTGGCGGACAATATAAATGGAACCCGAACGACCCAGAAAATAATTTTGACTATAAAAAACCTGGAATTGACCAAGTAAAAAACGCAATAGATAAACTAAAAAACAATCCAAACGACCGAAGAATTATAGTCAGCGCATGGAATCCTGCAGCTATTTCAGAAATGGCTTTACCTCCTTGCCACATGATGCATCAGCTTATCGTTCGGGACGGCAAATTATCTCTGATATGGACGCAACGTTCTTGCGATATGTTTCTGGGCGTTCCTTATAACATAGCAAGCTATGCTTTATTATTATTGCTTTATGCCAAAGAAGCGGGATTAAAACCGGGAATATTAAAGGGCGAATTACACGATGCACATATTTATACAAATCACCTTTCTCAAGTAAAAGAACAACTTTCTCGCAAGCCTTACAAATTACCGCGCGTAGAAATACCAGACGAAAATTGGAAAGGCATGCTGAACTGGCACGCAAACGGTGGTTTCAAGCTGAAAGACTATGTATGCCACGAAAAGTTAACCGCCCAAGTTGCAAGATAGAAAAACGCACCGTTAATCAGACAATAGTCTTTTTATAATATTTTGAAAACGCTTGATTTTTATTAGGCGACAGGTTATAATCAGGCTGATTTTGTGGGTGGGCACAAAGTCAATCCGATTAACCCCACAAGACCTCGTAATAAATAAACAAAAATATTTATACGACGGCAAGCAAATAAAAATCTTTTATGAAAGACTTATCTAAAGATTTATATAATCCTGTTGCTGGCGAAGATTTCGTTCAGTTATTCAATCAAAATTATGGTAACCAAGAAACTTTACAAGGCTATGCCACAAAGGGAACCGTTAAAGATATTCGCGGTGACTTTGCTGTTGTTGACGTAGGTTTAAAATCAGAAGGTCGCGTTCCTTTAAAAGAATTTGGCGCATCTGTTCCTTCTGTTGGTGACATAATTGACGTTTTTGTTGAACGCTATGAATCACGTGAAGGCACAGCGATTTTGTCTTACACCAAGGCTCGTGCAGAAAAGGTATGGAAAGAATTGGAAAAGACCGTTGCAGAAGGCATTGATCCAGAAGGAACGATTATTGACGTTGTCCGCGGTGGGTATACCGTTGACATCAATGGCGTATTTGCGTTTATGCCTTCTTCACAAGTAGACCACAAACCTGTTCGCGATCCAAAATCGCTTATAGGCTTAAAAGACAAGTTCCGTGTATTAAAAATGGATGCATTACGCACTAATGCTATTGTTTCTCGTCGTGCAATTCAAGCAGACGCAATTGCAGCTGCACAAAAAGAAGCAATGAAAAACATTGAGTTAGGCGCAGTAATAGAAGGAACGGTTAAGAACATCACAGACTATGGCGTATTCGTAGATTTGGGTGGTATTGACGGTTTATTACACGTAACTGATTTATCTTGGAAACGTGTAAATCATCCTCGCGAGCTTGTTCACGTTGGTGAAAAAATCAAAGTCAAAGTTATACAATTTGATCCTGAAACACATCGTATTTCTTTGGGTGCAAAACAGTTAGAAGAAGACCCTTGGGAAACTGCTTCTCGTGCGTTTAACGTAGGGGATACAGTCACAGGTAAAGTATCTTCTTTAACCGATTACGGTGCGTTTATTGATCTTGGCAATAACATTGAAGGCTTGGTTCATATGTCTGAATTATCATGGACTAATAAAAACATTCACCCAAGCAAAGTATTGCAAGTAGGTCAAGAAATAAACGTTGTTGTTCTTGACATAGATCAAGACAAACGCCGTATTTCTTTGGGATACAAGCAATTACAACCAAATCCTTGGAAAGAGTTTGCAGAAACTCATAAGGTAGGAGACGTTGTAACAGGTCCTATAAAGAATACGACTGAATTTGGTTTGTTTATTGCCTTGACACCAGAATTAGACGGTATGGTTCATATTTCTGATTTATCTTGGAATAAGCTTGACGAAGAAGAATTGAAAAAGTTTGTTCGCGGTCAAGAAGTCACAGCCAAGATTTTGGATATCAATCCAGAAAAAGAACGTATAACTTTGGGTATCAAACAATTAACAGAAAGCGCAGAAAACAATAGTGCCGCATTAAAGAAAGGTGCCGTTGTTTGTGGAACAGTATCTGAAATAACACCAGATGAATTGATTTTGGCATTACCAAACGATTTGAAGGGTGTTATTCGCAGAACAGATTTATCTCGTGAAAAATCTGAACAAGATACAAGTAAGTTCACAGTAGGCGATCAAGTGGAAGCCTCTGTGGTTTCTGTTGAAGATAATACTGTCAAATTATCAATTCGTGCTTTACAAGTCACTTTGGAAAAGCAAGCAGTCAAAGAATATTCTAATCAAGCCGACAGTGGCTCTGTATTAGGAGATATCTTGGGTGCTGCAATTGAAAACAGTAAAAAATAAACACACAATCAGTGTTAAAAAGAATCTGGCAACTTGCCAGATTCTTTTTTTTATTGTATAATTTACGCGTTTAAAGAAATAAAAAGGCGAACATAATGAAACCAGTAATGATAGTTCTGATGGGTGGTCAAGGTGTAGGTAAGGGCACTTTTTCTGCTATGTTAAAAGACTTACACGAATATGTGCACATAGAAATGGGCGGTATACTTAGGACTTTGCCAAAAGAATCAGAAATTGCACAAATCATGGCGCGCGGTGAATTAGTGCCGGACGAAAAAATATTGCAATTGATACAATCAAAAATACCTACAAATAAAGATATAATACTTGATGGCTTTCCTAGAACAATGGACCAAGCTAAATGGTTAATAACCAATTACGCAGATATTTTTAATATACACGTAATATATCTTGACGTTCCTGAAGAAATTATGATAAGCAGAATACAAAAAAGAATCCGTGAAGGTGGCGGTCGCCAAGACGATGCAAACGAAGAAGCAATAAAAAAACGCTTAAACACATTCTGGAAAGTAACGGTTCCTGTGATTAATTGGTTAAGCACTGTAAAAGAAATAAAGTTTTCAGACGTTGACGTAACAGGCGATGTTAACGATAACTTTGCAAGAATACGCGAAGCTTTAAATATATAAAAGAAATAAAGAAACGCTCAGGGCTGAGCGTTTCTTTTATCCCATTTTTTGTCTAGATTTAAAAAAGTTAACAACAGGTTCGATTCTTAAAATTAATATTCCAAGGATTTTATGGTCGGGGTGACAGGAATGCTTCGCCACCTTGACACATTTGCTTCACAAACCGGCATACTTCCGTCTGCCTTGTGTCTGCGGTTCAAACCTGCGATTTCGCAGGTTCGATTCTTAAAATTAATATTCCAAGGATTTTATGGTCGGGGTGACAGGAATCGAACCTGCGACCCCTTGCACCCCATGCAAGTACTCTACCAGTCTGAGCTACACCCCGACATAGCTTTATTTATACAATTCTATTTTTATCTTTGCAAGCAGTTATTTTCTGCTTGCACGAATCGCTAAAATATTACTAGTATTCCGATATCGGTTAGTCCAAAAACAGTAGGAGTCATCCGTGATAATAGGAACAGGTATTGATTTAGTAGAAAGCGACAGATTTTTAGATTGGTCAGCTTTCAAAAAGCAACGCATATTTACAAAAAAAGAATTAGAATATGCAGATGCTGACAATGCAAACGCAGAAAAACATCTTGCTAACTTCTGGGCAGCACGTGAAGCGTTCTTAAAAGCTATTGGTGTTGGCTTTGGTGATGATATTGCTTTTTCCGATGTGTCTGTTATTCATGACGAAACAGGCGCACCAGAATTATTAATTGCAGGTGGCGCCAAAGCCTACTTGAAAGAAAAAGCAGGAACCAATGTAAAAATTCATTTATCTATAACAGACCAATCAGATTATTCTCTGGCTATGGTTATAATAGAACAAGTGCAATAAAAAACTCTGTTATTTTTAACAGAGTTTTTTTTACAATGGCGGAAAACATTCACCGGTATCATCTGAACAACAAGCATATGTCCCATCAGACATAGTAGAAAAAGTTTCACCTGGGCAACAACCATTTACGTCCGGCAAAGCCCCACCAGCACATTCTGAAAAATCATTATCTGTTTCATATCCTGTCCCTGCAACAAACATGTTTTCCTGTTGTGAAACATTATACGCCGGCTTATCAACGCTTGAAGTTATTGGCTGTTGAGATTCTATCACAGAATCCTGCGTTTTATTATCTTCTTGTTCGGTCGTAATAAACGGTGAATAAGTTATATCTACGCTTCCAGAATTATCCACAACAGGTTCTAAAAAAACAACAGGATCTTCTTCAACAACCGCATCAGAATCAGATAAGACCTGAACAGTTACAGGTTGTAATTCTATGCCTTCATCTATAAAAACCTCGTTTGTGGTGTCTTCGTTTTCTTTAAGCGTTTCTACTTCTACGGGTTCTAGGACTTCAGGTTCATCAACAATATTAATAACAGGCTCAACTGGCGCAGGTTGTGTTTCTATTTCAACAACATCGTTTACTTTGACCTCTGGGATATCAACAGGCATTACAGATTCTGTTACTTTTTCTGTATCGTTAACAGCAGCAATATCAGGAACAGTATTATTCCCACTATTTTTCTGATACATCCATAATGTAAATATAGATAACACTATTAATAAAATTAATAAAGCATAGTAAAATATACTATTTTTTTTGCGATCTGTATTCTTTATATCTGTAACTGGTGCACCAACCGGTGAAACAGGCCTTACATTATTGTCAGAATATACATCAGAAACATCTTTTACTTCTTGCGTTTCAGAAGTATTTTCAATGATTTTTTCTTCGTTGTTCATATTCTTATTAAACTCGCTTTCTTTTTCCGAAGGTAATACCACATCAGGCGCACGCAAAGAATCTAATACAGATAAATTATCTTCTTTTTCGTTGCTGTCTTTATTTTCTTCTATCACAGGCGTCACATTTAATGGTTTATATTCGTCTTCATTTAAATCTTGCTCTATCTTTTGTGTATCTTCTAAATCTTTAATTTCATCAACTGGTGGCGTGAAGAATAAATTATCTGTATTTATATTATTATTAATACTATCGTTTTTGTTTAATTCTTCTGTATTAACAAAATTATTTGATGAATCAGTATCTTGTAAATCGCTATTCATAGACTCATCAACATCAAAGTTTATAGGTTTAAACGCTATTTCTTCATTTAATATTTCTGGGTCTTTATCAAATAACGGTTTAATTGGTTCTTCAGCTTCTTCCGCATCAACAGTCACATCAGCAGTGTTATCAAAATCAATATCATTATTAACACTATTATTAACAATATAATTTTCAGTTTCGTTTATTGACTCCTTATCTTCTGTTTCAGGATCATATTCTTCAACGGGTTTTATAACAGCTATGTCGTTATTTGATTGCTTTACTGGTAAACTAGTATTGTTTTCAACCTTTACAGTTCCGCTGTCGTTTTTTGTTATTCTGCGAACAAGTTCAATCTCTTCATCTGCAGCCAACAACCTTTTTTCTGCATTTGCAATTCTTTTTTTTGCTCTTTTAATTTTATCGTTAACAATGTCTATCTGAGCTTCTGTTCTTAAAATCTTTGCGGCAGATTGCTTGGTTGGTTCTTTACCAATCTTTTTTTTCTGCGAGGCTAGTTTAGCCTTTAATTCTTTCAATTTTACTTGTAAATCAGTTATAGATTCATTTGTTTTTTCAATTGTTTCTCTTGCTTTTTCGGCAGAGCTTTGGGCGGCGTCCAATCTGTCAAAAGCAATTCTTTTAACGGCGGCTTGTCTAAAAGACAACAAATCATTTAATTCATCTTCAATATCTTGACCGTTTTCAAAGGCGTTTATTAAATCTGCGTATTCGCGTAACCCCGTATAATCAACATCCAGTTTTTGATACAAATTATCTTTCTTTGGTCGAACTGTTTCCAAATCTATACCATAGTCATTAGATAAAATATCATCCCACTTTCTATTAGAAACAGGGTTTATAACCAAAAGAACATTCGTCTTAATTCCATCGTTGGTGTAATCAACAACAAAAACTAACTTGCCATCAGCATCAAAATAAGCCCTTATCTTATTTCCCTGAATATCAAAATCTTTATATGTTAATTTTCTCATTTTATTCCTCTCTCTTTTGGCTATCTCTGACGCATTAACAAGTTATTGTTTTTTCTTTGGCGGAGTGAACTGATACGCTTGTTTGCAATGTTCATAGCAATAAGGTTTTCCGACGAAAACCGGTTCACCACAGAAATGAAAGTTTTCAGAATCTGGATCACCAATCGGCCAGCGACACTGATTAGGCTTTAAATTAGCCATTTCCAAAGAATGCTGTATTATTCTTTGATGCATAGCCAAAGATTTTGCACCAGATTTTTTACTTTTTGGTTCAACAGAATCTTTATTTTGTTTTTTTATAGCTTTATTTTTTAACGAAACGGAGCTTACTTTTTTTACTTCTGCAGATTTTTTGCTTTTATCTTTTTTTACCGCTTCTTTTGTAGTAGATTTTTTTTCTTTTGTAGCCACAGCTTTATCAGCGACGGGCGCACCACCGGCCTTAGAATTCCAGCCCAAACGATTTAGCTTACCGACAATAGCGTTTTTAGACATTCCCAATCGTTTACCAATTTCGGAAGTAGAAAGCCCTTTGCCCGTCAAGGCTTTAAGCTTTTTTAACATTATATTATCCCAGCCTTTGCTCATTTAATTCGACCTTTATTATACTAATTATGTTATAATTCTATCATAATTCCGATTCGAAACGCAAGGAGGAAAAATATGATTTACTATCTAATTTTCGTTTGTTTATCTTTGCTCAGCTTATGGCTTGCCTGGAAAATATCCGTCACAGATTTTAAAAGAAGGATTATACCCGACGTTTACCTTTTTCCTTTAATGTTAATAGGTTTGATATTCGTAGTATTTTTTCCTTGGATATGTTCCGTTCAAGAATCTGTTTTAGGTGCCTTCTTTGGTTATGGTCTGGCAATGATAACAGGTATATTATTTTCAAAAATAAGACCTGATTTAGATTCACCAATCGGTATGGGGGATATAAAGATGCTTTCTGCAGGTGGTTTATGGCTTGGGGTTACGGGTTTGTCCATAGCTTTAATACTGTCTTGCATATTCGGCAGTGCTTGGGGTTGGTATAAAAAGCAAAAATATATCCCTTTTGGTCCTTTCTTTATAGCAAGCAGTTTTTTAACTTTAATTATTTTAAGGTTTTTGCTATAATTAAATAAATAAAAGGGCAGGGAGATGATTTCTAAAGCTTATATACCAGCTATTTTTCTAGCACTGGGTTTTATACAGACCGCACGTGCCACCACTTTTCCAAGTGGAATTCAACCTTTTTCTAAATACGGTCAAATTCAGAACGTTCAAAATTATTCTTCGAATCCGTTTTGGAATCCTGACAGTCCGTATAATTTACGCATACCTCAGGCGATTTATGCCCAAGGAACAGACGTTGATACGGCAGACTGTCAAAGCATAGTAAACGCTTTAATTTATACGTATTGTATGACTCAAAACAATTGTTTAGAAGTAAGTCTTGAAGACATCAGACCTACATTAATGGTTCAATTATCAACTTTGCCAAATCACAATTATGTGACTGCATGCGCTGGTTTCATAGACGAAGCTTTTAAGTCATATAAAGAAGCTAACAGCACGGCGGCACCGAAAGGGAATCAAGTTGTAAGTTTTCCGCAACCGACGACGGCAAATCCCAATGCCGGTGAAACAGAGCTAAATATATATAATCCATTTGCACCGCAGGTTCCAGGCTGGGCGCAAGAGATAGAAGAAAGGAAGCAAGAGCTTAAAAATCTTCAATCGCAAAACGGTGCGGGCACGGAAAGATTAGCCAAAGCAGATTTCCCAGCAACGATTGCGGACTTGTCTTTCAGTGAAAGAGTGCAAAACGCAGCAGAAGGTTATGCACCATATAAAGGGAAATCGGCATATAAGCAAATAAACGTAGTTGAAGATTCCGCCGAAACGGTTCAAAGAAAAACCGAGTATTGTAATCAGCAATTACAAAACCTTGCAATTATAGAAGCAGATATAGCGACACTACAAAATTGCCAAAAACAGAATCGTCCTATTGCAGATTGCATGGCTCTATTGAAAGGGAAATATTTATAAAATGAAGCATATAAGCAAAATATTTTTTTTATTATATATTTGTTATTTGTTTATTCCTACAAATGCCTTTTCTTTAAGTTGGGACGACCCCAATGTTAACCCTGTTCAATCGATAAGTGACCAACGTTGGAGGGACGCTAACACCGGTAGATTTATAACTCCCCCCACTGTAGAACCAACACAACCAACCACACCGACTACTTCACCCACTCCAACTACGGCCCCGACACCAAGCACACCAACTACGACACCGACCACACCAGCACAACCCGTTGCTCCTACACAACAACAAAAGCCCAGTCAACCACAAAAAACAACAAAAACGAGCGCAAAAGCAGCTGTTGCAAAAGGTGCTATGGGTGCTGTAGGGCTGGCAACAGGGACTATCGGTTTGATAAACTCAGTGTCCGGCAACCAAGCTCATACCTGGGGCGATGTTGCACAGGGTGCCATAAGCGGTGCTACGGCTGCGGCTGGTGGCGCCGCTATAATAAACGCGATTCCTGTTATAGGGAATATATCTTACGGCATAACTGTCGCCGGTGGTGCAATACTTGGCGGGCTTATCGCAGGTTCTCAACTTTTTTCTGAAACAGACTGTTTGACAGATCCCGTCACAGGTCTTTTTACTTGTTGTAATACTGAATTTAATAAAGGTGAAAGACAAGTAGAAATAGGTGGTTATATGTTTTGTGGTTCAGAAACACCCGAAACAAACGGAACTCAAATTGTTCAAGTGCAAGCACAGGTTCGTCAATGTCTTCAAGGCGGGCAACCAACCAAAGCTGAAAAATGGTGGCAAAGACCTTTCAAAGATGACTCTTGGGCACCTATTTGTGTTGAAAGATTTTGCGATGAAAATAATAAACCTGTCGCAGGTATAGAAAATTATATTACTTATGTTCCCGATAAGACAAACGTTTGCTGGAACTGGAATTGCATTGACGGCTATGTTAAACAAGGCAATACTTGCACACTTAATGGCAACGCGGTAACACCAGATAAATTAAAAGATTACAATTATTGGATTAATCTTTTGCAACAAACTGCAAAATCTATTCGCCAAGCTTGTTCTGATGTCATGCAAATTAATCAGGGCACGCTATGATGAAGCTGATAACAAGCATTATATTAACGTTATGTATAGCACTTACTGTAAAAGCAGAAGGAATTAACCAGACAATTCAGCCAGAAGTTGATAACACTTCACAATCAGAAACGATAGATATTAAACAAATCGTTAACGAACCGGTTTCAAAAACAGAATGCGCAACTAACGTTTTTGCAACCGCTTTGCAAACAAATGCTGATAAAATATCTGAATACAGCTCGGAAACAGAAGTCCAACAATGGATATATGAAACTTTTGCTTTACCGGACGTCTTAAATCAAGCTCTACAATGCCCAGAGTTTCAAAACTTATCAGATACAGATTCTATTCGCTTATTGCCTATTTTATACACTTTTCCAAACGGTCGTCAGATAAACATAAGTTATGAAACTCAGCCTCAAATACTTAAACAAAGAATCATTATAGAAAATAAAAGAGATTTACCAGATAATAACCCAAACCCGCGAATTGGTGACATAAATGATAATACGGTATGGACAAACGTTGACCCGGCTTGGTATGCAATAATGGTCGTTCAATCAGGTAGCCTTGATAACTTCGTAGGTCCCGATAAAAACAATACAATATCTTTGAAATACATATCGGATAACATAGATAAACTTTACCCAAAAAATAATATGTGCACATCTAAAAGTGCTTTGGCAAAGGACAAAGCGATGATAAATCGCGCTATGCATAATACCGTAAGTTTAGAAGATGACACAAACGATTATTATGTTGCAGGCGATGCAAACTTAGAATGGATAGGTTATACGGAAATAGCTTTAGACATGGCAATAACCGTTCTTACAGCTGGTAGCGGGACTATAATCGCAGGAAGCGCAAAAGCCGCAAGGGCTTCTAAAACACTAAAAAATCTTACGACCACAATTAAAGAACTTTCAAAAACAGAATCCGTAACGAAATACATACAAACAACTAATAAGATTTCCAAACTTACAGAAGAGCTTTCAACAATAGACCGCGTCACCGATACCGCGCGCTATGAAGCAAGAGCCGGCGAACTGGATAATTTAAGAAAGGCTTTGACAGAAATAGAAAAAGCAGATGACGTAAAAGATTATAAAAGAGCCATGCAAAGTTATTCTACTATCAATCAATATAGACATGCGTTAAGGGGCTTAAAAATACCGCAACGTGGTAATGTAATAGCACGAACAGCAAGGTTAGCAAAAGCTATACGTGCCGCAAATACAGGTGCAAGCAAAATAAATAAAGGTGCGAAGATTGCTAGGGCCAGTATGAAATCAGGCAAAATAAAAGACTGGTTATACCATTCAACGATGAGGAATATATCAAAACTAGGTAAGGCATTAGAACACACAGGCTTAATTTATGGTGCTATTAATTTAATTGGTAATATGTATGACTTTACGGAAACCAGCACAGGTGATTTTACCAATAATATAGATTTTTCGCCTTTATTATTGTTATCTGCGGACGACCTGCAAGGTCAAGAAAACGTTGTAAATTATGGTATGTGGTTGATGTGGGCAGGTGATTCTATGTCGGCGGCAGATGATGACGCTGCTTATTTACAAGCTATGGATTTTGCGGCCAAGTTTCATGAAGATTTAGACGATTTGCAAACCGAAGAAAATAATTTTCCTTGTGACGTTGATATATATGTAGTTCGCCCAATTTTAAGAAATCCTGACACACCAGAAGCATCTATATATTATCTGATAATGAACGATATACCTTGGACAACATCAAGATAATATTTTGAACTTTTACCCATTGTTTTTTATATATTTATGTTTATAATGATATAAAGGAAGAGGTAAATACATGAAAAAGATATTTTCTATATTTATTGCAGGTTTGGTATTTATCGGCACAGCTAATGCATATCAAGTTTTATCGTCAAAAGAGCTTGGTAAGAACGACGCAAAAAATCAAAACGTTGTTGTTAAGTGCACAACAGATACAGGAAAAGTATCTACGCAAACATGTTCTTTAAGGAGATACGCAAAATGCACCGGCAGCGGTCAGAATAAAAGCTGTAATGGGTGGCAAGCGTGGAAAGATTTACGCAACCCAAACAAACAATATTCAACTTGGCAAAGCGCCGCATCTGACTGTTGCAGGTCCAAAGGTTTAAGATAAAAAATAATCCAAATAAAACAGCGTTCGAAAATCGAACGCTTTATTTATTTTTGGTGGTCTTGGTGGGACTTGAACCCACACGGTCGCAATGACCAAAGGATTTTAAGTCCTCAGCGTCTACCATTCCGCCACAAGACCTATGCCGAATATATTATACTAATATTTACAGCTTTTCAAGACTTTTATTAATTTTTTTTAAAAATCTTGGTGGAGCTGATGGGACTCAAACCCACGACCTCTACGATGCGAACGTAGCGCTCTATCAACTGAGCTACAACCCCATAAAGCATACTGTTATGGTGGGCATAAGAAGACTTGAACTTCCAAGGTATTGCTACCACTAGTACCTGAAACTAGCGCGTCTACCAATTCCGCCATATGCCCATAATAAGCGTTCTAAATGATAACTTAATTACATTACCTTTGCAATAAGAAAATCTTAAAACTTTTTATATATAAAAGCGTTTTTATGTTTATTTTGCTTGCTCTGTTTTTTGTAATTTTGCTATGATTTGAAAAGAGATGAAAAACATATTTTCTTTTTTATGTTCTTTAATCGTTATGAGCATTGGTTTCCCTACTAATGCGGCTGTTCGTGATGAAAATGCAACAAACCGTCAAAGTAATCAAGCGCAAGTTTCTCAACGAACGACAAATACTTCTAATACCGTTACGCGAAGTGCAACAAATCAAAATATCGTTTCCAGAACGGCTGACACCGGACAAAAAGTCCCGGCACAAACAACCGCCAGAAGTGCTCTTTCAAGCAGAACAACAGGGAACTTAACGAACCGAAATCTTAGCGACACAAACACAAAACAAATAATTAATCGTTCTGCAACAACAGCGCAATCTGTTACACCAGCCCCATCTGGCTTGATATCAAGGGCTGCCAGCGACACAACAACCCAAACAACAGAAACAAGAACAGGCGCAGAATACGAACGTTGTAAGAACGCGTATTTCACCTGCATGGATCAATTTTGTATGCTTAAAAACGACGATTATAGACGTTGTTCTTGCAGTGACAAGGTTTATGATTTGGCAGACGCAAAAAAGACGCTGCAAGATGCCGGTAATCAATTAACTGTCTTTACAGAAAATCTGGATGTAGTTGGTATGACTGCCGCCCAAGCGGAAGCTATGCGAACAGAATCAGAAGGTGAATCTGCGTTAATGTCAGATTCTTCTGCGTCAAAAGCTTTATTACAAGCTATAATGAACTCAATTCGTGGCAAAGATTCTTATGTCGGTGGAAAATACACAGACTTAAACAGCATAAATATAGCTTTTGATACGACTAACGCCTTTGGCACAATGGACGCAGGACAGGCAATTGCCGCTTACAACGGTCAAAATCTATACAGTGCTGTATACCCGCAATGCAGGGCAGCGGTCGCAGCAGATTGTAACGACGCGTCTTTACAACGTGCTATTACAGCTTATTTAATGGCAATAGAACAAGACTGCAACACCGTTCAGACCGCCATAGAAACCACCCAAAAAGACCTGAAATCAGCTATTCGTGAAGGCAGTGCAATGTTAGACCTTGCACGTGTTGAAAATCGTCAAAAACACAACTCTTCTGACTTTACGACATGCTTAAATGAAGTCGAAGCTGCGGTATTAAGCGAACAAGTATGCGGTGCAGGATATAAGAAGTGCCTAGATAACGGTGAATTCATAGATGTTTCTACGGGTGCTCCGATTGCTGGTGTGAAAAACTTTTATGAACTGGAACAATTGCTTACCTTTAACGAAGGTGAAGATGCGGTAAATCAAAAGCTATCAAAAATATCTTCAAACCGACCCTTCGTGCAAAACTTTGAAAATAAAGTCAAAAAGTTTGCAGAACCAGCACTTGATAAATGCGTTGAAATTGCCGACGACGTGTGGGCAGAATACTTAGACAAAGCAATGTTGGACATATATTATGCTCAAAAATCAAAGGTTTCTGAAATAAAGCAAGGTTGTTTTGATTTTATTGCTTCATGTTACGAAAACACCGATGCGGCTTTAACGTCCGCAATGAAAGATTTAATAGGTGACCCAAGTCTTATTCTTCAACCAGATAAAATAACTTTATCAAACCAGTTATGTCAAGATTATATAGATTCTTGTAATCTTATGTTCGACAATAACATAATAGAAGAATACGTCAACAATCGCCAAGATACAGACGTCTTAGCAGCCTGTCGTGCAGTAGCAAAACAATGTATTGATAGTTTTGGTGGAACAAATTATGAAAATTACTACTACCCATATAGTGGAATATTTAAAACGGGTAATGCTTTAAGCTGGTTTACTTTATATGAATATACATTGGATGAAGAAGGTAATCTTGTTCAATCTGAAGAACCCGTATCAGAATGTGCTAAGCAGTTGAAAGAAGTGTCTTCTTGCAGTTCTTCGGATATTCTTGAGCAAGCTTTTGGTGGGTTTGACGTAATTGTCGCAACAAAAGTAAAATCAGACGGAACTAATTTGTATTATCTTGATCCTGAAGGGAACTATAACGGGTCTGCACTGGGTCAATATAAAAAATATGGCGTATTAAACACAACTAAAACTAATGTAACTGGTGTCGGTGAAAAATATGTTCTTGACCACCACAAAGCACGTCCTACGGGGGTAGCAACCGAAGTATACAATCAAATTATAGACATACTGAACACGCAGTGCGACAATGTTCAAGGTAATTTCATAGAATTACAATTTATCAAAGATATTTATAAAGAAGACGATTTATGTGTGTCTGCATTTACAGATTCATTAGAATATGGCGGTGCTGGCGATAATAATTTAAGTCCTAACTTAGTCAAATTATACGGAATAGGTGAAGGTGAAAATATGTGTCCTAGGGATTATGACATAAATGTAGACACGCAATCTTGGGGCGCTTGCTTGTGCTGGGAAAACGGCGGAAGAAGAAGTAAATGGGGTAAATCTGCCAAATGCGTTACTTCACTTCCTATCAATACGGAAGCTTTGGATAAAAATTGCAATGTAACGACACTAAGCGGTGCAAAAATAGAAGAAACTTCAAGTAGTTTCTCTAGTGACAATTGGTGCAACCAAACAATTCGGTCAACTTACGACCAAGTATGTCCACTGAATGGAACGACAGAAGGAGGTTTTTGTGCAACTAAGAACACAGACGGCACAAAAACGATATTAAATAACTTACCAAGAAGTAAGAACTATCAATAATAAATAAGTTTTATGTTAATTATTTGATTGTTTTTAATATATCTTTGGAAATAAGTTGAACCGCAGGTTCTTTCTTCATCCATAAAGAATCTGCCGACCCAAGATCTTTTATCATATTTTCTCTAACAGACGGTATCGTCATCTGTTGAAACGCATCAAGAATATAATCAACTTTTGCATTATTACCAAGAAATTCTGGGTAAACGGTTTTATTTAACAATATATTAACCAAAGACACCCACTTCACCTTGATAACTTGCTTAATCAACCAAGACGTTATCACGTTCATTTTATATACGACTATTGTAGGTACATGCAACATAGCCAACTCTGCAGAAACAGTTCCACTTGCAACAATTGCGATATATGTATTGGCGTATAAATCATATCGCGCATCAGAATCTATTAATTCTGGTTTTACTTTCCAATTTTTAACGTGCTTTGTTATATAAGATTTAGTTGTTTCTACTGTTGGTATAACAAAACGGTAACCGATATATCCGCCAGCGGACAATCTTTCTGCTACATCTTGAAATATCGGTAACAGCTTTTTAACTTCTGACATTCTGCTGCCTGGGACCAAAGCAATAATTTTATCTTCAAGATTATTTTTTTTATATTTTCCAATTAAATTATTTGCAATAGGGTGACCGACGGCGATTGTTTTTAAGCCATATTTAGTAAAATACGGAACTTCAAAATCAAAAAAAGTATATAGTTTGTCAAATATTTCTGCATATTCTTTTGCACGCCCCGACCGCCAAGCCCATACTTGTGGTGCAACAAAATGATAAAAACGTAATCCTTTTTTTATTAAAACTTTACCTTCTGTCGTCTTTTTTAATTTTTTAATAACGCTTTTAGCAAACCCCGGTGAATCTATTGTAAGAACGATATCGGGCTTTTCAGATATTATTGATTTTACTGTTTCGTTTATTCTTTTTAATAGTGTTTTGGAATTAGCCAACACCTCTACGACCCCCATAACAGCTAAATCTGACATTGGGAATATCGGTTTTAATCCGGCTTTTATCATATTTTCACCGCCAATTCCGACAAATTGAACGTCTTTCATATCTTGCATAATAGTGCCACCAAGGACGTCCCCAGAAACTTCGCCGGCTATTATAAATATTTTGTGATGTTTATTTTTATTCATGTCTAGAAGCACCAATACCGCGCTTAGAACGATTTTCTATAAAATCTATCGCGTCCATAGCATATTTATTATTTTTAACTTCTTTACGCACTTTCGCAACTCTATCGGCAACAGTTCCTTCGGTTTCATGAAAAACCGCATTATATACAGTATGTATTGCATGCATATCTTCATTTGTAAAACCATGACGCATTAAACCAACACGATTTATAGTCCGATAAATAGCGCGCGGACTGCCGTCATATATTGCATAAGGCAACACGTCATTTCCGACACCTGACATTCCACCGATAAAAGCATTTCTTCCAATACGAGCAAACTGCAACACCATAACACCGCCAGATAATATAGCAAAATCTTCCACTTCTACGTGACCGGCGACTTGCACAAGATTTGACATTACAACGCTGTTACCGATTTTACAATCGTGACCTACGTGAGCATTAACCATTATTTGACAATCATCTCCTATAACGGTGCCGTCCGAAGCAGGTGTACCAGAATGTATTGTGACATATTCACGAATTTTACATCTTTTACCTATACGCAAACCGGTCATCGTATTTTCATCTTGCCATTTTAAATCTTGACTCATTACGCCAAGAACTGCGAAAGGGTATACGATTGAATCGTCACCGATAGTTGTTTTTCCGTCTATAACAACATTAGAAACCAATTCTACTCTATCTCCTAATACGACGTTTGGTCCGATTATGCAAAAAGGTCCTATTTTACAATCTTCACCTAATACGGCGCCTTCGTGAATAATAGCTGTTGGATGTATGCTCATATTAAACCCACTTATTAAATTATTTCCTAGAAATAATACAACATAATGGTTTTAAATTGTATTAAAGAAATATAACCAATTATAACAAAGCTTTTAAACGCTTTTTTATGGAGTCATAAGGTATATCTGAAAGATATAAGCAACCTGAAAAACTTATGACAGGATTTACAGTTAACACACCGAAAGCAATCAATAAACAAGCCCATAATTTCTTAGATACGTTTTCACTTATAGCTTCGAAATGCTTTACCGATAAAGCGAAAGATATAAGAAACATTAAAGACATACCTAAAAATACAGGGACTGATTCCGTATATATAAACAATGCCGCAGACAACAAAGATAAAAATCTGCACAACCACTTAATTTTTACATAAGCGGATTGATAAATCTTATTTGCCGGTTTTATGTTTCTTGTTGCAAAAACCGCCATAGTCAAGGCAGAAATTATAACCAGCGCAATTTTATGAATTATAGTTAAATTACCCATTTGACCAAATCTAAAAAACTCTGGTTGCATTAAAATTAAAACAGAAATGACAAACATTAAAAAAGTCGTCATAAATATAGGACTTATAGCTTTTTTCAACGCCCGTCCAAGTAAACCGCCACAAAAAACAGCAGCAAACATCATTAGCAATCCAAGTCCAGAATCCAGCCCACTTAATAGCGCAACTGAAATCGCACAAGCAATAAAACTTAGCCATAAAAACGTTTTTTTATACTTTATAGCTTGCATCCAGCTTGGTAAATCTGGATTTATCATACGCAACTTATGAATAATAGATGCAGACATTATAAAAAATAATCCTGCTATAACGAACGGTAAAACAGAAGTTTCATCTCTTAAAACAATGTAGTTGCCACCAACGAAGGCCAACCATGCAAAAATCGCTATTAATACCACAAAAGAAAAATTAAACGTTTTGTTCTTAGCACTTTTTAATAAATCTATATTGGTATAATCTATAAACTTATTCCCATATTTATACGCAATAAAAAATAAAGGCAACATCAGCAATCCGGTCCAAAAAAACATTGGAGAAAACAAAGCCGCATTATTAAAAGTACTTATTGCAGTTTGAACTATTATCGTATCATTAAACATAAACTTGCCTTTTCTTTTTGAAGAATTATTATATAGGTATGACAGAAAAACAAGATATTTTTACCTTACTGGGTGGTAAAGTCCGCTTATTTCGGGGAATATACAATCCGACATCTGATGCAGTATGGTTAGCGGCTTTTGCAAAACTTGATAAAGTCAAGACGGTTTTAGACGTTGGAATAGGGACAGCAGGCGTATCTTTGTGCTTATTGTCGCGAAAATCTGATTTATCAATAACCGGTATTGATATATCCCAAGAAATGATTAATGAAGCAGAAAAGAATCTTAAATTAAATGATTTTTCGATTAATCTGATACAGACAGATATAACGAAATGGCGAACGCCTATTACTTTTGATTTAGTAATATCTAATCCGCCTTATTTTAAAGGAACACCGGCTAAACATAATGCGCACCATAACGTTGATTTAAAAAAATGGGCTCAAAAGTGCATAGCCAGGGTAAAACCAGGTGGTTATTTTTGCACTATTATAGACGCTTCTTGTTATGCAGATATTATATCAGAAATGAATAAAGTATGTGGTGATATAACTACGCTTCCACTGTTCGGTAAAAAAAATACAGCAGAACGAGTTTTAATAAGCGGCAAACTGGGCTCTAACGGTATCAGCACACTATACAAAGGGCTTTCAATGAATGACGAGCGCGTTTTGCGTGACGGCTTGACTATTTGGGACACATTGGCTACACTAGACCAGAAATGATAAACTTTATAACCAGACATTTTACATCATTGTGGTCATTTTTGACTTCGCCTTTCAGGGCGATATGGCGATTAATCGTAAAGTTATTTCCTCCACGAGAGTTTACAGTTATGGATACTCCGCGTGGTAACGTTTATACTTTTCAACAAAGCACTTTTTGGAGATTCACAAAGTTTTGTGGAAAATTAGGTTTAGTAATTTGGGCTTCGTGGTCAACTTATGTATTTATATATCACCGACCAATGCTACAAAGAAGAACGCAGCAGCTGGAAGAAGTTCGCGATATGCACGAACGTCAAATGACCGATTTAGAAGTATACTTACAAAAATTCAACCAACTAACGAAAGAACTTAATGTAATAGACGATAAAATTGTAAACGCAGAGAAATTGACCGACAGCCAGAAAGAAAACCTTATAAACGATAAATCAAAGATATGGGGTGAACTGGACTTTTTAAAAACAAGATTAACAGAAATGTTTACCAACGAAGATTATCGTGCTGAATATACTAAAATATCAGAACTTTCTGCAGAATACGAACTAACTCGCGCAGAAAACGAAGAACTGAAAAAGAAAGACGCTTTGATACTGGAATCTATGCAAAAAATATCTGAAGCCGACAATAAGATAGTAAATCTTGTATCAACAATGGCGACAGAAAACATAGACGAAATAAAGAACGAAATGAAGTCTATAAACAACACGATTGCAAGTCTAGGTTTAACGCAAAACAAGCTTGTAAGAAGTGCGAATAAATATTCAAATCATTTGGTTGGTTCTGCTTTCAATCCTATTGAACTAGATAAAGAACTTGATCCAAAATATCAAAAGCTGGCAGACGATTTGGAACTTTGGCATGGTTTATCCAAGCTTGATAAACTATTACCATTGGGTGCGCCTGTTGAAAAAGTCAGGGTAACTTCTAACTATGGGACCAGAACGGATCCATTTACAGGCGAACAAAAGCGTCATCGTGGCATAGATTTTGCGGGTAAAATAGGCACACCTCTTATGGCGGTTGCGCCGGGCAGGGTAATATCCGCTGGTGAAAGGGTTGGTTACGGGACCACAGTAGAAATCGACCATGGTTTAGGTTTTACGACTTTATATGCGCACTTATCACAGATAAATGTATCTCGTGGGGATTGGGTTCGTGCAGGGACGGTAATCGGTCTGGCAGGTTCATCAGGTCGTTCTACGGGACCACATTTACACTATGAAATAAGGTATAAAGGCGTTCCGTTTGACCCTACAAAATTCGTAAAGGAAAAATAATATGCTAGCATTCACAAACGCGAAAGAAAAGACATCACCGACGATTATAGGTGCAGGTTGCAAAGTCACAGGAGACATAAAGACCGACCATACAGTTCAGATACATGGGCAAGTCATTGGTGATGTGACTGCGGACATTGTTGTCATAGGCAGAGGCGGTAAAGTATCCGGCAAGATAGTTGCGAACAGCTTATTTTTACATGGTGCGATTGACGGTCCTGTAAACGTTATTACGGCCAATGTGTTTAACAATGCGCAAATGACGGGAACGTTGTCTTATAACACCTTAAACATAACGGGAAACACGGGTTTAGAATGCAAGCTTGAAAAAAGAAAGGAAAAGAAACATGAATAAAGATATATCCAAGATTTATATTGCTTCGGATCACAGAGGCGTAGGTTTAAAGCTGTATTTGATAGAGATGTTAGGTGCGATGAATTACGAGATAGTTAATTTAGGAACGGAAGATCCGAATACGCCTGTAGACTTTCCTGACATAGCGGAAAAAGTTGCAAAGAAGATGGAAACAGACCCTCAATCCAGGGGTATATTGATTTGTGGGACGGGTGCTGGCATGGAAATTGCAGCGAACAGATACAGACATTTAAGGGCTTCCAGATGCGAGCGTCCAGAACAAGCTCGTGACGACAGGTTTCATGACGATATAAATGTCTTAGCTTTGGCATCGGACGACATAGACATAGAAATGGCGTTTGTATGCGCAAGGTCGTTCCTAGAAAGCCCGTTTGACGCGCAAGAAAAACGCATAAGAAGATTAAAAAAGATATCATAAAGCATAAAAAAAACCGCCAAGTGCGGTTTTTTCTTGCAATAAAAAGCAAAAGTGTATTAAAGTGATATCGTCAGCAGGTGTTCTGCTGATGGGGTGTGACTACCTCGCTTATGCGTCCGGAATAGATACTTATGGCGCATTTTTGCGCCGTTTTTACTATAAGGGATGAAAAATGACTCCTGATCTACAAAAAGGTCAGGAGGGCTTGTGAATATATTGAATAAACAGCACAATTCATAAGATTGTAGTCAACCTCCTGACCACCAGTTACGCTTGGTGGTTTTTCATTTGAAAAAACGGGGGTAAAAATGCGGAAACTTTTTGCTGGGCTATTACTTGGTATTGGGTTGTTATTTGCAGGGGCGAATATAAATCCGGCGCAATCTGCGCAAGTTGCGAACGTTGAATATATACACTTATTGATTAAACAAGAGTGGGGAATAGAAGTTCCGTATTATCCAGAAAACGCAAAGCTGGTTGCGAATATGGAATATTTGCTGATGGTGGTGGACAGGGCAAACCTTATGCTGAACGGGGAAGAAACGACATCGTATGCAAGCGATCCAGTATATGCGACGAAACAAGCCGTAGATACAATCGCAGTAAACCAAGCCGTAGAAACATTGATAAAAAAGATAGATTTAACCCCAAAGTTTTTTATTACTACGACGCCGGACACCAGTAGTTTTAGTTTTAAGATAAGTGCGAAAGGCACATATTTGATAGATTGGGGTGACGGTAATAAAGAAACAATAACTAAAACAAATACTACAAGCACGACATACAGTCATACTTATGACAGTGCAGGTGAATATACTATCGGCATCGGTGGCGAAGCAACTGCATATAATACCAGCACAACAACAGCCGCAATAAGTTTCAGAGACAATAAAAATACAGCCGGTATATCGGGCAGTCTTGGTGCAATATTTGGAACTCTTTCCAACGGCACAAACCCAAGGTTTTATCGGACTTTTTATTCCAACAGTAATTTAACCGGTGAAATCCCTGCAGATTTATTTGCGGGGATATCCGGCGCACCGGCAGATTATATGTTTTACTACACATTTTCTGGTTGTTCGGGGCTGACAGGCACCATTCCAGAAAACTTATTTGCAGGTATATCCGGCGCACCAGCAACTTATATGTTTAGAAGCACATTTGAGGGTTGTTCGGGTTTGACTGGTTCTATTCCAGAAAACTTATTTGCGGGTATATCCGGCACACCTGCAAGTTATATGTTTTACAGCACATTTTATCGTTGTTCGGGTTTGACTGGTTCTATCCCAGAAAACTTATTTGCGGGTATATCCGGCACACCTGCAAGTTATATGTTTAGAAGCACATTTGAGGGTTGTTCGGGGCTGACGGGTTCTATCCCAGAAAACTTATTTGCGGGTATATCCGGCACACCTGCAAGACATATGTTTTCCTACACATTTGATGGTTGTTCTAACCTTTCGGGCAATATTCCAGAAAACTTATTTGCGGGGATATCCGGTGCACCCGCAAGTTTTATGTTTAGAAGCACATTTGAGGGTTGTTCGGGGCTTACGGGCGAAATACCGCTTGGTTTATTTGGTAATTTAACGAACAGCCCACAATATTATATGTTTTCCTACACATTTTATAATTGTTCTGGGTTAACTGGTCCATCTGCCAGAATGCCTGATGGAACATATTTATATGAATTCTTTACCGGCGCAACCGAGACGGAAGTGGGATATATGTATCGTGGTGCGACGGGGTTATCAGATTACAGTTCTATACCAAGCGCATGGAAATAATCTGATTGATTTTATAAAAAATCCGCCGTTATGGCGGATTTTTTATTTCTTTACTACAAAGTTCACAAGCTTGTTCGGAACAACTATGGTCTTTATAATCTCGGCCCCGGACAGCTGTCTGGACGCACTGGCTTTCGCCATTTCTATCAAGTCGGCTTCTGATACCGATACCGGTGCTTGAAATACACCCGCACGCTTGCCGTTAACCGAGGCTACTATTGTCATTTCCGTCTTCGCTAATTTTGCTTCGTCATAGGTCGGCCAAGGCTCAAATACCAGCATGTCTTTATGTCCCAGCTTTTCCCATATCTCTTCCGTTAAATGTGGTGCGAACGGATTTAACATTTGAATCAAAGGCTCGTAAGCTTTGCGCGGCATCTTACCGCCGCTGAAATGATTCAAAAACTCCATCATAGCGGAAATAGCCGTGTTAAAACGCATGTTATCCAGACGCTCGGTCATATCCGCAATTAACTGATTAAGCAATCTTTCTTGCTCTGGCGTCAAATCTTCATCCGTTAAGTTATCCGACAAGGCTTCTATCCTGCCCAAGAATCTTTGAACACCAGCCAGCGCACCACCAGACCAGATTACGTTTGAATCCCAAGGCCCCAACGACAGAATCGTCACACGTGAAGCGTCCGCACCTACGGCGTCCAGCATTTCGTCTACTTGAAAACCGTTACCTTTGGACTTGGACATCTTCTTACCGTCCGTTCCAAGTAATAAACCGTTCGTAGTTCTTTTCTTATACGGTTCCGGCGTATTAACCAAGCCTAAATCATACAGGGCTTTATGCCAGAATCTTGAATAAATCAAGTGACGGGTATTATGCTCGTTTCCACCGTTATAGTGATTTACAGGCATCCATTTTGTCATCTGTTCCGCCGAGCAAAAAGCTTTATCATTACGTGGGTCTAGATAACGCAGATAATACCAAGAAGACCCCGCCCATTGTGGCATCGTATCTGTTTCACGTTTGGCAGGTCCACCGCATACAGGGCAGGTAGTATTAACCCAATCGGTCGCTTTTGCCAAAGGACTTTCACCGTCTTCTGTTGGTTGATAATCTTCCATAAAAGGTTGCATCAAAGGAAGCTCGGATTCCGGTATCGGTTGCCAACCGCATTTTTCACAGTATACCAGCGGTATAGGTTCACCCCAATACATCTGACGAGAAAACCCCCAGTCCGTCATTCTAAAACGAACTTTCGGTCTTATAAAACCACCTTCTTCGCCTTTCTTGATAACCGCGGCGATTGCGTCTGCTTTATTCAAGCCGTCCAAAAAGCCCGAGTTTATATGAGCACCGTCTTCTTCCCAAGCTTTTTCGGAAATGTCACCACCAGCCAAGACTTGTATGATAGGTAAGTCAAACTTTTTTGCGAAGTCATAATCTCGCTGGTCATGGGCCGGCACCGCCATAATAGTCCCATGCGCATAATTAACCAGAACATAGTCTGCCACAAAGATAGGAATCTGGTTACCGTTAAAAGGGTTAACGGCGGTTAAACCTTCCAGCTTTACGCCTGTTTTTTCTTTTGTGACGTCTGTTCTATCAAACTCTGATTTAGCGGCAGAATCTTTTATATATTTGCGAACTTCGTCTGCGTTTTTAATCTTACCTTCGTCCAGCCATTTAGCCAGCAATTTATGTTCAGGTGAAATAGCACAGAAAGTGACGCCGAAAATAGTATCTGGTCGCGTAGTATAAACCGTCATAATGTCGTCACCGACCTTAAAGTCGACGTCTGCACCTTCCGAACGTCCAATCCAATTAGTTTGGTCTCGTTTAACTTTTTCTGGGTAATCGACCAAGGCCAAGTCGTCCAGCAAACGCTGAGCATATTTAGTAATTGCAAGATTCCACTGCATTTTTTCGCGTATTTCTACTTCACCGTTGCAGCGGTTGCACTTACCGTCTTCCAGCTCTTCGTTTGTCAGGGTAGTCCGACAATGAGGGCACCAGTTCATCGGAAGCATTGATTTGTAAGCTAAACCGGCTTTAAAGAATTGTATAAACATCCACTGCGTCCATTTAATAAAGCCTGGATCCGAAGTCGCAATCTGAGACGACAAATCAATAGACCATCCCATTTTTAACATACTGTTGGTAAACTTATTAACCAGTTCTTTTACTACCAAAGAAGGGTGGCGTCCGATTTTAGTAGCATAATTTTCAGCGGAAATCCCCAAAGAATCAAATCCCATAGGGTATAAAACGTCAAAACCGCGCATACGTTGATATCTTGCCATAACGTCGCACCCAGTATAATTCAGCATATGACCGCCGTGCAAGCCTTCACCGGACGGGAAGGGGAACTCGGCCAGCATATAAAAAGGCTTTTTCTTACCGTCGTTTTTCGGTGTAAAAGTATTTTCTGTTTGCCAACGTTTTTGCCATTTAGCTTCACGTTCTTTGATTTTTGTTATATTTTCCGCCATTTTTAACACCTATTTACTTATAAAAACACAAAATGAATGATAAAATTAAATGCTCAGATTTTCAAGCGAAATATACAAACGCCCTTATAAGCCAATACGTTTCGTCCAAACATATTTTTTCTTGCAATAAAAAGCACAAGTGTATTAAAGTGATATTGTCAGCAGGTGTTCTGCTGATGGGGTGTGAGAACCCGTTCCTTAGCGTCGGAATAGATAGTTATGGCGCTTTTGCGCCGTTTTTAATATTACGACGGAAAACAACTCCTGATTCTGCATGGGTCAGGAGGGCTTGTGAATATATTGAATAAGCAGCACAATTCTAAGGATTGTTCTCAACCTCCTGACCACCAGTTACGCTTGGTGGTTTTTCATTTGGAAAAACGGGGGTAAAAATGCGGAAACTTTTTGCTGGGCTATTACTTGGTATTGGGTTGTTATTTGCAGGGGCAAATATAAATTATGCAAACGCTGCGCAAGTTGCAAATGTTGAATATATACACTTATTAATTAAACAAGAATGGGGAATAGAAGTTCCGTATTATCCAGAAAACGCAAAGCTGGTTGCGAATATGGAATATTTGCTGATGGTGGTGGACAGGGCAAACCTTATGCTGAACGGGGAAGAGACCAGTTCGTATGCATCAGACCCGGTATATGCGACTAAACAAGCCGTAGATACAATCGCAGTAAACCAAGCTGTAGAAACATTGATAAAAAAGCAAATAAAACCAGAGTTTTTTGTGACGACAACGCCAAACACAAGTAGTTTTAGTTTCCAGATAAGTGCAAAAGGCACATATTTGATAGATTGGGGTGACGGTAATAAAGAAACAATAAATAAAACAGATACAGCGAACACGACATACAGTCATACTTATGACAGTGCAGGTGAATATACTATCAGCATCGGTGGCGAAGCAACTGCATATAATACCAGCACATCAACAGCTGCAATAAGTTTCAGAAGTAATAAAAATACAGCTGGGATATCTGGCAGTCTTGGTGCGATATTTGGAACGCTTGCCGACGGCACACAGCCAAGATTTTTTAATACTTTTTATAACAACACTAATTTAACCGGTGAAATCCCTGCAGATTTATTTGCAGGTATATCCGGTGCACCGGCAAGTTATATGTTTTACTACACATTTTATAATTGTTCGGGGCTGAGTGGCGCTATTCCAGAAAACTTATTTGCGGGTATATCCGGCGCACCGGCAACTTATATGTTTGCCTACACATTTAGTGGTTGTTCGGGGCTGACGGGTTCTATTCCAGAAAACTTATTTGGAAATATATCCGGTGCACCGGCAGATTCTATGTTTTTCAGCACATTTAATGGTTGTTCGGGGCTTACGGGCGAAATACCACTTGGATTATTTGGTAATTTAACAAACAGTCCACGAACTAATATGTTTTCCTACACATTTAGGTTTTGTTCCGGGTTAACTGGTTCGTCTGCCAGAATGCCAGATGGAACATATTTATATGACTTCTTTACAGGCGCAACCACCAGTCATGTTATTGGTATGTATCGTGGTGCGACGGGATTGGATGATTATCCGTATATACCGACAGCTTGGGGTGGTTTGGGACAAGTTAAATCAGATTTCTTTATCACGACAACGCCAGATACCAACAGTTTCAGCTTCCAGATAAGTGCAGCAGGTGATTTTACTATTGATTGGGGTGATGGTGATGTAGAAACAATAAATAAAACAAATACCAGAGATACGACATACAGGCATACTTATGACAGTGCAGGTGAATATAAGATAGGTATAAGTGGCGAAGCAACTGCATATAATACCAGCACATCAACAGCTGCAATAAGTTTCAGAGACAATACAAATACAGCTGGTATATCGGGCAGTCTTGGTGCGATATTTGGAACTCTTTCCGACGGCACACAGCCAAGATTTTGTCGGACTTTTTTTTCTAATACTAATTTAACCGGTGAAATCCCTGCAGATTTATTTGCGGGTATATCCGGTGCACCGGCAGAAGATATGTTTTCCTACACATTTTATGGTTGTAGGGGGCTGACGGGTATTGGTGGACCTTTATTCGCTAGGATATCCGGCGCACCGGCACAATATATGTTTGCCGGCACATTTTATGGTTGTTCGGGTTTGACTGGTTCTATTCCAGAAAACTTATTTGCGGGTATATCCGGCGCACCGGCAAGTTATATGTTTAACGACACATTTTATAATTGTGCTGGGCTGACTGGCACCATTCCAGAAAACTTATTTGGAAATATATCCGGCACACCGGCAGATTATATGTTTTACAGAACATTTAGTGGTTGTTCGGGTTTGACAGGTTCTATCCCAGAAAACTTGTTTGGAAATATATCCGGGAAACCTGCAACTGGTATGTTTTCCGGCACATTTCAGAATTGTTCGGGGCTTACGGGTGAAATACCGCTTGGTTTATTTGGTAATTTAACAAACAGTCCACAATCAAATATGTTTAGACAAACATTTTATAATTGTTCGGGGTTAACAGGTCCGTCTGCCAAAATGCCCGATGGAACATATTTATATGACTTCTTTACCGGCGCAACCAGCAGTCATGTTGATGATATGTATTATGGTGCGACTGGGTTATCAGATTACAGTTCTATACCAAGCGTATGGAAATAATCTGATTTGACAGCAAAGCCCGCCTGAAAAGCGCATCCGCACAAAAAAAATCCGCATTCCTGCGGATTTTTAGCGTCAATCACAAAAATCTCAAATAATAACAATACGTTATTATCAAAAACAGAATAGGGCGAAATCTTAATATAAATATCCAATACATAAACAACGCAACAAATTATTAAGTTTTTATCAAAACCCAAACTTCTTTAAAGCATCAGAAAAAAAATGACAATAAAAAGAGAAAAAAAAAACAAAAAAAAAAAACAAAAACAAAAACAAAAAAAAAAAAAAAAAAAAAAAAAAACAAAAACAAAAAAAAAAAAAAAAAGAAAACCAGAAACGAAAACTAACAAAAAAAAATAATGAAAACATAACAAAACAACAACGAAAAAACGCCCAAAACTACCTTTTTATAACAAAATAAAAAATTAAAAATAAAACCTTTTAACAAAATGTTATAAAATAAAATTAAATCAAAAAGTCAACTAGTTAGTTTTTTCAAAACAAGCCAAGAACTCAACGTTGCCACTGCCACCCAAGATAGGCGATTTCACGAATCCGACACAACCAAAACCTAATTTTTCAAAACAAGAGCAAACTTTATCAACGGCATTTTGTCTATCTTGCTCTGATTTTATAACACCTTTATGTTTTGCAGCTATTTCTCGTGGCACCTCAAATTGCGGTTTTATCAAAACTATGATTTTTTTCGCCCCCCATGCCGCCAAACATTCTGCAATATTACTTAAAGAAATAAAAGAAACATCAACAACTATTAAGTCAATCTTATCAAAAGGCTTTAACTTTCTTATATCTGTTTTTTCCAGTGATAAAACCCTGGGGTTATTTTTTAATTCGGCCACCATTTGACCATCACCAACATCAACGGCGATAACTTTTTTTGCTCCATTATTTAATAAAACTTCCGTAAAACCACCAGTGCTGGCACCAACATCTAAACAAACATAACCAACAGGATTTATCTTAAAGAACTCTAAAGCTTTCTGCAACTTCAAACTTCCACGACCAGAAACATAGGGAAGGGCACCAGCCTCTATCTTATCTTCCTGCGATACAGATATACTGGGCTTGTCAGCACTTTTCCCGTTAACAAAAACCAAGCCTGCCTTAATAGCCGCAACAGCCTTTGATCTTGAAATATACAATTTCCTATTAACAAGCTCTTGATCTAATCTCATAGACAAATAATAGGCAAAAACCATCAAAAAATCAAACGATATAACGCAAACAAACAAGAAAAAAAACTATATATAGAGTCAGCCCTTCAAAAAACATTATATTAAACCTTTTTATAATTGTATTTTCAAAAAGATATTTTTTACTTTAACTATAAAACATCAACATTTTACATATTTTTACTCAAAGTAATAAAACCATAGAATAATTAAATAACATTTTTAATTATTTTCAATATATTATATTGAAATATTTAAGTTTTTTATCAACAAAATATTGCGTTTTTTTAACAGAAAACCTATCATTCTATCCAGAAAACGCGTATTTTTAATAAAAAAGCCCAGAAAACCACGCAAAATAGGGCATTTTAACCTTATTTCAAAGCTTTTGACAAGAAAAACATCCAGACATACGCTCCATAGACCGTAAAGACGATGTATAAACATAACAAGAAAGGGGTATATTTTGCTATGCAGTCCCATAGATTATTATTATCAGATATATCTGATAATAAGATTTATAATAGCCACATATAACGATGACTTGATAAATCTGATAATCATATAAATATAAATCACGCATAAATTATAAATCATGCGAACAAAAAAATAACTCGCTTTATAAATAAGCTTATATGAATCATATCTGAAATATTTATCTGATTATTATATCTATAATTTTAACAACATATTCAAGCCTAACAATCTGTATATTCAAGCCTTAACAATCTATAACAATATATATGAAAACAATCTATAACATAACAATAATATACGATTTTTAACAATTTCCCACCCCACAGCAAACAAAAGTATACATAATATACATTATGCGCCTTTGCGTGCGCATTACTCCGTAATGCTGGGCGGGTCTACAAAACACAAAAAAACAACCCCTACAACTCCCCGCTTGATAAAAATATTTTATCATAAAAAACATTTTTTACAAAATGTTTTTTTTCCCAGATTTCCGCAAAAAAATATTTTATATTTTTAAGCGCATGCCAAAAAAAATATTTTAATTTTATTAAATACTTATAATTATAGTTATAATTATAATTATTTGTTTATTTATTTATTTATAAAAATAAAAAAATATAGGCAGTTTTAAACTGCCTAGTATATTTTTAATAAATTACATTTAATTTCAGCTTATCGGAAAGTATAGAAAGCGCATAATCTAAATCAGGCTTACAATAAGGCTCGTCATACCCGTATTGACTAACTGCTTCTAGTGCCCTATCAGGCAATTCAAGAATAGCATTTTGTAAATGTAATAAGTCTATACCTGCAAATATTAATCTATCTTTGCTATACATGCGCAATTTTACTATGTGTTGCATTTGAAATCCGCCTAAATCGCAAAAAGCATGAATAGCCTTTTTTATTGCTTTTTTTGTAATAGTTTGTTTTCTTTTCATGTTTTTTTTATATTCAATATGATTTTCAATTATGTTATAATTATTCATAGTTTCAACCTTTTTTATTTTTTAATTATCTAAATCTACGCACAAACCACACAATCCAATCATCCGTTAAGGGTTGCGCTGGTCTAAGTTTATTTCTTAAATACATAGCAACTCTTGGTATTTTTTGCGGGTTATATATTTCCCCTTTTTCATCAAGTATTTGTTTAACTGTTTCTGCGGTAATATATGCGCTATATTTGTTATCAAAAAAGTTTCTTAATAATTCACAATACAAATATTTTGCGTGATATTCTTCATCATTTTGTGGTTCAAAGTCTTGTCCGGAACGAATAAGCAAACCTAGTCTTGTATTGTCTTTTATTGCATATAATGCACTTAATAAATCTTTTAGCATTATAAATCCTTTTTTAACAAACATATTCGGAAGAATATAAAATGCCGTTTATCATATTTCGTCTTACAAATTCATTATGAATAATATGAATAGCAGAAATCCAAACCGAATAATCATAACTGCCACGAATAAAAGGCGCATGTCCTTTTTTGCAATATGTAATAATTATGTTTTGTTGTTCTTCCGTCAAAGGTATTTCATTTAATACATAGCCGACGTCAGCAATAGTTGCATTAGATTCATAGATTTTATCATTTATATAATCAGTCGGCTTTGCAAAATATTTTAATAGTTTTAATCGTTGGAAATATCTAAATAAAAGTTTTTCAGTATTTCTATAACAAGTCTTATGTTTAATCATGTTTAATCCTTTATTTGTTAAAAGAATCAAACGATGAATTATAAGCTTGTTTTTTTATGTTTAGATATCCCCGCCCCGCCCGCTTACCTGCGCATAATGCACATTATGTTCAGTTGCCTTGCAACTCAACATAATGTCGCCACATTATGCGCCTTTTGTATATCGCTGCCCTGACCGAGTTATACAACCACTTTATCGAAGAAATTGCACTCCGTAAGTGCACAATATTAATACAACAAATTAAAATCACAAAATCTTGCGAAAAAGCCTATGAATTATATGTTTTATTTTTATTAAAACCGCTTAAGTTACATATAAAAATGCAATTTATAATTAAATCGCGCTTTTTTTAAGATTGTCTTGATAAAACTTAATGGCAGTTATAACTTTTTCCAATGTTTTTCTTAAGTTTTCATCTTTCGTTTCGACGGTTATATCAGCCATAGCATAAATATCATAGCGTTCTTCTATCAATTGAGCCAATATCTGCCGGCTGTCCGCATGTAATAATTGCGGCCTGGTATCCCTGGCGTTAGTCCGCTTTACCAGCAAGTCTAAATCTGCCTTCAGCCATACTGTTAAAGCTTTATCCAATACAAGCTTTCTAACTGCCGGCGTTATAAACGCCCCTTCCCCAGTAGACAAAACTTTTAGATTTGGCGCAGTATCAAGCAACCGTTCTATTACCTTTTCTTCTACGCGTCTGAACTCTTTTTCACCATACATCGAGAAAATATCAACAACACTGCAACCGGCCGCCGCTTCTATTTCCTTATCAGAATCCACAAACTGCACGCCCAAACGTCTGGCAAGCGCCCTGCCGACGCTTGTTTTACCGGCCCCCATCAAGCCAACCATTACTATCGGTTTATTCAATTTTATATCAAGCTTAGTTTTTCTCATAATTCTTATATAATACCGCAAAAACGCCCTATTCTCAAATATTTTTATTATATGTAGTCAATAAAACTATTTTTTGTTGCAATAAAAAGCACAAGTGTATTAAACTAATATTGTCAGCAGGTGTTCTGTTGGCGGGGTGTAAGAACCTCTTCGTAAGCGTCCGAATATAGTCTTATAGTGCGCTTTTGGCGCCGGTTTTACACTATACAGGATGAAAAACAACTCCTGATTCTGCATGGGTCAGGAGGGCTTGTGAATATACAGAATAAACAGCACAATTCTTACGATTGTTCTTAACCTCCTGACCACCAGTTACGCTTGGTGGTTTTTCATTTGGAAAAATGGGGGTAAAAATGCGGAAACTTTTTGCTGGGCTATTACTTGGTATTGGGTTGTTATTTGCGGGGGCAAATATAAATC
>CALXLL010000006.1 GCA_944389185.1 uncultured Alphaproteobacteria bacterium
ATAAGAACCGACGAGTGCGTTTGCATGTCATCAAGTGTCCCAACATATTTTTATCGCAAAAAAAAATGGTGGAGCTGATCGGACTCGAACCGACGAGTGCGTTTGCATGTCATCAAGTGTCCCAACATATTTTTATCGCAAAAAAATGGTGGAGCTGATCGGACTCGAACCGACGACCCCTTGCATGCCATGCAAGTGCTCTACCAACTGAGCTACAACCCCATCTTCGCGATAATTTTATATTTCTTCTTGCCAAATGTCAAATCAATTTGCTAATCTCTTTTTTATATAAGGAGTTTCATCATGGATTATCAAGCACTGAAAGCTGAAGTAGAGCAGAAAACTCTACAAACTTTGGAAGTTTTAAAAGAAGAATATGCTGGTTTGCGCACTGGTCGTGCTTCTGTTCATTTATTGGACGGTATTCGCGTTCCTGTTTACGGTTCTGATATGCCGATAAATCAAGTTGCAACTGTTGCTACACCGGATAATCAGACGTTAAGCGTAACTGTTTGGGATATTAATAATGCAGGTGCCGTTGAAAAAGCTATTCGTGATTCTGGTTTGGGTTTGAATCCAATGACTGCTGGTGGCGTTATACGTTTAAACATGCCGCCGCTTACCGAAGAACGTCGTCGTGAATTGACGAAAGTTGCGGGAAAATACGCGGAAGAAGCGAAGATATCTATGCGCAATATCAGACAAGACGCTATGGGAAAAATCAAGCGCGCTGTTTCTGACAAAGAAATATCCGAAGACGATCAGCGCAGGTTTGAAGATGATTTACAGAAAGTCTTTGATGCCAGAAGTGCAGAGGTTGATTCTTTGGCAAAACAGAAAGAAGCCGACATTATGGCAGTATAACTTTAAGAATAATATTGGATTAAAATATGTTAAATTTATTTAAGAAAAAAGAAAAAAAAGCCTTAGATTCTGCGGTTAAGACGCCTCAGCATATTGCATTTATTTGTGACGGGAATCGTCGCTGGGCCGAAGCCAGGGGATTACCGCCATTGGCGGGGCACAAAGCCGGTATTTCCAACTTTGAAAATATGGTTGATTGGTTTATCGGCAAGGGTGTTTCTACGATTACTTTCTTTTTATTTTCCACTGAAAACTGGAACAGGTCAAAAGAAGAAGTCGATTTTCTGATGGATTTGTTTTATACAGAATTGAAGAAGAATATGAAACACGCGCTGGAAAAGAACTTGCGTTATCGCGTTATCGGAAGTCGCGGCGGTAAGTTGCCTAAAAAGCTGGCCGATTTATGCGATGAACTGGAAGCTGTTTCAGCAGAAAATACAGGTGGAACTGTTGTATTTGCTTTGAATTA
The DNA here is from genome assembly GCA_944389185.1 of uncultured Alphaproteobacteria bacterium. GTDB lineage: Bacteria > Pseudomonadota > Alphaproteobacteria > Rs-D84 > Rs-D84 > Enterousia. The sequence continues at coordinate 1,334 of CALXLL010000006.1, forward strand.
CGGCGGGCAAGATGAAATAGTTGACGCGGTTAACGCAGCAATTGCGGAAGGGAAACCTGTAGACAAAGCGACATTTGAAACATTCTTAGATACGGGTGATTTATTGCCTATTGATTTAATGGTAAGAACAAGTAATGAATATCGTATTTCTAACTTCTTGTTATGGAAGCTGGCTTATGCAGAGTTATTATTTGTCCCGCAACATTGGCCAGATATGATAAAAAGCGAAAAATTATGGAAGTATACTTTGGAAGAGTTTACAAAAAGAAATCGTCGTTTTGGTGGCGGTAAAAAGGCTAATTATTCTGGCAAGAAAAAATAAAAAGGAATCAGTTATGTCAAATACTAACAAAAGAGTTTTGGTCGGTGTAATAATGGCTTTGATAGCAGTCGGGGCTGGGGTATTAGAATATTTCGGTATATCGGCGGTCAGATATCTTGGGTTGGCTGTTGTGGTTTTGATGATTATAGAGATGATAAAGTGTATATGTCAGACCAAGAAATCTTTATTATTAAAAGACAAAAACTGGTTAATTTTTGGCGGTTTCCTAGCGTGGTTATTCGTTATGTTGGCGGCTGTTAACGTTGTTGGTAATCGTCCTTGGATAATATTACTTTTATTATTGATAATAAGCTTTGCAGATATTGGGGCTTGGTTCTTTGGCAGGTTATTAGGTGGTGATAAGATGTGGGAAAGATTATCCGCAGGAAAAACTTGGGCGGGACAGATTGCCGGCATACTTTGCGGGACGTTTGCTTCTATTATGTATGGTTTGCTGGGAACGGATATATTCATGCCGCAGTTAATGTGGATAGGTATAAGTTTGTCTTTACTATCCCAATATGGGGACTTGACAGCAAGCTGGATAAAGCGCAGAATGGGCATAAAAGATTTTGGAAATATATTACCTGGTCATGGGGGAATAATAGACAGGTTTGACGGTTGGATTTATACTTTACCTTTGGTATGGTTGGTAATGTTATAATTTTTATGTAAAGGAAAGGAATTATGCAGATTATTCTTACAATAGTTGCATTGCTAATAGTTTTGGGAGTCGTGGTTTTTGTTCACGAACTTGGTCATTTTATGGCGGCGCGTTGGGCCGGGGTAAAAGTTAATACTTTTTCAATTGGTTTTGGACCTGCAATAGTAAAGTGGCACGACAGGCGTGGAACGTTATGGAAACTTGCGTGGGTTCCTTTGGGTGGGTATGTATCAATTTACGGTCAAGAAGATATGTTTGACCGGAAAAAATTCAAAGATTTACCGGAAGAAAAGAAAAAGGGGCATTATTTATCTGCACCTGCTTGGAAGCAGTTTATAATAATCGCTTCTGGTGTATTGATGAATTTTATTTTAGCTTGGTTTATATATTCCGCCATGTTTATGTTTCAGCCTAAAAACGTTCAACTGCCGGTTATAGGGCAAGTAATACAGGAAAGTGTGGCCTTTAATGCAGGCGTAAAGCCAGGTGACGTTATTATAAGAATAGACGATGAAAAGATTACTAATTGGGGTGAACTTATAATAGCCAAAGAATTGGCTGCAAATCGTGATGCGGAAGTGGTTCTTGTTCGTGGGGAAGATTTAGTGCAAGTGAAGTTATCGCCTGCTGAACGTTGGGGGTTGGTTGCAGACGGCAGTAAGACAGAGTTAAGGAAAAAGGGATTTTTTGACGGTTTGTATGCGGGTGCGCGAGAAACTTATTATCAATCAAAAACGCTGCTTGTGGTATTAAAGCAGATAATAACTGGCGAAAGGTCATCCAAACAGCTGGGGTCTTTTATAACTATTGCGGAAGTTTCTGGTAAAGCAATGGCTATGGGGTTCTTTGCGTTTTTATCAATAATTGCTTTATTATCAGTAAACCTTGCAATTATTAATTTATTACCTTTACCTGTTTTGGATGGTGGGTATTTATTGATTCTGATAATAGAGGCAATTACAAGGAAAAAACTTGAAGGTAAAGCAATGGAAATCGCGATAATGTGCGGTTGGGTATTTATCTTATTTTTATTTGCTTTGACTATGTGGAACGATTTAGCAAGAGTTTTTGGGTTAAATTAAGATGAAAAAAAGCACATTATTTTTAGCGTCAAGTTTTATGTTGTTTCCTTTGTATTCGGAAGCTGCGACTGTTGCCAGAATTGACGTATATGGTAATCAGCGTATGGACAAAGAGTCAATCCGCATTTTATCTGAAGTAAAAATTGGTGACAACGTTAATTCTGAAAAGGCAAATCAGATAGCAAAGTCTTTACAGTCAAGTGGTTATTTTTCGAAAGTCAGCGTTACGATGGACGGTAATGTTCTTAAAATAAATATTACCGAAGCACCCATTATAAATAAAGTAACTGTGGAAGGTAACGACGAAATATCCGCAGATGACTTAAAGAAAGAAATAAAAGCGACAGAACGGACTTCGTATGACGAAGCTGTAATAGGGGCAGACGTTCAACGTATGCTTACAATTTACCAACGTAAAGGTTTCTTTGGAACTAAAATAGAGCCTAAGAAGATAGAGCTTAGTGATAACAGAGTAAACATAGTATATGAAATTCAAGAAGGGCATCCGACTTATATTACCGACATAGATTTTGAAGGAAATACGGTCTTTTCTGATGCGGCATTACGCGGTGCGATATTGTCCAGAGAACATGCTTGGTGGCGGTTTATGACTCAGTTTGACGTATTTGATGAAGACAGAATTCAATACGATCAGCAGATGTTGGCTCAGTTTTATATGCGCAGCGGTTACGTTGACTTCAAAGTCAAAGACGTTAAAGGGACGTTTACACCGGACAGGCAATATTATTCTGTCGTATTTACCGTTGATGAAGGTAATCAATATAAACTGGGTAAAATAACGATAGATAATCCTTTTTCTGATGTCCCAGACGACAAGCTGTATGACGTATTAGAAGTTAAGGAAGGAGAAGTCTATAACATAGACGATGTAGACGTTTCGATGTCTGCTTTGCGTGGTGCTGTTGCAGATTATGGTTATGCTTTTATAAACGTGGACCCAATACCAACAAAGAACGACGAAGAACAGACGATAGATTTAGAGTTTAAGATAGAAAAGACGAACAGAATATATTTGAATAGTATAAATATACTTGGTAACGTTCGCACTTTCGATTCTGTAATAGAACAGTTATTACCGATGCGTTCGGGTGACCCATTTTCTTTACAAACCATAGAAGAAGGTCGCCAGCAGTTAATGCGCACAAGATTTTTTAAAGACGTTCAAATGGTCCCTACAAGGGTAGCCGATGAAAATATGATGAATTTGGACGTAAAGGTGGAAGAGCAACCTACAGGGGAATTATCCGGCGGTATTGGGTGGTCAAACATAAACGGTTTTATGGTTGATGCTGGTATAACTGAAACTAACTTTATGGGGCGTGGTCAAGTTGTTCAATTAAGGGGTTCGCTGGCGCAGTATCAAAGGCAGGCTTTGCTTAGTTTTACAGAACCTTATTTATTTGGGCGGCCGTTATCTGCTGGGTTTGACGTTTCTTATACGATGTATAATTATTCTTCACTTGGTGGTTTTGGTTATGACAGGGATTCTTTCAGTGTTTCCGGACGTATGGGTTGGAAATTGACGGATCATTGGACTCAATCTGTCCGATTGTCTGCTTCGTTTGACCAGAATTATGATTTACAAGCTGCAAACGGTTGGATGAAAGCAGAATTGTATACTTTGGGGACTTATTTCAAATATCATAATTTAGATACAAACTTTGCACAGAATACGCACACGGGGGTTGTGGGAAATATAGGTGTTTCTTATACAGGGTTCGGTGGAACGGAAAGCTTTATGCGTTATAATGCAGATATTACAGGAATGGTGAAGTTTTGGGACGATAGATGGCAATTGCGTTCTTCATTAGAATTCGGGTTGCTGCAATCTATTGATGGGGGGTATATATCGCGCGTGTATAGGTATTTCTTGGGGGGTGAATCTTTACGTGGTTTTGACATTGCCGGGGTTGGTTCAAGAAATTGGGCTTATACTACGTATTCTTTGGGTGGATTATGGAAAGTAAACGGTTCTACACAATTAAACTTTCCTATATTTATACCGGACGAGTATCAGATAAAAGGTTTCATATTTGCTGACTATGGTATTCTTGGAAAACCGCCGAAAGAGGAATATATGTATCCATACCCGCCAACCAGTGATTCAAAACCGAATTATATAGATAGTGATATAAGAACGTCTGTTGGGTTTGGTATTTATTGGAACACTCCGATGGGGCCCATGAATTTTTCTTGGGGGTGGCCGCTGAAGATGAACGAGTATGATAGAGAACAAAGATTTTTATTATCGTTTGAAACGCAGTTTTAAGCTTGACGGGAATATAAGATTTTTCTTATAATTTAGTTAACGCAAGGGGGAAAAGGATGAAAAAAATATTATTAGGTTTGTTTGTTGTTTTGGCGTTGGCTGGTTGCGGGCAGATATATGATCGTGAACCTGTCGGTGTAGGTTACGATAATAATGAATTAAAGTTAAGTCCTTGTGCTTGCATAATGGTATATCAGGCTTAAAAAGCGTTGCTTGATTTAGGGGGGAATTGTGGATTATCCAAATGGGTATGATGTTCCGGCATTTCCTGCGGGAAAAAGACTTGCGATTTCCCGATTTATGGGTATTGGTATTTTGTTTTTGGTATTGGCTTTATTTTTTCTTGCCTGTCTTTTGATTTGGAGTGTTAAATCAGAAAAAGTTGATCCATTTTTAGTGACAACTAATCCCGTAACGGGGGAATGGAGTATTGTTGGGCATTCTCATGGTGAAAAAGAATATTCTTCGTATTATGCTTTGCAAAATGCTTTAATAAATAAGTTCGTTCAAGATTGGTTTTTTATTTCCGATAACCAACAAGAAAACGAAGAATTATGGAAAGCTTGTGATAGAGTAGAAGACTGTGCGAATGAAAACTATTCTATGTATACAAGCAAATATTGTAATATATATTGTTCTTGCGGTGAAAACTTGTTTTCAAGTTTCACGGAATACGTTTTACCTGTTTATCAAGATATGTTTAAGCAGGGGGATGCTTTAAGTTTAGATTCAAGCAGCTTGAAAATAAGTCCTTATGGCAAAGTTAGTCAGAATGGCGGGGCATGGCTAGTTCAAGGTAAAGTCGTTTCTGATATAGAAGGAGAAATGAATATAATTGCTTTTGTAAAAGTTGCCAGAAACGTAAAGTTTTATCCCAGAACTTTAGGCTTTTACATAGCTGATTTTAATTCGTATAGGTTATGATAAGGAAGTTGATATTATTTTTATTAGGTTTGATAATATTGGCATTAACTTTTGTTGTGCTTGTATTTTCTGGTGCCGTTTACAATTCTACGGACAAAATAAAAGTGGAACCCTTTTTCTTTCAGTTGAATAATTTATATTCTATGCGTGTTGGTGTTCCTGCCGGTGTTGAAGATCTTGGGGAAGATAAAATAATAGAAAGGCTTATAAAGAAATATGTATTAGAGTATTTTTACGTAACGCCAGACGCAGAAAACATAGCCGAAAGAATGTCAGCAGGAAGCCCTTTGTATCAAATGTCTTCTTCTGAAGTTTTTGATGAATGGCTGAATACGGAAGCAACGACCATACAGGCGCTTGCTGAAAGCGATGTTTTTAGAATGGTGGACATAAAGGATGAAATTCAGAAACCTGTTGGCAGTGACTATTGGGTAGTTAATTACGCGTTAAACACATGGTCCAATCCAAATGATTTATTTGAAACGCCCGTTGTTACGCGTGGGGTTATGTTTATGAATATTATTTACGAGCCTGGTATTCGTCAGTCTATTATAGATATGGGAATTCATAATTATTTGGATAAAGGTGGTAATATTTCAGATGTATTTAAGTTCCGGGTTACAAAACTAATAGTTCAACCAATTTAAGGTAAAATATGAAAAAGATATTATTTGTATTTATGTTTTTTTTAAGCGGCATTGCAAAAGCAGCTACGGGTGATTCTTTTGACTTTGATAATTTTGCTATTGTTGACAGTGGCGATGCAGATTTGACAATGGATACATACACTATAAATGCAGATGCCAGTCCTGTAAATGTGGGTGGGTTTGATATTGCCGGGGTAATGTTAGGAATGCCTTTTGAAGATGTTCAGACCTTATTTTTTAAAACCAAAGGTTTATACAGTCCCAGGGAAAAAGACAGCATTATTTATACTATACAAAAAGATTGGAAATACAATTTAGATTATGAATGTAGACAGCAGAATATTTTTGCTCCGAAGGAATTAGAATATTGCATAAATAGTTTGGCAAAAAATCGTGGTTTATTATATGCTTCGGAATTGCATCTTGTGCGCGAGTTAACCGGTGAAACGTTAGTTATATATTTTACAAGTAATGCAACGGATAATCTTGTCTGGAAGATAGAATATAATAACGATGTAAACGAGATAGAAGGTGCTGCCGAAAAGTTTGAAGACCAAAGACAAAAAAAGATACTTGCTTTTTGGCAAAACGTCCTAGATAAGTATGGTGCCCCTAATTCTGGGACTGATAAATGGCTTACTACTGAAAACTCTTATGATCCAATGATGACGGCTTATTATGGCGCATTAGAACTTGTTGATATGGGGCGGTATTCTTCTGATGTGGCAAAAAATATTCAGCAAGCAAGGGAAAACTTTCAGGCAAAACCTTATGCTTTTTAACAAACAAAACATATCTTCTTATCGCGTTGGTTTAAAAGCCGAATTGATTGCAAGATGGTATCTGCGCATTCATGGTTTTCGTATATTACAGACACGATACGTGACGGGTAAGAATACTAATCGTGCAGAAATAGATATTATAGCAAAGAAAAAAGATTTAATTATCTTTGTAGAAGTAAAAAGTCGTTCTGATATATTGAAAGCATGGGATGCGATAACGGATAGTCAAATAAAAAGGCTTCGGTTGGCGGCGGAAAATTATTTATCTGTTAAACGTTGGCATGGTTGTGCCAGATACGATGTAATTTTCGTGCACGGTTATAAAGTCACTTGGATGCAAGGCGTAATATAAAGCTTGTTAGCGTATAGTTTATATTGTATAATCGTAATGTGTTTTTAAATAAAGGAGACAAACATGAAAAAAGTAATGCTTGCGTTATTTGCAGTTTTAACATTGGCGGCATGCACAGGAACATATAAACAAGGTAATTGTGAATATGATTTCTTATTACACAAAGATATTTCTATTTCTAAATTAATTGGTAATGCAACTGGTGGTTGCTAATTAAAAGTTTATAAAAAATCCCGCTTTTGCGGGATTTTTTATTTGTTATTTTGCAAAACTGTAATCCATCTTTAAATGATCTGGGTTATAAGTTCCGTTCATAATAGCCAAAGTATCTTCTACGATAACAAGTTCTTCATTTGTAGCTATCATGAATATTTTTACTTTGCTGTCAGGTGTGCTGATTTCCATTTCATCAACGCCTTTACGAGCCAAAGCAACTGCGTTCTTTTCTTTATCAAGCTTTATACCAAGCTCTTCCAGACCGTCGCAGAACTTTTCACGAAGATAATCGTCGTTTTCACCGACACCTGCTGTAAATACTATTGCGTCAACGTGACCAAGTTCAGCCATGAAAGCACCGATATACTTTTTAACGTTATGAGCTTCCATTTGAATAGCTAAACGGCAAGCGTCATTAGTTTCTTTATTTGCTTCCACGTCGCGTCTATCTGCAAAGCATTCAGTTAAACCAAGCAAACCTGAATCTTTGTTCAAATGTTTTTGCATTTGATCAGCCGATAAATTAAGTCTTTGCATAACATATAATACTACACCTGGGTCAAGATCACCTGGACGAGTTCCCATTGTAAGACCTGCCAAAGGCGTCATACCCAAAGAAGTATCAACGGAAACGCCGTTGCGTATAGCAGTAGCAGAAGCACCAGACCCGATATGTAATGTTATTAAATTGCACTTATCTGCCGGTTTACCAAGCATTTTTGCAGCGCGTTTAGAAACATATAAATGGCTGGTTCCGTGGAAACCGTATCTACGAACGCCCAGTTCAGTATACCAAGCGTTTGGGACCGCGTAACGGTAAGCGTAATCAGGCATAGTCTGATGGAAAGCGGTATCAAATACTGCGACTTGCTTTGCGTTTGGAAGTAATTGTTGTGCAGCGACTATACCAACCAAAGCAGCAGGATTATGAAGCGGGGCAATTGCGGACAATTCATCAATTGTTTTTATTACTTCGTCAGTAATTTCAACGGAAGAAGCAAACTTATCACCACCCAACACGACGCGATGACCTACGCCACCGATTTCGTTCATATCAATAGATGCTTCGCGAAGCATGAACATAACTACATTTAAAGCTTCGTTATGGTTAGCCATAACAGTTTCTTTCTTTTGTTTCGTTCCATCAGGATATTTCTGAGTTAAAAAAGAATCTGGCATACCGATTTTTTCAACATTACCACCGACAACTACTTTTTTAGAGTCTGCATCAAATACCTGATATTTTAATGAAGATGAACCGCAGTTCAAAGCAAGTATATACATTTGTTAACCCCTTTTTTACGCGACAAGCATAGCAAATGTTTTAATATGTTTCAACAGTAAAGTCTGAATTGCAGCTTCCAATTATCGTTTGTGATGTTTGTGGTTTTACCGGTTGTTTTATTGCTTACCCAAAAGTTTTCTTGACCTATAAGTAACAAAGCATTTAAGCCGTTTTCGTCTTCATAAAGTTGTGGGGCAGGGCTGGTTCTGCTTCCTATCCCCCAAGCCGTTACTTCTTCACCTGTCGTATAACCTGCTTCAGGCGTTTGACATATTAACACGCAACCAGCAAACAAATATGAATCTTGTATAGGGAAGGTGTATAATGAAGCAACCTGATTTGTGACTCTCATAAGTGAACTTGTTAAGCACTTTATATATGAACAAGAGAAGCGCTGGAATAAGCTTTCCCAAAAAGAGTCAGGAACGCTGTTTATATCAAAATCGGAAGTTGCAGAAGAGCTGCCTGGGTTTACTTCGTCCTTGCGCGCCAGTGCAAAGCCACCAAGTGTTTGTCCGTCGTGGACTCGGATAGTTTTTGCGTCTTTATCAAACGTTATTTCACCATCTAAACCAGTAAAGTTATCGTTCTGAGCACCAGAACCACGTCTGATTTGTAAAATCTTTGCCATAAAAAATCCTTTTTAATATAAATAATATGAAAATAAAAAAAGCACCCGAAAAGGTGCTTTGAATTGTTTTTTATTATATCATAAAAAACATAAAAAATCAATAAGTAAAAATTATCTTCCGATATTATGCGTGCGATAAAAATCTTCGAACTTTTGATCGATAAGTCTTGTAGTAGCGCCACCGACAACAATATCCTTTGTGTTTTTCTTTTGAATAGCAGAGTGTTTCATAAATGGGTTATAATCTTTGGATATACTGCTGTTTACAAAATCCCAGAAGGCGAAAAGTTCTTCAAATTTTGCCTTATTTGCTGGATTTCTATAATCGATAGATTTTGCAGCTTGTTTAATTCTATTCGTGCCATTCTTGAATTTAACGCCCTTTTGACGAACAAGCTTATTTTTTAAGAAATTAGCCGTTTCAAAACCTGCTCTGACTGTGGCTTGCATAGTTTTATCAATTGCGGTTGTTAAGCCCCTCATGAAACCGTTGTTATTAAAAGAAAGGCTTTTGTCACTGAAAATAGACATTTCAGAATTAGCTTTTTTCAAATTATCACGAATTGAAGATGTAGAAGCGCCGTATCTGACCATTGCCAAAGTTTCCAAAGCGGTTTTAGCTTCTTTTTCTTTACCGTTATGGACGGCATCAATTATTATTTCTTGCACTATATAGCGCATTTGGTCACCGTCTTTCGTTGCTTCTGCGAAAGCTTTGGTTTTTGATAATTTTTCTAAAACGTCGGTAAAATATTTAAAGTCGTCTTTTGCTTTTGGTGCCAAAGCGCTTTTAATTTTGTCCTTATTTTCAAGAATCTTAGCCAACCCGTCTGTCGGTTTAATTTTATTTTTGATTATTTCACCGACTATGTAAGAAGCGTTAGTAGAATAGATGTGTCTTTTATGTCTTGCTGTCCATCTGCCGAAAACGTCATCTTTCCATTTTTTTACTTTATCTTTAGCCCTATCAAGCAATCTTTTTCTATCGTCATACTTTGGTGGCAGATAGTTCTTTGAATTTGGGTCAGAAAAATTAGTTTTGTTTTTTGCGATGAATATATTTGAGGCTATATCGCTATTATATGTATTAAAAGCATTTAAGACGTCTTCTTTTTTTATAAGAGTTTTTATTATGTCTGAAAAAGCGTTGTCAAAACGGTCAAGCTCATCATCCGTGATTTTTCGTGGTTTTGTAATGTTTTCTAAAGATTGACTTTTGTCTTCAAATATTTGGTCTGGAGAGATAATAGTAAAGGGGGTTAAGCCTTTCGCAATTAAATCGGATTCATATGCGATTAAATATTGTATAAGTTGTTGTGTAATACGTAATGTTTTGGGCGTGAAATGACCGCTTCTTAAATTAGAGGCTGTTGACGAAATTATAGAAGCTTCTATTCCAAGGCCTGTAAAAAAATTGATTATACCAGAATCAGAAAGGTATTTAGATATTGCATAAGCATTGGATATAAGCTCTGGTAACGGTTCTATAAATACAGAAAATTCGGGGACTCCTTTTTTCTGCATTTCTTCTGGCGAATAATTTAGAATATCCACAATTTTTTGCAAGCGTTTAAGCTGTTTTTTATCTGTTTTATAAGAACCATCAGATAGTTTTGTTATAAACTTATTAAGCTGTTCGCGATCCAGTGTTGGATCTTCTTTTCGAAGGTATGCAGAAACATTCGTATTTGATAAATAATTTGTAAGCTCTGTTTTTTTTGAATCTATCAGAGTTGCTACGGTTGGATTTACTTCAAATTTTTCTACAGCAAGACCAGGGCCATAAAACTTATCAACGAATTCTTTTACATCGGTCTTGTCTTTAAAGTCTTTTATATTGTCGGAAATGTCATAAAAAACAGATTGGAACTTTTCGTATATATCTCGTCTATTATCGGTATCTGGTATTTCTGTTTTAAAGTCAGGTATTGGTGCAGTCAAATCCCAAGACATTTGGTCTTTGGTGCCAATTTTTTTGTCTTTATATTCTTTAAATCTGGCGCGTTGAGCGTCATTCATCGTCAACAGGTTTAACTGTTTTGATAAATCAATAAGGAAATCATTAAAATCAGCCATATTAACCCTTTTGCCAGATATATAAGTTATTATAATGAAAGTTTGACAAAATATCAACGTTTTATATATCATTGTTTCAAGTTAAGGAAGGTGCCAGCATGCAAAAATTAAAGGATATTAAGCGGTTCTTATTTGATGTATATGCTTTTTCGTTTTTGAATAAGTTTCTGCTTTTGACGCCTGTTTATACAATCTTTATGCAAGAAAATGGTATGAACGGTTTTCAGTTATCGTCTTTATTCGTAATTTTGTCTATTGGGACTTTCGTCATGCAGATACCTTCTACGTGGATTGCAAGCAAGATAGGTAATAAAAGAGCCGTAGCTTTAGGACAATGTTTGAAAATAATCGGTTTCTTACTTTGGTTTGCGTTTCCGTCTTATTGGATTTTTGCGCTTGGTATGTTTTTGTGGGGAATGCAAGTTGCTTTCTTTAACGTTTCATTTGAAGGTATGTTGTATGACGAGCTGGCCGCAAGAAATAAGCAAAATTATTATACGAAAGTTCTTGGTATACGATATAACGTCCAGTCCATAGGTCTAGCTTTGGCGGCTTTCGGTTCGTTGCTGTTATACATAGGTTATAATTGGATTGTATGGCTTTCGGTTCTTACAATGCTTTTATCGGTTTTGTGTATTTTAAGAATAAAAACTATTGCTTGTAATACTGCAAAGCAGACGCAGAATAAAGAAGGTTTCTTAAAAAGATTTACCGAAGGTTTGAAAGTCAGCTTAAAGATACCATATGTTTCAAGTTTGCTTTTGTTGGCTTTGTTTGTTGCAAATGCCACATATCTTAACGAGTTTATAAGCCCGATAAGTTTAGATATCGGCGTTAAACCAGAGCTGGTCGGTTTAGTGCAGTTTTTCTTACTTATATGTTATATCATAGGTCAAACGTTTGCTTACAAGTTTTCCAAAGTCAGACCTTTGATCATCGGTTTAGGGATTTTTACGGCCGGTGCTTGCTTTATATTGTTTTCAATATTTTATTCTGTATATGGGCTTTGGATATTAGGTTTGTCTTATGTCATTTTCAGCGCTATAAATATATTGCTTTATTCAAAGTTCCAGTCGGCACTGCCAGCAAAGCATCGTGCCGCCATGCTTTCTGTATATAGTATAGGTGATAATATATTTTACATAGGAACTTGTATGATAATAGGTTTGGGGGAAAGCTTTGGTAGTTGGCGTTATAGTATAATGATTCTTGGTGGGGTATTAGTCATGGCTGGTATTTGGTCTATATTCTTTATGAAGCGCGAAAAAGTAAAAACAAAAACAGTTAATGAAATAAAGTCGGACTTTAAACGTATTTGCGTGAAAGACAATCAAAGAAACATAGTATAAGAAAGCGTTCTTATAAACACGTTAACAAAAATATTTTAATATTGTCAGCATGAGGACGGATTTAAAGAACCTTTTGCTAAAGACTATACCATTTATATTATCTGTGATCGGCGGTGTAATAATATTTATAATATCGCTGGACAATGTAAAAGATCCGAATGTAAGCGGTTTATTAGATAACGTTGCGGCGTCTTTATTATCAATTCCGTTAGTATTTTTGTTGTATGATTACACTAATTACAGGATATCCAGACAAGTAAATAGGACGATAGCGAATACGGTGTTAGACAAGACCAATTCTGTAATGCTTAGTATAGCGGCAGTATTAAGGAACAGTCTTGGCTTACGAGGTCGTTTTCAGATAGGGTCGTTTAATAAATTACAAGGTTGGTCTTTGAAAAAAATATCGGGAAGACTACATATATCTTCAAAAGATATGAGCAATTTAAGAACATACAGGTTTGAGTTAGATGAATTATTATATCGCAGTAGTAATGGCAGTGTGCTATCAGAAGATCAGGCACAGGTTTTATTAATCATAAGCCGAGAAATATCTCATTTGATAACGGAAAGCAATTTCAAGCATGACAAGCAATCTGCATCCAAGCACATAAAGAAGATAATAGATGGGATAGTCAGCTGGCAAGAAGCATCAATCAGTCTTTCGGATCATTTAGAAGATATTGCCGGTCAGGCAGAATCCGAGTCTTTTTAATCGGCGTAGTATTTCCATAAATATTTGAAATGTTCAGAATATTCTTTGTCTGGTTGATTAAAGAATATACAGTTTTCCGCATTTGAGTTACTTGCGTTATTCGTCCAGTTATAAGAGCCCGTCACGATACTTTTATCATCAAATACGGCAAATTTATTGTGCATAATTTTATGACCGGAATTGATTACGACGGGTATACCTGCATTTTTTATTTCGTCAATTAAAGAGCGCTTACCTTTAGATTGAAGTCTGTCAGTAATGACTTTTATTTTTGCGCCTCGTTCTTTTGCGTTTATAATGGCGTCCACTATATTTTGATTAGTAATGGAATAGACGGCGATATCAATTTTTTTAGCTTTATTAATTTCAGCGATGATATTATTTTCGCAGTCAAGGCCAGGTGTAAAATAAATCTGCATCCATTTTTTATTTGAAATGGTTGGAGAAGGAGCGGTTTCTTTTATTGTTTTTAAATTTTCTTTTTCAGTTTTGTCCGTTAACTTTTTCCAAAAAGAAACTTTTTCTTCGGGTTTTGGTATATTTAATATTTCAAAAACTTCGTTTTCCGCTTTACTATCTTTTTGTGCAATTAAAATAACAATATTTTTGTCGTCTTTTTTTGCGATGACTAACAAATCACCGGGATATGCAGAGCGCATAACATCATTTTTACGATAATATAATTTATATTTTCGTTTACCATTTAACGATTTTGGCGTATAGTAATACCAAGTTGTTTCGTCAACGTTTTCTAATTTATTTTCACCATAATAAACGAATTGAGTATCATAATAAACTTTAGTTGTTCCCAATACATTTATTAAAGGTTTTGTTCCTTGTATTTCTATGCTGGTGCTGTTATTATTTTTATAAAGCGAGTCGTTTCTTGCAAGTGTTTTAACGGCTACGCTTTGATATTTTGATAAATCCGAAATTTCAAACGCAAAAACTTGTATACTGTTTATAAAAAAACAAAAGCCTATACAAATCTTTGCGAAAAATAAGAATAATTTACTCATAAAAATATAATTGCCAATCAAGAAATCTTTTTCAAGTGTAAAAGAACTTGTTCGGATACTAATTTGACGCAATCGGGAATTATACCGTTACCAAGTTGTTTCCTTATGCGAGAAGAAGATAAGCCTTTTGGAAATAAGAAGGAGTCTGGTAGCCCCATGAGTTTTTGCGTTTCTTTTAACGTTATTTCGTGTTCAACGCCGTCAACTATATAATGCATCCAATTGTATGGCTCGTTGTATTTTTTGTGGTTGTGCGCCGTTAATACCGTATAGCCGATTTCTCTATTACAAGTTTTGCTTTTAAATACGTCCTTCATAGTGAATTTCAAAGGAACAGGAGCAGGAAACTTAAAACCGCTTGTTTCTTGATTTTCGCCACGAAAACCAACCATAAACACTCTTTGTCTTATCTGCGGTATACCGCAATCACAACCTTTTATTACTTTGTAATGAAAAGAATAACCTGCGTTTCTAAATAAGTCATGAATTATACGAAAGCTTCTGCCACCTTCGGCAGTAAGAAGACCTTTTACGTTTTCTAATATAAAAGCTTTCGGTTTACGGTGCTTGATGATATTCAGAACGTAAAAGAACATATTTCCTTTATCGTCTTTGTCGTCTTTTAAGCCTTTGCGAAGACCGGCCATAGAAAAAGACTGACAAGGGGGGCTTCCTACTAAAATATCAAAAGGCGGAATATCTTCGGGGTTTATTTTACGAATATCTTCTGGATATTGGTTGTTTTTTATACAGGGCAGGTCAGGGAAGTTCGCCGTAAATGTTTGTCGGGCGTATTTATCAATTTCGCAGGATAAGACATTTTCCATAGGAAGTTCTTGCAAGCCCAGTTCCCAGCCACCTATTCCAGAGAATAGGTTAATATACTTATAAGTATTCATGATATCTCCTTGGTATAAAAAAAGCCCGCCAAGAATTGCGAGCAAAAAAAACAGCGACATAAAGTCGCTTTTAAGATGAAAATAATTATATCATAAACCAAGCCAAAAATCAAACGAAAAATAAAAAACCGCGGGGGTGCGGTTTTATCTTGGTGGGGACACAGGGACTCGAACCCTGGACCCAATGATTAAAAGTCATTTGCTCTACCAACTGAGCTATGTCCCCAAAACCGAACCGGAAATAAGATACTTTTCAGCATCTTTTTCCGTAGTTCGCCGCAAATTATGACATAGTTTTTTATTAAAATCAAGCAGAAATTGACTTTTTTGTAATATTATATTTATGCTATACTATAATTTAATAGAGAGGTCCTGTATGTATATTGATGCGCATTGTCATATCGGCGAAAATATGCAAGAACTAAATAAAACTTCGGTTAAGTTCGCTTTGGTTAATTCGGCAACAGAATACGATTGGCAAAAAATTATAAAGCTTTCTAAACTAAATATCGGTTTCGTCGGTGCCATAGGTTTTCATCCTTGGTATATCAAAGACTTAAAAAAGGGTTGGCAGAACAGGTTAAAAGAATTATTGATAGAAAATCCAGAATTAAGCATCGGTGAAATCGGCTTAGATAAATACAAACCTGATATAGACATGCAAGAGCAAGTTTTTATAGAACAGTTAAATATAGCTTGTGAATTACAAAGAACAGTAAGTCTTCATTGTGTCGGTGCCTGGGATAAGGTGCTTCAGGTTTTTAAGAGTTTTCAAAAAAGGTTACCGAAATATATAATATGTCACTCTTTTAATGGGTCGCTTGATATATTAAATAAGTTAGTGAAAAATTATGGATCTTATATTTCATATTCTCCTATGGTCATAAAAAGTGAAAGTGATAAGGTCAAGAACTTAATAAAAGAAACGCCCAAGGACAAGCTTTTAATAGAAAGCGACAGTTCTGATACAAGCCTGTGCTTGCAAGTTGCAGATTTTATTGCAACAATCAGACCAGAAGAAGACATAAAAAATCAAATATATAAAAACGGTTTATTGGTAATAAGAAATGGACAGATTGCATAGGTTAAGATTATTGCTGGGAAATCATGCGCTGGATAAATTAAGAGAATCAACGGTAATGGTTGTTGGTTGTGGTGCGGTTGGTTCTTTTGCGATAGAAGCTTTGGCAAGAAGCGGTATAGGTCATTTAATTTTGATTGATAGTGACAGAATAGAGGAAAGTAATATAAACCGTCAGTTATTTGCGCTGGTAAGCACGGTTGGTAAAGATAAGGTTGAAGTTGCCAAAGAAAGAGTCAAAGATATAAATCCAGACATTCAGGTTGATGCGATAAAAATATTTTTTGATGATAAGACAGAGCTAAGTTTTTTACCGGACTTTGTGATAGATGCCATAGATACAGTAGAATCCAAGATTGCTTTATATAAGTGGTGTGAAAGTAAAAGTATAAAGTTTATATCAAGTATGGGCGCGGCGTTAAAGACTGATAGCAGTAAGATAATTATTGATAAAATAAGTAGGACTAAAGTATGTCCGTTGGCTAAGAAGATAAGGGGGCAGGTAAAAGAGCAAGGAATAAAAGATTTTACTGTTGTATATTCTACAGAGCCTGCCAAGAAAACTACGCAAGCTGGTCATATTCTTGGTTCTATGATAAGTGTGACGGGAAGTTTTGGTTTGTATATGGCTGAATACGCTATAAAAACGTTGACAAGTAATATTTGAAAAAACTACAATCAAAGTAAGGGAAAATATTATGCGTTTAATGAATAAGTTTTGTGTCTTTTATTTATTGGCTTTGATATTACAGGTTCAAGATTCTTATGGAATAACGACTGCACCGCCATACGGCGTCACAAGCAATGACAAAGGGGTATGTAATAAAGTAGATTGCGACTATACGATAATGACCGACAATTCTGTTCAAAATCAAATTAATTTAGATAATTGTCAGAATACGATAAAGATTTGTTATACTAATGCTGAGCTATCGGGTGGCGGTTTGACTTCTACACCAGTATCGGTCCAAGTTTGCACAGAATGTGATGATGGTTACACGTTCGACGATCAATATTCAGAAGTGGATAGTAATCGAGCAAGTTTTTGCACAGTAAGATTTAAAACTTGTATAGAGGATACATCTGGTGGTATAGAATTAAGTTGCCCTTCTGAATGCCCAAAAGAAGATAATTGGACCGAGTCTCCAACGAACGATTTAAAAGAGCTTAAATGTGAAAGACCAACTGTTGGTTTGCCTTATTGTATCAGTCGTTGTGCAGAAGGTAAGGCGTATGAAGTCACGAGAAACGGTAAACCCATACCAGAAGAATCTGATGGCTTGTATTGTTTAGAATGTCCTGACAACGGCATTTGTTCGGATGGAAAGCTTATTTGTGAAGCAGGAAGTTATAGGTCAAGTGCGCTAATGATTGGTTATAAGGGTGTTTATACTTGTGAAATCTGCCCTGACGTTAAAGGGGTTCCTGCAGTGTCTGAAGCAGGATCGACCAGGGTGACACAGTGTTATGTCCAAAAAAATATAGAATTAGAAGACGATACGGGGTATTTTAAGTTTAAGACCAAAGATTGTTTTTATACAAATCCTACTTCTTCCATTATCCCTGTGCCGGGTGTATAGGTTTGTGTCGATATTAAGGCAATATGTTTAAGTGTATTTTGTTGTATTACTTGGATTTTGTGGATAAGAACCTTTTCCTATATAGCTTATTAGAATTGCAAGACATAAAAAAAAGCTTTATAATAGCATTGTCTTTTCAAAGACGAAATATTTTAAAAGGAGAAAAAAAGATGAGAGGATTTACAAATTATGTCCTGAAACCGTTAACTTTTATCGGCGCTATAAATTGGGGTCTGATAGGTTTATTTGGCTTTGATTTAGTTGCGTTTTTATTTGGTGCAGGCAGTTTACTTAGTGCCATAGTATACAGCTTGGTAGGTATAGCTGCTGTTGTTTGGTTAATAATAATGTTAATGGACAATTCAAGTCGTAAAGAATAATAAAAAACGGTATTCATGTCACAACCGCCCCAAAAAGCACACAGGGGCGTTTTTTTTATCTTCTTTTTTTATGTGTCATGGCATGCAAAGCGTTTGAGACAATAGTTTTATCTTCAAAATTAAGGTGCCATTTTTCCAATGCAATTTTATAAAGTTCTTTTTTATGTTCCATAAATGTTTCTGGTGACATATCTGCTTTTATAGAATTGCATATTTTATGAGCAGGTCGCAGATTAGACAATTCATCTTGTCCGCCTAACTTTTTTGGTATCCAATGGTCGATGCTAACTTTTTGTTTTTTTAGTATAGGTTGGTTACAAATTGCGCAGCAAATTTCTTCGTGTTTAATTTCAATTTTCAGAGTAATTATAATCTTATTTTGCATTGGTTAATACCGTTATTTTATCATGCTACGAAGAAATTATGTGTGTTTATAGGAAGCAAATCAAATATAAAAAAAGAAAAACGGGTAAAAAAACAGCTGGACAAAAAGCCTATTATTTTGGTATAAAAGCATAATACAACTAAATACGCACGTAAAATGTTACTTTATTTCTTTTAATATTGTTTATGTTTTTGGTAGTTATATTAAATTGATTGGCAGGGGGAAAATATGCATTCTATTAAAAAGATATATAACGAATACGGTTTAGATTTTGACAATAACCGTTATGGCTTCGGTCAAAGTAGCGAAATAGAGTATACCGACGGGACAGAAATGCGGACTCATGAAAAGGTTAAGATAAAAAAAGTTCAAGCAAAATATTTAAGAATCTGGATAGGTAAGATTGTTATGGTAATAGATAGTGAAAAACCACATTTATCTTTCAAAAAGAAAGATAGATGGAACTTTAAGATAGTATACGGAAAAAGCGGTAAATAAACAAAATAATATGTAAATATTTTTTATATAATTAATTTTTAATTGACAGTTATTTTTTTATAAATGTATAATAAAAATAACTTACAAAAATGTTATGTTTAAATCGTTAAAATATGTAAAACATAAGACCAAAGAGGGATAGTTATGCAAAATAAGTTTATTAAGATTTTAAGTTTTTTAACGGTCTTATTTTTATATAACAGCGGTGCACAAGCTGTTTCGGCTATGGTGTCTGTTGGGGCCACTGGAACAAATTGCGTTGATTTTTCAGATGAATCAACTTGTAATACTATTGGTTGCGTTTTGGATAGAACAAGTGGAATTGGTGGGCAGAATTGTTCTGGTTATGAACTTATATGTTATCGTTCAGAGACTTCTGGTGGAGCTACTGGCTCTACTAACTATTATGTCAAATCTTGCACTTCTTGTCCTACGGGTTATACTTTGTCTATTACACCAAAATCGGTTAAAAGTAAGTATGCTTCGGCTTGCACGGTTAAGTTTAAAACCTGCACAAAAACAACCGGTGGAACAGTTTGTCCTTCAAATTGTCCCACCACGTCTTGGACAAATACGACAAGTAATCGTCAGGTAAGATGTGTGACAACTTCTAAAGTACCAAGTTGTGAATACAGATGTCAGAAGAATTATTATAAAACCAGCACCTTGAATCCGCCCACATGTACCGCTTGTCCACGTTATGCGACTTGCAGTTACGGCGACATTCTTTGTAACCGAGGAACATGGCGAACAAACACAATAAATGGCTTGTATACAAGGGTTACATGTACACCGTGCCCTTCTTTAGATGGGGTTCAGGGAACTACAGCACCTAATACGCAAACAGTCTATATAACTGCTTGCTATATACCTGCAAATACGCCGATAACGAATTCTATTGGGACGTATATATTTAAAGAGAATTGTAACTACAGTAATTAATTTGCTGTTTATAATTGACAATATGTTTTTTATAACGGTATAATTAAATCAAGTTTAAGAAATGGTTGTCTTACAAAGTGCGGCTTCAAGACCAGAGGAGAATAAGTATGTTGAATAAAATAATAAAGTCATTTGGTATTTGTTTATCTATTTTATTTATATATAACAATTGCGCATATGGTATAACCGCGGGTTCTTCTGTTGGGGCCACTGGAACAAATTGCGTTGATTTTTCAGATGAATCAACTTGTAATACTATTGAGTGCGTTTTGGATAGAACAAGTGGAATTGGTGGGCAGAATTGTTCTGGTTATGAACTTATATGTTATCGTTCAGAGGGTTCTGGTGGCGCAGTTATCTCTACTAACTATTATGTCAAATCTTGCACTTCTTGTCCTACGGGTTATACTTTGTCTATTACACCGGTTAAAAGTAATTATGCTACGGCCTGCACAGTTAAGTTTAAAAACTGCGTAGAAGTAGGAGGTGGGACTACCGTAGAATGTCCTGATGCGTGTCCTTCAGAGACGGAATATACACCCACAACACTTAACAGAGAAGCCATTTGTGAAAAGACCGCCACCAGCGCAACTTGTAAATACCGTTGTCAAGATGGATTTTATAATATAGCGCCTGGTCGAGTGATCCCAAATTGCGCAAGATGTGCAGCAAATGCTACTTGTACTGAGGGGATTCTACTTTGTAATCAAGGAACTTGGAGAAAAAATAATAATAATCCTTCTCAGGGGACAATAACAGTAACATGCAACTTATGTCCTAAATTGGAAGGCGTAAAAGGTACGGTCAGGGGAACTACAGAACCTAATACGCAAACAACTAAAGTGACGGCTTGTTATATACCTAAAGATCAAAGCATCAAGGATCCTTCAGGGACTTTTAACTTCATAGAAAATTGTTATTATAGCGAGTGATAAAGATTAAGATAAAACAAAAAAGACCATTTCTTTTAATAGAAGTGGTCTTTTTTGATAGCCGTCAGCTTTACGGTTTATAATAAAACTTGACAATTTTATTTTATGGTGTAAGTATAATGCGAGTTAAATAAAAGGATTTTTCATGTTTTCCCAAGAAAAAAAGTTGAATATAGCAAAGTGTAATGGATGTAAAGAAAAGTGTGTTTTAGATGCTTTGAAATCCGAATGGTTTGAAGAAAGTAATTTATATTATCCAATGATAGGCGGAAAAATGATAAAAACCTATACAAACAGATGGGGTTATGATGTATTGGCTATAACCAAAGGCAGAGAAAATACTATTAAACGCGCATTTGAAATAGCAAAGCTTTGCGATAATTATAATACCATAAGCAGATAAGATTTATTATTTAAAAAAACTCTGATTTCTTAATCAGAGTTTTTTTAGTCATTTAGGTCTGTTGGGGCTTAGGTTGCTTGACTCTCCTTTGACGCCAAACACCATATCCATATTTACTCCGTCTGCACCTTCATCAAATTTTACCATACCGACGGCTTCGGTTGGAACGTTGTTTTCAGGAACAGAAGCGTAATAATTTATATCTGTTTCAGCGTCAGAAACATTTACTATACCGTCTTCGTTTGCAGCAGTTGTCAACTGCATGTCATATTTGTTCGTATTTGGTTTATAATTTGAAAACGATACGTTTGAACCGTTCACTTCTACATCATACCAATTATCAAAGCTGGCGGTTAATGTGGACGTTCCTGATTCTTTATTAAAGTTTAATGTGGCACTGTCATCTGCAAGATTCAATGTGTTTTCACCTTTGGTCACATTTGCCAAGGCTTGTCCGTTAAACTCTAAATCTTGCGCTATATTTTCGGCAGCGATTTCTTTTTCTGGGTATCCACCCATAAATAAGACGTTGCTTTCAATCGTGCTTAATACTTCGTTCGTAATTTGGTTGTTATTCGTTATGTTATAAAACCCAAAGTCTGAATATGATAATCCCAGCTCTTTCCCCACCGAGTTATAAGTTAATGTATTTTTTACAAAGTCTTCATTATCAACTTCTATATTAGAAAACTGGTTTCCGTTTTCAATATCTTTGAAAGTTTTGGTTGATAAACCGTCATCTAAAGTCACTTTTGCGATAGTCCCGTCAGATTCAACGGTAAAAGATATTTGGACGTCATCAACCGTTTTGATTACAGCTTGGTCAGCAGATAGTAATACTGCGTTATTTAACAAATTGTTAGCGATAGAGTTAAAGGAGTTTTCATTACCGTCGCGCCATTTAACAAAGCAATCGGCAGAATAAGCCGCACTGGTATTACCAAAGCATCTATTTAATCGGTTATCTATTACGTAAACGGCCATATGGAATAAGGTCATATTATCTTTGAATTGATTTTCTATTTCCGTTGTTGTTTTGTTTCCGGATGTTAACCATAAAGCTGCATTAGCTATATCAAGTCTATCGATATTATTTCCGACGCCCGGATTATAATTTGACCATTGGTTAAGTCTATAATTTATATATTTTTCAACTTGAACCTTGTTTCTGGAATACATACTTGTAAGTTTTTTATTATTGTTGACGGCGTCGTTGTTAAAATTACCCATAGGATTTGTAGGGTTTTGACCAGAGCTTGAATCGCGATAAGGAAAATTCAAATCACCCGTCTGTGCGCAAGCTGATAAAATAGCAATCAAAGATAAATAGCAGAAAGCTTTCATTTTTCCTTCTCCTTTTCCATACATAAGAATTATAGCGATAAAGAGCAAAACTACGCAAGGTAATTATTTTCTTGTATAAAGACTCTTGTTTATGGGGGCTTTTTTGTGTATAATGTATATATAAGAGACAGAGGAGAATCTATTGAAAAAACTTACTTATTTATTAATGGTTTTGCTGATTGCTG
Organism: uncultured Alphaproteobacteria bacterium; assembly: GCA_944389185.1. Taxonomy (GTDB): domain Bacteria; phylum Pseudomonadota; class Alphaproteobacteria; order Rs-D84; family Rs-D84; genus Enterousia. Next base: position 24,317 of record CALXLL010000006.1, read on the forward strand.
CTTGCGGTGGTGGCGGCGGCGGTTATACCGCTTCTTGTCTTGGGACAAGCGAAGGTTGTGTTTCAAGAGTGCCCACGGAAGCCAGAGGTGATGATCCTCGTAACCCTAGTGATGATAGAGGTGATAGCTTGGATAGAGTGCCAAGCGAAGGTCGCGGTGGCGGTTCTCATAACCCTATTGGTGGCAGGGGCGATGAAGGCGACAGAACTCCGGCTGAAGGGCGGGGTAATTCGGCCGTGTCAACGGGAACAAGGACTTCAAGTTTGCCTCAAATACAAGACGTAAGTTATAAATCTTTGGGAAAAGAACTTGGGTTATCTTATGCAGATTTTGGAACTTATATAAGTAAAGATACAACTCAATCTGATGCTTATTTTTCTGGGGCTTTTATCAGCGGTAATGAAGAATATAAGATATTTATTAAAGATATAAAGCAGGATTTGGTGTTTAAGGGAAGGGCAGTTGGTAATGCTTCTTCGGATACAGAGATGATTGAATTGGACGGTCCGGCAGAGCTTAATTTTAATAAAGCAACAGGTATCAGCACTTTGGGTGCCAGCTTTGATAACTGGTATGATATTCAGGTTCGTGACGATGAAAAAGGAGTAATAGAGTTTAGCAATTATAAAAACGATAATGGTATAATGAAAATAGATTCTGAAGATAAAATAATTACGGACGGGGCGAAAATGGAAGTCGGTTATTTTGGTGGTTCACAAGTTCCAACGGAAGCGGCAGGAAGGGTTGAGTTTGAAGACCGTGATATAAAAATGGATATTTCTTTTGGTGTAAAATAAAACCGTCATAAAGACGGTTTTATTATTTGATACGTTGTTTAAAAAGATTCTTAATAAAATCTAATGTTTTTCTACGCGTCTTTTTGAATTTAATTTTATTTTCATCTTTACGGATTCTTGCGTTTATAGTTTCAAATATTGCATTGCGTTTATTTTCAGGTATAGTTAATAGTGTTTTATAATTAGATATGTTATAAATTTCACCTGTTTCGTGTATTAAGCGTAGCGCACCGATGTTTGTCACAATAGAACCGTTATTATTTTCTTGCCAGACACATACTCTTGGGTCTTCTATTGCTTTCATAAGAGTTTCAATTCCAGAACTTAAAAATATAGGTGTTTCGCCCATTAAAAATAAGTCCATATCGTATGCAAAAGATTTTTGTTGTGTCATATTATTTCCATTTAATTTATCTTTGTTTTTTACTTGAAATTTGTGCGGCTATTACTGCTATGCTTGTGATTGACAGAAAAGCACCGCCACCCATAATCCACAAATCTTCTTTAGTTATTTCACCTTCTGGTGGCATCATCATCCAGGCACCTAAAATCATAGTAGCAAAAGGTGATACTGCCAATAAGAATCTATCTAGTTTCGAACGAGGGTCTGTTAATTTCTTGCTCATAATTTTTACCTTTTGATTTATATCATAGACTATAAAAAATATTTGTCAAATGTATTTATAGTATAAAATATTCTTATTTATATAAAGTTGTCATATCTATAATTGACAGGTTTGTAATGATTAGTATAATTAAGTTCTGTTAAGGGTGATTAGCTCAGTTGGTCAGAGCGATACGTTCACATCGTATAGGTCGTTGGTTCAAGTCCAATATCACCCACCATTTTTTGTGTTTATAATAATATACAAAATCTTAAAAATTACTTATTGCAAAGAAGACTTCGATTTTTTTTAAATAAATGTTGACACTGTGTCAGATTTTTAGTTATAATATATCTGACACAACGTCAGATTCGGAAAGGGGAATATAATGCAAAATCTTGCGCACAGTGATAAACGTAAAAGCGAAATAGTAAAAGCTTGTCGGGCTTTGTATAAAAAAATGAATTTTAAAGAAATTACTATAAAAGAAATAAGCGAATATACCAGTTTTTCCAGACCTTCTATTTATAACTATTTTGAAACGAAAGAAAGTATTTTTCTTGAAATATTTAGGGAAGAGTATGCTTTATGGTGTGCGGATATGGAAAACATTATCGCAAAGTATAAGAAACTTACAGTAAAAAGTTTTTCTGAAAAACTGGCTTTGACACTAGAAAATCGCCCGACTTTGTTAAAGTTGTTATCTATGAACTTATACGATTTAGAAGAAAATTGCAGTTTGTATGATTTGACGCTTTTTAAGCGGGAATATAAACGGGCTTTGGATACGGTTGAAAAATTGTTGCTGGTTTATTTTCCGGCAATGACAAAGGTTGAAACGAACAGATTTATTTATATATTCTTCCCATTTATGTTTGGACTTTATCCTTATGCAAACGCTACGAATAAGCAAAAAGACGCAATGGTTGCAGCCGGCATAAACTTTCCTAAAAAAACTGTATATGATTTTGCTTACCAAGCTATATATCTATTACTAAACAATAAAAAAAGGGGGGGAAATGAATAGTGTATTATCTTCTATTCTTATTGTATATTTTTCTGTAACTGGAACAACGGCCGGTGTTGCGCAAAAGTTAGCTTCTGCACTGAATGCACCGATTTATGAAATAAAAGCGAAGCAACCTTATACAGAAGCAGATTTAAATTGGAACGATGAAAATAGTCGCTCTTCTTTAGAGATGGCTGATATACTTCCGTATCCGGAACTGGATGATTTAAACGCGCCCGTTAAAGAATATAAAACAATATTTTTAGGGTTTCCAATATGGTGGGGAACATCGCCTAAAATAGTAAACCAGTTTGTAAAGTCTTACGACTTGTCTGGTAAGAAAATAATTTTGTTTGCAACATCTGGGTCCAGTGGTCTTGGTGATACGGCTTACGATTTAAAGAAAGACGCAACGGGCAGTCCTGAAATTATAAACGGCAGACGCTTTCCTGCAAGCGTCAGCACAGAAGAATTAAAAACTTGGGCAGAAAGTATAATATAAAGAAAAGGAAGAACTATGAAAACGCCAATAATAATAGGTTTAACATTAATAGGAATAGCAGCAATTGTAATAGGAGTAAAAAGTATGACAAAACAATCTTGGGATAAAACATTTCCGCGAAACGAAAATGTTACAGTTGAAAAAGTAAAATTCAAGAACCGATTTGGTATAGAATTAGTTGGAGACTTGTATATGCCAAAAGATAAGCCTGCAGACAAGTCTGCTGCAATAGCTATTTCTGGACCTTTTGGTGCGGATAAGGAACAGGCTTCTGGGCTGTATGCACAAGAGCTGGCCAGTCGTGGCTTTATAACATTGGCTTTTGATCCTTCGTTCACTGGTGAAAGTGGTGGTTCTGTTCGTAATATAGCTTCACCAGAAATTAGTATAGAAGATATTTCTGCAGCGGTCGACTTTTTATCCAATAACAAAGACGTAGATGCAGAAAAGATAGGTGTGCTTGGTATTTGTGGTTTTGGTGGTTTTGCGCTAAGTGCATCTGCTATAGATACTCGTATTAAAGCTACGGTTACATCAACTATGTATGATATGAGTCGTGTAAACGCAAACGGGTATTTTGATTCAATGACTGCCGAAGATAGACAGGCGTTAAAAGAAAAGCTTAATGCACAGCGCACGGTGGATTTTGCTTCTGGTACTTATGCTGTTGGGGAAGGTTTACCGCAAGAAATAACCGGAAATGAACCGCAATACGTTCAGGATTATTATGATTATTATAAAACATCACGTGGTTATCACCCGCGCTCAAAGAATTCCACAACGGATTGGACGCTAACGACAGCTCTGCCATTTATGAATATGCCAATTTTGTCATATATAAATGAAATTCGCACACCTGTTTTAATGATTCACGGAGAAAAAGCTCATAGTCGTTATTTCAGTGAAGATGCATTTAAGCAATTGACTGGTGACAATAAAGAATTAATGATTATCCCAGATGCAGTTCATGTAGACTTGTATGACGGCGGCGAAAATCATGACAAGATTCCATTTGATAAAATTGAATCGTTCTTTAAAGATAACTTAAAATAAAAAAGTTTAAACAGATGGCAAAAAACTTATGTTTTATATTAGGTTTATCAGTATTTATGTGCTTACCTGTAAAAGCAAAGGAAAATATAATGAAAGTATATTGTGGTAATAAGTCACTGGATATAGAATTGGCGGATAATTTATCTGCCAAAGCATTTGCAGAAAAGTTATCAGATGGTGATATAACTGTTAAAATGTCTGATTATGGTGGTTTTGAAAAAACAGGAAAACTAGGATTTGATTTACCCCGGTCAGACGAAAATATAAAAACATCTGCTGGTGATGTTATTTTATATTCAGGTAATACAATCTCTATTTATTATGATGAAAATGACTGGAAGCTTACTCGTATTGGTAAGATACCGAATATGACCAGGGAAAGCATGCTTGATTTTTTCGGGGGGTATGGTGATACAGATATTATATTTTCATTAAAATAAAACGGGGGAAAAGATGAGAAGAACGATAACCATGCTAGCATTAGTTACAACTTTAACGGCGTGCGATTCTGCGCCAGATAATTCTGTAAATAAATCAAAGGAAAATAATATGGGGGAAAAAATAGTTCAAACGGCTGGACGCGATCAATTAGGTGATTTTGCACCGCAGTTCGCGCACTTTAATGATGATATTTTATTCGGTGAAAATTGGAACAATACAGACATAGATTTAAAAACCAAAAGCATAGTGACGATTGTGTCTTTGATGAGTCAGGGTATAACAGATTCTTCACTTACATACCACCTACAAACGGCCAAGGATAACGGCGTAACGAAATCTGAAATAGTAGGAATTATTACACACAATGCGTTTTATGCTGGTTGGCCAAAAGCATGGGCAGTATTCAGATTGGCACAAAGTGTCTGGACGGAAAACGAACCTGTTCTTACAGAAAAAGATAAATATCAACAGACAATAATGTTTCCTATTGGTGAACCGAATGATGCGTATGCGCAATATTTCGTTGGTCAAAGTTATCTAGCTCCGATTTCCAGTGAACAAATAAAGTTTTCTAATGTTACGTTTGAACCTGGTTGCAGAAACAATTGGCATATACATCATGCAAAAACAGGTGGTGGTCAGATGCTAGTTGGTGTCGGCGGTCGTGGTTATTATCAAGAGTGGGGAAAAGAGCCGGTTGAAATAAAAGAAGGCACTGTTATTCATATACCAGCGGGCGTAAAGCATTGGCATGGTGCAGCTCCAGATTCTTGGTTTTCACATCTAGCGTTTGAGTTAGATGGTGAAGATACTTCTAATGAATGGCTTGAACCGGTTTCTGATGAAGATTACAATAAGTTAAAATAAAAACGAGATATATATGAACTATAAAAAAATAGGTATATTTCTTGGGTGTGCTGTGATATTGATGATAATATCAAGCATAATGACGATAAATATGATTAAAGCGGAGACAAATATGAAAAACGAACCAGCAAAAGTATATTACGTAAAGGAAATCACACCAGAAAATCTTATAAAAGTGTATGATGCGCTTGGGGTAAATCTGAAAGGCAAGGTAGGTGTAAAAGTTTCTACCGGCGAAGCGGGTTCGCGCGGTTATTTAAAGGCGGAGTTAATAGGGCCACTTGTTCATAAATTAAACGGGACTATTTTAGAGTGTAATACTGCTTATGCCGGACAACGCAATACGGTTGAAGACCACTTAAAAGTTGCTGAAGAGCATGGTTTTACTAAGTTTGCGGACGTAGATATTATGGATGCCGAAGGTGAAAAGAAAATCCCTGTTAATAACGGAAAGCACTTAAAGTATAACCTTGTGGGGACTCATTTAGACAATTATGACTCTATACTTAACTTAGCGCATGGCAAGGGGCATGCAATGGGTGGTTTTGGTGCGAATTTAAAGAATCAGTCTATTGGTATAGCGTCCAGGAACGGTAAAGCTTATATTCATTCGGCTGGTTTTACCGAAGACCCGGATATATTGTGGTCTAATTTACCAGAGCAGCAAGCGTTTATAGAGTCTATGGCAGAAGCGGCAAAATCGGTCAGCGATTATTTTGCGTCGCAAGGCAAGCAGATAGTATACATAACTGTAATGAACTTTTTGTCGGTTGATTGTGATTGTGATGCACATCAGACGGATCCAGTTATGGCGGACTTAGGGATAATAGCCTCAACAGATCCAGTAGCGAACGACCAAGCGTTTGTAGATATGATATATGCATCTAAAGACCCAGGGGCTAAGAAATTACAGGAACGAATTGACAGACAGATGGGACGTCATATATTACCGTATGCGGAATCGCTTGGCCTTGGAACGACTAAATACGAACTGATAGAGTTAGATTAATTGAAAGCTATGAAAGAATCTTTAACGGCCGATAAGCTGCAAGAGCTATTCGGAGTAAATTATCAATTTATAGAATGTTTTAATTATGACGATTGGAAGCTTAAAGGTGGTAAAGGCGTTTCAAAAAAAGACGGTATAATTTATAAAAGTTTCAGAAACATTTTGAAAAGCGATTCTCGTTTTAATAACAGTTGTGAATTGGTAGCTATTATTTCATTAAGTATATGTCCATATCCGTATTCGGAAAGTCCTTTTGTTGGTCAGGTTGTAAGGAAGCCGAAGTATGTAAAACCGAACGAGAAGTTTTTAGGTGAAAGTGGTTATGCAGGGACGATAGTGTGCCGTGATAAAAAGACGGGGAAAATAGAATTGGATTTTATTTTTTACACCAATTGTCTTTACTGTACACACATAATGTGCAGACAAATTAAAAGAGATCGCATATATTTATAATTTAATATCTGGTTTTATCTGGACGTCATTTAGTACATTAAGTAAATCTATCAGCTTTTGCTTATTGTGTGCTAACGTTTTATATCTTGATACTATGCATTGTTGTATTTTTAAATCAAAGTCACCATTCTCTTTTATAGGAATCGGAATTGAAATATTTTTGATGATTTCTTTTGTTACCCTACGATTTTGATCGCCTATAGCCAAATTTGGTAATAAGCCATTCAAAAAATAAGCAACATATTCTATGTCTATATTAGAATCAATGCATTTTTTAGTTCTTAGTAATCCACAATGTGTTGTCATACTAAATTTTCCTTGACGTACAAAAACCCTTCCTGCATATATACCATCTGTTGTCCACGTTAGCCATTTAGATTCGCCAGAGTCAAAATCATATGTGTCTATAGAAGCTATTTTACCGTCGTTTTTTGTTTGACTAGAATAAACAGGATATTTGCCATAGTGGCTTAGAAAATATTTTTGCGTATATTTTGCCTTCCCTTTAAAAAAATCAAATATTTCAGATAGGGGCTTTTCTTTGGTTTTATTTATATTATTTTCATCCAATTTTATAGTACTGTTTTCGACTATATCTAAAATGTTTGATAAATAAGTTTGCAGATTTAAAATCTTTTCGGTTTGTATAGCTATTTGTTTTTGTGTGTTTAAATCAAAAGAACCGTCATTTTTGATGGGGATATCCAAATATAATGCCTTAAGTTTATCAACCCCAGCTTTGTTTCCCCAAGCGAATCCATTGGCAAAAATTCTATCTTGAACGGCTTGTCTAAGAAAATTCATATCTAATATATTTAAGTATTTTTGTTTCAAACATAAAGGTCTATGATCGTCGGTTGTTGTAAATTTATGAGAATGAAAAAAAACATAACCAACAGAACCATTTCGATTCCAACCCAAACAGTTTTCAAAAAAACGTATTTTGGGAATTTCTGCTATATAGCCTATAGGTTTCCCATCTTTTCGGCTACCATAAACAGGAATTTCTCCTTGGTTTTTTCTAATGAAATCTTTTGTAATCCCTGCCGATATTGGAGGAAAGTCAAATAGTTCTGTAAAAGATAATGTTGCTGTTTTCATGATTTGTTTTTTATAAAATCTGTTAATACTTTTTGAACATCGGCGATAAAATCGTAAAATTCGGTTTCTGATATTTCTGTTACAGCTTCTTCTATTCCTAAATCTTTTTTTTCCTCACTAGACCAATCTCTATCAATAAGCCACATCTGTTCTGTCAATCTTTCTATGGGCTGAACTTTACATCTAGGGTCAGATGTAGAAAAGTCCTTTGGACTTATCATAAATTGACGAAATAAGCGAGACATTTTGGGTAAGTCGTTTTTATCTGGTTCTTCAAAACGGTTGGCGTCTTTGGTTTCACCTATCTCAGAAATTAAATATGTAAAGACTGGCGATGTTTGTTGATAGCGACAATCTTTCTTAGTAATAATTAAAATATAGGTTTTTTTAGGGGTGGCGAAAAAAGTCCTACTTGGTAATGAAATAATACCATTTACTTCGCAACTGTCCAATATTTTATTGCGCAGAGTTTTATCTGCGGTTCTGGTGAATAAGCCGTCAGGAACGATTATATAAGCCCTGCCCCCAGGTTTTAATGCGCCTATTATCCATTCAATTGCCAAACCTTCAAGGCCATTCCCGTTAGAAGGGTACATACCCTTAAGTCCTCTTTCTTCTATTTCTTTTTTTATTGTCAACGCACCAGTTGTAACGTATGGTGGGTTGGTGAGTATTAAATCAAAGTAGTTGTTTTTATTAGTGATTTGTAGCGTCCCTAAATTGTCTTTAATTAAATGGAAAGTTTTATTAAAGACTTTCTCAGAAAATTCTTTTGTTGATTTGGGAAATTGGGCTAACAAATCAGATAAATATATCAACATATTAGCCTTTGCTAAAATAATGGTTCTTTCATCATCTTTTTCGTCAGAACCCTTGTCATAACCAATCACCTCTGATAGAGGTGATATAACTCCATTGACAGGACGAAACTGTTTTTTTATTTTTGGAAAAGAATTGATGAATTCTAAAGGAAATCCTCCAACACCACAAAAAGGATCGCAAACTTTTATATCATCCCTAACACTTTCTGGGTTAATCATGTCTATAACTGCTTTTACCACGTTGCGGGGGGTAAAATATTGACCAAGGGCAGCTACTCCTGCTGATTGGCGTAGAAAACTCTCATATAATCGTGTTTTAAAGGATTTATCTATATTTTTAAAAGAACCGTATTCTTCTTCATACTTTGCAAATTCTTCTAAAATTTGGGCGAACAAACCAGATTGGCTTATGTTAGGTTCTCCTTTTTCATTAACAAAAATGGTGCCATTAAATATTGTTGTGTTATCTATGGTGCTAGCGGGAAACATTTCTTCTTTTATAGTTTTTCTGGTTGTAGAGGCATAAATACGTAAAGCAAGATCTCGTTGTTTATTTTTAGCAATTTTATATATGTGGTTAAAAGATAATTCTGTTGGTAAGATAGATAAATCAGACAAAAATTTAAATATGAAAATTTCTACAACATTATATAAACATTTTTCTGGGTCTTTTCCTGTGCTAATCCATATTTTCTGCCAAACTCTATTAGCTAGGGTAGTTGGGTTAAGAACTATTTCGGGAATGATATTACAGTCAGAATCAAGGTTTTCACATTTTTTTAATAATGTCACCAATTCTGCTTTTTCTTCATCTGTAGACGTGTCAGATATATTTAATCTGTGCCTAATAGGGATACCATTTTCTTTTAGTTCAATTTTGTCTTTAGAAAACCAGTATGTATTTCCACCGTTATTATCTGTCGCTATTACAATATTGCACCCTAAAACATTAGCAAGTTCGGAGTACCATTGAGTTATTACATCTTCTGCCGATTTTTTTGATTTGATTTTACCAGTAGGAGCCTTTGCTTCGATCAAAGCTTTAATCGTATTTTTGCCACTAATTATCAAGCCGTCAGGTTTATTGCTAGTTAATTTACCGTATGCATGTCTAGGAAGTATACCTGCTTTTTGTAGTTGCCCTACAGTTGTCGCACCAATTTTCACATAATGCCAATCTTCACATAATGGTATATCTACAAAATGGTCTGATAATTCTTCACTAACGGCCAACCTATAATCATGCATTATTAACACCTTTCCTGATCCCTATAAATATAAATAGCAAAAATTTCGTGGGTCTTTCAAGAGAAAAGATGTTTTTAGAATAATGTTTGTTCTAATATGTAAAGTTTTTTAGTTTCCACACGCCTGCTATTTGGGTGAGTTTGCGGTTGAGTTGTTTTAATTCTATACGTAAATGTTTCGGAGGTTGACCGTCATAAATCCTGTTAAGTTTAAGTTCCAACCTTCTTAAAGCCCTTTGAGCAGAAAAATATAGCATCTCAAATTGTGCCTTATCATTTGGTTTAATATCATCAAAATGTTTGAAGTTCATATGCAACCCCTTTAAAAGTTGTTGCATTTGTGCTTATTCTTTCGTCTTTGTCCAGTTATTTATTGAAAAATAAAAAGTGCAAAAATAAAAACACATATTTGACACATAGGAAAAAATCGTATTTTTATAACTGTTTGATTTTTGTGCGTTTTAGTCTTGTGACTGACGGAATAGCGTTCCATAGTTCGCAGGCAAAAAGAGGCTCTTTTCAGGTATGAAATCAATACTGAAATCAGCCCTGAAATCAATACTGAAATCAGGTATGATTTCATCACGATTTCATCTCTGATTTCAAGTATGAAATCTGTGTGATTTCAGAGATGATTTCAGCAGTAATGGTATATATTACTGTGTGTCAAATATGTGTTTTTGTTTTACCTTTATGGCAATTTAGAGCCACTTTCATCCAATTTTGCATAAAAATGGAGCGACCCCCAGACAATAAAAAAAATCCGCAGAAATCTGCGGAAATCTGTGGCTCGGGCAACTGGACTCGAACCAGTGACATACGGATTAACAGTATCTGCGATTCAGAGGGGTGTTAAATTTCAATTTTGTCGCAGATTTCTGCGTGTTCTAGCGAATTAAAAAAATGTAAAAAATAGCCATTTTTTTGATTGCTGTGTAGCGGCTGTGTAAAATACAGACCTGTCTAAAACATACCCATTTGGAACTAAATCCAGATTTATACAAAATGACCTAAAGAAAAACCACCCACAAAGGGGTGGTGCAAAAAAGAAAAAGACGACCTAAGCCGTCCATTTGAATTACCGCTAATCCCCCCCTAAAAAATCGCAGATGTACCATATCAAATGGACACACGCTCACGAATAAACTTTGAAACGGTTATCCTGTGAACACCATTGATACGAGCAATACCACTCTTTGAGATGTTATTGTTTAGCAATTCCCTAACTAAGGTCTCTTTGCCGCTAAGTTTGACATATGTATTTTTGCGACCCACTGGACGACCAAGAATCCTGCCTTCAGCCTTCATACGCATCAAAGCTTCCTTGGTGCGCTGGCTTATCAGATTACGCTCAATCTCGGCAGACAAGCCGAAAGCGAATGCCAGAACCTTGGATTGGATGTCGGCCCCCAGACGGTAACCGTCCTTAATGGTCCAGACCTGGACATCCTTATCCATGCATAAATGAAGAATACTCATCACCTGCAGCAGGTTACGACCAAGCCTGGATAGTTCCGAGGCAATTAGTATATCGCCTTTCTCGAGCCGCTTTAACAGTTTTCCCAGTTGACGTTTGCTAAGTGCTTTTGTCGCACTGATTGTTTCATTGATCCACTGGTCAATAACCAGGTTGTTTTTATCCACGTATTGACTAATTTCAAAACGTTGGTTCTCAGTAGTTTGTTTGTCGGTGCTGACTCGAATATAGCCGTATATCATAGCTTACTCCTTTGTTAAATACAGCACATACATTTTATAAACAATTTTTGATATACAACATACAAAAGGATTTTTTTCCAGCCTTTTTATTGCTAAACGAACTTTAAGCAACCTAGATACAATATAAATTTGGATTTTTACTACAAAAATACAATCAGTATGAAACAAAAGGCGAAATTTTGAAAACAGTTCCTGTTGTAACAGCAGAATAAAAAACGGGGCGGTAGCCCCGTTTTTTATTCGTCTTTGAATAATATCCCAGATATACCAGACTTGCATAAGTCCGCATAGATAGGCCTGTTAAGTCCAAACATTCGGATTAGATTTATTGGTTTTTGGTATACTGTCATATCTTGATACGATGTGACCTCATCTTTGACAGTTTTTATCAATGCACTTGGTAATTCCGATTTGCCAATGCATGAAGACAGGTAAACAAAGCATTCATCGTTGTCTTTCAAATTAGTGCATGCCAAAAAGCGTGCATAAATATTCAGGCTCAAATCTGCTTTGCTAGGGTCTTTGGTCCATGGACTGCCACCACCAATAGGGCAAGCGGTAGAATAAAAATCACAGGCTAATTTACGACCTGTTATGCCACAATCAGCGATTGAACTGTGATATGTATAACGGCCTGTGCCATTTATGATGATGTGCGCTGGCTTTTCGCCCAGAACAGAAACCACAAAATCGCTCAGGTCTTCGTCTTTCAACATAGGTATGGCAACGATAGCGGTCTCTATTTTATCATCATTTAAGGTGATTTGAGTCTTGATGTCCAACCCTAGGTTGTCGGATTGACGGGCTTTGTCATACAAGGCGTTATTTAACTTTTTGGCCAGATATAATTCCCGATTGATTTTCTGTTCGTTTTGGCAAGCATATCCAACGAATACACCCTGGTCGCCCCAACCATCGGCATCAACCCCTTGCGAGATATCAGCAGATTGAACACCAATCAGGTTGATTACATTGATTTTAGATGGGTTGATAGCATAATCGCCCCATATAGAGTAATAACGTTCATCATATCCTATTTCGGCCAGCGCTGTCTTTACCAGAGCGGTCAAATCACCTAGTTTTGCAGATGTGGTCACTTCACCACCCAGAATTACAGTATTGTCTTTAATCATAACTTCAACCGCATAACGAAGATTAGTGTCTTGTTCGATTAAACGATCCAGTATATATGAAGAGATATAATCAGCAGTTTTATCTGGATGACCGATTGAAACGGCTTCGGCTGTTTTTTGCATAGTTGACTCCTTTGGTTTAGCAAAAATAACCAAAGGTGGATTTGAATACAAAGGCTGAAAATTTTGCATAAAAAAACCCCATGTTTAGTCCATTTATAGGCAGGACAAGTCTGGTTAAATCCACCTTATAAACAGTATAGTATCAGAAAACAGGTATGAAATCAAGGTATAAAATAGGGCATAAAAGAACCTGTGAAATCAGTTGTGAAATCAGTTATTAAATCGGTTATGAAATCAAGTTTGAAATCAGATTTAGAATCAATTATGGAATCAAAAAGTAATCAGATATGAAAAGAAAAGTATAGGGCATACTGCTGATTTTAATATGTGTTTATATGTGTTTTTATTTTTGGGCTAGAACAATTTTAAGCAACTTTGGTCCAATTTTGAAAAAAATCCTAGACACAAAAACAACAAAAAAATCCGCAGAAATCTGCGGAAATCCTTGGCTCGGGCAACTGGACTCGAACCAGTGACATACGGATTAACAGTCCGTTGTTCTACCGACTGAACTATGCCCGAATAACGTGCTACATATTATAATACTTTTTTTCTCTTTTCAAGTCTTTTTTTTATCTGTTGATACTTACCTTTTTTGGTGCTATATTTCTTAACGTCCAATAATTAATAACTATAAGGAAGTAAAATGTTATTGAAAGGAAAAAAGATTCTTATCACAGGCGTAGCTAACGATTGGTCTATGGCTTGGGCCATCGCTAAACGCGCCCATGAAGAAGGTGCAGAAATTGCTATGCCTTATGCAATGCCTAATCTGGAAAAACGAGTTCGACCATTGGCAGAATCTATTAATGCAGACTTCGTCCAAGAATGCAACGTTCAAAACGATGAACAAATGGACGCCTTGTTTAACGCTATACAAGAAAAATGGGGCCGTCTAGACGGTATGCTACATGCTATCGCTTTTTCAGATAAAAACGAATTAACCGGTAGATACGCCGATACAACACGCGATAACTTCAAAAATACTATGGATATTTCCGTCTATTCTTTGGTCGATTTGACTCGCAGAGCTTCTAAGCTTATGACAGACGGTGGCAGTATAGTTGCTTTAACTTATTTCGGCGGGGAAAAGTCTGTACCTAATTATAATGTTATGGGCGTTGCTAAATCTGCTTTAGACAGCAGCGTTCGTTATCTGGCTGCGGACCTAGGTAAAGATAAAATTCGCGTAAATGCTATCAGCGCAGGTCCTATTTTGACACTTGCTTCTTCCGGAGTCGGTGGAATTAAGTCTATGCTTCGCTTGAACGCAGAAACAACTCCGCTGCGTCGTAATATGACTTTGGACGATGTATCTGGTGCGGCAGTTTATTTGTTTAGTAATTTATCAAGCGCCGTTACAGGTGAAGTTCATCACGTTGATTGTGGTTATTCTACAACAGGTATGATGCCAAACGAAATGAAAGACATTTTGTTGAAAGCTTTGGATGAAGAAGCTAAATAAAATGATACTGTTAAGAAAAAAAGCTCGCTGTTTAGCGGGCTTTTTTGTTGTTTTATTTGAAGATTTTTTCTATAATTCTTTATTATGAAAACACCTGATTTATTCGTTTTGTCTGAACACGCAGATTTGCTTGAAAAATTAAAGCAATGGGATATCGCTTATCATCAAAAAGACGCTCCGGTTGTTGACGACGCAACTTACGATGCGGTTAAAAAAAGAGCTTTGGAAATAGAAGCTGAATATCCAGAACTGGCTAAGAACGGTGCTTCTACACATGTAGGGGCGGCAGTTTCGGATAAGTTTAAATCTTTTGCTCATACAGTTCCAATGTTGTCCATATCAGATGTTTTTGATGAAAAGGAAGTGGCAGATTGGTTTAATAAGCTTGCGGATAAAGAGATTTTTATAGAGCTTAAAGTGGATGGTTTGTCTTATGCCGCAAGATACGAAAACGGTATATTTGTGCGCGGTTTGACAAGGGGAAGTGGGGCAATAGGTGAAGATATAACCGAGAACTTAAAGACCATACCAGACATACCGAAAAAGTTATCTGGTGATTTCCCAGAAGTAATAGAGGTGCGCGGGGAAGTATACATGAAGCGCGAAGATTTTTTATCTTTGAATGAAGAATCTGATAAAAAGTTTGCTAATCCACGAAATGCTGCGGCTGGTTCTTTGCGCCAATTAAATCCTGCTGTGACGGCTTCAAGAAAATTAAGTGCTTTTGCTTATACTTACGGTGACTTATCTGGTCGTAATTGGTCTAAGCAGAGTGAATATTTTGATAAGCTGGAATCGTGGGGGTTTAAGACGACGAAAGCTTGGTCGGCACTGGTGCATACTATGGAAGAAATCCAGAAGGTTTACAATAAAGTTATGTTGCACCGCGCAGAAATACCTTTTGATATAGACGGTTTGGTATTAAAAGTTAATGACGTTGCTTTGCAAGAGAAAATGGGTAGTCGGGCTAATAGTCCAAGATGGGAAGTTGCTTATAAGTTTCCTGCGGCGAAAGGGATAACTGTATTAAAAGCCATAACTGTTCAAGTTGGAAGAACCGGTGTTTTAACGCCGGTAGCAGAGCTGGAACCTATAAACATAGGTGGTGTATTGGTATCCCGTGCGACTTTACATAATGCGGACGAAATAAAAAGGCTGGGATTGAAAGTGGGCGATAAAGTAGTCGTTCAAAGGGCTGGGGATGTGATACCGCAGATAGTAGAGGTTGCAGAAAGTATTTCTGGTGGTAATGATTTCGTTTTTCCTGATAGATGTCCTGTTTGTGGTGGCTTGGTCGTTCAGGAATCTGGTCAAGTGGCAAGAAGATGTGTTAATACGTTGGCTTGCCCCGCACAAAGAATTGGTGAGTTAGAGCATTTTGTTTCTCGTAAAGGTTTTGATATAGAAGGGTTGGGGACTAAGCAATTAGAGTTGTTTATATCAAAGGGCTGGATAAATACAGCTGCTGATATTTTTACTTTGATTAAGTTGCACGGGGAAGAGTTAAAAAAGCTTGAAGGATTCGGCGAAAAATCTGTTTCTAATTTAAACGAATCAATAGAGAGGGCAAGAAATATAGACTTTCATAGATTTTTATTTGCTATTGGTATACCCGAAATAGGTGAAGTAACAGCAAAGATTTTGGCAAAAGCTTTTGGTAATTTGCAGGCGTTACGTCAGGCCCCGGTTTGGAAATTAAAGCAGGTTGAAGGTATCGGCGATATTATGGCAAATGAAATAGTTTCGTTCTTTGCGGACAAGCATAATAATAAAGTTCTGGATGCTTTACTGAATCAAGTTAATATAAAGGAAGTAGAGACAAAACCTGTAATAGAAAGCGCGTTGTCAGGAAAAAAAATAGTTTTAACTGGGACATTATCAAAATATACGCGGGACCAAGCGAAAGAAATCTTAGAAAATCTTGGTGCAAAAGTTCAGGGAAGCGTATCGGCAAAGACGGATATTGTTCTTGCAGGTGCTGAAGCAGGCAGTAAACTGGATAAAGCGCAAGAGCTTGGAATAACAGTATGGTCAGAGCAGGATTTTGAAGACGCGATAAAGTAAAATAAAACCCGCAATAGCGGGATTTTTTATAAACTGAATTTGTAAGCGGCACCAAGGTATAATTGCAAGCCGTAAATACTTGTTTCTGCATAATTGCCTGCGTTATTTTTATGTTCTGTATAGCCATAGTCTTGATATTTTAAGCCAAGATTTAAATCGATTCTTTGGTTAAGTGCAAAATTAATTCCAACCAACGCTTGCCATGACATATCCATACGGAAATCACCGGCACCATAAGCTGCAGACCAAATTGCGCTGGCGCCTATACCAAGTCCAAAGTATGGTGCCACAGCACCACCGTATTCTTTAAATAAATAAACGTTCAGCATATTAGACCAGATGTCATAATTAAAATCGTTTGAATTTTTTTGAAAACTTGTTCCAAGGTAAGCAGATTCAAGTTCTATTTTTACATAGTCTGTAAGCCTGTTGCCGAATACTAAACCAAAGGCGATATCTTCGTCGTAAAAAGTTGAATTACTTGATTCAAAAGGTTTAAAGTCGAATTTTATACTTTCGTTTTTATAAAGCCTAAGTCCCAGATATGTTTCGTGATTTGATTTAATTGATGTGCTGGCTGGTTCCGAAGTTTCTGAAATTATCGGTTCTTCATATATTATTTCTTCTTCGTCATAATCTGCGTATTCGGACCAATCTTCCCAATCGTCTGAAAAAGCCGGTGTAGTGATGGTTAAACATATTATTAAAGCCAAAAGTTTTTTCATAATATCTCTCTATTTTTTATGATAAACATTATATTTATAAAATCTGGAAAAACGCAAGTTGTTTATGTTATACTTTGATAAAAGGAGAAAATAAGGTGTTCCGCAACGGCAATAAAAATAGATTGCAAGATAAACAAAAACCTAACTGGCGAACAAGGTTTTTGGTGTTTTGTATAAATATGTTTTTATTGTTAATTGCTGGTATAGCGATTTATGTGACGATAGTCTTTTTACAGATGCCGTCTTTGGATGCGATATTAAATGAAACCAGACCTGCTGCGGTGATGTTCCTTGATAAGAACGGGCATGAAATAAGAAGCACAAATCGTATAATGGGAACGCCCGTTTCAGTTGAAACTTTGCCTCCTTATGTATGGCAAGCAATAGTTGCAATAGAAGATAAAAGGTATTTTCAACATGGCCCCATTGATATACGTGGAATTACGCGTGCAGTGTTATCAAACTTGATACATGGGCGATTAGCGGCAGGTGGTTCTTCTATAACTCAGCAGACGGCGAAAAATATTTTCTTATCGCGTGAAAAAAAGATTTCCAGAAAGATTCAAGAGTTAATATTATCTTATTGGCTTGAAAACAGATTTGATAAGAATCAAATACTTGATTTATATATGAACAGAGTTTCTTTGGTTGGCGGAATGCGTGGAATAGATGCGGCTTCAAGGCTTATGTTTCAGACGCCGGCTAATGATATGAGTCTTGCTCAGGCGGCTCAGATAGTGGCTATGCTGAAAGCGCCGACGACTTATAGCCCGTTAAAGAATCCTGAAAGAAATATAGCGCGTGCAAGAATTATTTTACAAGAAATGGTTCGTCAGGGGTATATAACTTTGAACCAAGCAAAAATTGCAGCAAAAGAACTTGGGCCTGCAACGCCGGCACCAGATACAAATATATACAGATATTGGACAGATTTTGTTCTTGATGAAGTGCGGTCAAGAATAGGTGCGTTTGAATCTGACATGCTTGTGTATACTACCATAGATATGAATTTGCAGGAACGTATTGCCGATATTTTGCCGCAAAAAGTCGGTGATTATCAAGGGGCAGTAGTGGCTATGAATTATGACGGTGCAATAAGAAGTATGGTTGGCGGAACGAACTATCAAGACAGTCAGTTTAACCGTGTGCTTGCCAAGCGTCAACCAGGCAGCACTTTTAAGCCAGTTGTTTATTTGGTCGCATTGGAAAACGGTATGACGCCAGAAAGTTATGTTAATGATTCGCCTTTTGCGGTTGGGGATTACAATCCGAAAAACTATAACGAAAAATATTACGGCGATATAAGTTTGGCCACGGCATTTGCGAAAAGCGTTAATTCTGTTCCTGTTAAGCTGACGCATACTTTTGGTATTGATTCTATATTAGATATGGCAGGCAGATTAGGGGTAGGCACGAAGCTAAGACGCGAATATTCTACTGTTCTGGGGGCATCAGAAATGAGTTTGCTTGATTTAACCACTATGTATGCGGTTATATGGAACAACGGGCAATCGGTAAGACCTTATTCTATCACTAAAATAACAGACACTTTTGGAAACGTTATATACGAACGCAATCCTTCAGACCCGATACAAATATTAATGCCGGATACGGTTATGTATATGACCGAGCTTTTATCAGATGTTGTAAAGCTTGGTGGAACAGGGCATCGTGCGCAAGTTGCTGGCGTAATCGGTGGGAAAACAGGAACAAGTAACGATAACAGAGATGCTTGGTTCATAGGTGCAACGAATGATTTAGTAATGGGTGTTTGGGTTGGTAACGATGATTTTACTCCGATGAGCTCTAAAATAACAGGTGGAACAATTCCTGCCGAAATATTCAAAGAAACGGTAAAATAAGAATATAAAACATTTTTTTCTTTAATAATTTGTGATATAATGTAAAACATGAGAAGAGGATGTTTGTCTTTTGCTGTCCTTGTTTTGTGCGGTTTTATAAGCACTGCACATGCTAACTGGGAATATTCCGGTGTATATGTTGGGGACGGCGCATATCAAGATGATGGCAGTCGTTTTGTTTTATCTTTTCGCGCTGGTGCGTCAATGGGATTGGCAAGTGTAAAAAACCAAGTTGGAACTTTAGCCACCGGTTATTGGTATAACGAATCAAATAACACAGTTATAACAGATGCTTATTATCAAGATTGTATTGATAAAGGACAATGCTCGGGTTATGTTTATGCAGGTATTGCTGATTTGGCAGATGTGCCAGTCAGCAAAAACTTTTCTTCTTTTTCTTTTGCCGCGGGGGCTAGTGTAGGTTGGACGATACCGAATACACCGCAATGGCGCATAGAACTGGGATGGGATACAATACAGAAAAGTGAATATAACGCATCACCTTTGTTTGAAGGGGAAGTGCCATTGGTTGGCGGTGACGTTTCTAATGTTGCGATTTATCTTGAAAGCAGCAGCTTGCAATCAGAAGTGACGACAGATGTCATAAGTGCTATGGCTTTTTATGATTTTTATGACGGGTTATATAAACCGACCAGAAAGGCTATACCTTACGTTGGATTTGGTATAGGTTATGCTGATACTAAAACGGTTATGAACTTGGCAGATTTATACGGTGACTTATCTACAGATGCTAATTTAATTAATTTTGGTAAGGTTGATAGTAACGGAATCTTGCAGTTTAATCGTTCGGAAGTAAATACTGCGAACATAGCAGGGGTTTTAGCGGCTGGTTTTTCTTACGGTATAAACGACAGTTTATTTTTAGATTTGGGTGCAAGACTTACTTATATTCCGAAAATAAAATGGGCTTTGGTTAACGAAGATGATACCAATCAAAGAGATTGGATAAGTGCAGACAATTTAATTTACGCTAATATAATGCTGGGCGTAAGGTTTGAATTTTGATAAATAATAAAAAACCGCTTTTAATGCGGTTTTATTTCACACCGTATTTTCCTCGATTAATTGGTCGATAAGACAAAGCTTCGGCCAAGTCTGTCATTTCAATGTTATCGGAATCTCTTAAATCTGCTATCGTTCTGGCTATTCTTTTTATTCTGTTATATCCACGTGCGGACATAGACATCTTTTCTGCTGCGTTGTTTAAGAAGTTGGTAAGTTCTTCTGACAGCGGGACGTATTTTTCAAAATCTGGTCCGTCTAATAAAGCATTAAGTTTACCTTGACGTTGTATTTGTCTTTTATAAGCTTTAATAACACGTGTTCTAATCTGGTCGCTTGTTTCGCTTTTTTTATTTGATTCTTGCTTATTCATTTCCCACGGGTTTACGGGGTCAACGTCAACATGCAAGTCTATTCTATCCAGCAAAGGGCCCGATATTTTGTTTTGATAAGCTTCAGCGCATCTTGGGGCTTTTGTGCAAGCCAAAGCGGCGTTTCCAAGATGCCCGCAAGGACAAGGGTTCATAGCGGCAATCAGCTGAAATCTTGCGGGGTATACCGCGTTTCTTTTTGCACGTGATATAAGTATTTTACCGGATTCCATAGGTTGACGAAGTATTTCAAGCGTGGCGCGATTAAATTCTGGCAGTTCATCAAGGAATAGAACGCCGTTATGAGCCAAAGAAATTTCGCCCGGTCGTGCATCCGAAGCGCCTCCTGCCAAAGCGACAGGGCTGGCGGTATGATGAACGCTGCGAAAAGGTCTTGCGGTTATTAAGTTGTTGTCTTTCAGTTGACCTGCAATAGAGTAAATGATAGATGTTTCTAATATTTCTTCTGGGGTCATTTCTGGCATAATTGTCGGCAGTCTTGACGCCAGCATAGTTTTACCTGAACCTGGGGGACCCACCATAAGCATTGCGTGACCGCCGGCGGCAGCGATTTCCAAAGCGCGTTTTGCGCTTTCTTGACCTTTAACATCGGACATATCGCCAACCGATAAAGAGTTTTGAGTAATAGATTGTTTTAATTCCGGTAATGGCAGAATCTGCGTGCCTTTAAAGTGATTTATTAATTCTATAACGTGAAACGGGGCAAGTATGTTATTATGTCCTGCCCATCTTGCTTCTGAACCTTGCACGCCTGGGCAGATTATTCCTAAGCCTTTATTATTGGCCCATACGCTTGCCGGCAAAACGCCGACGGTTTTTACTATTGAACCATTAAGACCGACTTCACCAAGAATTACATATTTGGAAAGCTCTGGTTCTGGAAGTATACCAATAGCGCATAATATTCCGCATAAAATCGGTAAGTCAAAATGAGAACCTGTTTTTTCCAAATCTGCCGGTGACAAATTAACAGTTAATCGCTTTGGTGGCAGGGAAAGATTCAAAGCAGACAGAACGTTTCGTATTCTTTCTGCGGATTCTTTAACGGCTCTATCAGCCAGTCCGATGATATTAAACTCTGGTTTAGAAAGGCCGGAAGACAGCTGGACTTGGACGTCTATTTCAGTAGCTTCCATACCGTTAAATATTAAAGACTTTAATGATATCATATTTGATATATTAAAACTTGCGCTTATTCAATTCAAGTTATAAAATACCCGAAAAGTAAGAAAGGAAAAATTATGGCGGTAAAGCAAACTAGCAAAGCGAAAGAATGGTTTAACACGATTTTTTACGGTGTTTTAATTGCGCTGGTATTCAGAAGTTTTTTATTAGAGCCGTTTAATATCCCGTCAGGTTCTATGATACCGACGCTTGAAGTTGGGGATCATATATTTGTAAAGAAGTGGGCGTATGGTTATTCCAGATATTCATTTCCTTTTGGTTCTTGGCATCTTTGGAACGGTCGCTTTTTATCGTCAGAACCCGAAGTAGGTGATATAATCGTATTCAGGAATCCTATTAACGAGCAGCAAGATTATATAAAAAGACTGATTGGTAAAGAGGGGGACACCATACAGATGATAAACGGCAGGTTGCATATAAACGGTGTTCAAGTTCCCAGGGAAAACCCCCAGCGTTATATAGTTGCGACTTTACCGAAATCGTTAAAGCG
This sequence comes from uncultured Alphaproteobacteria bacterium, assembly GCA_944389185.1. Classification (GTDB taxonomy): domain Bacteria; phylum Pseudomonadota; class Alphaproteobacteria; order Rs-D84; family Rs-D84; genus Enterousia. Next base: position 46,403 of record CALXLL010000006.1, read on the forward strand.
CGTAGGGTATTACAAGGACGATATTTCCATTAAGGGTAATAAGATATTAATAGACGACAAACCTGTAGATTTTAATTACACGATAGAATATAAAAGCGATAATTTCTGCAACGAATATCGCGGTGCTTGCGGTATATTTGAAGCCGTAGAATACACGGAAACTTTACCGAATGGTGTCAAGCATCAGATTATAGAGTTTTCAGATAACGCGATGTTTGATAACACGCCGGCGTTTACGGTTCCTGCGGGTCATTATTTCTTTATGGGCGACAACCGCGACAACAGCGGTGACAGTCGTGCTGACATAGGTTTTATACCAAGGGACAACTTATTGGGTCAAGCATGGTTTATATGGTATTCACATAATTACTATGCGCCGATGATATCGGTATGGTCTTGGGGCAACAAGATGCGTTGGGACAGAATAGGAACGGGGTTAGGTGACAAATGACGAAACTAGATTACGATTTTAAGGACAAAAAGTTATTGGATTTAGCGCTGACGCAAAGCGGTGTAGATTCAGTTCATAATAACGAAAGATTAGAGTTTATAGGCGATCGAGTTCTTGGGTTAACGATAGCGCTTATGCTGTATAAGATGTATCCGGACGAAGACGAAGGTGGTTTGGCACGTCGTCATGCGGTATTAGTATCTACTGGGACACTAGCGGACATCGGTATAAGCATAGGTTTAGACAAAAAGATAAGGCACGGTCATTTGACTGGGGGTAAAGCGCGTCATACAATTGCCAATGGGATGGAGGCTTTTTTGGGTGCGATATTTCTAGACGGTGGTTTCAGCGCTGCGCAGAACGTGATACAAAGCTTATGGAACGAGTTGGCTAGATCAGAAAAGATAGCGTCCAAAGATGCCAAGACCGAATTGCAAGAGCTTGTTCAAAAGCACGCGAATGGTGAATTACCCAAGTATAATTATTCAGAAGCGAAAGGTTTATCGCACAGTCCGACGTTTACGGTGACGGTTAGCGCGATGGGTTACAGTGCAACGGGTCAGGGCAGTTCGAAGAAGATAGCCAGCACGCAGGCAGCGGAAGAGCTATTAAAAGTCTTGCATTTTAAGAAATAAGCCATTAAAATCTGGGAAAACAAAGGATAAAAGATGTTCACGATTTTATTAGTATTGTTAATCATCGTATCGGTATTTATGATAGGTATAATATTGTTGCAAAAGTCAGAAGGCAGTGGTATGTCGGGGTCATCGGCGGCGTCTATGTTTGGCGGTGCGTTGACAGGTGCTGCGGCGGGGAACTTTTTGACGAAAGCGACTGCATGGTTGGCAACTATATTTTTCATTTTATGTGCTTTGCTGGCATTGGTATCTTCCAAGTCTGACATGGCGACGCAACAAAGCGAATTAAGACAAGAATTGATAGAGCAAGAAGCAACAGGTGGCACGACTACGAACGAGCTACCAGTATCAACCGAAGCGCCTGCACAACCTGTCAGTGCAGAATAAAAAGAAATAAGAAAGTTAAAAAAATCCCGCTTAACGCGGGATTTTTAATATTAGGTTAAATTATTTTTTTGAAGGTTTTTTAACGGCTTTTTTTGGCGCTGCTTTTTTAGCAACAGCTTTTTTTGCAGTCTTATCAGCAGTTTTGCTTTCTGCTGGTTTGGCTGGTTCGGCTTTCAAGCCTTTTTTGATTTCGTTATACAGTATTACGCCGCAGAAGCAAGCGACAACTGCGCCGAAAGCGGAAATCAAGCCAGATAATACGCCGTCAGAAAAAGCGACGAAGAACACGATTGCGACTATAAAAATGACAGTAGCAACGATGTTTTTGGACAAGATTTTTAAGATTTTTTCAAAAGTTTTCATTTTAAGTTCCTTTTCGTTTGGACGGTTTTATTATATCATAATTCAGTAAAAAAGTCTATGAAAAAAGACCTGGCGCAGCAGGTCTTATTTCCAAGGGAGTATTTCTTAGATGATTATTTGTCCGCCGACCCTTGCTGTTTTAGGCAGTGGTCCGAAAGAAGATGTTGGGTTGACGTAAATATTACCTGTGACGGTAAAATCCCCGCAGAACTGCAACATATTAACGTCACGCAAGAACAGATTGCCGTCAATTACGGTATTGCAAGGCAGAATATACTTGCGCATATTTTGCAAGTAAAGGTTGCCTTTGATTACGTCACCGGATTTCAGCATTTTATCGGCACCGCGGCTGTCGATTATTACGTCACCATACATAGTGTTATTGACTTTTGCGGTTTGTTTAACGGTAGTTTCGCAAACTTTCACGGCGACTACGCTGACAGGTTTTGCGACGAATTTTCTTGTTTCTGGTTCGCGTTTAATAGGCAAAGCAGGGGGTGTTGCCAGGGTTGTTTTAGTATTATTTAGATTATTATTTGGTAAAGTCGGTGTTGGTATATTTTGTTCAGGTATATTTTGCTTTGCGACAATGACGACAGTTTTTTTATTAGCGTTTACCAAGTCAACTATCAGCATAGAGAACAAAACGATAATAGCGGATAATAAAGTCAGGTTAACAAGACCGATAAGGTCTATACAGCGGACCCAGTTCCAGAAAGCGCGTGCACCTTTGGTGACAATCATGAAGGGGTAAGCGATAATTTGCTTTGTTTTGGTCCACAAGCGACTGGAAGATTTTGCATTATTTTTTTTACTTGTTTTTTTTCTTGCCAATTTTCTGGACGCTATTTTCATTTTAAGTGTTTTGAACATGCGACAGCCTTTTGTTAATTATTTTTCGTCATTATACCCTAAAAATATACTTTGTCAACTATTTTGTCAATATTTTTGTCAAGTGACTGGTGTGCTGGGGGTATGGGAACAAATGGGGAATAAAAAATCCGCCGTTATGGCGGATTTTTTGCGGATGCACTTTTCAGGCGGGGTCTGTTGTCAAATCAGATTATTTCCATGCAGTTGGTATAGAACTGTAATCTGATAACCTCGTCGCACCATAATACATATCATTAACATGACTGCTGGTTGCGCCGGTAAAGAAGTCATATAAATATGTTCCATTTGGCATTCTGGCAGACGGACC
>CALXLL010000007.1 GCA_944389185.1 uncultured Alphaproteobacteria bacterium
GAGTGGTAATGCAGCGGATTGCTAATCCGTGACCGTGTTATAGCGGTCCATAGGTTCGAGTCCTATACGCTCCGCCACTTGCATTTTCATTGTTGCTATTTTTATGTCCGATAACAAAAGGACACAATATGAGACTTTTTAATATAAATATTTATTGTTGTCAGTCTTTCCATTAAATTTTTAATGTAACTGAACACTTGCTTTCTATAAAAAACATTAACTAAACGAGAACTATTATGAACGTCAGATTATTTAATACTATGTCCAGAAAAATAGAAGATTTTAAACCTCTTTCAGCAGGTAAAGTCGGTTTTTATGGGTGTGGTCCAACTGTATATCATTATGCTCATATTGGGAATCTTAGGTCTTTCATACAAAACGATATATTAAAACGTATGCTGATTGAAAACGGTTATGAAGTTACGCACGTTATGAACATAACCGACGTAGGCCATTTAACAAGTGATGAAGATACTGGTGAAGATAAAATGGAAAAAGGGGCTGCCAGAGATAATAAATCTGTCTGGGAAATTGCTAAGTTTTATACGGACCAATTTCTTCATGATTTTGATGATTTAAACTTAATTCGCCCGAATTTTATGCCCAAGGCTACGGATTATATACAAGAGCAAATAGACATAATAAAAAAGCTTGAAGCGCTTGGGTATACTTATAAAATAGAAGACGACGGTATTTATTATGATACAAGTAAGTTTCCAGAATATGGAAAGTTAACGGGCGGCAGTTTGGCAGGTAATCGTGCAGGTGCCAGAGTCGAGTTTAATTCATTAAAACGTAATCCGACGGATTTTGCTTTATGGAAGTTTTCACCGAAAAACGAAAAAAGGCAGATGGAATGGGACAGCCCTTGGGGTATAGGTTTTCCTGGTTGGCACACTGAATGCTGCGCAATGAGTATGAAACTGCTGGGTAATCACTTTGATATTCATACTGGTGGCGAAGACTTATCAAGGGTTCACCATAATAATGAAATAGCTCAGTCTGAACCTATTGTTGGTTCACCGTGGGTTAAATATTGGCTTCACACCGGATTCTTGGTTGACAGAAGCGGTGAAAAAATGAGTAAATCCAAAGGTGAATTCTTGGGTATGGATGCTTTGCGTAAGCGAGGTTATGATCCTATGGCTTATAAATATCTTGTGCTATTAAGCCATTTTCAAGCTCAATTAGCATTTTCTTGGGAAGGATTAGAATCTGCCGCAAACGGTTATAAAAACATTGTAAAGAAAATAGCCGCTATGTTAGAACAAGCAGAAAAAGGAAGCGTTGATAAATCTGTATATGATGTTTGGCATGATAAAATATTAAGCGCTGTATCCGACAATATGAAAACTGCGGAAGCCTTAGTTATTATTCAAGAAATGTTGAAAGATTCTGATATAAACGCAGCTACAAAGATTTCTTTGTTTGAATTTATAGACAGATTACTTGGCTTACAGTTTATAGATAGAGCAAAAAAATTAAAATCTGTTAATGATGAAGTAGCGCCAAAAGACATTCAAGAACTTGCCGATCAACGCACAAAAGCCAAAGAAGATAAAAACTGGCAACTTGCGGATCAGCTTCGCGATAAAATAGATGCGGCAGGTTGGCAAATTGTTGATACAAAGGACGGAGTTAAACTGCTAAAAAAAGCATAAAAAGCTCGTAAAAAATTAGATATATTTTGCGTCTGTATTATTCGGACGCAAAAATATTTAAAAAACGCTTGAAAAAAGGGCGATTTTGGTGTATATTGCCCCCAGCAACAAAAGGAACTTCAATGAATTATCCATATATGCCTAAATCTACTGCACTTTGGTTAATAGAAAACACAGCTTTAACGTTTGAACAGATTGCAGATTTCTGCGGTTTGCATGAACTTGAAGTAAAAAACATTGCCGATGCGGAAACATATAAAATACAAGGTTTAAATCCGATATTAAATGGGCAACTGACGCGCGAAGATATACAAAGATGTGAAGCTGATCCAACGGCACGTCTGGTTTTGCGTGAAACAATAGTAAACGCACAGAACGCACAAAATAAGAAAGGAATAGGTTATACGCCAAAATTGCACCGTCAAAATCGTCTGGGGGGCATTTTGTGGATTTTAAAGAATTATCCTGAATTATCCGATGGTCAAATTGCACGTTTAATGCGCAGCACAAATCCTACTGTTGCATCTGTTAGAAACAAGACGCATAAATCTTATTCTTTGATACAAATTCAAAGTCCAATAGTATTAGGACTGGTTTCTGAATCTGCTTTACATGACGCAATTGCTAAGGCGAGAAAGAACAATAATTAAGTTATAAAGGTTTTGCTTGATGACGAAAAAACTGGACGAGGCAACCAAACTTTTAATAGATTCTTTGCCGGAAAATCTAAAAAAACTAGCAACTTCTTCTATGGAAGTTGGTTATTTATCTCAGATGGATTTTGATAACGCAACAGAATCCGATGAAGTTCCCGACGAAGAGAAAGAAGAAGTATTAGATTTTTTCCAACAAGATTTAGGGCTGGAAGTTATAGAAACAGAAAGTTTTTCCAAAGAAATGGAAAAATATTACGACGATGACGAAGAAGAAAATCGTGATAAGACTCGTAATTTGCTTAACGCCGATGCCGAGCAAGTAGATGTTAATGACGATGATTACGAGCATTACGCTAAACAGCTGGAGCGCAGTCAAGTAGGTAATCTTGTTTTAGGTGTTCAAGATTCTGTTCAGTCTTATTTAAAACAAATTGGCACAGTTCAGTTATTGACGGCAGCAGGTGAAGTTGCAATAGCGCAACGAATAGAAGCAGCTTCCAGATTAATGGTTTATGGTTTGTGCGAAAGCCCAATGACTATTAAGGCGATGCTGGATTGGTATCAGCAACTATTAAACGAAGATATAAGGCTTAGATATATAGTGAATTTGGAAGTTATGTATTCCAGTGACGCGGAAAGAAAATCATTGGCGGCATTATCAGAAACTATGAAATCCAAGGGCGTAGATCATGTGGATGAATTAAACGATGAAGATTTAGACGAACTGGAAGATTCTGCGGTATCAGAAGACGACGAAGACGACGAAGATGATGATGAAGATATAAAGAAAGAAGATAGTCCTCGTGGAACATCTGGCGTTCCTATTCCTGTCATGGAAGAAGCGTTAATGCCGATGATTCTTGATTTGTTTGCAAAAATAAAGCGCATATTTAACAGTATGCAAAAACTACAAGCGCAACGTTTAGAGAACTTACTTACTTCTTCCAAAGTTGATGAAAAATTGGAAAAGAAGTATGAAAAAATGCGTATGGAGTTATTCGAGCATGTAAGTAAAATTCGCTTAAATGACGATCGTATTGCAGAAATACTTGACCATTTAACAAAACGCGATCAGTTGTTAATGGGTTTGGAAGGTAAGTTGCTTCGTTTGGCAATGGCCAATAAGATTAAGCGTGAAGACTTCCTTGCAGAATATACAGGAAACGAGATTAATCATAACTGGGTTAAAAAGCTGGCAAAGCACAAGATGCCTGTATGGGTTAATTTTGCTAAAAAACATGAAAAAGATATTTTAAAGATTCAAGAAGATATTACCGCAATAGTTAAAGAAACCGGTCAGCCTACTGCAGAATACAAAAAAGTTGTAGAGCTTGTAAAACGCGGTCAAGCAGAAGCAGCAAGAGCTAAGCGAGAGATGATAGAGGCTAACTTACGTTTGGTCATAAAGTTTGCAAAAAAATACAGTAATCGCGGTCTGGGGTTAGAGTTTTCTGATTTAGTTCAAGACGGTAACATTGGTTTGATGAAAGCGGTTGATAAGTTTGATTATAGATTAGGGAATAAGTTTTCTACTTACGCTACAAACTGGATACAGCAAGGTATTTCTAGAAGTATTGCGGACCAAGCAAGAACGATAAGAATACCGGTTCATATGATTGATAATATTCATAAGATACAAAGGGCTACGCGTCAATTTATGCATAAATACGGTCGTCAGCCAACTGCAGAAGAGTTATCAAAGATAATTTATTTACCTGTTGATAAGATACATAAAGCTATGAAGGTCAATTTAAAACCTATATCATTAGAAGCGCCTGTTGGAACGGAAGACGACAGCAGCAGAATAGAAATTATTGCTGATGAAACGGCGAAAGATCCATTCGTTTCTGCGGCACAGAAAAATCTGCGCAAAGTAGTAAGTCAAATATTGTTAGAGCTTGACCAGAAAGAAGAAACTGTATTACGTCAAAGATTTGGTATGAGCACGAACAAAACAAGCACTTTGGAAGAAGTCGGTGAATATATCGGGGTGACTCGCGAACGTATTCGTCAGATAGAGCAAAAAGCTTTAAACAAATTAAAGCATCCAACAAGGGCAAGAAAACTTCGCAGCTTTTTGGAAGATTAATATGATAAGCCTGTTTAATACGGGCTTTTTTTATAAAATTAAAGGACGATTGTTTATGAAAAAGGGTATGATAATAGCAATAGAAGGTGCAGATAAGGCCGGAAAACACACTCAGACTATGAACATAGTAAATTATCTGCGGTCATTAAATATTCATACTGAAACGTTAGATTTTCCTCAATATAATTCTTTCTTTGGAAGAATGGTAAAAGATTATTTAAACGGTAACTTCGGTTCAGTGCGTGATTTACCTGCTGAATATACTATGTTGCCGTATGCTTTGGACAGGCAGCAACACCAACCATTCATTCGTCAGTGTATAGAAAGTGGTAAATGGTTGGTTTTGGATAGATATACATACAGTAACTCTTTTTCCATTGCCAAACTTCCGAAAGAACAATGGCAAGAAAAAATAAGTTTTATGGAAGATTTAGAGTTTAATCAGCTTGGTATAATTAAACCAGATTATAACATATATTTATATCTTGATCCAAAAATAGCGTTTAATATGCGTAATCAGGGTTTAAAACAATACCAAAATGGTAAAGCTGATATACATGAATCAGATTATAAACTTTTGAAAGACGTATCAGAAGTATATAAAACGATAGCAAAGCAAAATCCGCAGACTTGGACAGTTATAGACGAAATGAAACCAGACGGTCAAAGAATGACTATAAAAGAAGTTTTTTCTGTTTTAAGACCCGTTGTTGATAATTTATTAAATCGTTCTAGGTAAACAAAAAATATTTTATACATGCCCTTTTAGTGCGATATAAATCTGTCCAAGCTCTGTTTTCAAAATCGTTGCGGATAAAGCGTCCGAGTTATCCGCTTGTTTTGCGCTAGTTAATACTTTATCAAAACCATGGACGAATTGAGAAGCTTGGGAACGAAATACAGCGTCTGATTTCAGCAAATCACGTATTTTCTTTTTATCTGCGGCATTTAATATTTTTGCTAACCATTTAGAAAAAATAGTTTTATCGCCTGCGTGATATTTTTTCCATACTACGTCTGGTATTTCTGCACCGATTGCTTTTGTTAAATCCATAGATTGTTCATGCATCTTTTCAAACAGTTTTTCACTTTGCTTTAAGAAATCTTGGCTACTTACTTTACCGAAAGTTGAAATAGGCGGAGTGTTAATTGCGTCCATAGGTGCAGTTGCCCGTGCAACCATCATCTGCTTATTTAAAGTTTGCATGGTATTAACGGCTTTTGCATAGTCTGACATTAAATCAATCATTTGCTGGCGTGATTGGCCGGCTAGATTTTCAAGGCTTCCGGCAGATTCTGCGATTGCGGCAGTAGATTCCGCCACAGTCGTCTTCATTAAGTTTATTTTTTCATTTAAACCTGCGACAATTCTTTCCAAATTATCGTTTGTTTCCAAAGAACTGCTGGATAAATCGGGCAGGGCAGAATAATATTTTTCTATCAATTCAGATAAAGGTTTCAACTGAGCAGTTGTTTCTGCCGACATTTTTATAAGATTTGCAGACTGCCCAGACAACTGAGTATGAGCCGTATTCATTTCCATTAAAGTTTCTCGGACGCTGGTTGCCATAGTCCTTACAGAATCAGAAAACGCCCCTGCAGCCGTTTTTGTGTTTTCTAGCGTTGTATTAGCAACACCAGAAACGGTTTTCAACTCTGACACGACGCTTGTCGCAAAGTCTTTTATTTCACCGTTAAATCTATTGGTTAAGGCAGCCAATTCAGACGACAGATTTCTTACAGAAGCCTCTGTGTCTGCTGCTGTCTTCATCAAGAAATCTACCGCATCTGTTAAAGCACGAACTTGACGTTCTATTGAAGATTCAGATAGGCGTATTTGACCAGCTACAACATTTGCTGTGTTTGTTAATGTATTCATCTGGTTTGTTAATTGTTTCTTAGATTCTTTACTGAAATCTGATAGATTATTTAAATAATCTTTTACCAAATTATTGTTCTTATTTAATACGTTTTCATAATTTGCCGCTGAAGTCTTTATTTCATTAAATCCGTTTGTTGCGTTATTGGTCAAAGATGCAATTTTATTTTCAATAACTTCAGAATCTTCAATCAGTTTCTTTATCTGGTCAGAATTATTATTAAAAGCGTTTTCTAAGCTATTACTTAACGTTTTGCTGTTTTGTATCCAAGAATCAAGCTGGGTATTTATATTATTTGTCTTTTGTTCCGTGTCTTTCGTGACAGAATCTATGTTGTCTAATAAATGAGTTATTCTATCTGTAAAATCTTGAGTTCTGGCATCTATATCTTGCCAAGCTTGTGAAGAAACTACACCGCTTAAACCGTTCAGTGTATTATCCAATCGTTGGGACATAATCACCATTTTTTTTGTCGTATTTTCCGATAATTCATTCATTTCAAGAGTTTTTTGTATCAAAGCTTCTTTAAGACTATTCGCCGTTGCGATTTTATCGTTTAAATCCGAGCTAATTACATGAAAGAAATCATCTATTTTTTTCATTTCATCTGCCAGAATAGTATGTAAAACGTTCGCAGCGTCGCGTATTTTTGCGCGTTCTGGATTTGTCATAAGCAAAAGTAAAGATTCCATTGTCTTCTGAGACTTTCTTGATATAAAAAATAATACTATTAAAGCAATAAATAATAAAGCGGCCAATGCACACATACCGATAAGCATAATTTGCATAATATCCATTTTCTCCCCCAATATAATTATTACATATACGACATTTTTATATGTCTTGCAGTTATTTAAAGTTTATACTAAAATCCTTCAAATAAAGCAAGGGTATAAATGATAGAAAAAACAAGTTTAACTTCAAACCAAGATACAGCAGCAAATCCGCTAGAAAACGTTTGGGTCCAAGCCAATGCAGGAACAGGCAAAACGAAAGTCCTTATACAACGTTTGTTGCGTATTTTATTTAGAAGTAACGATATAACAAAGACAGGCATTTTATGTCTTACTTATACAAATATAGCGGTCGCTGAAATGCGGAATCGTATACTTGCCGGTTTAAGTAGTTGGGCAAAAGCATCGGACGAAGATTTGGCAATTTTATTAGACGGAATTGTTCAGCAGATGCCGGTAACAAAAGACGATATAAAAAAAGCCAGAAGTATTTTTTATACCTATATAGATAATCCAGATATATTAAAGATAAAAACAATACATGGTTTTTGTGAAGAGATATTAAGAAGATTTCCATTGGAAGCGGGGATATCTCCATCCTGGTCTTTGATTCAAGACGCAAATCAAAAAGTTTTATTACAAGAAGCTTTTACCATTTTACTAGGAGAAAACAAAACAGATTTAGATATAAATATAAAAGATGCTTTTTTACAACTTGTAGAAATAATACCAGAAAACTATATGGATACCTTATTAGATATTTTAAGCAAGATGTATAAGCACTTTTTTCAGATAAAGGATTTTGTAAAATATCGCAAATATTTTATTGACACGACTAGGAAGTTTCTTAATCTTGATGATCCAATACAAACAGAAGTTTCGCCGGAAAAATTAAGAAAAATTAAAGAAGAAGCTTTAAAAATAAAAAAGCCGGCAAAATACTTGATAAAAATTATAAAAAATACAGATTTATATATTGAAAATACTATTGATTTTGAAGATTATAAAGAACCATACTTAAAATCTTCTGGTGAAATTCAAAATTACATTACAAAAAACGATTTTCTTATAGAGGAAGCCAATCGGATATATTTGCTAAATCAGCGAATTCAAAATCAAAAGGTCTTTGATAGAACTATGGCGATTTTTGATTTGTCTGCAGGATTTGCGAAGATATACAAGGACTTAAAACTTAAACGCAACGTATTAGACTTTGAAGACTTGGTTTTATATGTTAAAAAGTTATTTTCTTCTCCGGAAAACATGGGTTGGGTATTGTCGCAGTTGAACGTATCTTTGAATTACATTTTGGTTGACGAAGCGCAAGATACCAGTCCGGTGCAATGGGAAGTTTTGCGCATGCTTTCACAAGATTTTTTCACAGAAGGCGATACAGAAAACAGCAAGCATTCACTTTTTGTTGTAGGCGATACCAAACAATCTATATATGGTTTTCAAGGCGCAGACCCAAAAGCTTTTTCGGTCAGCAGAAGCACAATAGGACAACAGATAGAACAAAACAATCGTGTTATACAAGATGTTCCGTTATCTCAAAGCTTCAGGTCTTTGCCGGCTATTTTGAATACTGTGGATGCTTTTTTTAGTTCTTCTGACGTAATAGAAAAAACTGGTTTTGTTAATAATACTCATGCGACATTCAGAAAAGACAAAAAAGGCCTGGTAGAGATACACAAGCTTGTATCAAAAGCAGAAGACGATGTTGATACCAAAGGTTATATTAGAAATATCGCCGATAAGATTAAGTCTTTAATTGATTCAAAGGAATACTTACCAAAAGATATAATGGTTTTAGTCCAAAACAGGCATCCTTTTTCTGCTTTGTTGGTTAGTGAATTGAAAAGGCTAGGTATAGAAGTAGCAGGCAGCGACAGAATTGTTTTGCCTAACTTTTCAGCAATCAGAGATTTACTTTATTTGATACGTTTTTGCATTAATCCTGCCGACGATTATAGTTTATGTTGTATATTAAAAAGTCCTATTTTCAGATTGAAAGAAGACGATATTTTTAAATTATGCTTTGTTAAAAATCAAGAAAACAAAAAAAGGCATTCGGAATCTGCTGCAAACATTCCAATTAGTGTATTTGATATTATAAATAGAAGCAATAATGATATATATAATTTATTAAATGATTTTATAAGCTGGTCAAAACTATACGGACCTTATTCGTTCTTTATGAAAGTTTTGCAAACGAATAGCATAAGGCAAAGTTTTATATCTGCTTTGGGGGATCAAGTTATTGATCCTTTAGAAGAGTTTTTAACAATAAGTCTTGCATACGAAAGAACGCAACCTGGGACATTGAAGCACTTTTTGAAATGGTTCGTCACAGGGGGCAGCGAAATTAAACGCGATATGTATTCTAGCTCTGGTGTTCGTATAGTCACAGTCCACGGCAGTAAAGGTCTTGAAGCACCGGTTGTTTTTCTGATAGATACAGTAAGCATTCCAAGTAAAGAACCGATTTTGCCGGTTGATTCAAATCTTCTTGTAAAAGCAGGATGTAAAATAGATAATGCTTTTCCAGACGTTTGGCTTTGGGCAAAAGATATAGATGATTCTATACAAACGAATCTTGCCGCAGAAGAAAAGAATAGATTAAAAATAGAAGAGTATTATAGATTATTATATGTTGCAATGACGCGCGCCAAAGATAGGCTTTACATATATGGCTATACATCGCGAAAAAATGCTAATGCGCTATCTTGGCACAGTATGTTATGGAATGTGTTATCAGAAAACGAAAAAGCAATCAAAGAAGATGATTTAACAATTAGGTTTACAAATGACTAGTAAAATTGAAAATATTTTGTTGGAACAAGAAAAAACAAAATACGCCACAGAAACAGGCATATATCAACATATGAAGATGAAAAGCATATGCACAGAAACGAATGACGGCGACAGCGAATTACAAGAGCGTATAAAAAAAAATCCAATTTTAGAAAGATTTTTTCATAAAGATGCAAGAACAGAAGTTCCTATTGCTGGTTATATAAACGGGAAGTTTGTAAGCCGCAGAATAGACCGAATGTATGTTCTTGAAAATGAAAAAACTGTATTCATATTAGATTATAAAACAGACGTAGATAAAAATCTTTTTTATGATAAATACATTCATCAAATAAACGAATATAAAACTTTAATAACTGATGCTTTTAAGGGGTATAAAGTTAAGGCTTTTATATTATGGTTAAATGATTTTGACTTGCAACAGGTTAATTAAAGCCTTGAAAATTGTTTTATAATCAGACTATAATTCCAATATGTTAACAGAATTAAATATTTCTAATATCGTATTAATAGAAAAGTTGAATCTTCAATTCAGCAAAGGGCTTAATGTTTTAACTGGTGAAACTGGTGCCGGCAAAAGTATATTGCTTGATGCCTTGGCGCTTGGTTTGGGTGCTCGTTCTGACACTGGTTTAATTCGTCATGGCTGTGAAGTTGCGTCTGTCACAGTTTCTTTTGATAATTTAAATGATGAAATAAAAAAAATACTAGAAGATAACGGCATTGAATATGAAGATGGTATGCTTATATTGCGCAGAACTTTAACACAAGAAGGAAAAAACAAAGCCTGGGTTAACGATGTCCCTGTGTCTATAAAGACGCTTAAACAAATTGGTGACTTGCTGGTAGAAATACACGGGCAGTTTGCAAATCATACATTATTAAATCCGTCCACTCATAGACAAGCACTTGATGATTTCGCTTGTCAAAATATAAGTGGTTTTAATGAATTATTAAAACAAGTTAAAGAATCTTATTTGAATTACCACGGAACAGAAACGAAGCTTAAAGAGCTTAAAGAATTACTAGCTTCTTCTGCGGCTGAAAGAGATTTTTTACAGCATAACGTATCAGAATTAAAGGCGTTAAATGTTCAAGTTGGGGAAGAAGAAACTCTTGCGAATAAACGTGCAGTTATGATGAATGCTGAAAAAGACGCATCTATATTAGATGAAGCAAATCAGGCATTAAACATTGGTGGGAAAGGATTGGATTCGGTAATATTTTCTGTTGCTCATGTATTAGAAAGAATAAAAACGTCGCCTAATCCTTATCAGAATCAAATAGATAAGCTATATGATATGGGTTCTGCTTTATCTGAAATTGCGGAGCAATTAACACCACTAGAAATAGATACAGAAAGCCTTGAAAGTATCGAAGAACGTTTATTTGCGATACGTGCTGCGGCCAGAAAACATCGTGTTTCTGCGGATGAACTGCCTGAAAAGCTTGCGGATATGGAACGACAGCTAAATACAATAGACAATTCTGATAGCGAATTAAAAAAACTTGAAAAAGAGCTTTCTATAAAGGAAAAAGAATATAAACAATTATCAGAAAAGCTTTCAGATTTAAGGAAAAACGCCGCTGATAATTTAAGAAATAAAATACTGGCCGAATTGCCTGATTTGAAGCTAGGTCAGGCAGACTTTATGGTTGAAATTACTGAAGGTGCAGATTCTTCATATGGTAAAGATGATATTGTTTTTATGATTAAAACCAATCCTGGTATGCCGTTTGCTCCGTTACACAAAGCAGCGTCTGGTGGGGAACTTGCCAGACTTATGCTTGCATTGCGAGTTGTTTTAGCAAACAAACAAGAATCTTCTTATACATTTGTTTTTGATGAAGTTGATACAGGTATCAGTGGTGCGACAGCAAGTGCTGTTGGATTTAGACTTTCTAAACTTGCTGAAAACGGGCAAGCCTTGGTAATTACGCATTCTGCCCAAGTCGCGGGTTTTGCCAACAAGCACTTTAAGATAGAAAAGCACGTTACGAACGATACTACAATCACCACGGTTTCCGAAATAAAAGGTGAAGACAGAATAAATGAAATAGCAAGAATTATAAGCGGGGCAGAAATTACGCCAGAAGCCATTGCAACCGCAAAAACTTTAATTAAGTTTTAATTCACCGTCAGCGAACTCAATAAAGGCCGGTTTTTCATTATCTGATATACGACTTATTATTTTTTTCTTATCGTTACGAACGATGGCATATCCACGTTGCAGAACGCTTTTATAGCTAAGCGAATTTAGCATTTGTCCGATATGGTCAACAGATTGATTAAAAAGCTTTAATTTATTTAATAAAAAATTATGAAAATTATTAACGGCGTCCATTTTCTGATGTGCGCTTGTTAATTTAGCATTCATTAAAATGGTCAAAGTTCTTGAAATGTCGTCCAGACGCTGGGCTTGTTCCATAACAAGTTGCTTTGGATTTTTTACGTTAATGGAATCAAGCTTGGCTTTTGCGTTTATCAATAGTGTAGAAAAATTACTGGATAATCTGTGCCATAAATTATCTAAATCTTGAATCAAAGATAACTTTGTAGGCACGACCATTTCTGCGGCACCGGTCGGAGTAGGTGCACGAACGTCAGCTGCAAAATCAATTAACATCCAGTCAGGTTCGTGTCCAACGCCTGAAATCAAAGGGATTTCACTTGCCGCTGCGGCCCGGACGACGACTTCTTCTGAAAAAGGCAACAAGTCTTCTAAAGAACCACCACCACGAGCAACTATAATCACATCTACATTTTTATGGCGATTGAAATATTCTATACCGGCTGCAACTTCTGACGCTGCCGTTGCGCCTTGAACCGTTGCGGGATATAAAATTACATGGACTGGAAACCTTTCACGAAGTCTGTTTTGAATATCTTGAAAAGCCGCCCCCGTAGGGCTTGTGACCACGCCAATTCTTTGCGGAAGTTTCGGCAAGGGCTTTTTCCTTGAAGCGTCAAACAAACCTTCTTTTGCAAGTTTTTGTTTGCGTTCTTCCAGCATTTTTAAAATAGCCCCCACGCCAGCCATTTCAATTTCTGATACTATGACTTGATAATTACTACGTGCAGGATACGTAGTGAATTTTCCTGTTATTATTACTTCCAAGCCATCTTCAAGTTTAAAGGGAACGGGTGTTCCACGCCATATAATAACAGATATTGCGGCATTAGCATCTTTTATCGTCATATATATATGACCGGAAGTAGCACGTGTAATTTGTGATAATTCACCGCGGATTTTTATTCTTGGGAATGCCGTTTCTACAACTGTTTTAAGTAAAGCGGAAGCGTCAGATACGCTGAATATATTATTAGGTTGAACAAAAGGTTGTGGTTTTTCTAACATTATTCTAGTCCCGCCTGTTTTCCAAGTATATAAGCTTTTTCTTGAAGAATCTTTTTAAAGTCTTCATCTGTGTATATTTTGGTTTCTGGAACACCAATATAATAAGGGTAGGGGTCTTTGAACTGAGTATACGTTATATCAAACGGACCGCTATATTGATTATGTTGTAACCACCAATGCAAAGCAGATTTTTTCAAGGTCCAGATTTTATCTTCACCTGTTTTTTCATAGATATAATAACTACTTACTAAGCAAAATCCAGTTGCAGGGTCGCAGTTTCTTTCTATCAGTTCGCCGAAAACCTTTTTATAAGTAAGCTTATATTTGAAAGATTCTCTTAACAAGAACACCATTTCTTCCAAAGAAAACTTACCTAGTTGTGGGACTTCATAGTCTGTCGCTTGCAACATAAGTTTTTTTGTGGCTTCGTCATAATATTTTAATTTGTTTTGCATAGCTGAATTATAGCAAAAAGCTTTTAATCTTTCAATTACAATTCCGTCAGCGGCCATCTGGGACGCGGTGCAACAGGTTCTTTAACAACCTTACCAAGCTTATAGTTTTCTAGGCCTGCCCAGGCTATCATAGCCCCATTATCTGTGCATAAATTCATCGGTGGTGCAGCAAATACTATACCTTTTTTATTTGCTAAATCTTCCATAGCGCTTCGTATTGCAGAGTTTTTAGCGACGCCACCAGCAACAACCAAAGTCTTAGGTGAAGCTTTAATAACTCTTTCATCAGAAAAAGCATGGTTTAATCGATTTATTATACAATCTACAACAGCCGCCTGAAAAGACGCGCAAAAATCGTTTATATATTCATCGGAATAGGGTGCGTTTTGCTTGTCCAAAAAAGTTCTTGCCGCGGTTTTTATGCCACTGAAAGAAAAATCGCACCCTGGTTTGTCGCACAAAGGCCGTGGAAAAGCAAAAGCTTTCGGATTTCCTTGTGCAGCACGCTTATCAACTATTGGTCCACCAGGATAGCCAAGGCCTAACATTTTTGCTACTTTATCAAAAGCTTCACCAGCGCTGTCGTCCAAAGTTTGACCTATCATTTCATATTGACTTACGCCGCGAACCAATAAAATCTGACAATGTCCACCAGACGCTAGCATCAATAAATATGGGAACTCTACATTTACTTTTTCATCTTTACCACTAGCAGAAGCCGAATGTAACCTTGGAACCAAAGCATGACCTTCCAAGTGATTTACCGCAACTAATGGTTTGCCAGTAGATTGTGCAATTCCAACAGCTGTCATCCATCCAACCAATACCCCTCCAATCAAACCAGGACCCGCAGTTGCAGCTATAACATCTATATCGTCCATAGTCATTTTCGCTTTTTCAAGCGTTTGTTTTATAACTTCGTCTATCGCTATTATATGAGCCCTAGCAGCCAATTCTGGAACAACTCCGCCATATTTTTTATGTTCTGGTATTTGCGAATATATTATGTGCGATAAAATATTTCTATTTGAATCTACGATTGCGGCGCTGGTTTCGTCACAAGAAGACTCTATACCCAAACACACAACAGGTTTTTCGCAGCTTTTTTCAAGAGCGTCTAATTTTCCCATATCTAAACGAATTATATTTTCTTCACTCATTTTATTTCCACCAATGTTATTCCAAGACCTTTTTTGTTCTTTATATATTCATAAAAATCTGTATCCATTACTTTCCCGAACTGCGACGAAGCGTGTCTTAAACGTCCGTCAGGTAATAAAAATCCCATATGAACAACAGCCACGTCAGTTCCCAGTTTATCATATTTTTCTGAATTACCAACAATAAATAAAACGATCAAAGGTTTATCTGTGTCTATTATTTTTATATCTTCATAAGGTATATATTCTAAGTTAACTTTTTCGGTTTTGAAATCAGCGTCTATATTATGAACTACTTTTAACCAGTTTTGCTTATCTATCGTAACGCTTCTAATTTTTGTCGGACCGTATAAAGAGCTTACATTTTTAACCATATCAGAATTATTAATTAACCAATCTGATTCTATGAAATGGTTCCGAGATAAAAAATCTATTTCTCCGTCTTTATATCTGATATTATTAAGCTGTTCAATATCTCCGTCTGCCAAAGAAGTCTCTACAAAAGTTGTGCAATCAAAAGCATCAAATCGTATAAGGGGATCTGCATCAGGTGATTTTTCTTCGCCCAGTGGGCTGGTTTTATATTCTGCGCCAAGATATTGATAGCCTATATAATTATCAGCAGAACACGCCACGACAAGAAAAAGCGCATAAATAATCAAATACTTATTATACATTTTCTTTCAACAACAAGCCGGTATAGCATAAAGAAACAGCGTCTTTAACAGCCATTTCAGAAGATTCTGGCAAGCTTGCTATTTTATCTACACATTGAACCAATAAGTCTGTATTTTCATCTGAAGCCGTTAAAATCTTAACAGCTGCTTGTCTGCGCTCTAACGAAGCCGAAGGCCAATTTCTTAGTATTTCTGATTCTAAATTAGAGCTGCGCTGAGCCAAGAAAAATACGATAATTGCAAAAATTAAAACTGCGATACCTATAATAAACTTTAAGTATTTCTTAACGAAGTGCATAATTATTCCTTTTATTCACATTTTACCAACCAGACGTCGTAATCTGCATTTTGTAAAGGGTTTTTACCAGGTTCGTTATGACTCATCCAGCCACTGAATATTTTACCTTCTGAATATTTAGAAATCTCTATAAAAGCAAAAAAATCTTCCGCTTCAAATGGATCTGTTTGCTTACAATCTCTGACTAATAAAGACAGCTTTTCAAAAGTAGTTTCTTGTCCCACAGGTATAGTCAACGTTTGAACTTTCCCTGCAGCCTTATTCATTACACTTACCACCGCATTTGATCGATTTATATAAGCATAAGAATTAAACGCGCAACTTATAAATATTATTCCTAATAAAAATGGCATTAGTTTTTTCATGTTTTTAATGATACAATTCGTCAAGCTTAAAGTCAATTTATAAAAAAAGAATCCCGCAAAAGCAGGATTCTTTATTATAAGATAAAAGACAGTTATTCTTTATCTGCTTCTTTTTCAGCAGCGGTGCCAGACAAATCTTCAACGATTCTTGCTTTTTTGCCTGACAAACCACGTAAAAAGAATAATTTAGCGCGACGAACCTTACCAACGCGAACCTTTTCAATTTTTTCAATTGCAGGGCTATACAATGGGAACTTACGTTCTACACCTACGCCATAAGATTCACGACGCACTGTAAAGGACGCATTATTTCCTTCACCACCATCGCGAGCAATCACGACACCTTCAAACACTTGAATACGGTATTTGTCACCATCTTTAATTTTTACGTGAACTTTTACCGTATCACCAGCTTTGAAAGCAGGGATTTTTTTATCGCCTTTCAATTTTGCGATGTGTGCTTGTTCTATTTTTTTAATAATGCTCATTTTACTTTTCCTTTATTAAGTCCGGACGACGTTCTTTTGTAATTTCGTCCGATTGTTGTTTCCGCCATCTTTCTATATTGCCGTGATGACCGGACAGCAGGACTTCTGGGACTTTATGTCCACGCCATACTGACGGGCGAGTATATAACGGCCATTCTAACCCCCCGATTTCGAAACTTTCATTGGCAGTAGATTCAGCTCCACCACCCAGCACATTATCTAACAGTCTGACCGAACTGTCAATAAAAACTTGCGCTGCAAGCTCGCCACCAGATAAAACGTAATCACCAATAGATACTTCGGTTATACCATATTCATCTATTACTCTTTGGTCTATACCTTCATACCTTCCGCAAAGCAGAGTAAAAATCTTTTCTTCGTCATTTACGAACTTATGCACAAGCTTTTGATTTAACAAAGCACCACGTGGTGAAAAATAAATAATCTTACCTTTGTCTTTAATAGAATCCAACGCTTGTCCCAGAACGTCTGGACGCATAACCATACCTGCACCGCCACCGAATTGCTCGTCATCTACGCTGCCGTAATTATTGATAGCAAAATCACGAATATTGATAGTCTTATACGACCAAATCCCATTTACCAAAGCACGACCAACAACACCGCCAGATAAAGTGCCAGGAAACATTTCAGGGAAAACGGTCAATATATTAAAGTGCATTTGTTTTATCTTGATTTAGCATTATATTTACAATGTTTACAAATATCACGAACTATTTCTGAAACATAAAAGTTCATTTCTGTATTTTTTATACCGTTGATTCTAACGCGTCTTGCACAACTTGGATCATCATCTATTATATATTCCTGTTTCAGTAACGGTATTATTTTAACAAGATTTAGCGTTTTTAATACGGGGCAGTTTTGTTCAAAGTTTTCAAAAACGTTACAATTTGCTATGACCAAAGAATCTGGTTTTTCAAAAATCTTTATTTTGAAATATACCCGCATATTTGTTTTGTTTTCTGACATAATTACATCCTTTTATAAATAGTTTTACTATCTAAATCAACTTCAACACTATTAAAAGCAATCATGTCTCCGTTATCTAATTCCAAGATATCCCCCGCACCAAAGTTATGAATTGTTATAACTTTGCCTACAACTTTATCTTTAAAAACGACCTTCATACCGATTAAATCTGCTTGATAATATTCACCTTCTTGTAAGTCTGGTAAATCGCTACGGTTTATAAAAACCTCGGTTCCTCGCAAAGATTCTGCAGCGTTTCTATCATCAAACCCCTTAATTTTAGCTATTGCCACGCTAGAAACAGGGTTCAACAACCGAACGAACAAGAAATCTTCTGATTTGAATTTATCTGAAAACACCGGCAATTTTTTTAAGTCTTGTGGGGTCTGGGTATAAGTCTGAACACGAACTTCACCTTGCAGTCCTTGCGGTGCGACTATTTTTCCTACCAAGATTCTATTTGTATCTGCCATTTATTTTAGTATATCAGAAGATTTTGCCCAGAAAAAATCTGGGCAAAACCAAAGCAAATTATTCGGATACAGTTTCTTCTTTTACCGCTTCAGCTGGTGCTTCCGCAGAGGCTTCTTCAGCTGGGGCTTCTGCGGCTGCTTTTGCTGCGGCTTCTGCAGCAGCTTTTTCTTCCGCTATTTTAGCCAATTTTTCTTGTTTATCTTTGATTTTCATCAAAGTTTTTTCAGATTGTAAATGTTTCTTAGTTTGAACTGGGATAGGCTTTTTTTCGACCAAACCGGCATTAACCAAGAACTTATATACACGGTCTGACGGTTTTGCACCTTTTGCCATCCAAGCTTTGATTTCATCTATATTCAACACAACGCGCTTTTCACTGTCTTTTGGTTGCATTGGGTCATATTTACCGACAACGCCCAATATATTACCAGAATTACGAGCGTTACGAGAATCTGTAACTACTACATGATAATAAGGACGTTTTTTTGCACCGTAACGTGCCAATCTAATAACTGTTGCCATAATAATTGCTCCTTGTTTAAATTCGTTTATCCAAAGAATGTCACATAAAAAGAACCGCCATCAAGAGCGAAAACTCGCCGGATGATGTTCCAAACGCATACCGCGTTCTGGTTATATAATAATGGCAATCTTTGGGATTTGCTTAATTATTATGTTTCAAAAAAAGCCAAAAGTCAAATAATTATTTGTATATTTCAAAAGACCTATGCTATAATGTTGTCAGCAACAAAAGGAGAAAACAATGAAAGCAAAATTAATAGCTATGACACTGCTTGGTTTAACGACTTTATCCGCTTGCGATTCTGCGCAAAAGCCAACACCAGAAGATTTCGCGGCTGTTGAAGATTCTCTTAGTGGTAATGATAATTTATTAATCAGTGCTCTTGGGGACCAAGGTGATTATATATTGAAAATACAAGAAACACCGGAACTACTAGAAATTGCAAAGAAACAAAAATCAACTAAGTTTTTATCCGTCACAGAACCAGCTACTTATGTGGAAGAAGGTTATTGTTTATTAAATATAATACCGGAAATAGTAATGTCTTCAATTGACCCTGAAAACACTTGCTTTTTTCGTTTGTTCTGCGGAACAGCTGAAGACATAGCTAATAATCCAGAAACTTATGCCATAGAATTGTGCAGATAAATAATTTCAGTTAATAAAAAAAGCCCCATTTATTTGGGGCTTTTTTATTAATACCAACCGCGTAACTTCATAGCTGCTGATATTTTTTTAATCGAGTGCATATAAGCCGCTTCACGCATAGATACATTATATTCTTCTTTTATTTTATATATTGCATCAAAAGCGTTTTTCATCGCGACTTCTTCTTTCTGTTCAACTTCGGCTTCTTCCCAATAATAGCCATAGCGGTTTTGCACCCACTCGAAATAAGACACAGTTACACCACCGGCGTTTGCTAAGATATCGGGAACGACGGTTACGCCTGCTTGCTCTAATATCTTTTCACCTTCCAGTGTAGTAGGGCCATTTGCACCTTCTACTACTAACTTTGTTTTAATTAAAGGTGCCGTATCCTTATTTATGGTATTTTCCATCGCACAAGGTGATAAAACATCAACGTCTAAAGCCCAAAATTCGTCTGCTGATATTTCTTTTGCACCGGCAAACCCCTTAATAGAGCCTTTGTTATCTGCTTTAAACTGCAGTAAAGCATCTATATCTAAGCCATTATCATTAAATAAAATAGTGTTCCATTCAGCAACAGCGATAATTTTTGCACCCATTTCACTGCTGCATTTTGCTGTCCAGCTTCCTACGTTACCAAAGCCTTGTATAGCAATCTTAGCATTCTTTATATCCTTACCTTGCTTTTTCAAAGCTTCGGCAATTATGATAGATATACCAAGACCGGTTGCTTTTGTGCGTCCTTTTGAACCGGCTAATTCAACGGGTTTACCGGTAAACGTTCCGAAAGAAGCTTCGCCGGATAGCTTTATATATTCATCTATCATCCAAGACATTATTTGACCGTTTGTGTTAACGTCAGGTGCAGGAACGTCTTTCTTTTCACCAAGAATAGGGTATATTGCATCTACATAACCGCGGCACAGACGTTCTAATTCTGCTTCGGATAATGTCTTTGGGTCGACGATGATACCGCCTTTACCGCCACCATAAGGTATACCGGTAACGGCACACTTAAAAGTCATCCAAATAGATAAAGCAGATACTTCATCTTTTGTAACTGCGGGGTGAAAGCGCACACCGCCTTTTGAAGGGCCGACCGCAGTATTATGTTGAGCGCGATAACCTGTAAATACTTTTATCGATCCGTCATCCATTTTTACTGGTATAGAAACTTCCAGCGTTCTTTGTGGATTTTTAAGAATTTCGTATACATCCGCAGGCAAGCCTAACTTATCGCAAGCAACTTTTACGCGTTGTTGGGCGGCCAGTAACGGATTAAGATTTTCATTTGCCATAATTTTCTCCTTATAATTATTAATAGGCAATTTATAATGTAGGACTGAAAAAACTAAAAATCAAACAGAAAAAACAAATATAATTTTCACTGGACTTTTTATATACATAGTTATAAAATCCAGCTAACTAAAAAGCGGGCGTGGTATAATGGCAGCACGTCAGCTTCCCAAGCTGAAGACGAGGGTTCGATTCCCTTCGCCCGCACCAAAAAAATAAAACCGTCTGATATCAGACGGTCTTTTTTAATCTTCTATCTTGGTTGGTATTTGTAATAATTGCTTGGGAAATATTAAATCAGGATTTTCTATATTATTACGTTCTGCAATTATACTAAATAAAACGCCACGACGTAAAAAATTACGTGCAATAATCCACAAACAATCACCTTTACGAACAGTATAATAAGTATTATCGTCACCGGTCATTTCAGGCATAACAAAAGTATGACCAACTTGTGCAATTGTTCTGCCGTCTGCATCATGCAAACGTATTGTTAAAGTATAAGTATCACCAGACTTTAACTGACCTACATCGGCACCAAGCCCGAAATGCTTATGATCAGACACTCTTGCAAAACCAAGATACTTATCGTTTAATGCCAAAGACACTCGCAAACGCGGCAATGCGTCACCGGTAACAACGATTCTTCCTGTGTCTAAGTAATCTATTTTTGAAACAGACAAGTCACCATCTACCAACATAGTAGGTGATTGTAATAAAGTGCTGCCATCGTTTGTAATCAATAAAGAAACAGAGTTTTTATAACCATGTTCGGATATATATACAAAAACGTTTTCTTCTGATTTTACATCTGGTTCTGTTCCCAACAAAGAAATAGTATAATTACCCGGTTCAAACACTCGGGTCGGTGCATAAACGAATTCACCATTAGAATCAGTTCTTTCCGTTGCGTATATTTTATCATTAATCAATATTGATATATTTTGATGAGCCAACCACCTTCCTGCTATAACCAAGGTTCCATCTTGTTCAATACGAACAATATCAAAAGTAGGCAATTCTGATTCTACGTTTTTTTCCACGATTTCTTGAACAACAGGTTCGTCTTTTATAACAACTTGTTGCGGTGTTGAAGATTTAATAAAAGCGACCCATATTGCAATAAAAATAACTAACAAAGCACACAAAATAGGGAACCAATAAGCTGACAATCCTGTCTTTACTTTTTCATTATTTTCTGTTTGGTTGGTTGAATCTGAATCAGACTTTTGTGCCGGCCTAGCAAATATATTTAAAGTTTTAAGAAATTTTCTTGCAAAAGTTCTTCTTTGTTCCATCCAATTATTTTGTTGTGCTATTGCATCATTTATTAAATCATCAGTAGAACGCTTAGTTTTTCCCATATTATTTTGTGCCATGGTATAAATCTCCTAGTGTTTCTTGGACAAATTATTGCAAATATTATTTCTTTGTCAACTTAATTGTGTTATAATTTTATAACAAATAAGAGGAAGAAATGAAAAAAATTGCAATTATGACGACAGGTGGCGATTGTTCGGGTTTAAACACAGTAATACATCGCGTAGTTACTGGTGCATTACAACGTGGGTGGAAAGTTATCGGCATAGAAGATGGTACAGACGGCTTATGTTCCAATCCACCAAATGTAATTAGCTTTAATTATGATACTTTTCCAATAGAGCAAGCTAGGCTTGCCGGCAGTTTTTTACATAACGGGCGTGCGGACGCTATGAATTTTGAAACTGCTGCGGAAAAAGGCAAGATTGCATCTTTCAACAAAAGACTTAAAGAATCTATTCAAGCTCTTAAATTAGATGCATTGGTATTAATTGGTGGAAACGGCAGTCTGTCTTTGGCATGGTGTAATCGCGATATATATTCAAATATTTGTCTTGTTTGTATTCCAAAAACGATAGATATGGACATACCATTAACGGACAGGACAATAGGGTTTAATACAGCAGTTCAACAGCTGACAAGCTTTTGTGATCAATTAATGTTAACTGCCAGAAGTCATCACAGATGGTTTGTCGTGCAAACTATGGGACGGGATTGCGGTCAATTGGCCTTAAATGCCGGTATAGCAATTGGTGCACGCGCAATTATTATTCCTGAAATTAAGTTTGATATAAATGACTTGGTAAAACACATCAAGACATCACCGCTGGACTATGGCATAATACTTGTATCCGAAGGTGTATCAATTAGGGGACATTCTGGAAAGCCGGCAGATATAATTTCAAGAAAACTAACTGCGTCAGGCATTACTAACAGGACAGCTTTCCCTGAACATACGCAAAGAGTAGGCGATACCACTGCCACAGACAGAATACTTGCAACGCAAATGGCAAATTGTGCATTGCACGCAATAGAAAATAACGAAACTTATGTTATGACGGCAATTCAAGATTGTGAATGTAAAACCGTAACTTTAAAAGAGTTTTTTGAATCTGGCAATATAGTATCCGATCCAAACATTCCAGATGTTATGACTTCTGACGCATACGTTTCACCAGATGATCCTTTACTTAAAGTCGCGACAGACATGAATATATATCTTGGAAAACTAAAATAAAAAAAGCGCCCAATTGGACGCTTTTTTTATTACATTCAGGTTATTTCTTTTCAGAAAAATCTGCATCTTTTGCTTCACCGGACTCAGAAGATTTGTTTTCACCTTGTTCGGCTTTTGCGGCTTCCTGAGAAGCTTTATAAACAGCTTCACCAAGCTTCATAGCTTTTTCAGTTAAAGCATCTGTTTTCGCTTTCAAGCTTTCCGCAGTTGCATCAGATTTGGCTAATTCATCAGCAAGTTCTTTTTTCGCTTCTTCAATAGCTTTTCTTTCATCTTCGCTGATTTTATCGCCATGTTCTTTCAAAGATTTTTCTATTGACAACACAGCGGCTTCTGCAGTGTTTTTAGCTTCTGCTAATTCACGTTTTTTCTTGTCTGCTTCGGCGTTTGCAGCAGCTTCGTCAACCATCTTTTGAATTTCTTCTTCGCTTAACCCACCGTCTGATTTAATGGATATAGCTTGCTCTTTTCCCGTGCCTTTATCCTTTGCAGACACGTGCACGATACCATTAGCATCAATATCAAAAGACACTTCAATTTGTGGCATACCACGTGGGGCAGGTGCAATACCTTCCAAATTAAACTGACCCAGCAGTTTATTATCTGCTGCCATATCACGTTCACCTTGGAACACGCGAATTGTCACAGCCGATTGATTATCTTCTGCGGTGCTGAATATCTGTGATTTCTTTGTAGGTATAGTGGTATTTCTATCAATTAAGCGAGTAAACACACCGCCCAACGTTTCTATACCCAAAGACAAAGGTGTAACATCCAAAAGCAGAACGTCTTTTACGTCGCCTTTTAATACACCGCCTTGAATTGCAGCACCCAAAGCAACTACTTCATCAGGATTAACGCCTTTATGAGGTTCACGACCAAAGAACTCTTTAACGGTTTCAACTACTTTCGGCATACGAGTTTGACCACCTACCAATATAACTTCGTTAATCTGACTTTTATCCAAGCCGGCATCTTTTAAAGCTTTCTTGCAAGGTTCTATTGTCTTTTGAATCAAATCGTCTACTAACGACTCTAATTTAGCTCTTGTCAAAGTTGTATTAAAGTGTTTTGGACCTGTGGCGTCTGCAGTTAAGAAAGGCAAATTAATTTCTGTGCTTGTCTTTGAAGACAATTCAATTTTAGCTTTTTCAGCAGCTTCTTTCAACCTTTGCAAAGCCAATTTATCGTTAGACAAATCTATACCGGTTTGTGATTTAAACTCTGAAATCAAGTAAGCTAATATACGTGCATCAAAGTCAGAACCACCCAAAGCAGTATCTCCGTTCGTAGATTTTACTTCGAACACGCCGTCAACTATTTCCAATATGGAAACATCGAACGTTCCACCACCTAAGTCATATACAGCGATTGTCCCGTTTTTATTTTTATCCAAACCATAAGCCAAAGCTGCGGCAGTAGGTTCGTTAACGATACGCAAAACGTTTAAACCAGCGATACGACCAGCGTCTTTAGTTGCCTGACGTTGAGAATCGTTAAAATAAGCAGGAACTGTGATTACAGCATCCGTAATTTTTTCACCCAAATAAGCTTCTGCATCTTTCTTTAATTTTGCAAGAATCATCGCAGAAATCTGAGAAGGTGCATACTTTTTACCTTCCATTTCAACCCAAGCATCACCGTTATCACCGGCAACAACTTTATACGGAACGCGCGCAGCAATTTCTTTAACCGCCGGGCTATCAAAGCGCAAACCCATCAAACGTTTAATTTCATAAATCGTATTTTCAGGATTTGTTACTGCCTGGTTCTTAGCAGTAATGCCAACCAGCTGTTCACCGTTTGACGTTAAAGCAACCACCGAAGGCGTTGTTCTTTGACCTTCTGAATTTTCTATAATTTTTGGGTCGGACCCGTCCATGAAAGCCATAGCGGAATTAGTCGTTCCCAAATCGATACCTAATACTTTTCCCATTTTTTACTCCTTAAAACTTTTCATAGTTAGCATATAGTTAACATTTAAATTGTTTCAAGGCCATAGGAATAAAAAAAATGTATAAAAAAACCGCTTTATAAACAAGCGGTTTTTAATAATTTTGAACAAACTATTTGCTTTCAGTTGCATTTTCAGCATTTGCAGCTGGTGCAGCAGTTGCCGCATCTGGTTTTGGCTTTTCTGCTTCATCCGGCATTTTACCGCCGATTGTTGCGAAAGCTAATTCAGCCTGATGCAATCCCAATTCAACACCTTCTGGTAATTTTAAGTCAGAACCGTGAACCGTATCACCGATATTTAAATCTGTTAAATCAATAACTATTTTTTCTGGTATAACGTCAACTAAACCGCGCAAAGCAACTTTACGAACAGCAAAGTTTAATACGCCACCTAATTTTATGCCTTTTGAAACATCTTCATTGATAACTTCGACAGGAACGACGACGTTAACAGGATTTTTAACGTTAATACGTTTAAAATCTACGTGAATTACGTTATCTTTTACTGGATGATATTGAATATCCATCAACATGGCGTCTTCGGAACCGTTTACTGTTTCTATTTGGAACAATTTAGTTCTTAAACTTGGTTGCTGAATCAACATTTCAAAATCGCGCCCGTTTAATTCAATAGCAACAGGAGCTTTCTTTTCGCCATAGATAACAGCAGGGATGTTTTTGTTATTACGAATGCTACGAGCGGCCCCCTTGCCAGCAACGTTGCGAATATCTGCTTTTATTTTAATAGCCATTTTTTATCCTTTTTAAAAACTTTAAATTATTACACGACCTCCAAGGGTGCCGTGCGGGCAATATTATTTACTAAAAATATCGAAAAATCAAGCTTTTTATTATCATTATGATTTCACCAGTATCAAAAATCTAGCTCTGCCATAACTTTTATCTTTCAGCAGCTTAAATTCATCGATTTTTTCAGGTGATGTAAAGTTATCTTTTTCTTGTTCCCATATCAGCAAAGAACCTTTTTTCATCAATATAGACGCCTGACAAACAAAATCTGCACCTAAATTGCTTTGGTTATAAGGTGGGTCTATGAATATAATATCCGCGATTGGCGCCAGATCAGGAATCTTTTGCAAAGCATCAGCTTTTTGTATTTTTGCCTGGTCTTTCAGTCCTAACATAGCCACGTTTTTCTTTACTGTATTCAAGGAAGAATCTGCAATATCCGTAAATAAAACATTTACGTTATCAAATCTTGAAATACATTCTAAGCCAAAAGCACCGCTTCCTGCGAAAGCGTCCCAAATAAGCAACTTTTTATTTGTAATATCTGGTAATACGTCATACAGCATATTAAACAAAGCCTGCCTAGCTTTATTTTGCGTAGGTCTGGCATCAGTTGGTAAGTTAAGTTTTCTTCCCCGAAATCTTCCTGAAATGATTTGCAATTTAGAATTCATAGTATAAAGTGTATAACATGTCATTTATGAAGCAAGCAATTATTTTAGCAAAAAAAGCAAAAAATCACGAAGACGTGCCTATTGGTGCTGTCATAGTAAAAGACGGTAAAATAATAGCAAAAGCAGAAAACCAAGTTCAAAAAAAGAAAAATCCATTACTTCACGCTGAAATAATTGCAATTACAAAAGCTTGTAAAAAACTAAACGCCAAGTTTCTTGATGGTTGCGACATCTACGTCAGTCTTGAACCTTGTGCGATGTGTGCTGTTGCGCTTTCTTTTGCAAGAATTAAAAGAATATATTTTGCGGCCTCAGACGAAAAGGGCGGTGGTATACTTAGTAACGCCAAAGTTTATCAAACCGATAGGCATTTATGGAAACCGGAAGCAATTCACGACGAAGAATACGCGGAAGAATCTTGTAAATTACTGAAAGATTTTTTCAAAGAAAGAAGAAAAAAATAGCGGTATTAATAAACCGCTATTTATTTTTCAATAAGATTATGTCCTGTCATATCAGCTGGTTTTTCTATTCCCAGTAAATATAACATAGTCGGAGCTATATCAGCCAATCCCCCATTTTTTAAAGATACAGTATTATTGTTTGATACATATATCAAATTGACCGGATTTGTTGTATGTGCGGTCCATGGCGTATTATTTTGTTCGTCCCACATTTTTTCCGCATTACCATGGTCGGCAGTAATTAACAAGCTGCCGTTCAAGGCAAGAACCGCCGGGACCAAACGACTTAATTGAGCATCCAAAGTTTCCATAGCTTTAATAGCCGCAGGTTCTTTACCTGTATGCCCCACCATATCACCATTGGCATAATTCAAAATTACGACGTCAAACTGTGATAAAACCGGCAACAAA
Source organism: uncultured Alphaproteobacteria bacterium (assembly GCA_944389185.1). Taxonomy (GTDB): domain Bacteria; phylum Pseudomonadota; class Alphaproteobacteria; order Rs-D84; family Rs-D84; genus Enterousia. The sequence goes on from CALXLL010000007.1 coordinate 27,389, forward strand.
GCGTCTGTTATTTCAACTGCGGACATTTCAGGTTTTAAATCAAAAGTTGGCACATCTGGTGACGGAATCAGCTTTTTTTCCTCACTTTTAAAATCAACATTTCTTTCTGCGTCAAAGAAATATGTTACATGATTATATTTTTCTGTTTCTGCTATACGAAGTTGACTCAAACCATTTTTTTCTAATACGTCACCAAGGGTGTTTTTTATTTCCATATCGGGTAACAGAGCAGGGCAATATTCGTTTAAGCCTTCGCCATATTGTGAAAAGCAAAGCATACAAGCACCTGTTTTTAATATAGCTCTAACAATCTGTCTTGCACGGTCGCTGCGATAATTTCCGAACAAGAAACCGTCTTTATCTGTAATTTTAGGGCATCCATTAATGACGATTGGTTTAATAAATTCGTCAGATTCGCCGCGATTATAAGCCTGTTGTAATGCTTGGTTTATATTATCTGCGTTATACTGGGATGTTGCTTTGGCTATGGCATTAAAAGCAAGTTGGGTTCTATCAAGATTCTGATTTCTGTCCATAGAATAATAACGCCCAGACAAAGTTCCGAAAAAAGCCTGTCCAGATTGTAAAAAAGGTTTTAATTTATCTTGAATTAGATTTATATACTTTTCCGCTGATTTAGCCAAAGTATCGCGACCATCGGCAATAAAATGGATACAAACCTTTAAGCCTGCGCTTAAAATCTTGGAAACAATAAGTATAATATCATTTACGTCAGAATGGACGCGTCCATCAGACATCAATCCGGCGACGTGAACTATACCATTATGATTTTTTACGGTATTTATAAAATCTTGCAAAGCAGGGTTTTCATTCCAGTTTTCCAGTTGAAATCTGCGCAAGAACTGATTGACGACGCGTCCTGAACCGATTGTTATATGTCCGACTTCTGAATTACCCATAGTTTTTTCTGGCAGTCCGACGGCGGGGCCGCTGGCATCAAGCTGTGAATGGGGATATTTTTGCAACAAAGAATTGAAGAAAGGCATATTTGCCAAAGCGACTGCGTTATGATTTTTATCATTTGATATACCGACGCCATCAAGAATACAAAGAACCAAAGGTTTTTTCATAGTCAACATCCTTTATGAATAATTCGTAGAATAAAATATCATAACTGTTTTTTGATTGCAAAAGAAAAAGAAAGATTGTATAAATAAGGTATAAAGATTAGGAAGTATTTCTTAAAATTGAATAAAAAGAGAAGGTGAATATGTCTGGGAAAGCATATATAGCATCATCGGTAGACGAGCATATTGGTCAAAGGGTTCAGCTTCGTAGAATAATGATGGGGTTATCACAGAAAGACCTTGCGAAGATATGCGGTGTTACGTTTCAGCAGATACAGAAATACGAGACTGCAGGGAACAGGATTTCCGCGTCCAGGTTATTTGATTTAAGTCAAGCATTACAGACGCCAGTATCATTTTTCTTTTCTGGGTTACCCGGTAACATACCGGAAGAGACGCGTTATAATCGTTCCACCCGCGTATCCGAGCAGACACCAGAAGATCCCTTGGGTAAGAATGAATCTTTGCAATTAATAAACTTATACTGGAAATTACCGAATGACGAGCAACGCAAGATGGTAATGAAGATGTTAAAAAGCTTGAACGGGACGGAATAGGATAAAAAAACTCACATTAAGTGAGTTTTTTATTGACTTAGTTTAGATACAGCACCACTTACAATAGGTATCGTTTTATCCACGCTTATATAGCTTTCTGCAGTATACTCTTTAATAGGAGTTGCTGTTACTCTTAGCCCGTTCACGCATCTTACATATTCAGATCTTTCCAATTTTGTCCAACACTGATCTGACACATTTAATGCGGGGCTACCGGTTTTACCATATGCTAATTCTTGTTTGGTTACCTCTACTGACATACGACATTGTTTTGTTTCTTTATCGAATATCTGTGTTCCTTCACAAGTTATACAAACACCATCAGAATTAACGCCTTTTTGAACAGAATCGTTACAAGCAACGCAGGTTAGATTAGTATTAGAAGAGAAACCTTGTGCTTCGTCTTTGCAACGATATTGATAGCAATTCATTCCCTTTGTATAATATTTTACATAACTTGCAGAATTGGGCAACCCTTCCCAACCTTTACAAGGAAGAATTGTTCCATTTTGATTATTATTTTGATTCTGATTTGCTATTCCATCGTTCAGCACACATTTATCGCCCTCAGGATGATAACCAGATAAACACAAAACGCCGTCTAAACTATCAAAAATAGTAGCAACATGTATATCAGCCTCTCTTTCAGCCCCAGTATGATAACCAACACGTGCTACCATCGGTTTTGTAATAACACCGTGCCCATCAGAAGTAAAACTAACTACACCAAAAAAAGCATTATGTTCTGTTTTATATGCATTGCATTTATATTTTCCGGGATTTGTAAAAAAGAATACATCATTTTCAACTTCAGGAAACTTATTAAAGTCTACTTTCATAACATTTGTTGAATCATCAACAGATAATTTTAAATCAGAAAAAGCAGATTGGGAAAGTATGGTATTATCCACTAATTGTGCATTTTCTACGGAACAACCTTCACCGCCATATCCATCACTACAAACCCAAAAACAAACCCTTGTATCATTATTTGGTAAATGATATCTAAGCCAAGGTCTATCCACTAAAGAATTACGAATTGCTTGAACCTGTGTTGCACAAAATTTTGCACCATGATCAGCAATTTCGTGTGCAACCAATAACAAAACTGCATGTTGATCTCTTTTTCCTTTGCTCACACCAACACCCTGATTACCATCCTGAGAACAAAGCCCATTACCTATGCACGCTGTTTCAGGTAAATTGAATTCATAACATTGATAATCAGATATTGTCGCATTTTCTAATCCCCATATTTTACTTACAAATTGTGCCTTTGAAAGCATGCAAGAACTACAAGCATCAGTATAAGTGCCAGTTGAGGAAGTGGCAACAAACTCCTCTGTTAAATCGCAAACATCCAAACATAAATCCGTATATGTTTTTGCTTTTAATGAGGAAGTAAGTAAAAACGTTCCTAAACAAACAGACGATAATAAAATTAACTTTTGTTTTTTCATATTTTTAACTCTTATCTATAACATTTACCGTCAATCCATATACCATCTACGTATTCACAATGCTGTTCATACCAAGCGTCTGAAAATACACATGTATTATTAACAGCATCAAACGTTGTATAATCTGTCGAACCCATTGCTTCATTCCATAAATCACAATTATGCTTTACACTGTTTTGAACACATATACCGTAATTTTCGCTATTTTTTGAATACGTGCTGCCAGACGAGCCTGCAAAAACATTTTGATAAAAACTTTCTTCCCTTGTTGCATTCATAATAGACGCTTCAAGCTGACCTTCTTGTGTGCTATACCAAATACCATCATTTTCTTCACATTTTTCATCAAACATTATTGATAAATCTGTTCGTATAGATTCAACCAATCTACTTATGCTTGATTCTATCATTGGATCTAAATTAGTCAGGCCACCATTTGAATCACCACAATATATTGTCTTTCTGGCGTTTACCTGCGCCCATATCGTATTAGTAATATTATCATCTATGCCGTCAGTGCTGTTTCCAATACTCATAGTGCGACAACCCCATGGATATTCACCACCTTCCACGGAACTTGGTGTGCACAGTTGCGTCAAGAAATTAGATATCCCAGTTTCGCATCCTTCGGCCACTTTAATTGTATCAACAGAATTAACATAATTTAATAAAGACTCTAAACCACAAAATCTAGATTCTCCCACTAATTTACCGTCATTGTCAAATTTACAGTCACTACCATTCCCATACAATGCAGCACAAGCACTAACTTTTTCTGCGCACATATCACGAGCCGCCAACGCACTTAACGCACCCACTGCCTGTGCAGTCGTATTATCAAAACTCTTTAACGCATTAGATTGCGTATCATAGCACTCTGCCATCGTGCTGACACAAGAAGATTTTATTTCTTCTATTTTTGCGTCTTGTGCTTGCGCTATTTCTATCAAAGCCGTTCTTTTAAATTCTTCCCATACGATATCTGATATATCACGACAAGTGTCTAAAGCAGATTCGGCAAATATTCTTTTTGAATCCAAGAAAGAATTAAACTCTGAATTTTGCGCCAATACATCAGCATCACCATTTAAAATTATCATGTCTGACAACTGGAATAATCGCGGTGAATAAATAGGTTCACCAGTATTTATGTTTATATAAGCACCAGAATAATCTAAGCAACGCGTATAATTCGCACCACATGCAACATCTGCCGTTAAAGCAGTTCTGACGTTTGCAATGCATGTATTAACGTCGTCGGAATTATGCGAACGATATTCTTCTAATCTTGCTTCCCTTAAATATTTTTCAGCGGTTCTAACGGTTTGCTCAATCGCTTCTTTCTGGGCGTTTATGCTCTTTTCATAAGTATTACAATCTTGCGTAATAAGAATATTATACGCACTTTTTGCCATAGTTAATACCGCATCACTTTCACAAGAATCAGCAATTAATTGTAAACATTGCTTATCAGCTTCTGTAAATAACGAATTTCCTTCCAAATCTGCCAAATTAACGTTGTTGTTTTCACCGAATAATCCACCGTTTCCACCGCCCCAAATATCATCAATATCGACAGTAAAGTCAAAATTAAGATTATTCATCATTTCTTCCAAAGACACTGTATTAGAAGTAGTTTTTTTCTTTCCAGACAACAAATCACCAATCTCGGTCAACATGCTTGCGGCGGCACTTGTATCGTTTTTTATTGCCTGTTCACCTTCTGACGCAGTATACATAGCATTAACTTCCGCAGCAGACATACCAACAGCGTTTAAATTATTATCTTGAAACTTCGCCAACAATGTTTTTGCTTCATCAAAAGCAGATTCCATATCACGAAACTCTATAAATCTATCGCTGCAAAAACACCTGCGATATGTATCGTTTGCATTTGCACAAAACTGATCCATGCAAGTCGCATACGCTTCCCTGCAAGCAGAATAACCGCCACCAATTTTAGAAGTATCCGTAAAAATAGCGGTTGCACGAGAAGTTGCCGCACGAGAAGCATTTATAACATTGGAACTTCCTGTTGCAGCGGTTCTTACCACCGTTCCCGCTGACCTTGCAACAGAAGGCGCAGTAACAGCAGCAGACCTTGCAGCTGTAGTATTTATTCTGCCTCCCGTTCCAGAAGAAACAGCAGATCTTGAAACAGTTCCCGCCCCCCTGGCAGATGCGGTATTTGAAGTAATTACCGGTAAGGTCCCGGCCCTTGAAACAACACCGCTTGGTCGATTTGTTGCGGTTCTGGATACGATTTCCGATTCGACTTCGGAATCAACAAAACTTCCACGTTGAACTTCATTGCCTGCCGAACGAGCCGTTGATACATTTATAACAGGATTTGATGCAGCCCTGGGATTTGGAGCCTGTTCAGCCATAGCATTAAACGATAACGCACCACCATAAAAGGCAGATAAAATAATCAGAAAAGATTTACAGATATTCGTCAAAATATTCTCTCTTTTTTCATTTTATCATTTTTCAACATTCTATATCAAGACTATTTTTATTCTATGCAACAATTAACAGCATTTTTGACCCATTCGCCCAAACGATGAACAGTTGATTTAGATTTTTTCATATCTTCTTTAACTTCTTTCGCTTTTTTTGCTTTTGAATCACCTTTAACTTGACAAGCTGCTATTGCGCCTTGATAAAAATCTGGTTCTGCTCTTTTTACGCCGTCTAAATCAATCAAGTCCATATTTATGCCCCAAAACAAAGAATACAATTCATAAGACTTATTAAATAAATTATATGCATCTTCTGTATTCCCTGCGGATAAAGCTTTGGTTCCTACTTCCATTAACCTCATTGAAGCGGCTAACAAATGCTTGGATATGCACCAAACTTCACCATTTTCATTGCTAGATTTTTTTACTATTCTTTCCATTAATTCTTTTCGCATATCACGAACAGTATTTATCAAATCATAAAAACCAGTTTTCTTGGTTTTAGCACCGCTGAAGAAGAAATGTTCTTCCAAAGATATTAAATTCATCAAAGCAATAGACAAATCTTGATCAGAAGACAAGTCCAAAGGATTCACTTTTTTAGATTCATCGACTTTTTTTATCATTTCGTCCATAGTCATTTTTTTCTTCATTTTTTACATCCTTTTTCATCAGCGATTATTAACATTCCGTCAAAAACCAGAATACAATAGTAGCAATTATTAAGAAAGACAAAGGAACAACTACTTTTTGAAAAGCAAACTTTGCATGTCCGCCGTTATCACGCTTAATTTTTACATACCATCTGGCACCAAGATAAAAAGCAACCGTTCCGACAATAGAACCAAGTAAGAACTTATCTATACCCCATAAAGTGCAAGCCCCGTATTCTATTACACCAGGGATAAAATACACGCTGCCCAACAAAGCATAATACAAAACAAAAGGAACTATTATTTGCCAAAAAACGCTTTTAACTCCGTGCTTACGCAGCCAACCAGCGGTCCAGAAGAATAAGGACAAAGTCAACCCACCGGCCCAAATACCTGTTATAACATCATCTACACCCAATAATCTGGCACCTTCCAGCCCGGCACCGACTGCCACAGTGCAAACAGGGCAAACCGCAAAAGCAGCAGGAATTATCATTAACCCAGCTAATGCACATAATAATAACTTTGATATTTTTATTGTCATTTTTCGCCTTTCCTTTTTATTTTTTCTAATGATACAAGAAATCCGACATTTAGGTCAACATGATTTTTTCACGGCTCTTAAATGTGCAGATCTTGACCTTGGGTTATCTGCAAGCTCTTTTTCATCTGGTGTATACGTTTTTAATAATTCAAAATCTGGTTCTTTAACAACTGGCAAACGAGGATCACCGACTGGACTTGTCCATTTTTTAAATACGTTTTTAACAAATCTATCTTCCAAAGAATGAAACGTTACGCACACACATATACCACCCGTATTTAGTAACCCAGGAACCGAATTCAAAGCCTTTTCTATTTCACCCATTTCATCATTAACTGCTATGCGTAAAGCTTGGAATACCGGTGCAACATCTTTGGGATTAAGTATCAAATCTTTTAACTCAAATGTTGTTTCTGGCAGTTTTTCCTTTATAGCTTGTGCGATTACATTTGCTTTTTTTACGTCCCCGTATTCTTTTAAGACGCGCGCGATATCTTGAGCAGAAAGTTCTTGTATAAGCTGAGCCGCACTGGTTCCACTTTCAGACATGCGCATATCTAAATCAGCATTCATACGAAAAGAAAAGCCTCGTTCTGCATTATCTATCTGCATAGAAGATATACCTAAATCAAAAACTATCGCATCAAATTGCTTAGTCTGTTCTGCCATACAAGAAAACGGCTTTTGCACAAAAACGAACTTATCTTTATACTTATCTGATAATTTTTTTGCATCAATTACTACATTTGGATCTTTATCGAAAGCAACGACCGAAGCGCCTGACTCTAAAAAAGCTTTTGAATATCCGCCTGCACCGAAAGTAGCGTCTAAAATTATTTTCCCCCGAACGTCACCCAAGGTTTCTAATACTTTACTTAAAAGCACAGGTATATGTTTCATTAATCCAGTCCCACTTTTATTCCCAAAGCCACAAAATCTTTCGCAGTATTTGCCCCTAAAACAACGCCTTTTGGCAACGCCATAGAAACTACTTTATCACCTGTATGAAGATTCAAGATTACTTTTGTATCGCCTTTTGGCAGAGCAATTAAAGCTTTCTTTACATCTTTTAATACGTTTTGATTTGTTATTTCCAATGTCATTTTTTTTGCTATTCTTGCGACCCATTGACTAAGCGGTATTATAGAATCTACAAAAACAGAAACTCTATCGTCTTTATTTGATACTTTCCCAGACAGCAAGACCACGTTTTCTTTATCAAGAATCTGCGAAAACTCCACAGCAGACTGTCCAAAAGCAATAGCATCTATATTTCCAACGCTATCCGAAGCATTTATAGTTATCATTTCTTTACCGGTTTTTGTTTTTCTTCGCGAATGCGAATTAACGCAAGCGGCTATTTGAATATTTTTTCTGTCTGGTAAAGCCGGTAAAGCATCACTGGTCACTAAATTATGCTTTTGAATCAGATTTTTATATTGGTCCAAAGGATGCGCTGATATATAAAAACCTAAAGCGCTTAATTCATTTTCCAAACGTTGTCCAAAGCTCCAAGCCGGTGTTTTTGGAAGATTTTTATGTAACCTGTCTTCTTCTACGTCATCTTCTATGGTATTAGAGAACAAAGATAAAGAATTATTGTTTTCTTTCGATTTAGAAGCATAAGATAATATCATATCTGCGTTCATAAATATTGCAGCACGATTAGGCTCTAAAGAATCAAGGACGCCCACTTTTGCAAAAGCTTCCAATATTCTTTTATTAATAATATTGGCGCATCTTTTTGCAAAATCTGTTAAGTTTTTAAATTTTCCACCGGCGTTTCTTTCAGCAACGATTGCATCCGTAGCAACTGTCCCAACACCTTTAATGGCGGCTAAGCCGTAAATAATTTTACCGTTTTTAACTGTAAACAAAGACTCGCTTTGATTTATATCGGGGGCAACTATTTGTATATTAAAATTGCTTCTTGCATCGTCCACGAACAAAGACAACTGCTTTGTATCATTAAGATTGCTGGACATAGAGGCCGCAAGAAACTCTGGCGTATAATTAGCTTTTAAATACGCGCACTGATTTGCGACTATAGAATAGGCAATAGCATGAGATTTATTAAAAGCATATTTAGCAAATTCTTTAAACTTTTCCCACAAATCTTTTGCAGTATCTCGATCAAGAGTTTGTTCTTTTTCACACCCTTCATAGAATTTGCCTTCTAATTCATCCAACATTTTAGCTATTTTTTTACCCATAGCTTTTCGCACGTTATCGGACTGTCCACGAGTAAACCCAGCCAAAGCACGAGTCAACTGCATAACCTGTTCTTGATAAACTATAATACCGTAAGTTTCTTTCAAAATTGGTTCTGCTTTGGGATGAACATATTCGATTTCTTCTTCTCCGTGCATACGTGCTATAAACTGCGGAATAAAAGCAATTGGTCCTGGTCTATTCAAAGCGTTAAGAGCAGATATTTCCAGAAAGCTGGTCGGGTGCATCTTACGCAATGTTTGCTGAACAAACGGGGCATCAAATTGGAAAATACCTTCTGTCATACCTGACTGCCATAACTTCATAGTCTTTGGGTCGTCCGTAGGTATCTTATCCAAGTCAATATTAATACCTCTGGTTTGCTGAATAAGTTTAATAGCGTATTTTAATACGACCAAAGTTTCTAACCCTAAAAAGTCAAATTTAATTAGTCCGGCAGATTCCAGATAATGTCCGTCAAATTGGCAGGAAGGCAAAGGGTTCGCTGGGTCGCGATACACAGGTGCAATCTTTGTTGTAGGTCTATCACCAATAACGACCCCGCAAGCATGTTGACCAAGATTCCTTAAAGAACCTTCTAATTCCTCCGCAATATCTACAACTTTTTTCATGTCTTCGTCTGTTTGAATAATTGCTTGTATTTCTTCAGAAGAATCCACTGCACTTTTTAAAGTTTTAGCATCCTGAGGTATTAATTTAGAAAGCCTATCAGATTTAGAATATGGTATACCATATACTCTGCCTATATCACGAATGGCACCACGAGCTTGCAGACTGCCAAACGTTATAATTCTGCAAACTGCGTCATGCCCATATTTATCACAAATATAAGCCAAAACTTTTTCTATACCGGTCGGTTCAAAGTCAACGTCAAAATCGGGCATAGAAATACGATCTGGATTTAAGAAACGTTCAAAAAGCAAACCATATTTTAACGGATCAACATGAGTAATTCCCAAAGCCCACGCTACAATAGAACCGGCCCCTGAACCGCGTCCTGGTCCTGTTAAAATACCATTCTTTCTGCACCAATCTATATAATCTGCAACTATTAAGAAATATCCTGGGAAGCCCATATTTATAATGACGCCCAATTCAAATTCTGCTTGTTCATAATATGGCTTAGAATCTTTTATATTATGTTCTTCAATTCTTTTTGCCAAACCAGACATAGCATTATCTCGCAGCATTTGACATTCTTGTTCAAAATCATTACCAAAACGAGGCAACAAAGGTTTTTCATGAACGTTTACCATAAAACCGCATCTTTCAGATATTATGAAAGTATTTTCTATTGCTTCCGGTAAATCAGAAAATATTTCTGACATTTCCGCAGAAGATTTAAAGTATTGTTCTGACGATTTTCTTGGTCTATTTGGGTCTATTACTTTTGTTTGCCCCAACACGCAGCTTAAAGCATCTTCCGCCTCATAGTCTGCTGCAGAAGCAAACGCAACGTCATTCGTAGCCACAATTGGTATGTTTAAATCTTTTGCTATTTCTAAAAAAACGGGTTCTGTTTTTATTTCGTCTTGCAAACCATGTCTTTGAATTTCAATATAAAATCTATTATTAAAAATATTTGATAATTTTTTTGCATAATCAAAAGCGGTTTCTTTCTGGTTATTTAAAATTGCCATACCCAAAGGCCCTGTATGCGCACCAGAAAGACAAATTAAACCTTCGTTTTTTTGCTCCAGTTCATCAAAAGATACATAAGGCCCCAAGTGATGGTTATCTTCACGCATATACATTATTCTGTTCAACTCGCACAAGTTTAAATATCCTTGATGATTTTGAGCCAACAATACTAATTTAGACAAGGATTCCGCGCGAAGTATTTTAGGGTCAACGTTATGCTGATTTAATGATATTTCTATACCTATTATTGGTTGCAGATGATTTTTTGGCATAAGGTCGGAAAACTCTGCCGCACCAGACATAAGATTTGTATCAGTCAAAGCACAAGCGGGCATTTCATTTGCTTTACACAAATCTGGTAAATCTTTGATTTTCAAAGTGCTGTTACCTATTGAAAACCTTGAATGCGTGCGAAGATGAATAAATTGCGCCATGTATCCTTTCCTTTATATTACACAAAAGGTTATAATAAAACCTTTATCGATATAACCTTAGTGTAATTTACCGCAACAATGTTTATACTTTAATCCAGATCCACAAGGGCAGGGAGCATTTCGTCTTGCTTCAGATGCTTGGTTTAATTCTGCATCGTGTTCGGCCCTTTGTTTTTCTGTTGCGGCAACATCTTCGCGCGTTAATTCCATTCTGCAAATATAAGAAACCGACATAATCTTAAAGTTATTTATCGTATTCTTGAACAAATCTAAAGCTTCACGCTTGTATTCATACAACGGATTTTTCTGTGCATATCCACGTAAACCTATTGCATTCTGTAAGTAATCCATTTGTTGCAAATGTCTTTTCCACACAGAATCCAAGGCGCCCAACATCATTTGTCTTGAAGCCATCTGCATCAGTTCTGGACCATATTTTTGTGCTTGATGCTCGTATCTGCGCATAGCAAGATTATAAAGACTTTGATAAGCTTTGTGTTCTGTTATAGTTTCATCTGTTTTCCACTTATCAATATCTGTTATATCCAAAGCAAAAGCACGCATCATCGCATCGTGAATAGCTTTTATATTCCAATCAGCTGGATTTGACTTTTCTGGTATATTGTTTTCGCAAATCATTTCAACAACATCACCTATCATTTCTTTTGCCAAAGGTGCCAAATCTTCGGATACCATTAAGTCATCTCTTTGCTTATAAACGACACCGCGTTGTTCGTTCATAACGTCATCATATTTCAAAAGTTCTTTACGCGCTTCGAAATACCTAGCTTCAACACGTTTCTGAGCTTTTTCCAACGCTTTTGTTATCCAAGGATGAGTAATAGCTTCACCTGGTTTTAACCCCAATGTAGTTAACATTCCATTTAGTCTGGCAGCACCGAAAATTCGCATTAAATCATCATCCAAAGCTAAAAAGAACTTAGAATCACCTGGGTCACCTTGACGACCAGAACGACCACGTAATTGATTGTCTATACGACGCGACTCGTGTCTTTCCGTTCCGATTACATATAAACCACCTGCATCTAAAACTAACTTTTTATTTTTTTCTATTGTGTCATATATTTCTTTTTTCTTATCTTCATAATCGGGTGCTTCTTTATCCAAAACTGCGATAAGCTCTTCCGCGTTTCCACCAAGCTTAATATCGGTCCCACGACCTGCCATATTAGTAGCAATCGTCACAGCCCCAGGTGCACCTGCCTGCGCAACGATTTTTGCTTCTGATTCATGATGTTTTGCATTTAAAACCGCAGGATTTATGCCTAATTTTTTACGAACTATATCTGCTAATTCTTCTGATTTTTCGATAGAAACAGTTCCGACCAATACCGGTTGCTTGCGTTCCATACATTCGCTGATTTGCTTTATAATAGCGTCATATTTTTCTTCTTTATTACGATATATTTCATCATGATGATCAATTCTTGCAACTGGTCTATTTGTCGGAATAGATACAACTCTTAATTTATATATTTCTTCAAATTCAGCCGCTTCTGTCATAGCAGTTCCTGTCATACCAGATAAAGTAGGGTATAATCTGAATAAGTTCTGATAAGAAATACTTGAAATTGTTTGATTTTCTGGTTGAACCTGGACATGTTCTTTTGCTTCTATTGCCTGGTGCAGCCCTTTACCGAAACGTCTTCCGGTCATCACGCGTCCAGTAAATTCATCTACTATTAAGATTTCACCATTTCGCACTACGTAATTGACATTTTTTTGATATAAATGATGTGCCAATAATGACTGCTGAATATGCATAACAACCGCGGCATTTTCCGAAGCATATAAATTATCGCCGACTAACAAACCTCTTTCTTTTAAAAGTTTTGTAACGTTATCAACCCCTTCTTCGGTTAAAGTAACATGACGGTCTTTCTCGTCTTTTTTGTAATCTGTCGAATTCAGCAAAGCAACGACTTCATCTACTTTTACATAAAGTTCACTTGTGTCTTCTGCCGGTCCAGATATAATAAGCGGCGTTCTTGCTTCGTCGATTAAAATACTATCAACCTCGTCAACGATGGCAAAAAAGAACGGTCTTAATACCTGTTGGTTTTTAGAAAACTTCATATTATCGCGAAGATAATCAAAACCAAGCTCGGAATTAGTAACATAAGTAATATCACAAGCATAAGCAGCACGTCTTTCTTCGTCTGTCATATCGTGCTGAATCGTTCCGATTGTTAAACCAAGAAACTTATAAACTTGGCCCATCCATTCAGCGTCACGAGATGCCAAATAATCATTAACAGTAATCAGGTGCGCCCCTTTACCATGCAAGGCTTTTAAATACAAAGCCAACGTAGCGACCAAGGTTTTACCTTCACCTGTTTTCATTTCGGCGATTTGTCCGTTTGTCAAAACCATACCGCCGATTAATTGCACGTTAAAATGACGAAGACCTATGGAACGCGAAGAAGCTTCACGAACTACGGCAAAAGCGTCTGGCAATATATCTTTTTCTTTTTCGCCGTTTGCAAGTCTTTGACGAAGCAACTGTGTCTGGGCTTTCAATTCCTCATCGGACATAGCATGATATTTTGGTTCCAGGTCATTTATTAAAGATACTGTTTTATCGTATGATTTCACGATTCTGTCGTTTGCAGATCCAAGAAGTTTTGCAATAATATTTTTTAACATATCAATTCCTTATCTTATCTAAAAAGGTATAGCAATTTTGATCCTTGCGGTCAAGACACTTTATGATATAATGCAACAAAGGAAACAAACAAGGGCAAAGTAGGGTGATTTTGTTATTTGTCCTATAAAAATACGGGGGGACGATTGTATGAAAGAACCGATTCAACAGCTAAAAACAGAAGACATATGCAGTGAAGTA
>CALXLL010000008.1 GCA_944389185.1 uncultured Alphaproteobacteria bacterium
AATCGTGGTGATACTAGAACAGTTCCAAAAATCAAATTTGAAAACAAAGACATTCCAAATCCCGATTTTGTAGAATGGCAAAAAACACAATCTAATCAATAAAATTGCCACGGTGGTTTTGGCCATTGTATGTAAGTGGTGGGGATGTTCGATTATTTGATAACTTCATTGTACATACTGGTAACTTTGTGGCGAAAAAGTGGCTGAAATCCGGCCAAAAACAAAGCCCCGACAGATTTTGTCGGGGTTTTCATTATTCCTGGCGGAGACGAAGGGATTCGAACCCTTGATACCCTTGCGAGTATACCACATTTCCAATGTGGCGCACTAGACCAACTATGCGACGTCTCCTCTTTAACCTTATTTCTCGTCTTCACTAGCGTCAGGAATAGAGTCTTCTTCCGCTTCTGTTGCTTCCTCGCCATCCGTTACTAAACTTTCCTCTAATTCCGCATCTATCTCTTTCAATAACGGATCTTCACTCTCTATCTCTAAACTCTCTTCTCCTTCCTCGCTAGCAGGAGTATCCTTGTATGACTGCACAAACTCGTGACGAACCTTTTCTACATCCAGCTTACCACTGGCTATTTCCCTTAACGCCACTACCGTTAATTTATCGTCCCCCTTGTCTACCACAGGTTCCGCACCACCACTTAAATCACGAACCCGTTGCGAAGCAAGCATACCAAGCTCGTAACGGCTTTCTACAAATGGTAATGTGTCAGAATTAGTTGTGCGTGCCATTTCTTATTCCTTTGTTGAAATACTTTTTAACTTCGTTATAATGCCTTATGGACTTACAAAATGCAAGAAGAAAATAAAAAAATCTTAGTCAAAGCTCTTTCTTTCGGGTGCAGATTAAATGCTTTGGAAACCGAAAAAATACAAGCTTTTCTGCTTGACCAACAAATACCTGCTATTTTGGTCAACTCTTGCGCCGTTACAGCAGAAGCTGAACGACAAGCCGGTCAAACAGTTAGAAAACTTGCTAGGGAATATCCTCTAGTCCCAATCTTCGTAACCGGATGCGCTGCAACTAGAAACCCAGCTTTATTCCTTTCTATACCTAATGTCCTTACAATACCAAACTACGACAAGTTAAATATTACAGCTTATATACAAGCCTTAAAAACTTATCCTTGCAACACAATCAACCCGAATATTCTTGAAAACTTTAACGTTCATACTCAAAAGTTATCTAAGCAATTCATACAAGTCCAAAACGGTTGCAATCATAACTGCGCTTATTGCGTCACAAGACTTTTGCGCGGCCCCGCTGTATCCTTTGAATATAAAACTATTTTATCAGAAGCAAAAAAAGCCGTTCAAAATGGTTTTTACGAAATAGTCTTAACAGGCGTTGATACAGCAAGCTATGCCATAAAGCAAGAAGGTAAACCATTTTTACTTTCTGACCTATGTAAAAAGCTGTTATCGGACATACCAGAAATAAAACGTCTTAGATTATCTTCTTTGGACCCTGCTTCACCCGAAGTATTAAAAATTATAGACCTTATAAAGCACGATAAACGTATGATGCCTCATATTCACCTGTCTATGCAATCTGGTTCTGATACTATATTGGAAGCCATGCACAGACGCCATAGCGCAAAAACAGTTCGCAAATTAGTAAATTATGCAGACGATAAAGTTTCTTTCGGATGGGATATAATCTGCGGTTTCCCAGGCGAAACAGAAGAACTTTTTCAAGAAACTTTAAACCTTGCAAAAGATCTTAAACCTATCCGTATTCACGCTTTTCCGTTTTCCCCAAGACCAGATACAGAAGCTGCAACTTTACCGAACCAAGTAAACAAAAGCATATCAAAAAAACGGGTTAAAATTATTTCGGAAATAGCTTCTGATAATTATAACCAATTTGCGCAATCTTTGGTCGGAAAAATTGCTCAAGTTTTGGTTGAAGAAAACAATATGGCAAGAACACCTGATGACTTGCCAGTAAAAATTACCGGTAAACCAATTCCATCAAAAACAATTTGCGATGTCTTTTTAAGCAAATTACAAGAAGATACTTTTATCGCCGAAAAAATGTAATTTTTTTGTTTGCAACAAGCTTTATAATTGCTAACATCAAATTACTATGAAAAAGAAAATTATCACACTACTACTTTTATTAATATCCTCTTTTAACGCAGAGGCCGCATTTAACACAAAAGCCAAATCAGCTTTCTTAATAGACTATGATTCTGGTGCAGAAATCGTTGCTAAAAACGCCGATACTTTAATGCCTCCATCTTCTATGATAAAGCTTATGACTTTGGCGGTTTTGTTTGACGAAATAAAGTCAGGTCATTTAAGCATGGACGACAGGCTGACCGTCAGCGAAAACGCAGACTATAACAATCCATTATGGTATCCTGCCAGTAAGATTTGCCTAGTTGCCGGTCAAAGCGTCAGTGTGCGTGACCTTATACTTGGTTTGATTGTATTATCAGGCGGTGACGCAAGCGTGGTAGTGGCGGAAAACCTTGCCGGATCAGAAAGCGCTTTCACAGAAATGATGCAAGAAAAAGCTAGAAGTATCGGTATGACAAGCTCTACTTTCGGTAACGCCAGCGGTCTGCCCGATCCTAATAACCTGATGACAACACGAGAACTTGCCATACTAGCAGAACATCTTATATCTGATTACCCAGATATGTATCCTCTGTTTGCAACTAAACGATTTGAATTTGACGAATACAAAACTGATTGGTGTCGCGATTGGGGAAGAACTCATACTATGAATTATAATAAACTTTTATTCATTATGCCTGGCGCTGATGGCTTAAAAACAGGACATACGAATGACGGTGGTTATGGTATGGTCGCAAGCGCAAAAGTCGGTGGCAGAAGGTTAATAGGTGTTATAAACGGCTTTAACGCAAAAAATCACGACGACTTAGCCGAAGAAATGAAAAAGCTTTTAAATTACGGTTATAACAATACTATGAATAAAGTATTTTATAACGCAGGTGATAAAATAGCTGAAATACCAGTATGGTATGGACGTAAATCAACGGTTGTCGCAACAGTAGAAAAACCGTTTACAGTCACTTTACCGAAAAAGGACTCTTTAGACGGAGTCAGAATACTTGCAAGATACAACGAACCAGTAGCTGCCCCTATTCAAAAAGGCGATAAAATAGGCGAGATAATAGCAGAAAAAAACGGTGAAGTTATAGCGAAAGCACCGCTGGTGGCAATGGATAAAGTCAGCAAAACTCAGTTCTTTGGAAGAGTTATAAAAAATATAGCAGTAATATTGGGAATTAATTAAGCTTTATATAATGGCTATGAAGAAGGCTAAATCTTTTCAGTTTCCAAACCCTATGGACAATGATGTTATAATCGGTCACAAAGACGTTATACGCAACTTTAACGAAGCTTGGGAAAATCGCGACAAGCACCCTATTCATCCAGTTTGGATGCTGACAGGCCCGAAAGGTATCGGAAAAGCTACTTTGGCTTATAAAATAGCAAAAAAAGCATACGGTAATGTCGGTGACTTTTTCATCATAGACATGGAAAGGAATATAGACAAAGACGGGAAACCTAAACCAGACGGAAAAGTAATATCTGTTTATACGGTTCGTAATATGATTGAAAAAATGCAAATGTCTTCTATGTCCGGTGAATGGAGGGTTGTCTTAATAGACTCGGTAGACGAACTAAATACGGCAGCATCTAATGCAATCTTAAAATTGCTGGAAGAACCGCCTGCTAAAACTTTATTCTTGTTGGTAGTTCACCAGTTAGCAAACGTTCTGCCAACCGTTAGGTCGCGCGCCAGAGTCGAAAAAATGCGCCCGCTGTCTATGTCTGAATTACGGGAACTTTGTGCAATATTTCTGCCAGAAGAAACTATCAGCGAAGAAACTTTAAAACTTGCAAACGGCAGTTTTGGACGAATTGCAGGACTTAAAACATCTGGCGGTGACCTGATATATGAAGAACTTATACAACTGTTACAGCGAAAAAATGCAAATGCTGCCGATATTATGGCGCTGGCAAAAAAAATAGCTCCATTCCCAGAACTTTATGGAATAATTCTTGATGCAGTTGCTTATTTTAAACTGGCTATGCTTTACCCAAATGCTACACATGCAATTGCAGATATTAATAGAATATACTTGGAACCAGAAATAGCAATTTTCAAACTTATTACAGAGATAAAAAAATGTTTATAGATACGCACTGTCATTTAACTGGAACATATTGCCAAAACAACAATTTAGAAACCACAATAAAAAACGCAAAAGATTGCGGTGTAAAAGTCTTAATATGCCCAACAGCAGACCCGGAAGACATACCAAATGCGATAGAAATAGCAAATAAACATGACAATATTTTCTGCACTATTGGTATACATCCTGAACACACAGGCGTCAAAGCAAGCGATTATATAACGAAAGAGATTTTAACAAATCCAAAAGTGATAGGCGTCGGTGAAATAGGACTGGACTATCACGAATGCGCAGAAACTAAGCAAGAACAAATAAAATTATTTGAAGAACAATTAAATCTTGCGAAACAATACGACTTGCCTGTTGCAATACACAGTCGTGAAGCTGAACAAGACACCGCGGACATACTTGGTAAAGATTCTTTTGGTGTAATGCATTGTTTTACAAGTTCTTGGTGGCTAGCAAAAACTATGCTTGACCGAGGTTTTTATTTTTCCGCCAGCGGTATAATAACTTTCAAGAATGCAGAAGAGATTCGTGAAACCTTCAAAAAAATACCACTTGATAGAATAGTAATAGAAACGGATGCTCCTTATTGTGCCCCAGTTCCTTACCGCGGTAAAGTATGTGAACCAGCTATGGTTATAGAAACTGCCAAAGTTGTTGCAAGCATAAAAGGCTTATCTTTGGAACAGCTGGAACCTATCCTTATGCAGAACACTAAAAATCTTTATAAGAAAATAGTTTTATAATATATAATTGCAAAAAGCTTATTTCTGTGTAGAATATCAATCATGGCAAGACAGATTATAAAATTTGGACAGGTTTCCGAAAACCGCAAAGCGCGGTTTAATTATTCTATTCAAGACACAATAGAAGCCGGTATTTCTTTAACCGGTGCAGAAATAAAATCTATCAGATACGGTCTTGTAAATATATCTGACGGTTTTGTGCAAAAGCGCGGAACAGATTTATATCTGGCTGGCGTAGAAATACAGAAACTTCCAACTGCCGCAAGAATTGTGAACTTTGATGAAAGACGTCCAAGACAACTTTTATTGCACCGGTCGCAGATAAATAGACTTATCGGTAAACTGCAAGAAAAAGGCGCAACAATTGTCCCGTTAAAGTTTTACTTTAACAATCGCGGCAAGCTTAAAGTATTGCTGGGCGTTGGTTATGGTAAGCGTGAAATAGATAAGCGTGAAACAATCAAGCAGCGCGAGTGGAATAAAAATAAATCAAGAATATTAAAAGGAAAATAAGAACGCATTTATATGCGTTTTTTTCTCTTGTAAAAATCTGCATATTGTGATAGCTTTATACCAGCACAGAGAGTTTCTGTGCCAGGTATCATAGCCTGCAAATATGGCGTTCGTGAAGAACGAAAAAAACTCCAACTGAACTGGTTGGAGGGTTGCGAATATACAGAATAAGCACACTATACCATATTATAGCTATGAACCTCCAACCGCCTTTGACTTAACGCCGGCGGTTTTTTGATACACAAGGATTGTGGGGGAAATGCTATGAAGTTAAGTATATATTCAGGTTTATTATGCGCAATGATATTAATAAGCCCCGCTTGGTCCGCCAAGATGTGCTTGAAAGAAGAATCTAACCCAACTTGTACAATTACCCAACAAGGGGACGCGGATACAATCATAACTTGTGGAAGTACAACATTCCATTTTGTTCATGCTTGCTCTTCCTCAAGTGGATCTAATGGGGAAATAAAAGACTCTTTAGATCCGATATGGCCAGACGGTAATTACTGTTGGATAAAAATGATTTCGCCTAAAACTACAAACTGGCTGTATATATCATACATGATAGGTGGATGTGTCTCTGTTGGGCCTTGTTCAAGAGCTTTGTATCTCATATTACATACTAAGATATCTTCTGGAAATTTATACCCAACATTGATGCAAATATTAAATGGATCAAATCCTATTCCATCTCAAACATTTAACCTAGGAGGAAGTGGTGGAGTAAACTAATGAAGTTAATAATCACTATTTCTATTTTTCTTACTCCTATTATTGCAAGTGGGGCAGAATCTTGCCCGTCTGGTTACATTGAATTAAACATACCAGACCAAGCAGAAATTATAGACTCTTCGTCTTGCCCAGCAGATTATGTTGATATCGGAGATTATTATAATTGTTCGTCTAATAGCACCTCTGCTATATGTGCCGTGTTTAATGCTTTATGTTCAACAGGATTTCAGTATATTAAGACTTCTTCTGGCTTGCAATTCAATCTTTATCAAAATAAGTCTACTTCACCTGCCCTGCATGTAAAATATAATGATACCGTTTGTTATGGAAACCTTACAGCAGGTTCTTCACCCAATTCCATTAATATAAAAATAGGTGACACTGTTTATCATATTACCGATTAAAAAAAGCACGACCTAAGCGTGCTTTTTTTATTAAACAACTTTTTAATTAAAAAGCTTGATTCATAGCACGGCGTGCTTCACGCATTTCTTCGCGAACTTCGTCACGCATATCGCGCATTTCTTCACGCATTTCTTGACGCGCTTTACGCATTTCGTCCCTTGCTTGTCTGTATTCTTGGTTACCAGCCGCATATTCTTCTTCACTTATACAACCGTCTTGATTCGTATCCATAGCCGGCAATTTTTCCAACAATACCGGACATTTTACAGCAGATGTGTCCAAGCAACCGTTAACAAAAGTTGCCTGCATACGATAACCCGCCATAGGGCATTTACCGCGATAACAATCACAACCTGTATTTAACAGTTGCGCAGCCGCAAAACCCAAAGCAAATATAATTGCAGCGATTATTATCTTTTTAAAAGTGTGCCCGCAACCGCTGTGACAAGAACATTTGCCGTTGCAAGAACATTTGTCACCGCAACCACAAGTATGAATTTCTTCTTCAACCATTTCTGGTGCAACTTTTACAGTCTTTTTAACAGTCTGCTTTTTTGCAGCAGTCTTTTTTGTTGGTTTATTTGCCATTTTCCTTCCTTTTTGTTTAGCGATTTATATTGTATTCAATATTAAAAATCAAGTAAAGAAAAAATTATTAAGCATATAAAAAAGCTCCCAATCAGGAGCTTTTTATAACCACGAACTGTATATTAGTTCAAAGCTTCCTTCAAAGCTTTACCAGGTTTGAACTTTGGCTGTGTAGATGCAGGAATCTTAATAGCAGCACCAGTCTGTGGGTTACGACCTGTTGTAGCTTTGCGCTTTGCTGTTGTAAATGTGCCAAAACCAACCAAGCGAACTTCGCCTTTCTTCTTTAATACTTTTGTTACTGTATTGATAAATGCATCCAAGCAAGAAGCTGCTGTTGCTTTTGTTACTTCAACTTCGTTTGCGATTGCTTCAATCAATTGCTGTTTGTTCATTATGTTCTCCTTTCATATATATGTTTAAGGTGTCCGGCAGTTTTTAAGGCACTGTCTTTGAAAGCAAACACGCGTAAATGCTGAGCTTCCTTTTACCTTGCCTATGCAATCCCCTGTATTTCAAGGGTATTGTCTGCTCTGCTTAATCGAATCGTAGAGAAATCGCGCCTTTAAGTCAAGACTATATTTACTTTTTATGATTTTTTTATTTTGTTGACAAAAAATTATTCCTTTATTGCATCCGCAATAACTGCTTTGGCACCCGGCGTATTATTATCGCAAAGAACCCACTGTCCTTGTGCACCTTGTATGGTAAAACTTCTGAAATAGTTAGGCGTAAAAGCCAATATTGCTATTATGACGCTTGTCCAAAACAGCGTCTTTGTAAATGCCCATGATTTCTTAAATAAGTCTTGCTTGAATTCGTCTTTCAATAAGTTCTGATATAAAGCCCAGCCCCAACTGAAAGCCAATATAATTATCGCAAAACCAAGACCTATTAAAAAATAATTCATTAAACCGCTGATACTGCCGGCAATAGACGTCCATGGCTGGTCAGCCGCAGGACATACATATAACACCTGCCCCGCAAGATTCGCCGGAACTTTTAATGTTTCTGACGTCCCAAATGATAATCCAAATGACGTAGCTATTACTATCGCCGCTAACATAACCACTGCAAATAACATTGAAGGTTTCATTATTTTCCCTGCTTAATTAAATATATTATACCACAAAAAACTAACTTATTGCAATTTCATTAACTTTTATTTACAATCTTTCTTATGTTATCAAGGAAAAGCAATCTTGTCGTAATTTTAACAACATTTCATAATGAATTGTTAAGGATTTCTATTCCTGCTTTACAAAAACTTCATAAAAACTTTTACCTTATAATTTTTAACGATAACCCAGATACTATTATTACTAAACCTTTTATAAAAAAACTTGGATATACAGGTGATTATTTAATATATAACTCTGGTAAAGGTATGGGTGCTTTACAAGCTAAAATATCAGCCGTTGATTTAATAAATCAAATCACAAAAACACCAGATTGGACATTATTCGTAGATGATGATGACTTACTTGTTAATGCCGATATACCAACCGTTGCAGACAATAATTTTGCAGTTATTCAAAACTCTATTTTATTAAAGCACAATCTTATTAATTTATTAAAAGTAATTCAAGATTCTTCCGATTATATAATAGACGATGAAAATGTATTCTTGAATAAACCTAATATAAGTTTTACTTGCACTTTAATCAGAACTTATATACTTATGGGCTTCGCTAAAATTGTAAAGTCTATTAGCAAAGAAATTAAAGAGCTTGAAGAATCTTTGGAATATCGCATCCCGGTTGATAATGTTTTATGGGGTTGGTTAAACTCTTATGTGCAAACTTTTCATCCAGACTTTACTGCTATTTATAGAGATAACGTCAATTATATATCTAATTGCATAGATTCTTCAAAAGCAAAGTATGGTAAGCTTAATCAACCGTTAAGAAACGCCGAATCTTTATACGTAAAAGCCTTCAAAAAGTATAACGAGCTATTTAATAAAGCTTTAAGCGCTGCCCTGCGGGGCTAGTAATATATTTTCTATCATTTTTCAAAAAACAATTATATAATTAACTTGCTTAATAAGGATATTAATAATGAAATATAACGATATAAGAACCACTTTCTTAAAATATTTTGAATCTAAAGGTCACACCATTGTTCCTTCCGCTTCATTGATACCAAATGACCCAACGTTGTTATTCACAGTTGCAGGTATGGTGCCTTGGAAAGGGATTCTGCAAGGAACTGAACCGGCTTTCGCAAAGCGCGTGGCCGACGTTCAAAAATGTATTCGTGCCGGCGGTAAGCATAACGACTTGGAAGAAGTCGGTTTTGACGGTCGTCATCACACTTTCTTTGAAATGCTTGGTAATTGGTCTTTCGGTGATTACTTCAAAGAAGGTGCTCTTGAAATGTCTTGGGACTTATTGACTAACGTATTAAAGCTGGATCCGGCCAAACTTCGCGTTACGACGCATATTTCTGATGAAGAATCAACAGAACTATGGCGCAAAATTGCCGGAAAAGAAGCTATAAGACTGGGCGATAAAGATAACTGGTGGTCTGCCGGCGATACAGGTCCTTGCGGTCCTTGCACCGAAATATTTTACGACTTTGGCGAAGATATTGAAAACGAAGACGACCGTTGGGTAGAAATCTGGAACGATGTATTTATGCAATTTGATAAAGATGCTAATGGAAACTTAACTCTGTTGCCAAAGAAAAATGTAGATACCGGCGCAGGTTTGGAAAGATGGGGCGCTTTACTGCAAGGTAAAAAAGACAACTTTGATACGGATTTGTTTCAAGGTTTAATACGAGCAACAGAAGACCTGGTCGGCGTTAAGAAGACAGAAGAAAACACACCTTCTTTCAAAATTATCGCAGACCATTTACGTGCCGTTGGTTTTGCTATTGCAGACGGGGTGATTCCAAGTAATACCGACCGCGGTTACGTGATTCGCAGAATACTTCGTCGTGCTATGCGTCACGGTCAAATGCTGGGACATAAAGGGGCTTTGCTATCCAAGCTTTACCCTGCTTTGATAACAGAAATGGGCGAAGCTTATCCAGAGCTGGAAAAAGAAAAAACAAAAGTGATAGAAATAATTCAAAACGAAGAAAACTCTTTTGCAGATATGCTGCAAAACGGTATGAAACTGCTGGAAAGCGAATTACCAAAGCTGAATACAAAAGTCTTACCGGGTGACGTAGCATTTAAGCTTTTTGACACTTATGGTTTTCCGCTAGATTTGACGCAGATGATTCTTCGTGATAGAAACATAGAGGTTGACGTTGCCGGTTTTGAAAAAGCTATGGCAGAGCAGAAAGAACGTAGCCGTGCGGACACGAAAGGCACTAAGACATTATGGGAATCAAGAACAAACCTTGAAGATACGCAAGACGGCTTTAAGTATAACCCAGAAACAAAACTTGAATCAAAAGTTCTATCAATCTTGCGTGACGGGCAATTTGTAGAAAGCGCGAAATCAGGTGAAGAAGTTGAAGTTGCTTTGGATAAAACTGTTTTCTATGGGACCCAGGGTGGTCAAGTAGGTGACAGCGGTGAATTATTAAAAGACGGCGAAACCGTTATGATTGTTTCTGAAACAAATCGCGTTAATAACGTCGTAATTCACAAAGGCGTATTAAAATCTGACTTATCTGTCGGTGACGTTGTAGAGCCCGTTATAAACTCTGCCATACGCCAACAAACAGCCAGAGCTCACACAGCGGCCCACTTATTACAAGCAGCTTTGCGTCAAGTATTAAACGATGACGTAGAACAACGCGGTTCAAAAGTAAGCCCTGATTCCGTTCGCTTTGACTTTTCTTTCGGTCGCGCTATGACCACAGAAGAAAAACAAGCAGTAGAAGACTTAATCAATAAGTGGATTAAAGAAGACTTACCTGTCGCACACGAAGAAATGCCTTTGGAAGAAGCAAAAGCTAAAGGTGCTATGGCTTTATTCGGTGAAAAATATGGCGATACAGTAAAAGTCATTACTGCTGGTGACGTTTCTTGCGAACTTTGCGGTGGAACGCATATTTACCACACAGGCGAAATTATCAAAGCAAAAATAAATAAAGAAAAATCTATAAGCAGTGGAATCCGCAGAATAACTATGTCTGTTGGAAATCTGGCAGAATAAAGAAAACCCGCCTTTTAGGCGGGTAATTATATTTCTTGCATATCGGAAAATAAAATAGTAAAATCTTATAAAAGAGAGATAAAAAGTCAGATAACTTTATCTGATTAAAAGCACCCCAAGTATATTAAAATAAAATAAATAAAATACCTATGGGGTAAAACCCGTGCCACCAAAGATTCACTACGAATAAAGAAGTTTCTTTATTAGCAATGAATTGTAAGGTGGCGCGAATTACGAAACTTAAACAAAAGGATTTTATATGGTAAAAGTAAGAGAAAAAAAATCTTCTGAAAAATCGGAAGAAACCCTAAAACCAACGGGGATGAATAAGTTTGAAAACGATGCAAACGATGAAAAAATATATTTTATGGCCCTGGGTGGCTTGGAACACATCGGTCAAAATATGTATTTGTATAAATACAAAGGTAAATATTTGGTAGTAGACTGCGGTATGGGGTTCCTGGAAGAAGAAATAGGCGCAGGTGACGTAAAATATTGCGATACTACTTGGTTAGAAAAACGAAAAAAAGACGTCGTAGGATTCGTTATTACTCATGGACATGAAGACCATATCGGTGCTTTAAAATATATATGGCCGAAGTTTAGAAAACCTATATATTGCACAAAATTTCCTGCCGATATATTGATTAAAACCTTCAAAGGTATTGAATTAGACTTTAACCCGGACAAAGATATAGTAGTATTTGACGCAAACGGTGCGACTTTGAACATAGCACCTTTTGAAGTAGAAACTTTTCACGTTACACACTCTATTCCAGAAGCTCAGATGCTTATAATAAAAACGCCTGCTGGGAAAATACTTCATACGGGTGACTGGACATTTAATGACAATAACCCAATAGAACCAGCCACAGATTTCGCAAGATTACGTGAAATCGGATCGGATCCAAAACTATTGGCTTGCGTATCTGATTCTACATCTTCGTCCAGACAAGAACCACAGACGACAGAAACCCAAGTCCGTGAAACGTTTACTGAAATTATGAAAAACGCTCCGGGGAGAGTCTTGGTTACCGGATATTCCCGCAGTATCGCACGTATAAAAATGTTCGCCGAAGCTGCGCGCGCAGCTGGACGTGTAGCGGCAATTAAGGAACGTAGTAATCCTAATCCTGTTCCTTATGTAGGTCTGCCAGACTTTCGTGAAATGGGGATAGAACTTGCTTATCTTAATAAAGATGACGTATATCTTTATAGCGACATAAAAGATTTACCAGCAGAAAAACAAGCTATATTCTTAACAGGGTCACAAGGCGAACAATATGCTATGCTGACGCGTCTTTGTCGCGGACACGTAAAAGAAATGAAGCTGATGCCTACGGATACTGTTTTATTCAGCTCTATCATCATACCGGGACGCGAGCAAGATGTATCTTATTTATATAATAAGCTTGCACGTATGGGGATTAAAACTCACACAATCTACGACACAGACCATCTTCACGCCAGTGGACATGCGGGCCGTCCGGAATTCGAACGTTTTTATGATATGGTTCATCCGCAAGTTTCAATACCTATGCACGGTGATTATATAAACGAAATGCTGAACGGTAAAATGGCTATGGAACGTGGCGGTGCAAAGCATATGATGGTCGTGCATAACGGTGAAATGATTGCTTTGAAAGATGGCGAAGCACCTTATATAGCTGAAACAATAGAAACCGGTTTCGTAGTTATGGAAGGTGAAACAGAAAGAAGCGCAGATGACCAAGTATATAAAAACCGTAAAAAAATCGCTATGAACGGTGCGGTATTTGTTACTCTGCCTGTTGATAAGCGCGGTTTCTTAAAAGGCGTTCCAGAAGTATCAAGTGCAGGTATTTTTGAAACCGATGATACCGGTTTTATGAAGCGTCAGATACAAATAGAAATCACCAAAGCTATTAACGAGCTTTCAAAAGCAGAACGCAAAGACCGCGATAACCTAATAAGAGCCGTTCAAGTTGCTTCTAATAAAGTCGTTCGCGCGTCATTGGGTGCGGATAAGAAGCCTCAATACAGCGTTCACTTTGTGCAAAAATAAAAAAAGCTCCTATACGGAGCTTTTTTTAATCTTCATCTTTAATGTGTGCCAAAGGATGTGCGCTTTCATAAGCTTTCATAACTTCATTCATATTAACCTTGGTATACAGCTGCGTTGTTGATAAAGAAGAATGACCAAGCAATTCTTGTAAACTTCTTAAATCTGCCCCACCCGCAAGCAAAGCCGTTGCAAAAGTATGACGCAAAGCATGTGGCGTAACGTAATCAGGTAATTGTAAATAATGCCTTAACTTTTCTACTACCTTTTCCGCCATTCTGGACGACATAGGCAACCCACGAACGCTTCTAAATAAAGGTTCTTCCACACCGGTTCCAAAAGGACGAAGCCTGACATACTTTTCAATAGCATCTAATACAGCAGGCAACATAGGAACGATTCTTTCCTTTTTACCTTTGCCTAATATACGCAAAGAATCGGGATTGCCACGAACATCAGAATTCTTTAATGATAAAGCTTCTGAAATTCGCAGTCCGCAACCAAAAATCAATAACACCAAAGCCCAATCACGCGCTGCTATCCAAGGTTCTTTATCGTCTATTTCTTTTATGGCAGATTTCATATGTTCTACGTCTGAAACTTCTATGGCTTTTGATAGCTTTCTGGGGACTTTAGGTGAAGAAATTACCCCTATGGCATCGTTTTTTATGTCGTATTGCTTGGCCAGAAACTTATAAAAAGTTCTAAGCGATGATAATGCCCGGGCCGTAGATTTTGCTGATAAACTTCTGCGCTGTCTGTCCGCAAGCCACGACCTGAAACATATCGTATCGGCGCGTGACAAGTCTTTTACAAAAACACCGTTACCCGTAAAGTTTTCATAAAAAAATAAAAAATCTTTTATGTCCGACTCGTAAGCCGTTGCCGTATAAGCAGAATAATTTTTAGTCTGCAATAAATATTCCACAAACTTAGCAACGACTTCTTGCATAATTATTTTATCTCGAATACAGCTGATACTTGAACAGAAACTTCCGTATCTTTACCAACCAAGCTTCCACCAGCATAAACAGAACTTTCTGCGACTGCCATCTTTGCGCTTGTCGCTAAAAAGTTAGCTGCGCGCGGCTGATAAGTGGACGCAGAACCCGAGTTATAAGAAACGCTTAATAATTTTCCTGCTGTGCGATTGTCACCTTGTGCCAAAGCATTTGCTCGCTCTCTGGCGTTTTCAACGGCTATGCTTAAACACTTCTCTAACGCTGGTTTCATTGTTTCTGCACTTGTGAACATACGCAAGTTTTCTGAATATACATTTTCTTGACCAGCAAATGCAGTTAATACCTTTTCTATCGTTTCTATGTTATCAGCAGATACCTCTACTGCAATAGTCGTTTCTATACCTAATACAACCGACTTTTCTAACTCTCTGTTCCATTCGGATTTTTCATAAGAATTAAAATCAGTCGTCTGCATCTGAACATTCAATGTCTTTAAAAAACTTGTAATCTGTGCAACTTTTTCTGTCGCCTGCTTCATTGATACTGCAGCATCTTTATCCAGCGTCGTCACACGTAACGTTATAGCTGTCCTGTCTTTCGGAACCGTAGTTAAACATTCACCTGATACAGATATTGTTTTAAGCTCGCTTGGACGGTCTAAAATACCAAACAGCAAGGCCAACACAGCCCCAACACCAATAACACTGGATATCCAGATTAAAGACTTTTTCATATTTTTCTCCTTCCTTCTTTTCATATCTTTCTTACCCTATCATAGCTTTGTGAACTTTTTCAAACGTGTTGGCCGCAACTGCACCTGCTTTTTGTGCCCCGTCTTTTAATATAAAATCTATTTCAGACGTATCGCTAAGCAACCTTTCGTATTCTGCCCTTGCTTTGCACAAGCAACCGTTTATCTTGTCAAACAATATCGTTTTTGCCGTTCCATACCCCATACCACCATTAACAAACATCTGACGAAACTCTTCTGTTTCCTTTTCGGTGGCAAATTGCTTATACAGCTGGAATATGGTTGAATTATCTGGATCTTTCGGTTCTTCCGGCAACTTACTGTCCGTTATTATACGCATTATCTTTTTCTTTAATTCAGACTCTGGTGCAAATAACGGTATGACATTATCATAAGACTTACTCATCTTTCTGCCGTCAAGCCCAGGTATAATGCCAGTATCTTCACCTATTATAGGTTCTGGCAACTTAAATACCTGACCATAAGTATGATTAAAATATTCTGCTATATCCCTTGCAAACTCTACGTGCTGCTTTTGGTCCGCACCCACTGGGACTTCATCCGTATTATATAATAATATGTCCGCAGCCATTAAAATAGGATACGTGTAAAGCCCCATATTTACACCTGCATCTTCATCTTGACCAGCTGCAATATTTTTTTCCACCGCGGCCTTATAAGAATGCGCCCTGTTCATCAAACCTTTCGGCGTTACGTTCATAAGCAAAGTAGATAATTGATATACCTGAACAATGTCCGACTGCCTGAATAATATTGCGTTATTCAAATCTAAACCCAAAGCAATTAATAAAGCGGCTATTTCATAAGTGTGCTTTTTGATTTCTTCTGGTTTTTTAATCAAATTAAGCGCATGCAAATCAGCAATAAAAACGAAAGTTTTATTTTCTTTTGACATTGCAACTAATGGTTTCAAAGCCCCGACATAGTTTCCCAGATGAGGCGTTCCCGTAGGTTTAATACCCGTTAAAACAACTTTTGTATTCATAATAAAATCCTTACTTTTATATTAAATTGTTTGTTAAAAAAAAGAAAGCATAAAAAATTAAAGTATAAAAAGATAGGCCACCTTAACGGCGCCACCAAACAAGATTTACAAAATAAGAATCAAAATCTATCATATCAGTTATATATTATACTTAATAAAAGCTCGAAATCAAGAACAATAAAAAAACCGCACACAAATGCGGTTTTTAAAACTTCTTTGAACCTATTAACG
The DNA here is from genome assembly GCA_944389185.1 of uncultured Alphaproteobacteria bacterium. GTDB lineage: Bacteria > Pseudomonadota > Alphaproteobacteria > Rs-D84 > Rs-D84 > Enterousia. The sequence goes on from CALXLL010000008.1 coordinate 16,290, forward strand.
AGAATAGAATTCAACGACCAATTCAGGGAACATTTGAACCGGATACGGAACATCTGCAAATGCAGGAACGCGAGTAAATGTAGCTGTAAAGTTAGCACTATCTACGCTTACATAGTCTGCGAAGTTACGTTCACCAGATTCCAAAGCTAATACAACCAAAGGCATTTGCTTTGCTTTTTCACTGACAGTGATAACATCACCAGGTCTTAATTGATAAGAAGCAATTTTTACGCGCTTACCGTTAACATAAATATGACCGTGGCTGATTAACTGACGAGCAGAAAATACAGTTGGTGCCAATTTAGCACGATATACAACGGCGTCCAAACGGCGTTCCAATAAACCAATCAAATTATCAGGAGTATCCCCTTTCATATTAGCGGCTTCCAAATAATAAGAACGGAACTTTTTTTCACCGATATTACCGTAATAACCCTTTAAAGTCTGCTTCGCACGCATCTGTTTTGCATAATCAGAAGTGCTTGCCCCCCTAGAAGTTGGACCATGCTGACCAGGTTTGTATTTTCGTTTGTTAAACGGAGATTTAGCCTGCCCCCAAAGATTAACACCAAGGCTGCGGCCGATTTTCAATTTGCGAGTATTGCGCTTTGCGCCTGCTCTTGCCATAATTAAATCCTTTTGGTTTTCGTTAAGCCAGACATTTCACAGAATCCTTATCGTATACACGACCAAAAGACATGCAACTTATTCAGTTCTGGTTATCCAGCAATGCATAGTTTATTATCTTTTTTCAGAAAAATCAAGTAAAAAACCCGCTTTCGCGGGTATTACTAAAACTTAACCTTTGGCGCAACTTTTTCCGTTTCTGCAGCTTCAAACATTTTTGCTTCTGTTATATGGAACATATTGGCAACAATATTACTTGGAAACTGCTGAATCTGCGTGTTTAACCCCATCACAACAGTATTATAAAATTGTCTTGCCGCCTGAATCTTGGTTTCTGTATCCGTTAATTCTCTTTGCAGTTCCAAAAAGTTTTCATTAGCTTTTAACGTAGGATAATTTTCTGCCAATGCAAAAATACTTTTCAAAGCATCCGTCAAATGGTTTTCTGCCTGCCCTTTATCTGACGCACCAGTTACAGACATCGCTTCAGACCGAGCCTTTACAAGCTCATTCAAAGTGCTTTTTTCATGCGCAGCAGCCCCCTTTACGGTTTCTACAAGATTAGGTATTAAATCATACCTGCGCTTTAACTGAGTATCTATGGTCGCCCATGCTTCTTTTACTTGATTTTGCCTTGCAACAAGGCCGTTATAAACAGCTATAAAATACAATAAAATTAAAGCAATGACCGCTATGGCTGTCCACATATTAAAACTCCTTTTTCTATATGAAAACTATGATAACTAATAAATGAAAAAAATCAAACAATATTAAAAAATCCCGCATTTGCGGGATTTTATTACTTTTTCCAGAAAGCAAATCCTGATTTGCGTTCTGCACGATCTTCACGTTGCTTTCTTTCTTCAATCGCCCTGCGACGTTCTGCACGACGTTCTTGAAATCTTCTGGCCGATTCTTCGTCCCTTTGTATTAACTTTATTGTTGTAACGGATAATTTTCCATTACGAACCTCTTCTTCAAATTCAACAATATCATTTTCATTCAAAAATCTGATACCTGCTGCTTTCAATGAACTTGAATGAACAAATACATCATCTGTATTGCCGTCTTCGTTTGGTGCATCCGGAGTAATAAACCCAAAGCACTTTTTACCGTTATACCATTTTACTTTACCTTGACGCATAATCTTATTCCTTTCTTATGCTTGTTATGGATTTTTAAACTACAAAATCCTAGTTTTATTTTGGCTTATTAAAAAAATTAAAGCAAGCAAAAATGACTGCTTGCTTTATTGTTTCGTTTCCTACAATCCTTATACTTAATCTTCTTTCTTATAATATCGCTGAACTTCGGTCATAACAAAGTTAAATAATCTGCCGGCTAAAGTATCAGACGGAATGTTCCAATCTTTCTGTAAATAAGGCATAGCGGAAACTAGTATGAATCTTGCCATAAACCTGAAAATCTCTACTTCCTGCGCCTGAGTCAACTTAGCCGGTGCGTTTTCTATCTTAAAAACTTCGTTTTCTATTGCCCCGTCCAACTTGTCTATTATTATATCAAGAATCTTTGACGGATAATATAATTTGCATGGCTTCGGAAAACCGTCAAACATAGACACTTCATTGTCTTGACTGTATAAAATATTCCAGCCAACCCTATCAAACAAATCTTCTAAGCAATGGCATATCATAGAATTATATTGTTCTACACCCAGCTTGTGTTCTTGTGCGCCTACAACGATGTTCTTATTGATTTCTTTTTTATTATCGGCATTCAAAACTTTATTATCAGACTTTCTGATAAGTTCGTAATTACTGTGCGTCTGTCTTTCAAATTCAAAAAACGTCCTTACCTGACATATGATCTCCATAGGAACAACTTTACCGTTTTTACCTATGTCTATTATCAGTTTAGCGTCACGATAATTACGAGGATTCTGCATATCATAGAAATTATCACGAACAGATAATATTCTGTCAGGCATCATTTCGCATACGCGCTCTATAAACGTTCTTGCCTGAGGTATTAAGTCAAACAAGCATTTTACACGCCAAACGTCACGTAGTCTCATTCTTGGTCTTGCTATTTTTTCTAGTTCCCGAACAAGATTAACAGCGATTTTTTCGTGTCCTGAACCTATGATAGCCAATACGCTTTCCGAAGGCGTAGAAATATATTTTTCTGTAAGTTTTTCACGAACTTTTTCAGCTACAGCTTTTGCAGCGGCTTCTTTTTCACTGGCTGCAATTACTTTATACACAGTATTAACAACATCTTCAACGTAAGAATTATAATATTTCCCGGTTACTTTATCTAAAGCCCTATCTATATTCTTTTGCGCGCCAACGATGACTGTAACGATTGAAGAAACCGCCAAATCTATTTTATGTCCTGCTTCACTGGTAAAGAACTGATTTCTCATCGGGTCGGCATCCAGACGATGATGAACGATATAAGGGTTAACAGGATTTATATCTGCTATCTTAATGGGTTCTTCTATTGCAGAATCCGTGGAGTAATCATATCGCATAACAGGTGCCTTTGGCGCCCCAAAGCATTTACCAAGAAAGTAAAAAACTTCACGAAACCAGAATAAACTATCCGAATATAATTCAGATAGATATTCTGCGGCTTCATCGTTTATGCGCCCCTGCTGCCTGGCTTTTTCTATAACTCTAAGATTTTTTCTGTCGTTATCTGCCGCGGCATCAATCGCATAAGTATCAAAAAAAATATCGTTCATATTTTGCTCTTTTATTTCATTATAGGAAACAGTATAACGTCTCGCAAGGTGGGTTGATTTGAAACGATAGAAAAGAATCTATCTATTCCCAAACCTAAACCTGAAATCGGTGGCATACCATGTTCCATAGCTAATAAGAAATCTTCATCCAAGGCAACCGCTTCTTCGTCACCAGCTTCTTTATTTCTTGCTTGTTCTTCAAAGGCGGCGCGTTGAACAATAGGATCAACTAATTCAGAATACGCTTTTAATAACTCGGCCCCGCAAGCAATTAATTGGAAAACATCTATTCTTCTTGAATCCTTATCGTTTCTGCGCGCAAGCGGTATCATATAAGCAGGATAATTATAAACAACTGCCGGGTTTATAATATTTTCTCGAACCTTGTGCTTGAATACATAATCAACAATTGCAGGAACTGATTTTAAGTCTTCTAATTCAGACTCTGGGAACATACCTTGTTCTACTAATTGCTTTCTTAATGCATCAGTATCCGTAAACTCTAATATATCTACCCCCAGCAACTTATTCATAGTTTCTATATAATCTATTTCTTCATACTTACTGAAATCTAACTTTGTTCCTTGATATTCAATTTGCAAAGTCCCACGCAAATCCATTAAAATCTTTTGAACCAACTTCCAAGAAAAGTCTATATTCTTCTTATAATCCCAATATGCAGCATACCACTCTAACATAGTGAATTCTTGCAAATGCATAGCATCCATGCCTTCGTTACGGAAGTTTTTACCAAGTTCGTAAACTCTATCAAATCCAGCAGCTATCGTTTCCTTTAAGAATAACTCTGGCGCTATACGCAAATAAAAATCAGCGTTTAATGCATTATGATGAGTGATAAATGGTCGTGCAGAAGCCCCACTTGCAACGTTCTGCATAATCGGCGTTTCTACTTCAACAAAACCATTGTTATTCAAATAATCACGTATTAAACGTATCATTTGAAAACGCATTTTCATTGTGCGTCTTGTTTCTTCATTAGATATTATATCCAAATAACGTTGGCGATACCTTGTCTCCATATCCGTCAAACCATGATACTTTTCAGGCAGAGGTCTTAACGCCTTTGATAAAATCTCGTAAGACGATACTTTTACGGTTAACTCCCCTGCAGTAGTATGATAAATCTGACCTGTTATACCGATGAAATCACCTAAATCAACGTTCGCCTTCATAAACTTATATTGGTCTTCGCCTAGCTCTTCCCTGGACATAGAAAATTGTATTTCGGCATCAATATCGTAAATACGCCCGAACATAAGCTTGCCCAACCAACGCAAAGCAGTTACACGACCAGCAAGTTTTACTTCTGCCCCATCAGATAAATCACGTGCCTGTAAAATTGTATGAGAACGGTCAAACTTATCTTTCCAAACGACCCCGTCTCTTGCACGTATATTTTCCGCCTTTTGCAAGCGAGCTTCTAATTCGTTTGTAGATATTCCTGTATTTTCTGCCATGTTATTTTCCTTTTTGGACGATAAAGTTAAAAAAACGGACGCCGAAAAGTGCGTCCGTCGTTTATTCTGATGGTCGCACTTATCAATTATAAGATTTTTTAGAATTGATTTTCATCGTGCTTATGACCTTTTTGCTTATGTGGCTGAACTTATCAACCAATTTTCGTTAACTTAATGTAAGGTTTTAATATGTATCTTATCAAAAACCTACACCTTAAACTTTGGTGCGAGCAAAGGGGCTCGAACCCTCGACCTCAACCTTGGCAAGGTTGCGCTCTAGCCAACTGAGCTACGCTCGCACTGTGACAATCATTTTTACATATTATTTTTATTATTGCAAGTCTTTTTTTATCTGCTTTTATTTTCATGCTCAAAACGTAAAGAATCTAATATATATTGCTTTTTCTGAACCTCTAATCTCTGCTTTTCTATTTCCAACCTTTCCTTTTGTAACTCTTCAATCCTAGATTCTTGCTCTACCAAGCATGCCATCATAAATCCTATAACACATGCCGATAATGCTATCATAGTATATCTAAGTCCCGTATTCCTTACTTTTACGGGACTTCCCAATATATCACCAGATACTTTATTATGCTCGTCGTAACCAACCATTTTAAGTCCTTATAACCATTTCCATGGTTGTAATATCTTTAAAAAGCTGTATGCAGTGCGCTTGTCCGCAAACGTATGACCACATCTTGGACATACTATAAACGGCGACAACATCATCTTTACTTTCTTAAATACCATATACCACAGCAATATACCTATTGCCCATACGGCAATTACTAATCCCCAAGCCACATAACCAAAATATGTGTCCACTGTGTTAGTAATAATTGTTATCGTATCTACGCTTGATTTAGACAAATCATCATATATCTGCGCGGCCACACCCCAAGACGATGGACGCCAAGGATATACATGCTGAATACCATAATTTGTCAATAAAGTAGTTCCTAAACCTCCGCTATTCTTATCCAGCTGCTCTTTTATAGCTTCGTCTATCATCTTATCTATTTCCGTCTGAGCAACCTTAGTTAAATCTGACTCTATTGAATCAAGCTTTTCATTAACTAATTGCGCAGTTTCGTCCACTTTCGCAATTGTGTCGTTCGCCTTGCCTACACCCTTATCAACTTCGTTTACGGCTTTATCTAAACCTGATGTATCAATACCGAACTTGCCCACTAAACCGCTTAGCTTTTTAACACCGCTTGTAGCTTCTTTCACATCGTCCGTAGCTTTTTTAACTTGCGCCGTAGTATCCGTCACTTTATCTACACCACTTTCAACCATTTTTACTTGGTCTATGGCCATAGCTATCGGTTTTTCTAAATTAATTGCGTCTTTTATTCCGTCTAGCAGCTTTTCATACTGCTCTACTATATTTCTTTGCAAATCAAAAAACATAGATACAACTATGGACTTCTTGATAGGCTGTGAATAAGTGTTCTTTACATATAAAGGACAAGCTATCACCAGTGCTATCCATAAAATAGAAAAACCAGCAAATAAGCTTTTAGTTCTTGTTACGTAAGAAGTCTTTTTCTTTACGGTTTTAACCCCACCCATATCTACGACTTCTACTTCTTTATTTTTGCGTGACAACTTGTCCTCCTTTAATTATCTTACGCTTTCATTAAACTCTTTTATTCTTCTGGCATTAAAATTATATGCTATTTCTGCAAGTCTGGACTTCTTTTGAAAATCTATCATTGCTTTTACCGTCGCAACATATTGCATCGCTTTTTCTGCGCTTTTGAATATAGCTATATTAGTTTCGGCTTTTGCATCATAGCGCCCCCTGTTATTCCCCTTACAAAAAAGAGTATATACATAAGTCAAATTATTCAAGCTTTTAGTTGCAATCGCCAAAAAAAATCTATCCTGACTTCTTAATACCATATCTGGTCTGTATGTATTTAATTGTAATTCTTGTTCTTTCATTTTATTTTTCTCCTGTATATTTTTCTATAAAGTCTTTTTTAAATTCGGTAAAGCGCCCCTCTTCTATTGACAAGCGAATATCACGCATTAAATCTTGATAAAACCACAAATTATGTTGCGTAAGTAAGGTCGCACCAAGAATCTCGTTACACTTTACCAAGTGATGAATATAAGCCCTTGATAGTTTACAAGCAGGGCAACCACATTTATCATCCAGAGGTGCCGAATCATCACGAAACTTTGCGTTTTTCATGTTCATAGTTCCGTGTCTTGTAAAAGCCTGAGCCGTTCTTCCGGCACGCGTCGGCATAACACAATCAAACATGTCAATACCGCGCTCTACCGCACCAAGTATGTCAAGAGGCGTTCCCACCCCCATTAAATATCTTGGCTTATCTTCTGGTAATAAAGGTGTCGTCGTCGCAATCATATCAAACATCACTTCTTGCGGTTCACCAACGGCCAACCCACCAACAGCATATCCGTCAAAGCCTATATCTGTCAGTGCTTTTGCAGATTTTATACGCAAATCTTTAAAGTCTGCACCTTGCACTATACCGAATATACCATAACCGTCACGGTCGATAAAAGCTTCTTTGCTTCTCTTTGCCCAACGCGTCACCATATCTACATTCTTTTCTACGCGTTCACGCGGTGCCGGCAAATGTAAGCACTCATCCAGCGCCATAGTTATATTAGAATCCAGCTGATGCTGAATATGAACAGAATCTTCCGGACGCAAAAAGTGCTTTATTCCACCGTCTATATGAGAAGTAAACTCTACCCCTTCTTCCTTCATCTTTACAAGGTTAGATAAAGACATAACCTGAAACCCACCGCTGTCGGTCAATATAGGCCCTGTCCAACCGCTGAACTTATGAAGACCACCCATTTTTTCAACTAAGTCGCCACCAGGTCGCATCATCAAATGATAAGTATTACCAAGAATAACTTGCGTTCCCGTTTCTGCAACTTGCTGCATAGTCAAAGCTTTTACCGTAGCCGCCGTTCCAACTGCCATAAAAGCAGGCGTTTGAAAAGCACCATGAGCCGTCTGAACTTCCCCGCGTCTTGCCATACCGTCTTTTGCAATCAAATTAAACTTTAACGCCATCTGTCATCCTTTGTAATAATCATAGAACTTTGCTTTGATAAATCACCTATATTTTCATTCCATACTTTCATTAAATCTATATTATAATCGGCGCTCCATCCGAGTATACGCGCCCATATAATTGAAGCGTATTATCAGACGTAGAAGCATTCCAAATACCAGAATTATTACTTATATAATCTCTTATTGCATTATAATTAGGAAAACGTTTAGTTCCCTTACACAACATATGCTCGCAGAAATGAGTTATACCATACTCACTCGGTTTTTCATCGCGACTACCTGTATCAAACGCAACAATTACCTTTGTGGAGGCGGCTTCCATAGGATCCAAAATTACAGTTAAACCATTAGAAAGCTTATATAAACTTGGCTTAAAATTCATTTATGCACCCTTCTTAAACAATAAGCAACAATCCCCATAAGAAAAAAATCTATATTTCTCTTTTACCGCATGTTCATACGCAAACTTCATCTCATCTAAGCCTGCAAACGCAGATACTAACATAAATAGCGTTGATTTGGGTAAATGAAAATTAGTCAGCAATACATCAACTGCCTTGAAATTATACCCCGGCGTTATAAATATATCAGTAGAACGACATATAGGTGCAACCCTTGAACCACGCCGATCTTCAGACAAATTACAGTTGTCTATTGCCGCACTTTCAAGTGTCCGCATACTTGTAGTCCCAACCGCTATTACCCGCTTTGCACCGTTTATTATTTCAGCTTGCTGTGGCGTTATGCAACACCATTCGCTGTGCATCTTGTGTTGCGATAAGTCTTCCGTCTTAACCGGCAACCAAGTCCCCGCACCTACGTGTAATGTTATCTTTACAACTTTCGCACCGCGCGCTTCTATTTCTTCCATTAATTCTGATGTAAAGTGCAAGCCAGCCGTCGGCGCCGCCATCGAACCAACAGGTTCGGCATATACTGTCTGATATCTTTCTCGGTCTTCGGTTTCTTCTTCGCGCTTCATATACGGTGGCAGCGGCATCTTACCTACTTTATCCAACACTTCAAAAACGTTGTCGCATAAAAACTCTAACTTCAAGCCACTTTCGTCATCTTTATCAAGAACTTTTATTTGCGTTCCGTCATCTAATTCCAGCACTTCACCAATTTTTATCTTATTAAACTTTTTACATAACCCCCACCATATTTTATCACCAGCAGAAGTATGTAAAGTTATCTCGTGACCGGACGCATTAAAGCGTGCAGGAATAACTTTTGAATTATTAAAAACAACAACGTCACCGTCTTGCAGATAATCAAGAAAATCACGAATATGCTTATCTTCAAGCCGACTTCCTTTAACGACAAGCATTCTGGACGCATCACGCTTATCCAGCGGATGAGAAGCGATTAAATCAGCAGGTAATTCAAAATCAAAATCTGACGTATGTAGCATATTTCTTATACTATTTCTTGAACTCTAAACCTTGTTCTTCATAGTTTTCTGCTTTATTCTCCCAATCCGGTTCTACACGAACAAATAAGTGAAGACGTGCGTTTACCCCCCACTGTTCCTGTATGTCGTGCCGTGCCGCAGTCCCTATCTTCTTTAATAATGCCCCCCCACGACCGATTACTATCTTTTTATGCGCATCGTTCTGAACCGCTATCTTTTGATATATATCTAATACACCTTCTTTATCTACTTCTACCCTTTCCGTAACGACGTTGATATGATAAGGAAGCTCTTGATGAACATACTTATATATCTTTTCCCTGGTCAATTCAGCCAAATACAAGTTATCCGGAACATCCGAAGCGTCTTTCGTATCAAATAAATACGGACTTTCCGGCATAACCTGCGCCAAAGACTCCAACATCTGTTTTATACCGTCGTCTTTTAAGGCGGAAATCATAAAAATCTCTTGCCAAGGAGCCATATCTTTCAGCTCTGCCGCGATTGGTAATAAGTCTTGCTTGCGAACCGCGTCTGACTTATTCAAAGCTACAAAAAGATTTTTGTGCTCTTTTATCTTATCAACCAAGCTTTTAATCGTATCTGTAATACCTTTGGTAGCGTCCAAAATCAATAAAACTGCGTCCGCATCGGAAAGTGCTTCCATAGCCGCACCAACCATCGCCCTATCCAATCGGCGCGCCGGTTTAAAAACACCCGGCGTATCAACGAATATCAGCTGACGGTCACCAACCATCTTTACTGCACGCAACCTTGTGCGCGTCGTTTGAACTTTATGGGAAACAATGGAAACCTTGCGCCCCATAATCTGATTTAATAAAGTGCTTTTGCCCGCATTTGTCGGGCCGATAATGGCTATAAAGCCTGAATATGTCTTTGTCATAAGCTTTACATTACCACACGAAATTAAAAAGTGAATAAAAATATTGCAACTTTATTTTTTATATATAAACTTTTGTATAAGAGAGAGTTGCAAAACAAAAGGCTTTTATTATGCAGTTAACTGGTCCTGAAATGCTAAAAATTATGCAAACTCCTAATCCTAAAAATCCGAATTCTAAACCAGATATAATTATTATACCTTTTGATGAAAAATGCCTTGGCAGTAATAGCTATGATTTACATCTGGATGAAATACTGAAAGTTTATAAAAGAACATTACCTGACGGTATGAAACCTGCCATAGAATATAAAGGAGACCCAAAATTACACTCTATGAAAGACTGGTTCGTTTCTAAAAAGGCTTATAAAGATTTCTTAAAACATCCAGAAAAATATGATATCCGGAATCCAATATATTTATTGGATCCTTGTGCGGAAAACTCTCATGAAACTATCGATATAAAAATACCAAAAAATGGATTAATCTTATCTCCGAACATCGGTTATTTGGGCTCTACTGTAGAATATACAGAAAGCCACAACTTATTCCCTTATATAGACGGGAAATCTTCTACTGGACGCAATTTTATCCTGAACCACCATACCGCCGGTCGCGGTGATGACGGTTTCTGCGGAACTTGGACTTTGGAAATCAAGGTTTTATATCCAACAGTGGTTTACCCTTATATGCGTATAGGTCAAATATATTACGAACAATTTATAGGTGAAAGAAAACCTTATAACACAAATAAAACCAGCCATTATAATGGACAAACCGGTCCTACACCTGCCGCCGCTATTAAAATAGAAAAAATTAAGACCAGATAAAAGAAAACCAGCGCAAAGCTGGTTTTTTATATTTATTCCTATTCTGCTTTTTGCACAAAATCACCGACTTTTTCAGCCTTTTTTTCAAGCTTTTTCGTCCACTCGTTATCCGGAAAATTCAATTTTAACATTTGACCGTAACCGATTGCTTGCTCTGGTAAACCTATTGCTGTATAGCACTCGGTTAAACGATACAAAGCTTCTGGTGTCATAACCGTTTCTTGGGCCCCCGTTACCACAGACTGTAATCTGGAAATAGCACTTGGCCAATTTTCTTTCGCCATATCTGCCCTGGCAGAATACATGACTTTACCTGCAATATAGTTTTTTAAAATATTTATCTTATTCTTGGCGTTTTCCGCATAAGGAGATTTCGGGAACCTGTCTACTAACTGTTGAAATTGCTGCATAGCATAAGCTGACATGCCGGGTTCACGTCTGACATCACTTACTTGACGGTAATAACACATCCCGCGAAGATATAATACATAAGCAACGTCTTTATGACCAGGGTGAAAACGCATAAACCTGTCTGTTGTCATAATAGCCCCTGCAAAGTCCTTATCCATATACTGAGAATAAGCCGCCATAATCAACGCATCCGCAGCCCATGGACTGGATGGAAATTGGCTTTCTGCTTGTAAAAACTGTGTTGCCGCCGTTTCATAGTTCTTGTCTTCTAATTCGGCATAAGCACTTTGATAAATCTCTGCCAACGTTTTATCTGGTTCTATTTCAGTGCCGCCTTTTCCAGCGCAACCGGTAAGAATCGTTCCGACAATAAGTAAACTAATTATTTTTTTCATCGTTTTTATTCCTGTCTTGATTTTCCTTTTCAAGTAAGAGTATAATTCAATCTATGAAACTAGGCAAACATATTTTTGGCGTAGGGGCAATGACTGGCATAAGTCGCATATTCGGTTTTATTCGCGATATGCTGATAGCGCGCGTTCTGGGTGCCGGTCGCTTATCTGATATATTCTTGGCCGCCTTTAAGTTACCTAATATGTTTCGCGACCTGTTAGGTGAAGGCGCTTTGTCCGCTATATTCATCCCCATGTATACAGACAAGAAAAAAGATGAAGGATTTGCTAAAAATGCTTTTTCTTGGCTTATGCTGATACTGCTAGTCATAACGATATTATTTGAAATCTTTATGCCACTGGTAGTATGGATTCTTGCACCTGGTTTTGCTGAAGTCCCAGGTAAAATGGAACTGACCGTTATTATAGCAAGAATTATGTTCTTTTATGTGATTTTTGTTTGCGGTTCTGCCTTCTTGTCCGCAATACTGAATGCTTTTTCTAAGTTCTTACTGGCAGCCTTTATGCCCGTATTATTGAATATAATGCTTATATTGGCTTTATTGTTTTCGTCTTTCTATGCTTCGGATGCAGTAATATATATTATGGCTTTTACAGTCGTCCTGTCCGGAATAATTCAATTCGGTATTTTATTGAGCAGAATAAAGCACAAGCACTTTGGTCTACATCTTGTTAAACCAAGATGGACCCCCGGCATAAAAAGCTTATTTAAAAGGCTTGCAATCAGCATATTCGGAAACGGTTTTTATCAAATTACAATCATAATAGGAACTTTGGTCGCAAGCTTCCAAAGCGGCGCTGTGTCTTGGTTATATTATTCAGACAGAATAGTTCAACTACCCTTTGCTATGATTGGTCTGGCTGTCGGCACTGTTTTAATGTCTTCTATATCAAATGCTTTGGCAGACAAAAATATGAGAAGCGTTCATCTGCAGCAAAACTCTTCTATAAGAAACTCGTTAATGCTTATAATGCCTTGCCTTGTGGGGTTATTTGTTTTGGCAGAACCTATTATAAAATATTTATTTGAATACGGTGCTTGGACACCAGATTCTACGCATGCCGTAGCAAAAGCAATAATGATTCAAGTATTCGTATTACCTGTTATGCTTATAAGCCAAATATACAGCAAAACGCTTTACGCCAGTCAAGACGTCAGAACGCCGGTAAAAACAAGCATGATTTCGCTTGGTGTTGCCGCAGCAATATACCTTGGTGCATTCCCTTTTGTCGGTTATCTGGCAATACCAATAGGCGTAGTTATAAGCGGATACTTGAAAAACTATCTTCTTAGAAAAGCATGTAAGAAAAAAGGCCTTATACATACCCATAAAAATACGATAAAAGCTTCTGTCGCTTTTTCTGTGCTATCTGTGCTTCTTGGTATTGCTTTATGGTTTGTTCCCGTTACAAGTATATGGACTTTGGGTTTCGCAATTGCAGGATACGCCATAATTTATTTACCGGTGGCGTTTGTTATAGATAAATACTTTATTAAACCCAGCTCTTTTTAAGTTGAAAACCGCTTTATTCTGTGATAAAATTAATATTAAGAATGTAAGGAGTCCTACTATGAAAAAACTAGTTTCTTTGGCAGCATTAACTGCTTTGCTGGCCGCTTGCACAACAGGTGGCACTATGAACGAAGATATGTCCGGTGGATATGGTTCCGACGGCTTTGGTGAAGAAGTATTAGTAACGGAAGAAACACCTTCTTTAAACGACGCTTATTTATTGGCGGCAGCACCAAAATATTACGTTGGCAGCGCTTATAAAGTAGAAAACGTTCAATATATCCCAGCAGAAGATTTAAATTATAACC
>CALXLL010000009.1 GCA_944389185.1 uncultured Alphaproteobacteria bacterium
ATATATTGGTTGTCCCAAGTAAGTGACATTGCGTTTGCTGATGCAGCCAATCCAAAACCAGCCAAACTAGTCAATAAGATTTTTTTCATTTTTTCCTCCTGCTTTCTTCATATTTTATCATAAAACACATAAAATAAAAAGCGGAGAAATGTCCCCGCTTTTGTTTACATATTGCTTTAGAAATAATATCTTGCAGATAACTTTAATTCATGCAAAACAGGCTTTTCATATTTTATATTTAGATCTTCCATGTTATATTTAAAGTCCCCATAAGCTGCTGTCCAGGAATCTGTTATTTTATAAGACAGACCTAATATAGCACTTGTGCTGTATGCAAAGTTAGATATATCAAGACTCTTTTCAGCAAAGCCTTCGTTTATGTCAGCGAATAAATAACCCAATTATACTTGTAAGCAGTATTTTCTTCATGTTTTTTTCCTTTTGTTTCTTTTGTAAACAAATCTTATTCTTAGAATAACCAACAACGAATAAGGGTTCTAATTTTTAAGTCAGCAAATAATTCCTGTAATTTCAATAAAAAAACGGGGGACATTGCCCCCGTTTATAATTTGACTTTATTATAAATTATTCATCAATATTTGAATATTCGCAAAAGCCTTCGTTTGTATCACATCTGGATATTGTGCCTTCGCTGATGAAATAGCCCTGTGGGTGCAAGCATGCTGGGCATACTTTTGGTGCTTCTGTGCCGATATGCCACATACCACAGTTTGTGCAACGCCACATTACAACTTTATCTTGTTTGAATAAAGTCCCGTTTTCTATCGCGTCTATCAAAGCACGATAACGTGATTCATGATATCTTTCGGCATAACCGATATTCTTTAAGATTTCTGCAATAGAATCAAAACCTTCCTGGGCCGCTATCTGTGCAAACTTTGGATACATATTTGTATTTTCTTCGTGTTCGCCAAACGCAGCAGCCTGCAAGTTTTCTAACGTTGTGCCTATCTTACCGGCTGGATAAGATGCAGTTATTTCTAAATCCCCACCTTCTAAGAACTTAAATAATCTTGAAGCATGCTCTTTTTCTTGTTCTGCCGTTTCTAAAAAGATTTTAGAAATCGCTTGATAACCTTCATCTTTTGCTTTGGACGCAAAGAAAGTATAACGATTGCGAGCCTGCGATTCGCCAGCAAAAGCAATTAACAAGTTCTTTTCTGTTTGTGTGCCTTTTAATGACAAAGCCATACTTGTTCTCCTTTTTTTTGTTAATGATTTTCTGCCTAAGATAGTATCAAAAAAAAATAAAAAAGCAACTTTATAACTACAATTTGCCATTAAGTTTTTCGTTGGCATGCGCATGAATCACACGCTGATATACATCATAAAGCTTTATACCTAAGAAAGCTCTGGCTTGCTCTATCGTGCGACCGTAAGACCAAAAAGTCCCCTGCTTTGTTTCATACTTTGCAACTATGGCTTTTTCCGACGATAAATGCATACCATAACAGTTTTCATAAATATAAGAAGCCTCGTAAAATTCGAATAAGTTTTTTTCTTGATGTTCTAACTTTTTTAACATAACAAATCGCTTATCACGAACTTCTTGTATCTTATAAGGGAAAGGATCTTGGACGCGCCAAAGACCACCTATAAACTCGACGTTATCAATATGTGTATTTTTTAGTAAAACTTTTGTTCCGTCTGATTTATGTGCCCACGAACCATCAGCAGAATCAATATAATACTGCTTACGTTTTTCATCCAGTGATTGACTGGTCATAGGATTTCTAGTTTTAATCATTTTCTATCTCTAAAAACTTTTTTTCTATTGCAGAAATCAACTCTCCTATTCCCAATCTTCCCGCAGCACTTATTTCTAGTATTTCTGGTTTTTTCTTACGACCAAAAGACTTCTTAAAATCCGTCATACGTTGTTTTAATTCTTCTGGTTCTATTGCGTCAATCTTATTTATTACTACCATTTCCGGTTTATTAACCAGATTTCCACCGTAAGAATCCATTTCATAACGTATAGCGCGATATCTTTCCGCCCAATCGGCTTCGGTTCCGTCTATTACATGCAAAATCATCTTTGTCCTTTCCGCATGACCAAGAAATCTATCCCCCAAACCAACGCCCGTATGAGCCCCTTCTATTAAACCGGGTAAATCAACTAAAACGAACTCTTTATTATGCGCATACATAACACCAAGTTGAGGATTTAACGTAGTAAAAGGATAATTCGCTATTTTAGGTCTTGCAGATGTCACAGCAGAAAGTAAAGTGGATTTTCCAGCATTTGGGAAACCAACCAAACCGATATCTGCAATTAACTTTAATCTTAATACAACTGTTCTTTCTTCACCGGGCAAACCGTCGTTTGCTTGTCTTGGTGCGCGATTTGTCGGGCTTTTGAAATGAAGGTTCCCCCAACCACCGTTACCGCCACGAGCCGCAAGATATTCCATCCCATCTTGATTCAAATCTGCATATTCTATTTCTTCGTTTTCAGAAAGAATTACAGTTCCGGTCGGCACCGGTAAAACCAAAGTTTCACCTGACGCACCCGTTCGCATCTTTCCCATACCGTTTTCACCGCGCTGAGCTATAAAATTAGTCTTAAATCTATAATCAATTAAAGTATTAACATTTGGCACAGCTTTGAATACTATGTCACCGCCACGACCACCGTCACCACCGTTTGGACCACCGAATTCTATATATTTTTCACGGCGAAAGCTTGCGGCACCATTACCACCGTCACCGGCTTTGATATGTATTTTAGCTTTATCTAGGAACTTCATAATTTACTACCTTTGACAACAATTATAACTTAAAAACTTGCAATTTCCAGCTTAAAAGCTTATAATTATGTTTGTCGTGAAAGCGAAGATGATTCTGAACTCTTTGTGAAATAGACGTTTTGGACTGGGGGGCGGAACCCCACAGCTCCACCAATTTAATAAAACACTTTACGGGGCTGAAATAGTTTCGACAGACGCAGTAAAGACAAAAGATTGAATCCGACATGGCCGTCGTTAAACGCTGAATAAAAACTGAATGGCGATAGAATCGCTGCGAACGACAATGTTCGCCTTGCAATGGCTGCCTAAGTTGGCACAGGATATGACTGGCAATTGTTAGTCTGTCCATTATAGTTATTGCGGGGTTCGTCGGGTACCTGGCACCAGAAACCCGACTTTTATAAAAATTATTAACAATAAAGGGCAAAAAAATGTTCGGAAAAATAAAAAAAATATTTTTTACAGGTATTTTCGGAATCTTGTATATTTCTTTTTTAGCTCAACTGGTATATATCTTGGGCTGGGTAAATGGTATTGACAATAAATTAATATATTTGGCTATGTTATCATTTGAATGGTTGGTATTAATTGCTGCAAGATACCTATCAAAACGTTCCAGCAATACAGCACAATACAACGGTTTCGGTGGTCGCCGTCGTTAATCAGATGTATTTATAAAAAAGAAAGCCCATTCGGGCTTTTTTATTGCCCTTGAAATATCCATAAAAATATTTATATAATAATAGCTATGAAAGAATATATTTTACCTTTTCGTGATTTGGTGGTTCATCAGGACTTAACTGTTCCTGTTTATATTGATACACCTCAATCTATATCTTGTGTTGAAGCTGCTGTTAATAACGGTGGTCGTATTATACTGGTTGCTCAAAAGACTTGGGTATATCCTTCTAAACCAAGCGATCTTTACGACGTCGGAACAATCGGTGAAATTGCACACGTCCTTCGTATGCCGGATGGCGCAATACACGTAATAATAAAAACAAGTAACGCCGTAAGAATTAAAGACGTTTCAATAAACAATGGTTTATTTATCGGCGAACCAGAAGTTATACAAACGTCTGATGACGCAAATATGGATCAAACCATTGCTTTACGTGATAAAGTTGCCGAAAATCTGCAAGATTTATCAAGATTTCAAAAAATAAAAATAGATAAATTGCACAACATCATGCAAAATTATCCATTATCTGCGTTCGTTGATTTTGTTTCGCAGGTCATAAATCTTGATACTGACGTTGCTATAAAGGTTTTGTCTGCTGCTTCTTGGCGCGAAAAATTGATGATATTACTAGAACAAATAAACCTTATGGCAGAAACTGCCAAGATAGAAGAATCTATAAATAAAAGAATTCAGCAACAGATGGAAAAAGGTCGTCGCGAGGCCATTTTGCAGGAAAAAATGCGTGCAATACAGCATGAAATGGGCGATGATGACGAAGAAATGGACACTGCAAACATTCGCAAACGTATAGAAAAATCTGATATGACGGCGGACGCGAAAGAAAAAGCTTTATCAGAATGGAAGCGTATGCGTAGCATGTCGCCAATGTCAAACGAGGGCGGTTTATTAAAGACTTATATTGAAGAACTTTTATCAATGCCATGGAAAAAGTCAGATACGAAGCCGATAGATTTACAAGAAGCACGTGCAGTATTAGATTCTCAGCATTCTGGTATGCAATCTGTAAAAGAAAGAATATTAGAGCATATCGCCGTTATGAAAAAAACGGGTTCTAATCAAGGTAGTATTTTATGCTTTGTGGGCGCACCTGGTGTTGGGAAAACGTCTTTATGCAAATCTATTGCAGAAGCACTGGGACGTAAATACCAAAGAATTTCTTTGGGCGGCATTTCCGACGAAGCTCATTTTCGCGGTCACAGAAAGACTTATATAGGGGCTCAGACTGGTCGTATAATGGACGCTTTGAAACGTTGCAAAGCAAACAACCCTGTAATCGTTTTGGATGAAATAGATAAGATGGGACGCGATTGGCGCGGTGATCCAGAATCTGCTTTATTAGAGATTCTTGACCCAGAACAAAATAAGTTTTTCCGCGACCACTATTTGGAAGTAGATTTTGACTTATCAAACATATTATTTATTGCAACTGCTAACAGTTTGAATATGTCAAACGCTTTAAAAGACCGCATGGAAATAATAGAAATACCGGGCTATAGCGAAGATGAAAAAGTGCAGATTGCAAAAGAGCATTTAATAGCAAGAGCCGCAAAAGATACGGGCTGGAAATTAGAAAATATACACATCAGCGACGAAGCACTTAGACACTTGATAAGGAATTATACTTCAGAACAAGGCGTTCGTGAATTACAACGTGAAATAACTGCAATTCTACGTCGTTCGTTACTAGAAAATAACGGTGAAGATGTAGAAACAGACTTTACGAAAGAAAAAATAGACGATTTATTATCTATCAGAAAGTCTGCAGGTTTTGCAAAAAAAATCGGATTTGATGCACGAATATAACAATCAGGAAAAAATATGATTTTTGTAATAAATACATCTGGAAATGCTTTAGAATTCGTTTTAGACGATAAATATAAGTATATAGAAGTAGAAAAACAATCTTTATCTTTGGCGCAAGAAGCCGAAAAGTTTTTACGCGAAAACAATGCAAACTGGTCAGATTTAACTGCCATTGGTGTAGTTGTAGGACCGGGAAGTTTCACAGGCATAAGACTTGGAATTGCGTATGCAAAAGGTCTTGGTATGGGGCTGAATATACCTGTTATACCTGTAAATGCTTTTGAATTATACCTGGAAGCAAGCCCTGATGCTTTTGTAGCAATAGATTCAGGTCGCGGTGATTTTTTCGTTGCTGCAAATGGTTTAGAACCTTGCACAATGACTATTGACGAAGTAGAAACCAAGCAAATGCAATGGGTAAGGACCGTCGGCCATAAACCTTTTGACTTAAAGCTTGCTTTATCTATAATAACAAGAAAGATTGAAACGACTGCAAAAGAACCTGTAATACCTTTATATCTCCGGCCAAGTTATGCAGAAAACAAATGAACAACCAAGAAAAATTATTGTCTTAAACTTAATGAGGTCTTATGTTAGATAAATTAGCAAATCTTCATAAACTTTGTTTTCCGCATAAACCTTGGAGCTCAAACGATTTTGCCGATTTAAAAAAGTCCGGCTGTGATATAATCGCCAGCGAAAACGGTTTTATAGTATGGAGAACCGTCGCAGACGAAGCGGAAATAATTACCATAGGCGTTAACCCAGATAACAGAAAACAAGGTATTGCAACTGCTATGCTGACTTTGGTTGAAAACGAGCTTAAAAAATCTGGTGTAAAAAAAATATTTCTTGAAGTTTCTACGAATAATTTTCCTGCATTAAATCTTTATAAAAACAATGGATTTGTCCAAATATCTGTCCGAAAAAATTACTATGAAGATGGTTCTGATGCTATACTTATGGAAAAGCTTATTTAATATTATTATCCGTTATTAACGAAATCTAAAACTCTATTATCAAAAATTACGTCTTTATTTCTTAACGGGCTTGCCAAGTGCATATCAGCAGAGTTTCTTGTTCTTGATAGCGCAACATAAGTTTGACCGTGTTCAAATGCACCACGCGATATATCAACTACTACGGCATCAAGCGTTTTACCTTGGGCTTTATGAATAGTCATAGCATAACCAAGATTTAACGGGAATTGTTTATATGCCCCTACTTCGTTTTCCATCAACCTATCGTTTTCATCGCGTATATACTCTATCTTCTGCCATTTTTCTGGTTTAACGTTTACTATTTCTTTATTACCTGACAAAAGCTGAACTTGTATTTCCTTCGCCGATAAATTACGAACAATCCCCATAGAACCATTATGCCATTTATCACCGTTCTTTACAAAAACTACCAAAGCACCAATTTTCAAAGTCAGTTGCAGTGGTGCTGGCACGTCTTTTTCTGAAAAAGTTCCTGACAATTCACCGCTATATACAATCTCTGGTGCCTGTATTTGATTTAATCTATCCGCATTTATTCTTTCTGCAACGGCTCTGAAAGGCGTTATAATAACGGCGTTTTTTCTTCTTTCTTCGTCCTGTATCCTGCACGAGTTAAAAAAATCTAAAGCTTCAAGCTGATTATTCCTAAGCTTACACAAATTATTAAGCAGTGGCGCATCATTCTGTCGATATACCATGTCAAAGTTATAACGAATAAAATTAGCCCTTTTATAAACGTTGCTATCAAAGAAATATGCTTTTTCATGTTCATAATTTTGCAAATAATAATCCGTAGCATCTTTGGTTATAACAGGCGGCAACTGAAATAAATCTCCAATAGCTACAACCTGCAACCCACCAAACGGTTCGTTGCTTCTTCGCGCTTGACGAGCCAAAATATCAATAGCATCCAATAAATCAGGTGCAACCATAGATATTTCGTCAATTATAAGAACGTCTGCACCAGTTAAAATATTTCTTGGTTTTGCTTTTAATTTAAGAAACTCTGGCATAATAAAATCACGCGGTTGAATCTGAAATAGTGAATGTATGGTTTGACCGCCTATATTCAAAGCAGAAACCGCCGTTGGACAAGCACATATAATTCTTTTTTTAGAAGCAGATTTTAAGTAATTCACAAAAGTAGATTTTCCTGTTCCAGCTTGTCCTAGAATCAAAATATTATAATTCGTTCGCTCTATTTCATTAAAAGCGTTTAATTGATTTTCGTTCAAAATCTGGGCTATTTCCGACATTGTTTTAACAGTGTTGCAAAAAGATTAAAAAAAATAAAGCATTTAATAAAAAATTACTTGCAAATAAATATGTTTTAATATATACTTTTACACCGTGGGTTAGTAGCTCAGTTGGTTAGAGCGGAGCGCTCATAACGCTTTGGTCGTGGGTTCAAGTCCTACCTAACCCACCACGAAGAAATAAACGAACACGTCTTTGGCGTGTTTTTTTTATTTCTTATGTCTTTTTTTTACTTGCTTTGATACAGACATTTTTTCTAACATGTATTATGAAAGAGAGGAAGTAATGATAAAAAGGTTGGGTTTCCTGGGCTTTTTAGCATCTTTATTCGTTATATTATTCAGCAATACTTCTTTTGCTGCTGGTTATTCTTGTTCAAAAAAATATACTTCTTGTTCTCCTGGATATTATATGTCTAATAGTAGCGGGGTTTATAACGGCACACCGGCTGCTAACAACAAGTGCACAATATGTCCAGCAGGAGGTTATTGTCCTGGTGGAACGTCTGCACCACAACCCTGTCCTGCTGGAACGCATAGACTGAACCCTGGTGGTGTTGCTGTTGGTAGTTGTGCAGTTTGCGGTGACAATCAGTATTCATCAGCTGGTGCGACTTACTGTTTGTCTTGTAATACGGATAAAGGTTATGGTAACACAGGTAGTTCTGCTTTAGACCATGCTGGAGTAGCTTCTTGTAAAGTAACATGTCCCGCAGGTCAATATGTTCAAACTGCTGGTGGGGGATGCGTAAGCGTAGGTGATGGATATTATACTTCCAGTTCTGTCACCGTTGCACAGAATAACACATCTTCCAGAAACGCTTGTAGCGCTTTAAGCGGTGTATCTGTAAGTGGCGGGGTATACCATTCTGTATCTCCATATAACGCATCCACTACATGTACTTATACGGCACCATCTAAAAGTATATCTAATTGCAGCAGCGTAACAACCAATACAGTGACATATAATGGCAGTTCTTGGCCGGCCACAACATATTCTATCAGCGCAAATGTTGGCTATTATATATCCGGAAACAATACAGCAAGCGCAAGTTGCCAACAATGCTCTGCAGGAAGCTATTGCGTTGGCGGCACTTCTGCTGCAGTTGCATGCGCTATTGGTTCTTATAGCAATGCCGGCGCCAGCAGCTGTATAGCATGTCAAGATGGTAAAACAACGACTTTGACCGGTCAAACCAGCTGTAATGCAACATGCGCTAATTCAACAGGCGCCAGCAGTTGGACTGATGCATCTTGGTCTGCGAACACTGTTACAAATAAATGCGCCATTAATACTTGTTCCGCAGGCTATACAAAGTCTGGCAGTGCAAACAGCAGCGGAACAACATCTTATAGTTGCAGTCCAAATTGCAATGCCATAACTTTAAATAATACGGAACGTGGTGGAAGTGGTGGAACAACTACTGTATATAAAAGAACGGGGTCTACCACGTGGTATAGTGACAGCAGTTGTTCAAAAGCTATAACAAGCATAACCAAACCATCAAAAACCAATGCTACATATGCAGGTACATATACCACAAGCGCTTCATCTGGTGGCACACAATGTATAGCAGCAGATGGAACATTAAGCACATCAACCAGCTGCAATGTAAGCAGTGCGACAACATGGTATGCTCGTTATAATTGTAATACTAATTACACAGGTTCTGGAACAAATATATCGGGGGCTTGCACAGGTATTTCTTTAACCATAACTTTAAATAAAAATGGTGGAACAGGTAATGTAGACGGATCTATTACTTGCATATATGGATCTGTTTGTGCTCTACCTTCTGGATTATCCAAAACAGGATGGAGTTTTACTGGTTGGGGAACATCTACTACATGTTCGTCAGGGTCATATTCTATGACATTTACAAGTAACACTACTCTATATGCTTGCTGGTCACAGGCATACACAAATTGTCAAGAAGGTAAATATTATAATGGAACATCTCATGTAACATGCCCTGCGGGTAGTTATTGCCCAGGATCCGGTTCTTCCCCAATAGGAACACCAGGATGTTCAAGTCCATGTCCAAGAAATTATCCTAATTCTGAAGCTGGCGCAAGTTTAAGAACTCAGTGTTATAGCAATACAAAATCAAGACCATGGACCGGAAATCAAGTAGAAGGTCCAAAACCAACTAATTGTTATTCTGTAACTTCGTGGAAATCATGCTCTATTGCTGCTTGTAATTATGTAGCATATTCCAACAACGATGGAACTGGTGACGGAACTATAAAGAGCGGTTGTCAAACAAATAATGCCAACTGCCCAATGGAGCCTAATGCTGTAACGGCAGCTTCGGGATACTATGTAAGTGGAACGTCTTGTCTTTCTTGTTCTGGGTTCGCAAATGGATTTTATCCAAACTCCGACAACGGTAATACAGGTGGTCAATCTGCGTGTCGCACAGTTTCTTTATCAGGGCAATATGTCACTACTAATGCAACTTCTGCGACTAATTGCGAAGCAGGAACGTTTAAAGGTGCACATACGGTTAACTATGGTTCCAACTCTTCATGTGCGGTATGTGCAACAAACACATACTCTGATGCGAAAGCTGCAAGCTGTCAATCTTGCAACACAGGCAATGGATACGGTAACAGCGGAACATCTGCGACTAATCATGCTGGCGTAGCTTCATGTAAAGTCACTTGTTCTGCCGGAACACAAGTTGCAAGTGCTAATGCTGCTTGCACAACACCAACAGGAAGTTGGTATACAAGCTCTCATACTGTTTCTCAGGGAAGCACATCTGGTGCAAATATAAAAAATTGTATTGCAAACTATGCAACCGCAAATACTACAACCAGAACAGACCACGATAATTCTAATGATTGTAAAATCACCTGCTCGGCTGGGACACAAGTCGCAAGTGCTAATGCCGCTTGCACAACGCCCGCAGGCAGTTGGTATACAAGCTCACATACAGTATCTCAGGGAAGCACATCTGGTGCAAATATAAACAGCTGTGTTGCAAACTATGCAACCGCAAATACTACAACCAGAACAGACCACGACAATTCTACTGATTGTAAAATCACCTGCTCGGCTGGGACACAAGTCGTAAGTGCTAATGCTGCTTGCACAACGCCTAATACTTCTAATTGGTATACGAACTTACATACAATATCACAAGGAAGCACATCTGGGACAAATGTAATATCTTGTAATACCGCAAAAGATTACGGTAACAGCGGAACATCTGCGACTAATCATGCAGGCATAGCTTCGTGTAAAGTAACATGTTCCGCAGGGCAATACGTTCCAACTGCTGGTGGTGGTTGCGTAAGCGTTGGAAACGGTTATTATACTTCCAACTCTGTAACAGTTGCACAAAACGCCACTTCTTCCAGAAATGCTTGCAGTAGTTTAAACGGTGTATCTGTATCCGGTGGAACTTATACTTCTGTATCACCGTATAATGCAGCAACAACTTGCAGATATACAGCACCAGACAAAGAAATAACAGGATGCAGCAGCGTTACAACCAATACGATTGCTTATACCAGTTCTGGTTGGCAAGCTACTACTTATGCGGTTTTGGCAAAAGCCGGTTATATAATAGCTAATAATAATACTGCAAGCGCTACTTGTTCACAATGTAATGGTGCAGTATGGTCTTCCGGCGGTTCAACAACAAGTTGCAACAGTTGTCCTGAACGAACATCGGGTTGGACTCGCGGAACAGGGGCGGGCTGGGAGAGCTATTCAAGATGTTATCAAACAAAACCTGCAACTTCTGTAAGTGATTATTGCAGTTCCGGTCAATTACAACAATTTGCTTCTAGTGCCACTAAATGGGATACTGCAAGCGTTTCAATAACGTTTAATGCTAAACCTGGTGCTTATGTTAACGGCACAGGGGCAGCAACTACTTGCAGTCAATGTATAGCAAACAACTATTGTCCTGGTGGAACAACAACGATGCAGTCTTGCGCAAGCTTTGCGGACGGATTTTATCCAAACAGTGGTGCAGGTTCCGCTTCAAAAGAAGACTGCTTTACTAATTCTTTATCAGGGCAATATGTCACTACTAATGCAACTTCTGCGACTAATTGCGAAGCAGGAACGTTTAAAGGTGCACATACGGTTAACTATGGTTCCAACTCTTCATGTGCTGTATGCGCAACAAACACATACTCTGATGCGAAAGCTGCAAGCTGTCAATCTTGTAATACCGCAAAAGATTACGGTAACAGCGGAACATCTGCGACTAATCATGCTGGCATAGCTTCGTGTAAAGTAACATGTTCCGCAGGGCAATACGTTCCAACTGCTGGTGGTGGTTGCGTAAGCGTTGGAAACGGTTATTATACTTCCAACTCTGTAACAGTTGCACAAAACGCCACTTCTTCCAGAAATGCTTGCAGTAGTTTAAACGGTGTATCTGTATCCGGTGGAACTTATACTTCTGTATCACCGTATAATGCAGCAACAACTTGCAGATATACAGCACCAGACAAAGAAATAACAGGATGCAGCAGCGTTACAACCAATACGATTGCTTATACCAGTTCTGGTTGGCAAGCTACTACTTATGCGGTTTTGGCAAAAGCTGGTTATATGATAGCTGATAATAATACACCTACTGCTACGTGTAATTTATGCACAGAAGACTACTATTGCCCTGGTGGTGCGACTGATCGCCAAGCTTGTTCAAGTTTAGCAGAAGGTTTTTATCCGAATAGCCCTGCTGGTTCTTCTAAAGAACAAGACTGTTATACGAATCCATTAAGCGGCGCTTTTGTCGCAGAAAAGCACGACAGCAAAGCACAAACTTGTGATAATTGGACCTGGAAAAGTTCTCATACTGTTAATTATGGATCTATTTCCGCATGTTCTGATTGTCCACCATTATCTATTGGATGGGTAAAAGGAACCGGTGTAGGCTGGACATCTATTAACAGTTGTTACCAAACAAGAAACGCAACTGTAATAAGTCCTTATTGCCAAGCAGGTCAATTAAAGCAAACAGGTAAAAGCTTAACGGAATGGAATCCGGCAGAAGTATCTATAACTTTTGAAGCTCTTCTTGGTTCTATTGTTACAGGCAACGCAGGAACTTCAAGCTGTCAAGCTTGCCCAGACGAAACTTATAGTGATGGCGGAACGAATAGAACTTGTAATCCTTGTCCGGTCGGCTCTTATTGTGATAGCGGTGTAAGATTAACATGTCCAGACGGCGGAACATCGTTACCAGAATCTTATGATATAACACAATGTTATAAAGAAAATCTTGAATATATAGCTTCAAAGGGTAAAGGAACTAAAACATGTTATTACAACCCAGATAATAAAAAATATGATGCTAACTGTAAAGATTTTGAAATAAATTATTGTAACGGCGGATATTATTTAGCTCAACCAACTGATATAGACTGCGTAGTAGTAGGTCAAAACTATTATAGTGCAGAATCTGAAATACAACGTTACAGCTGTCCTGACGGTGGCGTAACGAATATAGACACTGCAACAAACGTATATTTATGCTATAAGGCAAATCTGGATTATTTCAGTAAGTATGGGCAAGGAAAACAAGCTTGTTTCTATAATTCAGGTCAAGGGGAAGACGCAATATATGATAGAGACTGCACATTCCATACAATGTTATATTGTGATGCGGGATACTATTATGACGACAGCATTATTGTCGGTGAATGTCTTGAAGCAGGTTACGGGTATTACAGTAAAGAAAACCTGTTAACCAGAGAAAAATGCCCAAACAACGGATTGACATTAACATCAATAAGTAAGACCGCAGCAGAATGTTATCTTGAGCACTTATACTGTCCGATAGTATTTGGTCAAGGGGAGCAAATATGTAACTATGACGAAGCAAGAGACTCTTATACTCTTAATTGTCAAACTTGCTACGTAACAAGTTGCGATGAAACATATTCTCAAGTAGGAAATACTTGCATAATGTGCCCTATTAATAATGTATGTTTCGATTTAAAGCAAGAAACTTGCCAAGACTTAACAGAAGGGACACATCCTTTCTCTGACGAAGGAACAACAAGCGTTGATTATTGCTATGACACTTGCGATATAACCGAAAACGCAACCAATATGCAAGGACGTGATTATTTTGGCATAGCAGATACGTGTGAAATAACTCAGTGTAATGCCAAATATTACCTAAACGATGGTGTTTGTGATATATGTCCACAAGGCAATTATTGCGACGGTTCTTTACCAAATAAAGATATAAAATCTTGTGCAAGTCTTGGTGACGGTTCTTGGAAATATTCTGCAGAAGGTTCAGATAAACCAACGCAATGTTATCGCGCTTGTGAAGCTTATAAAATAGAAGGCGGAACAGCATATCCATATAACAAAACAGAACAATGGCCGACTAATTGTTCTTACTATGGTATTTCCGATTCAGGAAACGCGTGTGATATAATTGACGGCAAGTGCGTAGAAAAAGGTTGCAAATATGACCAAGAAAAAGTTGACGGTGTATGCATGCCTTGCAATCGTGAACATGCTTTAACCTATAAAGCCGGTGGAAACTGCTTAGTTGCGACTTGTGAAAACGGATGGCATCCGAACGGTAAACAATGCGAATCAGATATTAAAGTTTGTTCTGCACCAGATGCCATATATGCTGAACAAGTTTGGAATTCAAAGAACGCGGCATTCGGTCCTTGTATGATTAAAGAATGCGAGCCAGATTTCCATATATCTTCAAACGCTTGCGTACCCAATGTTCAAGCGTGTTCAGTAGAGCATGGAACGGGTATAAAAGAATGGAACGAAAAAACAAGCACATGGGGTGAATGCCAACCGACATCTTGCGAACCTGGATACACTTCGGAAAGAATGGATACAGACGAACCTAATAAACCATGTGGGCGTTGTAAGAACAGATTCAGCACTCTTGGCGAGATTGCCGTAAGCACCTATGTTCGAGAATGCGAAATTGCATCATGCCTATATCAAGGGGAATTATATAATCTTGAAAATAACGAGTGTGTGCCAATTTGCGAGACTCGATCAGATGAAACAGGAACGCAATATTGGGACGATTCTCGTAAACGTTGCGTCAGAACGTGTAATGATGGTTATACTATGTGGTAATCAAAAGCATGAAAAAATACGACGTTTTGATTATAGGTGCCGGTGCTGCTGGGTTATTTGCGGCAAAAACTGCGATAACTTTGAATAAAACTGTTTGTGTTATCGATTTTGCCGATAAACCTTTAAGAAAAGTTGCAGTATCCGGTGGTGGCAGATGTAATTTTACTAATCTGGACGCAAAATCAAGCCGTTATTTTGGCCAAAACCCAAGTTTCGTTAAATCTGCCTTAATGCAATTTACACCTTTGGATATGCTTCATTGGTTTAAATCCCAGGGTTTAAAATATATAGAAAAAAAGCCAGGACAATATTTCTGTAAAGATACTTCTGATAAAATCATGCAGGCCTTATTAAAAGCCATAAATAAAGCAGATTTATTTTTAAATTGTGAAATACAAACAATAAAAAAAGAAACAAATACTTTCACGGTTAATTCTAACAGGGGTATTTTTACGGCGAAATCTGTTATTATCGCAACAGGGGGACTATCTTTTCCAACTCTTAAAGTTTCCGATTTGGGCTTTAAAATTGCAAAACAATTTGGTCATAAAATAGTTCCTGTTCGCCCTGCTCTTTGTTCAGTTTCTTGTAAAGCTTTTGCAAGCAATCTTGCGGGAATTAGTTTGCCAGTAGAAATAATATTTAATAAAGAAAAAATAAATGACGACTTATTATTTACTCATTTTGGTCTTGGTGGCCCTGCAATTTATCGCACAACTGTCCGAGATTTAGATTCTGATATAATAATAAACTTCTTACCCAACATAGACGCTTTCAGTTTGTTTAAATCCGCCAAACAAAATAACGGTAAAAAATCGCTTAAAAATATACTTGGCGAAAAAATGCCGATTAAACTTGCAAGCTTTTTTGCAGGAAACCAAATAAAAAATATAGCTGACTATAAAGATACAGATTTAAAAATTATTGCAGATAACATACACCGATTTATAATACCGCTATCTGACTTCAAACCTTATGGTATGCAAAGTGCAGAAATTACAAAGGGCGGCATATCAACTGATGAAATATCTTCAAAAACTATGGAATCTAAAGTTTGTTCTGGCTTGTTTTTTGCCGGGGAAGTATTGGATATAGCCGGTGACTTGGGCGGTTTTAATCTGCAATGGGCTTGGTCCAGTGGTTACGTTGCAGGTTTAAACGCATGAAAATACTTTATTCATATACTATATTGGCCGAAACAATCGGAATAACTTTCATCAAATCAACAACTTTTATTTCAACTTGATAACCAACCTTACCTGCGCTAAATATAACCGTATCAAAGTTATTAACGGAAGAATCTATAACTGTTTTAAACTGCTTTTTCATACCAATCGGTGAACAACCACCATGAACATAACCAGTAAGCCCCAATAAATCTTTTTGTTTTAACATATCTATTGACTTTTCATGGACACATATCGCAGCTTTCTTTAAATCCAGCTCTTTCCCAACAGGTATCATAAAAACATAATTTTTATTCGTTTTAGAAACCGTTACCAAAGTCTTAAAAACTTGCAAAGGATTTTGATTTAAAACTTCTGCAATTTCAACCCCACTAGGAGAACCAGAAGCGTCATAAGAATATTGCTTATATGGTATTTTGTGCGAATCTAAAATTCGCATAACATTAGTTTTATATTCAATTACCATTTTATTCTTCAACCAGCACAGCTGCAATACCGTCTTCAACTATTAAATCAGGGTCTGCGGTCATATCTTTATCACCAACCCATACATAATATATATAACTTTTATTTGGTTCTGCATTTATATGAATAATATGATTATCCGTTTCTAACAGCAAGTCATTGCCATTAGGAGTATCAAAAAGCACGTCTGAACAATCTGGTGTTTTGCAAGCAATTATATTTTCTATTTCACAAACCTGTCCTTCCGGACACACAGGCGCGTCAACTGGATAAACTTCTGGCGCTTGCGCACAACCAACTAAAGCCAGTATAAAAGTTAAAGATATTATTTTTTTCATGCTTAATATTATATCATATTTTTAAGTAAAAAAGAAGAACAAAAAAAATCCGCTATGCAGCGGATTTTTTTAATAGTTAGAAGGAATATCTAACTGCCAGCTTTAATTCATGGGCATACACGAATTCGCTGTCAACTGTTGAAGAGTTAAAGCGATAAGCAACGTCCAAAGCCCAATCTTCTGTAAAATTATAAGCTGTTCCAAGTGCAACTTGCCATTCAAATTCCTTCTTATTGTTGTCTATTGAAGCCAAGGTTTTATCAGGCATCATATCATTTTCAAAATCTATTTTTACCGATGCGTTTTGCTTATAAGTTCCCAACCCAACACCTGCACCGACATAAGGTGTCCATTTTGAATCAGCAATATCAAAATCATAATACAAATTAAACATAAAAGAATTATGCTTTACAGATGTCGTAGTTTCTACATCGGCTAATAGTTGCATACCTGGCACCTCAGAAGGTATAATAATACCACTGTATAAATCATATTCATCTTCTGAAGCGCTGCGAACTGCGTATTCAAATTCTGTGCGAACGCTACCGATTTTTAATCCAAGCGCAAAATCACCGGCAATAGCTGCATCAAACTTCATATCACCGCCACCGTTCGGAATCAGAGTCATATTTTTTTCATCAATACCGATACGTTTGGCACTAGTTCCTGCTTTGTCTGCAACAATACCAACAGAAGCATAAGGTGTTATTTCAATAGCGAATGCGTTTGTAGCTGCAACCGCTGCAAAAGCAAATATAGACAATGTTTTTTTCATCTTTTCTCCTTATATAAACATAAGAAAACTATCCTACTTTTAGCACTATAAGTCAATTAAAAACTGATTTACATTTAATATTTACTTGTTCGCTTTAACCAACCGTTCTTAGCCGTCGGCCAATTTCGCGTTTTTCTTAAAAAATCTAACCTTTGTTCTTTCAAGCAAACCATAAAAACGTCTGTTTTATCAATAGGAATATTATTCAAAGCTTTTAATGTATTTTCACCCAAGGCGCCATCTACGACAATATTAAAACCTATATCTTTTATAGCTTTTTGAAGAGTTATGGTCGCGTTTTTTATACCGCTCATTACGTTCATATCAAAGGCCGCATTACGAATTCTTTCGTTTTTAATCTGTGGTATTCTTGTATTATCCCAATAAAGTGTTTTATATATTTCACGAACTTGAATCTCTGTTAAAAGCCTCACATTATCTGGCATATTTGATTCCGGATAATCTTTTGTATATTTATCCAATGTGCTTTGTCTTATTCCCATATTAGTGGCTTCATCTTTAATTTGATTCTTACCGTCTGTATAACCACCTTCATATTCAAGTGTCTTTTCACAAGCTTTATTAAAATCATTATTCATATAAAAATCCTTTCAAATAAAAAAAGCAGGTAAAACCTGCTTTTTATTAAGTATTATTATACCATAAAAACGCTATAAAATCAACAAAACCAAAAAATTATAAAAATAACTATCCTTTATTTTTAACGTTTCCCACCAAACCCAATAGTTAAATTAATATTACCATTCGGATCAGATTCGTAATGAGTCCCATTTCCACCTTCGTTTGGAATCTCTATAAGCCCATTTGGTCTATACTGATATTTCACTAACCCTACTGCTTCACTTGGGTTATTATCGTCACCATAATACCCAGTTGCAAATACCATTTGATTATGTATTTGTTCAGGATCACTACTATCAATATAATTACCAACCTCAACAGTATCTGGAATGTCATTAGGCAATTTATCGGCATCTAAATGAAAACGCTCATCTGCACCGCCGTCACCAGAAAGTATTTTGAAACCATTAGTCCCGTCTGCATTCTTAATCACTTGAACTTTATACCAATCTTTAGAAAAATCTGCTGTTAATATCTGTTTTCCCTCATTATTAACGACTAATGTTGCTTCTTCGTCTCGCATACTGTCTTCTGTTAACGGAACATCTATGCCATTTCCGTTATAAGCATCTTCATCCCTATATCTAACGTCACCAACGGCCAAACCCGTAAACTTAATCTCTCCGTTTTGAGCAAGTTGCTTCATAGTATCAGTATCAATTTGTTTTTCTGTGTATCCACCAATAAATGGATCTATCAATACGCCCCATGCGGCTAAGAACTCCCGTAATTTCTCTTGCCCTTCCGGAGTTAAAGCATCTTCATTAAAAGTGCTATTTTTGAAATCTGTTTGTAAAACCCCAAAGTCAGAATATCTTAAACCCAGCTCTTTAGCATAGCTAATATATTCATGTTTATGATTTACTGTTAAATCACCTTTTATATATTCTGGTGAAATAATATTACCGTCTGGATTATCATCCGTCATATCTTCTTTTGTTAGCTTATCTGTTTCTATAAAGAACGCAGTTTCCCCGTCACGAAACATTGGACCAACAGCAATATCAGCACCTGGTTTTTTGTCTAAGATTTCCTTTGCATCTGTATATTCAATAGATTTTATACGACCTTTTTCATCAACATCAAATTTTAGTTTTATTAAAGTGTCAGCCCACGGAGCCGTATATAAATCAACATTATTCAAAGTTAATACTTCAGTCTTATCAATAAGGTCTTCCAGCGGTTTGTCAAATTTATGCGACCCACGCATTTCTAAAATACGTCTTGCAGTTTCTTCGGCATCACCGCCAACAAAGCAATACATATCATCCATTAACTTTAATGCTGCTTTGACTTTATTTTTGTCTTTATTAAATTCGGTAATGATATCTTCTGCCGAAGTATCCGACTTATTTAACCACGACGCCATATCTACCAATTCTGCGGCTTTATCATAGTCCATTGAACCAGAAGTGTTCGGTATGAAAGCCCCTCTTGTTGTTGCAGAGCGCCCTGTCACATTTTCAAGACCAACTAATTTTGCGTCTTCTCCTAGCTTATTTGAAACAAATAAAGCAACTTGATATTCACTATTAGAGACCATATTTGTAAGTTTAGCATTACTGTCAGCAACGATATCTTCTTGCGGGACAAATATATCCGAAGGAGGTAAAATAGCACCAGTATTTTCACCTGCCCCACCACCACAAGCAGTTAAAACTGTAAGCAAACATAAAGCTGATATTTTTTTTCATTTTACACCTCTTTTAACATTCTAGATTTTATCCCTATGTATTTTTATAATCAAGTTAATTATGAACTATAAACTTATCACGCTATCTATATTTAAGTTATTTATAAACGCTTCATCATGTGATACGATTAAAATTGCGCCACGATACTGATTCAAAGCATCTTCTAAAATCAGTGTGCTTTTTATATCCAAATTATTTGTAGGTTCGTCTAAGATAAGTAAGTCCGGTTTATATTTACTACCTATTACAGCCGCCAAAGTTGCTTTTAATAATTCTCCGCCTGATAAATCACTGACTTTCTTCCCAGATGCGCTACCGCGAAAGCCGAAATTTGCAGCAATAATATGAGCTTCGTGTAATAAAATGCCGGCGTAGTCAGAAATATTTGCAACCACACTTTTATCAGGATTCAGTAAGGACAAGTCTTGATTTAAATATGCTATTTTACCTGAAGTTTTTAAGTTCCCTTCCGTTGGTTGTAAAACGCCACTTATCAATTTCAACAATGTTGTCTTACCTGCTCCGTTATTGCCAATTATTCTTACACGTTCGCCTGTGCGCATCGTAAAACTAAAATCTGATAAAACGCTTCTTTTCCCATAAGAAAAGCATACGTTTTCCAGTCTGATAATTTCTTTGTCATAAACTTTGATATTTGATAATGGAATTTTTATTGTGTCATTGCGTAATTGCGCTGATAATTCAACAGAACGTTCTAACTGCCTATTTAACTTCGTCTGTATTAACTTTCTGCGTTTTGCTTCCGTTTCTTGACTTTTGCCTTTAAGTGCATTTACTGCAATTTTTGAGCCCGCAGATTTATTATTTTTATCTTTTTGCTGTTTAGCTTCGTGATGCTGACGCGTGTTTTGAGCATTCGTAATTGTTGCGTTTAATCGGGAGATTTCTTTCTGTGCATCTGTATATTTTGATTTTATGCTGTCTTGCATTTGTCTTTTTTGATCAACATAAAAATCATAGTTACCACCAAACACAAATAACTTACCATTATGCAATTCTAACAGCATATCCATTTGATTCAGCAATTCCCTGTCATGCGACACGATAACCGCACCGCCATGATAAGAAAACAATTTTTTAAAAAAGTCTTGACGAGCTGTTGCATCTAAATTGTTCGTTGGTTCATCTAGTAATAAAATATCAGCATCAGAATCAAAGGCACGTCCAAGCGCTTGTTGCTGACTTTGGCCACCACTTCTTGTAGAATCTGTATTTATTTGATTTAGTAATTCGCAAGTCGCATTACGTATCACGCGCCCAGAATCAGGCAATATGTCACCGCATATAATTTTTAACAATGTAGTTTTACCAACTCCATTATCACCGATAATGGCGACTTTTTTATCTGCACTAAATGAATACGATAAATCTGTAAATAAATCGTCCCCGCCCAAATATGAAAAAGAAATATTTAATAAAGAAATTGATTTCATACGGTTGCCTTTTATGTAAACTTTAATCGCCCCGAATATTTCGGGCACTTGATAGAAAAAATAAGTTTACATACGACTCATTGGCAAACCTTTGTTATATACAC
>CALXLL010000010.1 GCA_944389185.1 uncultured Alphaproteobacteria bacterium
GGCGGAATAACGCCGGTCTGCCTAAGCAGATTTTGCAAGGTGGCGAAGCAATCCTTCTGGGCGCGCCAAGATAAAAATAAAACCACCGATAAGGTGGTTTTTTTTAGATTGTTGAAAGCCCCAGGATTTGAACCCGAAACATGAGGGTTTGAACCGCAGCAAAAAGGCGGAATAACGCCGGTCTGCCTAAGCAGATTTTGCAAGGTGGCGAAGCAATCCTTCTGGGCGCGCCAAGATAAAAACGAAACCACCGATAAGGTGTTTTTTTTTTAGATTGTATGCAAATAATTTTTATTGAAATTATTTAATAATTTTGCCATAGTATTTACAATGCAAAAACAATTTTTTATTTTCAGACATGGGCAAACCGATTGGAATGTCGCAAAAAAAGTTCAAGGTTGTCAAGATATCCCTCTTAATCAAAATGGTATAGAAGAAGCCAAACAACTTGCAAAAAAGTTGGTAGCTATTAAATTGGACATAATAGTTTCTTCGCCGCTATCCCGAGCCTTAAAAACGGCACAAATTGTTGCTATGGCTAATAAAACACCGATAATTATTAACGAGAATTTGAAAGAACGAAATTTCGGCTTATTCCAAGGTAAAATAGTAAATATAACCAACAATCCAAACGAATTACAAACTGACCTGGCACAGGACAAGCTGGTTATGCCTGCCAGTGATATGCAAAATGTTGATTTTCGCCCACCAAATGGAGAAAGCCTTAACGACGTGCAAAAACGGGTTTCACAAGCGATTCTTGATATTGCGAAAAACATTGCCACAACTAAAATTGGAATATCAACACACGGTGGTGTTATTCGCGCTATTGTTCAGGATATATTGGGCGACAAATGCGAAGCGGTTCATGCACCAAATACAGGATATATAATACTAAACTGGGACGGGCAAAAACTTTCACTTGCCGAAACGCCTGAATGGGTCATTCTTTGTAACAAAATGAATAACAGCAGATAAAAAAAATAAAACCAGCAATAATACTTATTATCTGATATTTTTATTTACACAATTTATAGATATCGTTATAATCTTGATATGGCAACACATACGATAACCATAAAAGAAAAATATTTTAATCTTATAAAAAACGGTAAAAAGACCATTGAACTTCGCTTATATTCTTTACCTTTTCAGCAAATGAATGTCGGTGATACTCTTATATTTGTGAATAAAGGACAAAGCACAACTACTACCATTACAGGCTTTGTTTTTTCTGATACATTTAAAAACTTGTTTACAATGGTATCACCAAAAGATGCTGGTTTTAATTCGGTAAACGAAGCATTGGATGTGATTGAAACTTTTTACCCTATTGAACGCCAGCTTAAAAAAGGTGTTGTTGGAATAAAAGTGAAAAATGCGAAATAAAATTACACCGTCTGACATAGATAAACTTCCTGGAACACCTTTCCAACATGATGTATGGAAAGCTTTGCTGAATATACCTTATGGTGAAACACGCTCTTATGCGGAAGTTGCAAGTATGTCTGGTCATCCAAATGCAGTCCGTGCTGTTGCTAATGCTATCGGTAAAAATCCCTTACCACCATTAATACCGTGTCATCGCGTCATAAGAAAAAGCGGTGATATAGGTGGCTATTCCGCCAAAGGGGGAATCGAACGCAAAAATGAATTATTACAGCAAGAAAAAAGACGCTTATAAGCGTCTTTGACTACATCTGTATAAACCAGTCTGGGTGTTCAGATAAACTTGTTATAGCTTCATCTAATACTTTTCTATATTCTATAAACTTCTTTTTATCTGCAGTCCCAAGATTGCTTATCGCAGGCAACTTCACCGTCATAGGATTAACATGTTTACCCTCTTTGATTATCTCGTAATGCAAATGCGGACCTGTTGATAAACCTGTTGAACCTACATAACCTATGGTCTGCCCCTGACGAACAGTAGTTCCTACATTTACACCTTTGGCAAATCTTGACATGTGCGCATATAAAGTTTCATAAGAACCATTATGCCTTATCTTTACATAATTACCATGCCCACTGTTATAACCCCTTGCTACGACGCGACCCGCACCCGCCGCTGGTATAGGCGTTCCCGTTGAAGCACGAAAATCAACACCTTTGTGAGCACGAGTATAACCAAGAACAGGATGCTTTCTTTTATTAGAAAAACTGCTTGTTACCTTTGCGTTATTTATCGGCGTTCTTTTTAATGACTTAATTGCCCCGTTCCCGTCTTCATCATAATAACCTGTTGTCCCGTCCGATTTACGAAAACGATACATTTTTACGTTACCACGCAATGCCTCAAATTGAACCGCAAGAACCCTTCCGTTATCTACTTTTTTACCGTCAGAAAAGTTTTCTTCGTATAATACAGAAAACTTCTGACCTGCCCGAACGTCTCGTTCAAAGTCCATTTCAAAAGCCAGCAAATCATAAACGTCCGCAAGTATCCCAGCAGGTATACCTGCCCTTTGACCTGCAAGATAAAAACTATCACCGTCTAAAATCTCGCCCGACTTATATACCGCCCTTGTATCGCGCTCTATATCTATGTTATTACATACCCACTTGCCTATATCATTATAATTAAGCTCTATCTGTCGCCAGGGTGACGGTATTATTATTATCTTTGACAAAGGACCTTCTTGCCCCTGTCTTACAAAGGTTATCTTATCCGAATCCGCTCGCAAAGACGTTATACCTGCGTCCGTCTTTAAGATTTTCGCTATCTCTAATACATCGGCATTTGTCAAGCCTTGCTCCAACAACAAACTTGATAAAGTATCACCCGATGCAACTATCATCATAGAACGGCTTTCTTCGTAGTTTACAAAAGACGTTTGGCTTCTTTTTGTGACAACCAACGTAATCGCCAATAACAGTAAAAACACCGCGATTACAAAAACTATGCGTGCTAGGTTGTTCGGATTAAGAATATTTTTTGCTTTTTTCATAAGCCTGATTATAATGGCTTTATGGAAATAAATCAAGCTTTCACAATTCTCCAAAAGGCCGGTGGCATTCGTGCCGCCAGAATCATTATTGAAAACTTTAAAAAAATATCAAAAATTAAAGTTTTATGGTTCGCTTATCAACTTAAAAAAGGCGTGCCTGTTGCTAAAATAATTCATAAAAAATGGTTCTATGGGCTTCCTTTTTATACTAACAAATATACTTTAGACCCCAGACCAGATACAGAAACTTTGGTATCAGCCGTCATAAACGATTGTATAACAGATAAACCTTTACGTATATTAGACTTAGGAACAGGAACAAGCTGTATAATCGCTTCACTGGTAAAAAATATACACAACAGCACGGGCGTTGGCTTGGATAAATCTTATCAAGCCGTATTGGTCGCTCGAAAAAACGTTAAAAAATTAGGCTTAGAAAACAAAATATCAATAAAAAGAGCCTCTTTTACCTTACTGAAAGCTGTTAAAGAAAAGTTTGATATTATTGTTTCTAACCCGCCTTATATTGCAAAAGGCGATACTAATGTTGACTCTGGAGCATTGCACGACCCAAAAATTGCTCTTTTTGCAAAAAATCAGGGATTTGCAGATTATCAAATAATAGCAAAAAACGCTAAGCACTGGTTGAAACCAAACGGTAAAATATATTTAGAAATCGGCATAAAACAAAGCGAAAAAGTTCGCAGCATTTTCATCGAACAAGGTTGGACTTTCGTCAGAACAGAAAAAGATTTAGCCGGTATTGATAGAGTCTTAATATTCAAGCTTTCATAAGCTTTACGCAAAATATTCGTTATACTTATTCAACCAACCAATAGTTGAATCTTTATCATGTCCGTGCACAACATATGTATTTTCGGGTAAATTAAGAGCTTTTATTTTGGAAATTGATTGCTTTAATTCGGTCGTGCTGCCACCTGGTAAATCAGTTCTGCCAAACCCGTTATGAAAAATCGTATCACCTGTTATTAAAAGATTAAGACTTGCTAAATAAAAAAACAAACCACCTTTTGAATGGCCGGGTGCTTCATAAACTTTCATATCAATGCCAGGTAAAATATTTACTTCCCCTGATTGCAAGTCTTTAGGTGATAATATGTTTTCAGAAAACCCAGGTAGACCAAAGGAGTTAAGTAAAAAATTACTCCATAAAATCAAAGGTAAATCTTTATGATTCAAATACCAATCTATACCGAATCTTTCTGCTAAATACGGTGAGGCAGAAATATGGTCACCATGACCATGCGTAGAATAAATTGCACGCAAGTTTAAGTGCCTGTCTTGCAATAATCTTTCCCAAGAATCCGCGTGTCCCCAAGCATCAAAGATAACACAATCGCTACCAGAACCTACCAATATAGAATTAGTATTTTCCGGCGCCATTTTAATTACTTCAAAACTATTTTGCATTTTTCTTTTTGACAGATTGTTTACTTGATTTAGGCGTTTTATCAGATTTTATTGCTTTATTTTCAAAAACTATGGCTTTGATTTCGTCCCCAGTTAAGGTTTCTTTTTCAAGTAAGGCTTCTGCTAACTTTTTAACCGTATCTTTATTCTTAGATAAAAGCTTTTTAGCATCTTCATGAGCTTTATCTAACCAAGCCTTAATTTCAGCATCAACAATTTCGGCCGTCTTTTCAGAAGCATCTTCCAACGCAGTCCTTGTGCCGAAAGAATTAACTTGGTTAATTGCTGCCAACCCCACTTTATCCGACAAACCGGCCGTAGTAATTGAATACCTTGCCAATCTTGTAGCCATAGCTATATCGCTTTCAGCCCCTGTTGTTATTTTGTCCTGTCCAAAGAATATTTCTTCAGAACTACGACCGGCTAAATAAACTGCAAGATTTGCTTTTACTTCTGATATAGTCATAGAAACCTTATCGTCTATCGGTAAGTGCTGAACCATACCCAAAGCACGTCCACGCGGAATAATAGTCGCTTTATGAATAGGATCTGTAACATCCGCATACATCAAGCTTACAAATGCATGACCCGCTTCGTGATAAGCTGTTAATTTTATATCTTCCGGACGCATTTTCTTTATTTTTCTGGGCCCCATTAAAATCTTATCTCGGGCTTCTTCCATATCTACTGCTTCAATAGAGCTTCTTCCACCTCTGACAGCCAATATGGCGGCCTCGTTCAACAGGTTTTCCAAATCTGCCCCAGAAAAACCAGTCGTTCCACGTGCGATGTCTTGTAAATTAACGCTTTCCGCTATTTTAACTTTTTTAGCATATAAATCTAATATCTCTTTTCTGCCGGATAAATCTGGTAAGTCTATATAAACCTGTCTATCAAATCTTCCAGGACGCATCAAAGCCGGATCCAACATATCAACGCGGTTAGTAGCACCAATAACTATAACGCCCGTATCATTTGAAAAACCGTCCATTTCTATCAACAACTGATTAAGAGTTTGTTCCCTGTCTTGGTCATTAAAAGAATGAGTGCTTCTTTTCTGCCCAATTGCATCTATTTCATCAATAAATAATATACAAGGAGCGTTCTTTTTTGCCATTTCAAAGATTTCTTTTATCTTTGCCACACCCAATCCGACTATTATTCCAGAAAAATCACTGCCAGATGCCGCAAAAAACGGAACGTTTGCTTCACCAGCAATTGCACGCGCAAGTAAAGTCTTACCAGTTCCAGGTTGTCCCGACAATAAAACACCTTTTGGAACCCTTGCCCCAACCGCTTTGAATTTATCCTTATCCTTAAAGAAATCTACGACTTCCATTAATTCTTGCTTTTCTGAATCAATACCCGCAACGTCTTTGAAGGTTGTCTTGGTTTTTCCCATGGTTATTTTCGTAGGATTCTGACCTATCAAACTGCGACTTATACCGCCGGCACCACCCTTTAATCCACGGAAAATCCACCATATAAAGAATAATCCCATTAAAATAGGCACCCAAGTTCCTAGATAATCAACCCAACTTTTTGAATTGTCTATGGTAATCTTTGCACCCGATTCAGATATCTTGGTTAATAATTCTGGGTCATATGTAATCGTTGCTTTATACCTGGCACCGTCTTTAAGTGTTCCTTGGGCTTCATTACCGCGAATTGACATGGTATCTATATCTTCAGAACGACGTAAAACGTCAGAAAAAGACATTTCTATCGGTTTTTCAGGTCTTATTATTTCCCCATTAGGCCCAACCTGAGCCCCATCAGAAATCATAAAAGCACGCACAACCATACCAAGAAATAGTGCAGTGAATATTAATAAAAATATGGAAGAACCATCTTTATTCTTTATTGAGTTTTTTTTCTTCATTTCTTTTATACTTTTCATATTTTTTCCTAAAACTTGTTTTAGCCCCTTCCGGAACAATTAAAATCTTATTCCCAAGTCTACGAACGGTGCAATGCCCCAAAGTAAACTTACAGTCGTATTGAAGTTTATCTAGTGCGTTTGCCAAAGAATTCAAGCGGGCAGGATAATTATTCCCCCCTATTTTCTGAATTAACGTTCCAAAGAACTTTAATCTAATATCAGGGGCCAGGTCAAATAGAAAAGATTCTAAAAATAAAGCATAATCTTTCTGCATTACTTCTGATACCAGCGCAGAAATCTGTGCGTCCAGCGCATCCCTGGACCTGTTAAGGTTGTCAATAGCTAATAAAATCCTTGCATCAGAAATACCAAGTTTTTCAGCTAGCAAATAACGGTTCTGACGAATGCGAACTCTGGTATAATGAGGGTCTTTATTCATTTCGTCGGTATAATATTTAATGCCATTATCTTCGCAATACTGTTTTAACTCTTTGCGATATACCTTTAACAGCGGACGAACGATTTTTACTCCGTCCCGATAAGAAACAGGTCGCATAGCAGACAGACCATACAAACCGCTTCCCCGCGCAAGATTCATTAAAAAAGTTTCTATTTGGTCGTCAGCCTGATGCGCCACCATTAAAGCATCTATGTTATTTTCAAGACAAAAATCTGTCATCATTTTATATCTTGCGTTTCTTGCGGCAGCTTCTAACCCTGCTTCTGGTTTTTCACCTTCCCAATAAAAAATCTGACAAGGAACGCCCAGCTTTTTACAAAGCTCTTTCACATATTCGGTTTCTTCATCTGCAGCCTTGCGCAAACGGTGATTCACATGCAACGCCGTTACGTCCATTTTTAAATCTGCCAACCAACATAAAAGACAAATTGAATCTACACCACCGCTGACGGCAACTGCAAGCTTTTGTCCTTTGTAATTTTGCATAAAATCTAAAAAGTTTTTATTCATAACAGATTTATTTTATGCTATAATTCGCAAAAATAAAGGAAAAAGAAATATGACAGGAAAAATTAAAACAATTGCAGTATATTGCGGTCATCAATTTGGAATAAACCCTCAATATGCTAATGAAGCAAAAAAAATAGGTGAATTGCTTGCTAAAAACAAGCTTAATATGGTATTCGGTGGCGGTGACGTCGGTTTAATGGGCACAGTTGCGACCGCGGCAGTTGAAAACGGGGCTCATGTTGTCGGCGTATCCACGCATAACGTCATAGAAAAGCAAGAACCCGCGCACGAAAACGTAGAAATACAAGTCGTAACAGGCGTTAACGAAAGAAAACAGAAAATGTATGAGCTTTCAGATGCTTTCGTTATCTTACCCGGTGGAATTGGGACTTTGAACGAGCTTACAGATATAATGACGATGCAACAAATAGGTGAAACAAGAAAACCACTATTTTTCTTAAACACTGATAAGTTCTGGGAACCTTTCGGTTTACTGTTCGTCCACATGCAACAGTGCGGATTTATAGAAAGCGTTAACGATTATAACATGCACACTTTCGCCACAGCGGAAGATTTGATGAAAGCAATCGTTGAATATTAAAGATTTATTTCTATTACTTTATCTCGGGCGGTATGCCCGCGTAAAATGACAACGGCGGATTTCGGAACTTTGAAGAAATCCGCCAATATTTTTATAACGGCTTGATTAGCCTTACCGTCTGTCGGTGCAACCGTAGTATAAACGCGAAAGCTTCCGTTTTCTTTAACTACGGCGTTTCTGCTGGAACGAGGAATTATGCGAGCTTGTATAATCATATTTCGGCCAAAAGTTTTTTAAGCTCTGGTTTCTTTGCACCGGCTACAAGATGCAGGTGGAAGTGAAATACGCTTTGCTTAAAGAACGGTGCATTACAACCGGCATTTGCTATTATATTAAAATCGCCACAAATACCCAGCTTTTCAGCAGTATCTTTAAAACACTTCCAAAAACCTTCTTTTTCCTTTGGACTGGCGCGCAATTCAAAGTCCAAAATATTTTCGTATTCACCTTTTGGAATGATTAAAACGTGCTTTTCAAACATAGGATTTATATCGTTAAAGCTTAACGCGTAATCGTTTTCAACGATTGCTTCGCACGGGATTTCGTTACGAGCTATTTTAGCAAAAACATTATCTTTATCATACATATCTTTTCCCCTTATTTTTAGATTTCAGAATAATATACAACTAAGCCAAAATCAAGACTTGAATTTTCCAAGCTTGGCACTATATCTTTTGGCAGAAGAACTAAGGAGAACAAATTATGCTTAAACCATTACATAATTATGTCTTAATAGAAAGAATAGAAGAAGACAATAAAACAGCTGGTGGTATAATAATACCAGATAATGCAAAAGAAAAACCTTCACGTGGTCGCGTTATTGCGGTTGGGGACGGTGCGTTTGACGGTGACGACAGAATACCGATGACTGTAAAAGAAAAAGATATAGTTTTATTTGCGAAATGG
Source organism: uncultured Alphaproteobacteria bacterium (assembly GCA_944389185.1). Taxonomy (GTDB): domain Bacteria; phylum Pseudomonadota; class Alphaproteobacteria; order Rs-D84; family Rs-D84; genus Enterousia. The sequence goes on from CALXLL010000010.1 coordinate 8,739, forward strand.
GCACCGTCCGCGAACGAAGTTAAAATAGACGGTAAAGATTACGTTCTTATAAAAGAAACAGATATACTTGGTATTTTGAAATAATAGAAAAAGGGAAAAGACTATGGCAAAAGACATTGTTTTTGATACGGATAAATTGGCCGCCGGCGTTGACAAGCTGGCTAATGCAGTAAAGATAACTATGGGGCCAAAGGGTCGCACTGTTGTAATAGATAAATCTTACGGTGCACCTGTTGCCACGAAAGACGGAGTGACTGTTGCGAAAGCAGTATCGCTGAAAGACCCGCAAGAAAACATCGGTGCAAGAATGGTTCAAGAAGTTGCCAAGAAAGCCGGTGACGATGCGGGTGACGGGACGACTACGGCGACGGTATTGGCACAAAAGCTTATCAAAGAAGGCAGAAGAGTTATTGCGGCAGGTATGAATCCTATGGACATCAAGCGCGGTATAGACTTGGCTGTATCTGCGGTGGTTTCGGATATTGAACAGCACGCACGTCCCGTCAAGGACAGCTCTGAAATAGCACAGGTTGCGACTATTTCTGCGAACAGCGACGCCGACATAGGTAAAAAGATAGCGGACGCTATGGAAAAGGTCGGTAAAGAAGGCGTAATTACAGTTGAAGAAGCCAAAGGTTTGGAAACCGAGATAGACGTTGTAGAAGGTATGCAATTTGATCAAGGTTTTATGTCACCATACTTCGTGACGAACAGCGAAAAGATGCTGGCAGAGCTGGACGGTGCAAAGATATTAGTATCTGAAAAGAAGATAACTGGTTTGCAAGCTTTATTACCTATATTAGAGCCTATTGCACAATCTGGCAGTCCGTTATTGATAATTGCCGAAGACGTAGAATCAGAAGCTTTGGCGACGTTGGTATTAAATCGCTTACGCGGTGGGTTAAAGGTATGTGCGGTCAAAGCACCTGGCTTTGGTGACAGACGGAAAGAGATGTTAAAAGATATAGCAGCTGTGACGGGTGCAACGGTGGTATCTGACGATATGGGCATGACGTTTGAAAACATAACGCCGGAAGTCTTGGGCAGTGCCAAGAAAGTAGTTGTAAGCAAAGACAGCACATTACTTGCCCAAGGTGGCGGTGATAAAAAAGCGATAGAAGCCCGTGCAGACGAAATAAGAAAGCTGTTATCCACGACGACCAGCGAATACGACAAAGAAAAGTTGTCTGAACGCTTGGCAAAGCTTGTCGGCGGCGTGGCAGTTATAAAAGTCGGCGGTATGACCGAAGTGGAAGTAAAAGAAAAGAAAGACCGCGTAGATGACGCACTGGCGGCGACGCGTGCGGCAGTTGCCGAAGGTATCGTTGCGGGTGGCGGTATCGCTTTGGTTCGTTCTATAAAAGCTTTGGAAAACGTTCAAGGTGCAAACCAAGACCAGAACGTAGGTATAGATATCGTTCGTCGTGCGTTGACCCAGCCTTGTGCACAGATAGCCGAAAACGCAGGTGTATCCGGTGAAATAGTTGTGGGTAAAGTATTAGAATCACAAGATTATAACTTTGGTTACAACGCGCAAGCTGGTGAATACGTAGATATGATGAAAAGCGGTATCATAGACCCTGCGAAAGTCGTAAAGACGGCATTACAAGCAGCCGCCAGCACAGCCGGCGTCTTATTAACGACAGGGGCGGTAATGTCTGAAATACCGGAAGAAAAAGAATCTGGTCCCCAGATGCCTGGTGGAATGCCCGGAATGATGTAATAAAGTTGTTAAAATAAAAGCCTTGCGATTTGCAGGGCTTTTTTTCTTGCAATAAAAAGCACAAGTGTATTAAAGTGATATTGTCAGCAGGTGTTCTGCTGATGGGGTGTAAGAACCCTTTCAATCGCGTCGGAATACAGTCTTGTGGCGCGCTTTGCGCCCTTTTTAATATTACGACTGTTACGGCGAAAAACAACTCCTGATTCTGCATGGGTCAGGAGGGCTTGTGAATATATTGAATAAACAGCACAATTCGATTGATTGTTCTTAACCTCCTGACCACCAGTTACGCTTGGTGGTTTTTCATTTGAAAAAACGGGGGTAAAAATGCGGAAACTTTTTGCTGGGCTATTACTTGGTATTGGGTTGTTATTTGCGGGGGCAAATATAAATC
>CALXLL010000011.1 GCA_944389185.1 uncultured Alphaproteobacteria bacterium
TCGAACCTATGGACCGCTATAACACGGTCACGGATTAGCAATCCGCTGCATTACCACTCTGCCAACGCTCCGTCGTGATTGCGGTTATCATTATATAGAATCACTTTCATAATTGCAAGTCAGAAAATTATAAAAAAATCCACTTGTTAATGGGAACTTTTTTATTCGTGTTCTTCCTTGTGTTCAGGTTGATATATTTCTACGTCACGCGTCATAGCAAGATATTTTTCAGCTCTTTTCGCAGGTAGCTTATCCGGAGATATCTTTTGTAACGATTTTATTTCGTCTGCAACAGCCGAACTTAAAAGCTCCATAGTTGTCTGCCAATCAGTATGCGCCCCACCTGCTGGTTCTTCTATTATTTTGTCTATGACATTTAAGTCCGCCATGTCTCTGGCAGTTAACTTCATAGCTTGTGCAGCCTCTGCTTTGTATTTATTATCTTTCCATAATATACTTGCACAAGATTCAGGTGCAATAACAGAATATATTGCGTTTTCTAACATTAAAACCCTATCTCCTGTTCCAATGGCAATCGCACCGCCACTGCCACCCTGCCCAACATTGACCGCAACGTAAGGCGTTTTTATAGACAATCCTGTTGATATAGAAGACGCAACTGCCTGAGATTGCCCTCGCTCTTCGCCTTCACGTCCTGCAAAAGCACCAGCTGTATCGAACAACGAAATTAACGGCAAGTTAAACTTTTCTGCTAATCTCATCATTCTTTGTGCTTTCCTATAACCGTCTGGATTGACCATACCAAAGCGATGCTTTTGTCTTGTTTCTATTGTTCGGCCTTGCTCTTGCCCTATTATTACAGCAGGAATACCGCGCCAAAAACCAATACCGCTTCCCATTGCCGCATCTTCAGCAAAAGTTCTGTCCCCTGCAAGGTAAGTCCAATCGTCGACTATACCATTTATATAATCTAAAAAATGCGGTCTATTTTCGTGCCTTGCCAATAATACTTTATCATAAGCCTCGTTTTCGCCCATACCGCGTATTTTTTTGTTGGCATCATATGCAGGTGTCATTACGTTTATAACTTTGGGGTCACGCTTTTGTTTTGTTAATACGGCAAGTATTTTAGCCAAAGCATCATGTAATTCTGTCCTTTCAACAACCATATCTACCATACCGTGTTCATATAAGTATTCGGCCGTTTGGAAATTGCTTGGCAATTTTTCACGAATATTTTGCTCTATAACTCTTCTTCCTGCAAAGCCTATTCTTGCACCTTTTTCTGCAATATGAATATCGCCTAACATGGCGAAAGATGCTGTCACACCACCAAAGGTAGGGTCCGTTAACAATACGATATATGGCGTCCCTGTTTCGTGCAGTTTATTTACAGCAACAGTTGTTCTTGCCATTTGCATCAAAGATAAAATATTTTCTTGCATTCTGGCACCGCCACTGGATGTTACCATTATAAACGGTCTTTTTGTTTCTATGGCGTGTTCAATACTTGCAACTATACCATCACCTGCTGCGCGTCCCATAGACCCCATCATAAAGTCCCCGTTTAATACGCATACTGTTGCCGGTATTCCACCAATAGTCCCATCTGCAGTAGTAATAGCATCATGAAAGCCCGTTTCACTTCGTGCTTCTTCAAGACGCTCTTTATAAGAAACCCTGTCTTCAAAATTAAGCGGATCATCTGATACAATCGGCAAAGATATTTTTTCCCAATCATTGTTATCAAACAATAAATCAAATCTTTGCTTTGGTGTCATTATAAAAGCCTTACCACATCTTGGACATATATAGTGGTTGTCTTTATAATCTTTATAATAAACCAATTTACCGCAAGATTGACATTTTATCCACATCAAGCGACGTATTCTTTCATAACGTTCACGATTACGATTCTTAATACCCGTTATCTTTCCAAACAACATTTTTTACCCGTTCATTCTTTTTGTTAATTCTCTACTTGGTTTAAATAAAATCGTTGTGCTTGCTTCTAACTTCATAGGCTGACCAGTGCAAGGATTATAACCAATTTTAGTTGCTCTGGCACGCGGTTGAAAAGTCCCAAATCCCCTTACTTCTATTCTATTCCCGCTTGCCACTGATTCTATTATATAGTCAGTTACAGCATCCAACATTTCTGCTGCGTCAGACGTCCTCATGTTTTTAAAATTAACTTGTATAGATCGCACTATATCAGATCTTTTCATTTGTTCTTCCTTTTCGTTTCAGTTGTATTATTGATTTCTTATTCAATTTTATCAAGAACAAAGTTTTCTACCAGATTATCTGCCTATTATAATCATTTTCTTTTTGATTATAATACCAAATATACAACAAAAGGAGAAATAAAAATGCAAGAAGACACACAATATCAAATGCCTTTAATAGGCGATAAAGCCCCTGAATTCATTGCAAACACTACATGCGGAAAAGTTAATTTCCCATCCGATTATTCCGGTAAATGGGTAATACTGTTTTCTCATCCTGCCGACTTTACCCCAGTTTGCACGACAGAGTTTATGACTTTTCAATCTATGATTAAAGATTTCGCGGCTTTAAATACAGAATTAATCGGCTTGTCTGTGGGGACTTTGACTGGGCACTTGGCCTGGATAGAATCTATAAAAAACTTAAAATATAAAGATTGGGAAAATATGGAAATAACATTCCCTATCATAGACGATATGAATATGGAAATCGCAAAAAAATATGGGATGATTCATAGTCATGCTTCTAGTAACAAAACAGTCCGTGCTGTATTTATAATTGACCCAAATGGAATTATCAGAACTATTTTATATTATCCGCTGACTACGGGACGTAATTTTGATGAAATAAAGCGCACTTTAATAGCTTTACAAACATCGGACGCTTTCAAAGTTTCTACACCTGCAGATTGGCACCCCGGTGATGATGTTGTTGTATCGGCCCCGTCAACCGTGGAAGAAATGAATGACAGACTAAAAACGAAGAATAAGAATATGGACGTTAAAGCATGGTTTTTAACGTTACAAAAGCTGTCAAAAAACAGCATAATGGAAAAACTTCAAAAGAAGCTGACCGCCAAAAAAAGGAAATAAAATCGGGGCCTTATGCCCCGATAAAACCTAAAAAACCAAAGGCAAATCTCTTATATCTATTGGCGCAAAGTCTTTATCTGGGTTCCATTGGTATTCGTCCATCTTGACTTTTTTATCTTTATCAAATTTTATACCTTCTGATTTTAACATACGATATTGTTCTTGGGACAGAGCACCAGGACACAAACTACCATCTTTAAAAACCACCCTATGCCATGGCAGATGCCAACTGTTCTTATTATTTGACGCGAATCCTACAAATCTAGCCATTCGCGGTTTTCCAACCATACGTGCAATTTGCCCGAACGTAGCTACCTTACCTGCCGGGATTTTTTCAACTATTTCATAAACCTGTTGATTAAAGCTTTTCATAACGCTTGATATTTTATTCAATTAAATGACAAAGTCAAATACAAAGCCCTTGCAAAAAGCTTATGAATAAGTATAATTGCTCTGCGTTGGAGATGTGGCAGAGCGGTTGAATGCGCACGACTCGAAATCGTGAATACGGGTAACCGTATCAAGGGTTCAAATCCCTTCATCTCCGCCACTAAAATTAAACATCCCGGGGTAATTCCGCGGGATGGTCTTTTTTACCCCGTTTCCGGCTGTTTTTGAGTATGATATTACCAGTGTATATAACCAGTTACCCCCAATCCGCCAAAAACCACACCCCTTATATACCTTGCCCAAAATCCCGATGCCAGTTTTGGTTGATTTTTTTTACGCGATTTGTGATATAATACAACCAATTTAACAGGCGGCTTTTGTCGTCTTTTTTTTATTGTTATAGCTCGTCTTGCACGAGCTTTTTTATTTAACAAAAGGAGTTTTATATGAGTGATATGTGGGAAGGTGCCACTTGGAATGAAAATGGCGATGTGGTGGATGCGTTGCCTTGATTGTTGATGACGAAGTTGTATCAGGACCGCCTTTTCATCCGATATAGAAAACGCAGATTATCATGATTCGAATTTACATCAAGATGTTGCAAGCGATAGAAGTGTGGATACTCGCGATATCAAATGGTTAAAAAGGGCTTTGGTCAAACTTGGCTACTATACCCCTGATTCCAGAGCAGGAGAATCCGACAAAAAACTAAACCAATACCCAAATCAAAGATTATTTGATGCAATAGAAAATTTTAGAAAAGAAAATAAAATCAAAGAAACCGGTGCTGTAAAACCAGGTCATTGGACAGAAGTAAAAATAAATGAAAAAATTGAACAAAAAGAAACAGAAGAAAAAATTATAAATGCAGTATTTGATAAAGACACAGATATTGAACCGGGGCAATATGCTACATTTAATGGTAAAACATTAACAATATATCAAGACGGTAAACCTGTTATATCTTGGGATGCGGTATCTGGCAATAAAGATTTTCAAAGTTCAGAATATCAAAATCTAAAATCAAAAGGCCCAATTCCAGAAGGTATTTATGTAGCTCGACAGGAAAAATTACAATATATAACCCCATATGGATTAGCGGCTGGGCTTATAAATAAAGGCACTTGGCCAGGCAGTTTATATTCATGGGGTAGTTCCAGAATAGCACTGGAAGCATCCAAAGAAACCGACACTTTTGACAGAGGTGGTTTTTATGTCCATGGTGGCTGGGAACCAGGTTCTAATGGTTGTATTGACCTAACATCGCAAATGGATGATTTTACTAAATGGTTTGAAAATAATGGACACGATTTAATTGTTAATGTAAAATATGAATGATGAGTTTTATAGGCAGTTTTTTATCTATGATCTTTGTATTGTTCTTTATGAATGATCTGCACGGTCTTTTAAATAACAGCAAATGGGACGGGTTGCTGTGTTTTATATGCAAACACAACTGCCTGATACTTATTGATAAAATTGCATTGGTATTATTTAGTACTATGTTTGTGATATTTTCTGTTCAGGCAATAAAGATATATAAGTGGAAATTTTTATTTGTTCCCGTATTGGCTTGCCTTGCATGGTTATTGCTGATGATACTACATTTACTAATAGTCTATTTATTTTTTATATAGTATTTTAAACAATGGGCATGATTTGATTATCAATGTAGAATATTAACCATGAAACAAAAAATGTACCCATTGTTGTATATCATGGCAATATTCTTGTCCGGGCTTTTTTATGTGTTTTTATACGATTTAGCATATTTTGATAGAATAGCCAAAAACGGTGAAATTTGGGCAAATTCATGTTCCTATTTAACAGGAAACATACACCAGGTATGCATGGCACATTATGATGCGTTGTGCATACTTGTTATGCTTGGGCTGTTAACATGGTTCGGATACATTCTTGTCCCTGTATATAAAAAGAAAACGTTTTTTATACCTTTGATTGGAACGCCTGTTTTTTTGATATTGCAATTGATTTTATGTTCAATATTAGAAACTGTATGCTTATAACATTGTAATTTGATTTTCTTTCGAAATTTGAAACAAATCATTAACATTTACGTTTAATTTGCCTGATAAAATCTGGTTTGCTTTATCTAGATTTATATATGCGATGTCCAAGTAACGATAAAACTGGCGTGGCGAAGTGTGCTATCGTTTACATTAATCTGTTGTTTGACGGCTTGCTTTTTACCAGATATTCCCTGTAAATTCCCTGTAAAAGTTGGAATTTGTATGTGATAAATCGTGCTATGTTCATACGCCGCCACAAACTTAAATCTTAACAGCTTATTTTTTAGCTTTTTTATTGTAAAAACTTAATAAGTATATTTACACGTCAAAATTATAAGATTTTACAGACTTTACTATCGCATCTACCAGCTTATTCTGATGAGCCGAGCTATTCAAAAGCTTTTCTTCCGTTGCATTAGATAAGTGCCCCAACTCCAATAAAGCGCCAGGAACCGTAGAACGCAACACGGCAAACGGAGCATGTCTAACGTCAGGTCCCGGTTGCTGCGTTATTTTTTGCCCCTTAAACGCCCTTGCGCAACCATTTGCATATTCTTCCGACATTTCAGCAACCGCATGTTGCTGTAAAGAAGACAAAGCTATACGAATATCTTTTGAAAACTGTTCAAAACCGCTTACGTCTATCTTATCCGCCGCATTTTCTGCGTCCGCAAGCTTTTGTGCTTCCTCGTCCGAAGCTTTTTCCGATAATGTATAAATAGAAAAACCTTTCATAGAACGGCTTGGGTTAGCGTTCGCGTGTAAAGAAATAAATAAATCTGCTTTACGTTTTTCACCTATTGCGGCTCTGGCCGCCAACTTTAAATAAGTATCACCGCTTCTTGTCAAATAAGACTTGAAACCGTTTGCGTCCAATTTAGCCTTTAATTTCCTTGCAACAGACAAAACCACAGTCTTTTCTTTTGTCCCATTTTTACCAATACAACCAGGGTCTTTACCACCGTGTCCGGCATCAATAACAACTATATATTTCTTGGCACTTGAATTATTGCTGGCCGAGCTTTGATTTGAAGCTTTCTTTGCCGTTCCGGCACCGCTGCCTGCGACAAAATCTAAGACAAGTCGATATTCATTATCTCCATTTGGTTCTAAAATCATAATCTGATTTTTATCCAATGCGTCTATGGGTTTAGTTAAGCTTGCTATTATTTGTAACTTATCGCCAACTTGCTTTTGAGTTATGCTTTTTACCAACGTGCCAGAAGCCAAGCTTGGCGTAACAGACGTATTGGCCGATGTGTTTGATAAGTTTATAACCAATTGATTCTGAGGATAAGAAAGAGAATACGAAGGCCGCAAAGACGTTTCAACGACCAATCTTGTTTTATTACCCGGTTGGACGCCTGTTCTTAAAGACTTTATAGAATTACGAGCCGCAAAGACTGTTTTTGGCAACATAGCCATTACCACGGTTCCAAACCCCGCTATTTTTAAAAGTCCCCTTCTTGATATTTTCATATCGGAAATTATACCAGAAAAGCCTTAACCTTGCAAGTTTTTACAAAATTATTTTAATAAAAAGCCCCGTTTTTTTTACGGGGCTTTTGAAGTTTTATTTACTTACGCAATTTGCGAAAGTCTGTGCGACAAGCGCTGTTTCTTGGTCTGTTAACGTTGCAACAGGTATAATATAACATCTTGCACTATCACGCATAATAAATACTTTCGTGCCTAACTTATATGCTTCTTGCATGTCAGCAAGCTGGGCCGTAGTCAAAAAAGCATTTTGAGTAGTTGCGACATTAGTAAGTGCCGCCTGAACAACCTGATACGCAGTTGCATAATCCCACAATTCTGACATAGAAGTAACTTCCTTATAAACACTCCAATTTTCATAAGGGTTTTCAACTGTTTTTTCTACTGTTGGGAAAGCGACACCAATGGCCAAAGCCGCAGCCGTTTGTAAAGCAGTTGGTGAATCCGAACTGGTATTATAAGACGTAGTATTTAACTGTAAATCGTCACCACACGCAAGATTCATACGATTTGTATAACTTGCCAAAACCGCATCAACTGCCTGTTGCCAATCTTCGCCTTTATTGTTCAAATCCAAGCTAACTATTTTTTCTGCCCATCCCCAAATACTTGCACCAACATTTCCAGCATTAGCAAATCTTGTCACCATTTCGGCAGAACCACCAGGAACACCCGCGCCACAAGCATCCGTCAAATAAGTATTTAACATGCTTGAAGTTTCATTACCGTAAGCCAATGCAACAGAATGACAAGCCATAGCCGCTTCCAATTCTTGTCTGCGTTGTAAACATAAATCAGAATGAGATTTACTTAATTCATCTGCCATATTAGCCATTGATAAATAAGTCATAACTTCTTGTTGAACATAAGGTGTGCAAAGCCTTGCCGCAGTATTCATTGCAGCGCCAACACCACCCATATTTACGCCATATTGCGGTAATAATACAGATGTATCTTTCTGAATACATAACATTGCATAATTATAAAGCTCGGTTTCTGTGGCATATTGACAACGACCGCTTCTTTGACCGGGAACAACCGTTACATCACCGCAATATTCAGCCAAACAGTTAAAAATCTTTTCACGACAAGCAGAATCTACGTCAGGCTGGGTTACCATATAATACGTGTTTCTTTGATTGGTTTTGTATGCACTGGCAGCACCTTGATTACCGCGCAAATTACTTGTTGCCGTTGGTGTCGTTAAAGTTACACGTGCCGAATTATCATCAACCCCAACCATACCAGCAGAAACTGCCATTACCTGCCCCGTGCAGAAAACCAAACCTAATGCGCTTAAAGTCATGAAAATGTTTTTCATATGAATCCCTCTCGTTAATCAGATTTTAACACACCCAGAAAAAAAACGCAATCATTGTTTTAAGCACTTCCTTATAAAAAGATTGATTTAATCTTTTTTATTGGTATCATAAATATTATGGTTATTATACAAGATATTTTAAACCAAATATTATCCGATATATCTGCGGTAAGGGGGTTCCTTTGACAAAGATAAACTGTCAAAAGAAATTCAAGATTTAACCAATCAAACCAATTCACCTGATTTATGGGCCAACCCAGAAAAAGCAAAAACTTTATTACAAAAAAAAGCTTCATTAGAAAAACAGCTGTCAGAATTAAACCATCTTGAATCAGAATATCAAACTTTATCCGAACTTTACAAGCTTGCCCCTGACGACAAAGATGTTATAACAGCTATTGAAAAGCTTGCGGAAGAAGCTCATCAGGCAAAGTTTATAACTTTATTTAAAGATCCGGCGGACAACAACGGCGCATTTTTGTTTATTCAAGCTGGTGCCGGCGGAACCGAAGCGCAAGATTGGGCGCAAATGTTATCCAGAATGTATCATCGCTGGGCAGAACGTCACGGATTCGGTATAGAAGTAATAGAAGAACACGAAGGCGATACAGCAGGAATTAAAAATATAACTTATAGAATATCTGGCGAACGTGCTTATGGTTGGCTTAAAAATGAAGTCGGTGTTCACAGGTTAGTCAGGATTTCACCTTTTAACGCAAATGGGAAAAGACAAACAAGCTTTGCATCAGTTGACGTATGGCCCGATATAGATGATTCTATTGAAATAGAAATAAACGAAAAAGATTTAAGAATAGACACATACAGGTCTTCAGGTGCCGGCGGACAGCACGTTAATAAAACGGATAGCGCAGTTCGTATAACGCACTTACCTACAAATACAGTAGTAACTTGTCAAAACGAAAGAAGCCAAATTCAAAACAAAGAAATGGCAATGAAAATGCTCCGTAGCCGCTTGTATGAATTAGAGCTTAAAAAACGCGCTGAAGCAGAGAATGAAGCTTTAGCAAATCAGAAAAAAATAGAATGGGGAAGTCAAATAAGAAACTATGTTCTTTACCCATATCAACTGGTTAAAGACGTTCGGACAGGAGTAGAAAAAACAGATGCTAATGCTGTATTGGACGGCGATTTAGACGATTTTATGATAGCATGTCTTCAACAAGCTTAATATAATAAAAACAAGTTAATATCTTGCTTTTTTTACAGCATATTTTTATAATCATATCGTTGCACCCGTAGCTTAACTGGATAAAGCGTTGCCCTCCGAAGGCAAAGACTGCGCGTTCGACTCGCGCCGGGTGCACCAATATATAAAAGGATTATTTATGCGTTATGCTTTACCGTTATTTTTGTTTTTATCCGCCTGTAATAGCGTATACTTAAAACCAGAAACATTGGACAAAACAGATGTTATATATGTTGACCGTGGCGGTTATCAAATGCAACATGCAATTAAGCAAAAGCTTGAAGAACGTGGCTATAACGTGACGGTTGGTTATAAAAAGTCTTCCACTGGGACTACTTATATATCTTCCGATGATGTAGAATCTATTATATCCGCCTCTGATGTAGGTAGAGCCAGATACATAATACAAATATCAGAAAAATCTCCAAGATTTGCTCCGATTTGGTGCGTATTTAACGGGTTTTGGTGGTGGCGATTTAATATATCTATTGCTGATAATAAAACAGGTCAAGAAATACTTGGATGGTCTGGACGCGCTTGCCAAAATAGCTCGCTTAGAATGCTTGATAATATGCTGGATCAGTTAGAAATCAAAAAGACGGAATAATTTCCGTCTTTTTTATTTCAATCATTAAAACTTATAAACAACCGAGAATATAAATTCATGAAACGGTTGCATATCAAGCTCTGCATCTACTTCGTATGTTGACGTTCTTTCAAGCTCATAAGTTATATCGTCAACATTATCAACAAATCTATATTTTAAGTCTAACATTAACTTTTCACTTAAGTCATAAGATATACCAAGCATTAGATTATATACAAAACTTGCATCATTATACTTTATTTCAACCATATCTGAAATTGCCGTTTTGAAATTTGTATAACCCATACCAACCCCTACTCCAACATAGGGGGTAAATGCTGAACCTGTGTCAAAATCATAATATGCGTTTGCAGTTAATTGAAAAAAGTTACTTTGTTTCCAATCAAAATCAGCCCCCGCATAAACGCCTTTACCTTTTGAATCTATTAAATAATATTTATATGCAAAATCTATTTCTGCCCTGACATTTTTATAAATGCTTGCACCATATCCAAGATTTATACCAAAGGCATTATAATCATCTTTCGCAATTTGTGTCGTTGTTTCTGTGTCAGGATATTCATAGTCTTGAACTATGTTTTGGTTTGCGGAACTTAAAC
>CALXLL010000012.1 GCA_944389185.1 uncultured Alphaproteobacteria bacterium
TCACCCGTAGTTCCACCTGTAAAAGACTTCGCCACGAACGTCCCACCATGTTTTAAAGACCGAATTGCAAAATCAAAAGCATATTCTAATAAAACCATCTGACGTAAGTGATCTGTCTTTTTATGCCCCACAGTGTTTGGCGCCATATCAGACAGCACAACATCAACTGTTTTTGGTAAGCTATCTTTTAAGCCAAGACGATTAACTAACCATTCCAGCGCTTCATCCGTAGTAAAATCACCCTGATAAAACTCTACACCTGGTATAGAATCTATTTCCAGCAAATCCATTGCAAAAACCTTGGAATCTGGGTAAGCACGCTTTATATACTGACTCCACGAGCCCGGTGCAGCACCTAAATCTACCACTGTCTGACCATTTTTTAAGAAATGATACCGTTCGTCCATTTCTATCAGTTTATATGCTGCCCTGGCCCTATAACCTTCCTTCTTTGCACGTGCCACGTAAGGATCTGCCGCTTGGCGCTGTATCCAGGCGGCAGATGATTTTTTTGAAGCTATCTTCTTATTTAATATTTTCATTCTATTTTTGCTTCTGGTTTTGCATTTTATTTATCATTTTATCATAATACCTTTCCGCTTTCCATCTTGGCGTATCAACGTTAACGAACATAAGTTCGTCTATATAAAAAAGAACTTTTTTAACGCCATGATAATTATAAGTCACTTTTACAAGGAAAGCCTCTATTTTTCGTTTTTCATCAAAGAAGTACTTTGGAGTATCAACTGCTTTTATAGACCAATCAAATAATTTAGAAAACTTCAGATTCATGCTTTTAAGACTTTTGTTTTTCACGAATGGTATTTCTTGTTTTTTTGTAAAAAATTATAGCGTTTTTTAGTGCTTTTTTCTGAGTCACCAACCCAAGCTTTTCTTCATCAATCGGGAACAGTTGTTTTCTAATTCCATGATAAAGGTATGTCACTTCAACTTCATACCCCAAAAGCAATCGCCCCACATCTTTATAAGTTTTATAACATGGTCTTGGAGTTTTTACTGCGACAGGCGTCCAATCAAAAGCTTGCTTGATGCCTTCCCAACTAAAAAGTTTCTTCCACCTGCCCAACTGATTAATTTCCTGCTTTTTTCATTTTTTCCATTACAGCTTCCATTCCCCCCATTTTCTGTAACATAGCCATCTGCTGACGCATTTTAGTATATTGCTTTATTATATGCTCTACATCACGAACAGTGCAACCAGCCTTTTCGGCGATACGAACCTTTGCATTTGCAAATATCTTTTCTGGGTCGGCCCTTTCTTCAACGGTCATCGCTTCAAGTATCTTTATCTGAGCATCCACACTGCCATCTTTGATTTTTTCTTTCATCGCAGCCACAGCCCCAGACATACCAGGAACCATTTTCAACAACCCGCTAAAATTACTCATTTTTTTTATTTGTTTTAACTGTGCTAACATATCATTCATATCGAACTGACCAGACATCATTCTTTGTGCAGTCTCTTTCATACCGCTGGGCATTTTAGCTTCTTTTTCTGATACTATTTCCGATGCTTCTGTATTTACGACATCCGCTTTCTTTTTTTTACCAAACCCAAACATACATTACTCCTTTTTAACCATTTTATTTATTCTTACCCTTCTTGTCCAGATACTTCTTTAAATATTTACCGGTTAAAGATTTCGGATTGTCGGCAACTTGTTCTGGCGTTCCGACAGCAACGACTTCGCCACCGTTTTCTCCACCACCAGGTCCCAAATCTATTACCCAATCCGCCGTCTTTATGACTTCTAAATTATGTTCTATTACTATGACAGTATTGCCTTGATCAACTAATTCATGCAATACGGATAATAACATTTTTATGTCTTCAAAATGAAGCCCAGTTGTCGGTTCATCTAATATATAAATCGTCTGCCCGGTGCTTCTTGCTGCTAGCTCTTTTGAAAGCTTTATTCTTTGCGCTTCGCCACCAGACAAATCTAACGAGCTTTGACCCAGCTTTATATAATCCAAACCAACTCGCTTTAACAGCTCTAACTTTCGTGCAATTTGCGGGACATTTATAAATAATCTATACGCTTCTTCCACAGTCATATTCAAAACGTCTGCGATAGATTTACCTTTATATTTTACTGCTAAGGTTTCTTCATTATAGCGCGTCCCATGACACTTGTCACATTCTACATATACATCCGCTAAAAAGTTCATTTCTATTCTTATCTGACCGTCACCTTGGCAAGCTTCACATCTTCCGCCTTTTACGTTAAAAGAAAATCTTCCAGCATTATAGCCGCGTGCCTTAGCTTCCGGTAAACCCGCAAAAAAATCACGAATATTAGAAAACACCCCTGTATAAGTAGCAGGATTACTGCGTGGCGTTCTTCCAATAGGAGATTGGTCTATATCAACGACTTTATCAACAAATTCCATACCGCGAATTACATCGTGCTTACCTGCTTCTATCTTAGAGTTATACAAAGCCCTCATCAAAGCGGGATATACCGTATCTAACAACAAGGTTGACTTTCCGGAACCAGACACGCCAGTTAAAGCCACGAACTTACCCAACGGGAAATCAACGTTTATGTTTTTTAAATTGTTTTCACGTGCACCATAGACAGATATACTATGACCATTTCCTTCACGACGTTTCTTCGGAACTTCTATTTTCCTTTTACCAGATAAATATTGCCCCGTTAAAGATTCAGGATTTTTAATCACTTCCGAAGGTTTTCCTGCCGCAACTACTTTTCCACCATTTATACCGGCACCACGACCTATATCAACAAGATAATCAGCCGCACGCATTGCGTCTTCATCATGCTCTACTACTATTACGGTATTATCTTTATCCCGCAACATTTTAAGCGTGTCTAATAACTTATCGTTATCGCTTTGATGCAAACCTATGGACGGTTCATCTAAAACATATAAAACGCCGGACAAACCGCTTCCTATCTGAGAAGCCAATCTTATTCTTTGCGCTTCACCACCAGACAAAGTTCCCGACATTCTTGATAAAGTTAAATATCCCAAACCAACATTTTGCAAAAACTGCAATCTGCTTGTAATTTCTTTTAGAATAACCCGTGCAATATCATTTTCTTTCTGCGTTAAATGGTTTGGTAAATCGGTAAACCAGCGCAAAGATTCGTCCACCGATAAATCGCAGGCATCCATAATATCAAACCCATTAATTTTCACACACAAAGCTTGAATATTTAATCTTTTACCGTGACAAACGGGACATGGTTTTTCTGATTGATACTTAGCCAGTTCGGCTCTCATAGACTCTGATTCAGATTCACGCCAACGTCGTTCTATATTCGGTATAACACCTTCATAAGGTTTCTCATAGACAAAACCATTCCAGTTGATTTTTATAGGTTCGTCCCCACTTCCATATAGAATCAAATGTTTTTGTTGCTCGGTCAAGCTATGCCATGGCTTGGACAAAGGTATTTTATACTTATTATGTAACGCCGTTAACAAATGATCAAACTGAGTCAGCATTCCACCTCTTGACCACGGAGCTATTGCACCATCTAAAATAGATTTTGAAGGGTCTGGTATAACTAAATCGGGTGACATATTTAATTGAACGCCCAAACCGTCACAAGCACTGCAAGCCCCCATAGGTGCATTAAATGAAAACAGCCTTGGTTCTATTTTAGGAACTGTAAACCCACTGACTGGGCAAGCATAGTTCTGCGAATACAAAATATCTTCATTGTTATCCAACCTGCGAACAAGAACAGAACCAGGAACCAAACGTAAAGATCCTTCAAACGAAGAATATAATCTTGACTTAAACTCTTCTAAATCAGATTCAATAGTATCTTCCGCAGGTATCTGCAATCTATCGACGATAACGAAAATATTATGCTTTTTGTTCTTATCCAGCGGTGGAACTGCGGTTAAATCATATAAAACGTCATCAACTATGACCCTTTGATACCCCTGCTTTATAAGAAAAGCCAACTCTTTTTTATATTCGCCTTTTCGTTCGCGAACCAAAGGAGCCATAATAAAAATCTTTACTCCTGCTGGAATCTTCATAGTCCAATCAACCATTTCGGATATAGTCTGAGATTTTATAGGCAACCCCGTAACAGGTGAATGCGGGACCCCTATTCTTGCCCATAATAAGCGCATATAATCATAAATCTCGGTTACTGTTCCAACAGTAGAACGCGGGTTCTTAGATGTAGTTTTCTGTTCTATTGAAATAGCCGGCGCCAAACCTTCAATAAAATCAACGTCCGGTTTCTTCTGCATATCTAAAAACTGTCTAGCATAACTGGATAAAGACTCTACGTATCTTCTTTGACCTTCCGCATATATAGTATTAAAAGCCAGTGACGATTTACCGGAACCCGATACGCCTGTAAAGACCACCAATTTATTTTTTGGTATGTCTAAATCAATATTTTTAAGATTATTTTCGCGAGCCCCGCGAATTTTTATAAATCCACTCATAACAAGAAATATAGAATATTTTTGCCGATTTTCAATAGAAAGGGCGAAAAAATATTATCGCCCTTATTTTCTATTGTAAAAAACTAATCATCGTAACTATTGCTGTGAACCCTTTTTCAAATCGGACGCAGACATAGATATACCTGCCACCCTAGTGTGTTCTGCCCCCAATTTTGGGATGATCTTACCTTCAACCCACACATCTATTCCACCAGCGTTTCCAAAAGTAGCTTTATATTCATCTTCTGACGGAACATAATATATATCACCTGGCAATAAAACGCGGCTAAACACTGTATTACCACGTCTGTCTTCTACTTTTACCCAAGATTCCTGTATTGCTTGCAATACAACTTCTGCGTTTTCAGCGTTTTCTGTTCCGAAACTTTCCCTTACTTGCATATTATATTTAACAGATCCAGATTCTCCCCCCCCTGATAATTCAACAGAGTTTTCAGTAACATTCGAAGTATTTACACTACCATCAGGCAAGAAAAATACCAATAAAATTACCGCGATGATTACAGCAATCATTGCACCCATAAGCCATATCCAATTCTTTTGTATTGATTTAACAGCTTTTTTCCAATTAAATGCTTTATCTTTTTTTTCTGTTTCTGGTAAACTGCAATTAATACTTTCTGCTTCTTCTTGTTTGTTTTCACATTCGTGCTTGCCTGTTTCCAATCCTAATTCATGCTTAATTTTTAAAACTATTTCATCTGGATCCAACCCCAGTTCCATTGCGTAGTTTCTTGCAAAACCAAGGATATACACAGTTTCTGGAATCAAACTGTAATTTCCATCTTCCAAAGCCTGCAAAAAATCTTCTCTGATACATAACTGCTTGGCAATCGTAGATAATTCACGTTTACGGCGTCCGGTTGTTCTGGCATTACGTAAAATATCCCCGACTTTCATTTCTTTATTTTCTTCGTTTATATATTCTGTCATTTTCGAACCCTTATTTTTTGTAATGATAGAATCTATCAATCTAATTCGCAACCCCAAAATTCACAAATTGCCATTTTTAAATCATTTGCATTGTTAATCTGATTAACTTTTATTCTGAAACCCGCAGAATTAGGCAAACCTGCCGAATACCAAGCCGCATGTTTTCTGAACATTGGCACGGCTGTTTTTTCACCATAATATTCTATTGCATAATTCAAATGCTTTAATACCAATTCGCCTATATTATCAGGTTCTTTACACGAACCCAACAAGCAACCTATTAACCAAGGTTTTCCGAACAACGCCCTTCCTATCATAGCGCCATCATAACCCAGGTTCTGAACTTTTTCTATATCACTGCTTGTTTTAATATCACCGTTTGCAATTATTGGTATAGGTAAATCCGGTTTTTCTGGCATCTGCGCTGGTCCATTATACAATTGCGCCCTAGTTCTGCCGTGCAAAGTCACAAAACTAATACCGCAATCCACAGCAATTTTAACTAAATCTTGCCAATTTTTACTTTTTTCATCCCAACCAAGCCTGGTTTTGATTGAAACAGGTATATTAACGGCTTTTACTACCTGCCCCATTATCTTACAGGCCAGCTTGTGATCTTGCATAAGGAAAGCCCCAGCACCGGCTTTGGTTGCAACTTTCGGAACCGGGCACCCCATATTTATATCTATCCATTTCGCCCCTAAATCTTGTAATATCTTTGCGCTTTCCGCCATTAAAGTTGGTGAAGCCCCGAATATTTGAGCCCCTATAAGCCCCTCATCTTCATATCTATCAAAGTTTCTTAAACAATTTTTATGACCTTCAACCAAAGAATGACAAGAAATCATCTCGGTTAAAATCGGAGATTTAGGCGAAAACGATCTAATAAGCCGTCTAAACGGTTTATCGGTTATTCCTGCCAAAGGTGCTGCAAAAAGTTGCTTATCTGTAAACATTTGTGATATAATGCCACTTATGAAAGATAAAATCAAAAGTTTATTTACATTTATAAAAGATGCATGGACGGGTGGAATTCGCGGAAAAATAGGATTCTTATTACTGATATTTGCTATATTCATGTTTATAAGAATATTTTGGGGTGAAGTTAACGTTCAAACATTTATAATGAATATATGGCGATTAAACGCTTCGCAAGAGCAACTGATTCAAGAACAAGAAAAGTTACAAACTTTATACCGCCACATAGAATTATTACAAAGTTATAGTTTTGATTACGTTGAAGAACTTGGACTAAAATATTTGAATATAGGGGATCCAGATATAAAAGTTTTAAAGATGTAAAAAAAGCCGGGATTATTACCGGCTTTTTTTAATATTTTAATTTAAGTAATAAATCATACCGTTTAAGTATAAAGCAAAGAATAACCATATTATATAAGGTAAAATCAGATAACCAGAAGTCTTATTAATTTTTAAGAAGCTGCGCATCAACCATATAGAAATAAAGATTAATACGGCAACGCTGATTACGCCTGCACCAATCATTTGCAATCCAAAGAACAAATAAGACCACAAAGCATTAAAGAATATATTTATAGCAAACAGCCAATAAGCCAAAGTTTTTTTATTCTTTTTTTCTTTATCGGTTATCACTAAGAACAAGGCGATACCTAAAAGTATATAAAGGATTGCCCAAGCGACACCGAAAACCCATCCAGCAGGATTCAGCGAAGATTTAATAAGTGCGTTATACCAAAGATCGGAAGGTCCATTTGGGGAAAATACGGCACCGACTATACCCGGCAGAAAAGACACTACGATAGAAAAAACGAACAGAAAAAATTTTTTCATATTTAAACTCCCTTTTGTTTAAGCAAAAGTATAACATATAACTTTTATTAAAAACACAGGAACGATTTCATAAATAAAAACCGCTGAGAAAGCGGTTTTAATTTCTGGCGTGCCCTGCAGGATTGCTTCGCCACCTTGTAAAATTGTGCTAAAGCACAAACGGCA
>CALXLL010000013.1 GCA_944389185.1 uncultured Alphaproteobacteria bacterium
ACATTTAAAAATTGTTCTGGGTTAACTGGTCCGTCTGCCAGAATGCCAAATGGAACATATTTATATGACTTCTTTACAGGCGCAACCACCAGTCATGTTAGAGATATGTATTATGGTGCAACGGGGTTATCAGATTACGATTCTATGCCAGATAGTTGGAAATAATCTGATTGATTTTATAAAAAATCCGCCGTAAAGGCGGGTTTTTATTCCATATTCGCAAGACGTTCTAACTGGTCTGCTGCGATTAATGCATCTATCATCTCATCCAGCCCTTCCCCACCAGCTAGTATATCGTCTAGCTTATACAACGTAAGCTTGATTCTGTGATCCGTTACACGCTGTTCAGGGAAATTATAAGTCCTTATCTTTTCACTTCTATCACCAGAACCTACCATGCTTTTACGAGCTGAATTACTGGCGTTTACTTGCTCGGTTCTCTGCTTTTCATATAACTTTGAACGCAAAACATCCATAGCCGCCGCTTTGTTCTGAAACTGACTGCGCTCGTTCTGACACGTAACAACTATACCCGACGGAAAATGCGTTATTCTGACCGCACTGTCGGTCTTGTTAACGTGCTGACCACCCGCACCAGAAGCACGAAAAACGTCTATTCTTATATCTTTATCTTCTATTACAACATCTATATCTTTTGCCTCTGGCATAACCGCAACAGAAGCTGCGCTGGTATGAATACGACCGCTAGCTTCGGTTTCAGGAACTCTTTGCACGCGATGAATACCTGACTCGAATTTCATTCTACCGTATGCACCTGCCCCGTCTATCTTGAATATTATTTCTTTATAACCATGCAAAGATGTAGCGTTTTCTTCTATAACCTCTACTTTCCAGCCTTTACGTAAAGCATAAGACTTATACTGATTATACAAATCACCGGCAAATAAAGCAGATTCTTCACCACCAACACCCGCACGTATTTCCATAATCACGCCGTTATCATCAGCATCGTCGCGCGGAAGTAATGCTATCTGTAAATCTCGCTCTATTTCAGGCAATTTCTTATTAAGCTCTGCTAGCTGCTCTATTGCAATAGAATGAAACTCTGGGTCATGCTCTAACTCTTTGGCTTCGGCTATACCGCCAGTTACTTGAAAGTATTCGGATATCAAAGGTAATATCTCGGACAGCTTTGAATACTCTTTAGAAAGCTTCGTCAGCTCTGCCCCGTCAACTTCACCAGAGTTCATCTTGGCTTCTATTTCTTTTGCCCTAGTTTGTATGTCTTTTAATTTTTGTTCTATTATCATTTTATGCTTTCTTTACTAGTTTTATCGTTTCCGTTATATCAAGTTTTTGTTGCTGGCCCGTCTGCATATTTTTGACAGAAAAAACTTGATTTTTTACTTCATCTTCACCGATTATCACGCTGTATTCTGCTTTTATTTTATCAGCGAATTCAATTTGATTTTTGAACTTTTTATCAGCGTCTAAATAAGGAACGGCGACTATACCCGCGTCACGCAAATCTGACAAAGCGCGCATAGCATAAGGCACATTTTCATTACCCATTACTAATACCGCGACAGACACCGGTTGTTCAAACTTTGATAAGTCTATTTTATTTTCGTCTAATAAAGCCACCATCAATCTTGAAAAACCGACAGCTGCCCCGACGCCTATAATCTTTGTCTTTGAAAACTTAGAAGCTAAATCTTCATATCTTCCACCGCCACCTATGGCACCAAGCTCTGGAAAATTATCTAAAAAAAACTCAAAAACAATACCGGTATAATAAGAATGACCGCGCATAATTCCCAAATCTATTTTTGCGTTCTTTATTCCCATAGAGTTTAGTAATTCCATAAAGTCATCAAGCTCTTTTATAGCAGAATCTAAGTTGTCACTCTTTCCCAAGAAAGCAGAATAACCGTCTGTAAAGACTTTATTTATTTCAACCGCTGCATTTTGTCCAACTTCTTCTATCAGCCCGTCAAAAAAGTCTTTGATTTTATCTTTTTTATCTATCAAAACGAAAGCGCTTCTTTGCTGTTCTTCGTTAAGATTCAGGTATTCAAACATTGCATTCCAAAAGCGACGATTACCTATACGAACGTTTACGGGACCAATGAACTCTGCAATAGATTCATAAGCTTTCGCCAAAGTAGCGACTATTTCTGCGTCATAGTTTTCCGACAAAGTTTCTATACCCATGATATCCAAATCCATCTGATAGAATTCGCGATATCTTCCGCGCTGTGGGCGTTCGCCGCGATAATTTCTTGCAAACTGATAAGCACGAAACGGGAAAACAAGATTAGTCAAATGACCGGCCACAAAACGCGAAAGCCCGACAGTTCCATCATACCGAAGCCCCATTTTTGTATCGCCTTTCTGAAATAAGAACATCTGCGTTTCTATTTCGTCCCAATTATCTTTATCCGTTAATACTTCTGCACGTTCAATAGCGGGTAAATCAAGCCTTACGAAACCCGCCGTTTTAAGAACGTTTTGCATTCTGGCCGAACATTCATCAAAACAACGTTGTTGAACCGGTAATAATTCTATAAATCCTGACAATGTTTTTGTTGGTTTTAATTCCATTTTTTAGTCCTATTTTTTATACAAGGAAGTCTTATCTACTTAATGTAGCACATTATATCATATAAAAAGCAAAAACGCTAGAAACACCCACCCATACGGGTGTGATGGAAACCTGCAAAAAACAACGCATTATAAAACATAATTATTATGATACCGAAAAAAAATCTGATTTCAAGTTTTTTACAGATAAGTATGCAAAGAGGCTCCGTTTTTACTCAGCCATCTTTTTGCGCGCTCTACCCCAAAGCCATATAATACCGAGACTTGATGCCAGAAATCGGCAGAATGGTCCATGTATTTACGATGAGCCACTTCATGCATAACCACATATCGCATAACATCATAAGGGGCAAACGCAAGTCTCCACGAAAAAGACATAGTTCCAGAACTGGAACAACTGCCCCATCTTGAGCATGTATCTTTCAGCGATATTCTTGCCGGCCAATATTCTTTTGGCGTTGTTTTGATTAACTTTTTTATTTCATCCAACAAAACTTTTTTCACGACAGAGCGCACTCTGCTTTCCAATAAATCAGGACTTCCACCGACTATCAAAGTATCTTTATAATCACCCGGTATATAACGATTCAAGCGACTATTTGAATTATGCTGAATTAAAACTTTTCTGCCTAAAATATCTATTTCGTCGCCGGCTTTCAAGGTCTTTTTATGTGGGGCATTATTAAAAATATTTTCTAACCATTTACGTTTTTGCTCTATGAACCTGAAAGCTTGTTTTTCGGACACCAAAAAGGGCTTAGAAATATGAATTTCGCATACCGGAGCCGTTTTCGGACGCAAAGTTATATTACGAAGCCCGCGTTTCGTCGTTATTATAATTGGGATTTCTTGCCCTGTTGAAGAAACGAAACAAGCTTCAGACATTTTTAACTTTTTTTGCGATATCCCTGGCTATTTTATCGGCGTCAAAACCGAAGTATTTATAAACTTCTTCACCGCCACCAGACGTTCCGAAAGAATCAATTCCGATGACGGCATCTGCAAACTCAAACCAAGACGCACTTGCACCGGCCTCTATTGCCACAACGAACCCCTGCAAAATAGACTTTTTATATTTATCGTCTTGACGGCGAAAGTCCGCGACCGAAGGCATACTTACAACTTGAACCTTACCGCCCAGCTTTTCTGCAACGCTTATCGCCAAGGGCACTTCCGACCCCGTAGCAATTAATGTGACCCTACAAACAGAAGTCGCCGGTTTAATAACATAAGCACCTTTGCTTATATCCGCACCGTGCGGAGTCCTTATTTGCTCTATTTTCTGTCTTGATAAAACGATGCAAGTAGGACTGTCTTTATCAAGGACAGCTTTATCCCAACTGAACGCAACCTCTCCCATATTACAAGGTCTGAAAACGTTAAGATTAGGTATTAAACGCAACGAAGCCAGTTGTTCTATTGGCTGATGCGTGGGCCCGTCTTCACCGACGGCGACGCTGTCATGAGAAAAGACATATATTACGGGGATTTCGGACAAAGCCGCCAAACGAATCGCCGGTCTTAAATAATCGGAAAAAGCCAAAAAAGTAGAACCATACGGGCGCAAACCGACATAAGCCATACCGTTCATTATTGCCCCCATTGCATGTTCCCGAACGCCATAATTTATAAAATTACCGCTGAAATCTTTGGGTTTAATTAAAACGCTCGAATCGGTTTTTACATTTGTGCTTTCGGATAAATCGGCACTGCCGCCTATAAGCATGACACCTGCTTTTAATAACTGATTTAAGTATATTCCGGATAATTCACGCGTAGAAAAATTGCTATCGGGATATTCAAAGTCCACGTTTTCCGGCTTAAAATCGATATTTTGCGATTCGTTTTTATTCTGTAATTTTGCCGTATTTTTTGCAAAGTCGCGCCATAAATCTGCGCCTGCCCCACAGCTAGAAAACTTAGCTATCAACTTCATCAGCTCTGCTTCTTTCAAAGCCAACCCATGCGCTTTTGCTTTGCCTGCCAAACCAGACCCCAATCCCAGAACGGTTTTACAGTTAACAAAAGCCGGTTTGTTTGATTTAAGAGCTTTTTCCACAGCCACATTCAAAGACTTAAAATCGTTTCCGTCAGCGTTAAATACTTGCCAACCTGCCGCCTTCATTCTTTCATTCATATTAAGGTCGGTCAAAGCGGTTCCGTCAATACTTAACCCGTTATTATCCCAAAGTAAAATAAGGTTATCCAGCTGATATCTGCCGGCAAAAGCGATAGATTCCTGCGCAACACCTTCCATTAAGTCACCGTCCGAGCAAAGACAGAAAGTGTGCGAATCGCTCTTTCTAAGTTTAGCAGCCAAAGCCATACCGACGGCGTTACCGACGCCCTGCCCCAGTGGGCCGGTAGTAGCGGAAACTCCGTCAATTTTATATTCTGGATGCCCGGGTAAACCGCCAAGTTTTCTGAAAGTATTTAAGCTGGGTAATTTATAGCCAGCCAAAGATAAAACTGAATAAAGCAAAGCACTGCCGTGTCCGGCGGACAATACGAATTTATCTTTAGCGATGCGGATAAAATTAGCAAACAAAGCGACGACGATATCAGCGGCGCCCAAAGCGATACCGACGTGTCCGCTGCCGGCGCTTTGTATAGCGGACAAAGCGTGTGCGCGCACGACGTTTGCCATATCGGTTAATTGCTTGGTATTATATTTCATTTTATGATATTATAGCACAAAAGAAGGTAATAATAAAATGTTAAAAATATGGACAGACGGCAGTTGTTTAGGAAATCCCGGGCCTGGTGGTTGGGCATTTATTGCGACCGACGGCAAGAACGTTGCGGAAAGAAGTGGCGGTGAAAAAGACACTACGAACAACCGCATGGAATTGACGGCAGTAATAAGGGCATTGACGGCTGCAAAGAAACACGATGAATTAGAGCTTCACACAGACAGCCAATATGTAAAGAACGGCATGGAAAAATGGGTTCAGCAGTGGAAGAACAACAACTGGAAGAACGCGGAAAGGAAGCCTGTAAAGAATAAAGAGCTTTGGCAGCAGCTAGACCAGCTTGCGCAGACGAAGCGCATAAAATGGGTATGGGTAAAGGGTCACGCAGGTCATGACATGAACGAAAGGTGCGACACGCTTGCCCGAACTGCCGCAGAAGAAATAAAATAAAAAATCCGCCATAACGGCGGATTTTTTTATTACTATTTTATCACAAATATTATTGTCTATCTGGTATCCAAGCACCGCTCCAAATTAAAGACATAGAACTGTAATCTGATAATCCCGTCGCATCACGATACATCCAGACAACATCATTCTCAGTTGCGCCTGTAAAGAAGTCATATAAATATGTTCCATCGGGCATTTTGGCAGACGGACCAGTTAACCCAGAACAATTATAAAACGTTCTGGCGAATATGCTTATTCAGGATAGAAGCCAAGCCCACCCCAAGCTTTCGGTATATATGGATAATCTTCTAACCCCGTCGCACCGGAATACATATAACCAACTTGACTGGTGGTTTCGTCTGTAAAGAAGTTATATAAATATGTTCCATCGGGCATTTTGGCAGACGGACCAGTTAACCCCGAACAATTATAAAATGTTTGTCTAAACATATTCGATTGTGGACTGTTTGTTAAATTACCGAATAATCCAAGTGGTATTTCACCAGATAGGTTAGAACAACCATAAAATGTGCTGAAAAACATATTACTTGCGGGTGCGCCGGATATACCCGCAAATAATGGTCCGCCAATACCAGTCAAACCCGAACAACCATAAAATGTGCCGTTAAACATATCTTGTGCCGGTGTGCCGGATATATTTCCAAATAAGTTTTCTGGAATGGTGCCACTCAGCCCCGAACAATTCTGAAATGTGCTTTCAAACATAGAACTTGCAGGTGTGCCGGATATCCCCGCAAATAAGTTTTCTGGAATAGCGCCTGTCAGCCCCGAACAACCATCAAATGTGCCGGCAAACATATATTGTGCCGGTGCGCCGGATATATTTGCAAATAAGTTTTCTGGAATGGTGCCTGTCAGCCCCAAACAATGATAAAATGTGTAGGAAAACATATCTTCTGCCGGTACGCCGGATATTCCCGCAAATAAATCTGCAGGTATTTCGCCGGTTAAATTAGTATTAGAAAAAAAAGTCCGACAAAATCTTGGCTGTGTGCCGTTGGAAAGAGTTCCGAATATCGCACCAAGACTGCCCGATATACCGGCTGTATTTGTATTGTCTCTGAAACTTATTGCAGCTGTTGATGTGCCGGTATTATATGCAGTTGCTTCGCCACCAATACCAATAGTATATTCACC
>CALXLL010000014.1 GCA_944389185.1 uncultured Alphaproteobacteria bacterium
GGAAGAAACACCTTCTTTCCACGACGCTTATTTATTGTCGGCAGCTCCAAAATATTACGTTGGCAGCGCTTATAAAGTAGAAAACGTTCAATATATCCCAGCAGAAGATTTAAATTATAACCAAACAGGTATCGCCGGTATAATCCCAACAGAATTAAACGGCACAAAAACAAGTAACGGTGAAACTTTTGACGCAAACCAAATGGTTGCTACAAGTAAAACATTGCCTTTGCCGACGATTGCACGCGTAACCAATCTTGAAAACGGTCAATCTGTTACGGTTCGCGTTAATAACCGTGGGCCTTTCGTAAATACCCGCATTATGGATATTTCACCTGCGGCGGCTAATAAAATCGGTATGACAGGTCAAACGAAAGTTCAAGTCCAAGTTCTTGCAGAACCTTCTATGGCTGCAAAGAATGCTACACTTGGCGCAAATACGCCAGCACAACCGGCTGCACAACCTGTTGCAACACAAACGCAAAGCGCACAACCCGTTGCAACGACTCAGCCCGCAACGACAGGTGAATATAGCGTTCAGCTGGCCGCGTTCTATGCAGAAGACAGTGCAAAAGCCTTGGCAAACAGAATGCAATCATATGGTGATGCAATTGTTATACAAGAAGGCGATATGTATAAAGTTCGTATAATTGATTTGGATGCTTCACAAGCACGTAGCGTAATTGATAACCTGCGCAATAACGAAGGCATGGCACCTGGGCTATTAAAGAACGGCCGCTGGATTAATGCCGACAGCATTTAGTCTTTACAGACAACATAAAATCATAAAAAACGCCTGATTGGGCGTTTTTTATTGCTTTTTATATTTATATAAATACTATTACTTATTATGAAAAAACTTTCGGAAACAGATATTCAAAATATGATAAATGATAATTGGGTCCCCGATTATAGCGCCATTAGAAACCAAGTAAAAAAACAGCTACATTTATCAGAGCGTATACCTGTTAAACAACCGTTACCGCAAAATATAACTTTGGACTTTCACAATAAAACTGAAGAACAGGCCTGGCAAGAAATATTAACATCTATTCAATCGGGCGTAAAAACTGCTACTGTTATAACAGGTGCCAGCGGTATATTAAAGAAAAAGTTTCAAACATGGGCAACTGAAAGCATTATAAGCCCTTCAATAGAATCTTTTAAGCCATTAAATAACGGAAGCTTTTTTGTAAAGTTTCATAAACGAAAGAAAACGGACTTATAATAAGTTTACCTAAGCGTCCGCGTAGGGTCTATATATTCCCCATTATCTTTAATGGCGTAGTGTAAATGCGGTCCCGTAGATTTTCCCGTATTCCCGGTTTTTGCGATTAAACAACCAGCTTGAACGTTATCCCCTTCTTTTACAGTCACGCCAGACAAATGGCAATATAAAGTTTCAAAACCATTACTGTGTTGAAGCACCAATCCGTTACCGCAGTCAGAATCGCTCCATACTTTTTTCACTATTGCGCTTGCCGGAGCAAAAACGTTTGTCCCCTCTTTCGCGCTTAAATCAACCCCCTTGTGCAAAGAATTATTTCCACTAATTGGATGCTTACGATAACCATAAGGAGATGTTATTTTAGCTTTTTCAATCAAAGGATAACCAAAAGGTTCTGTCTGTCCCGGTTTTATATAAGGGTTTCTTGGACTGCATTCACCAGCATAATAAGTCTGCATAGTATTTATATAATCAGACTTATCAACTTGTTGTGACAAGTTTGTATTTTGCCCAACTGGGTAACCAAGACTATAAAACTTTTGTATAGCACGCCCCGTCTGTGCGTTCATTCTATCTAAATCTTCTTGAAGCGTAACCCCCTTATAAGCACAATTTTTAATACATACGCCGCTAGCATCGTATTCGCTTTCCCAGTCTTCGTAACCACTTTTCAAAACCTGCACTTTCTGCACAAAAGATAAGTCTTGAAAACCTTTTGGAAAAGATTCTGCTTTTAAGAATCCCGCACCAAAAGCATCAAAGCAAAACAATATACAGAAAGGTATAATAAGTTTCTTCATTTCTTTTTATTATACCAAAAAAACTTTTCTTTTAAAATCTTATATTTATATCTAATAAAGCATTATGATTATAGTAATTTTCTCTGACTTCTAATTTATAGCTTAAACCGGCATAGAAATTACCCGCATATACATAAGCACCTAAGCCCCCATAAAATCCCGCTCTGGATGGAATATCCAAAGGTATTCTATAAACAGCATTATTTATCAGCGACACATTAACATCGTTTGACCCTTTACTTATAAAATCGTATTTTCCACCAAGTGATATTGTCGGACTAAAAAGAAAATCTTTTCCTTTTATATCAAACGAAAAATCTATTCCTAAATCACCCGTTAAATTATTATACCACCATTTGTCAAATGATTGGGCCGCGGCATCGGTATATTCATCGGCCCCCATAATTAAATATTTTATAGATGCCTTTGGAGTCATAGAAAACCAATTTCGTGAAATATGAATTCCGCCCGTTAACATACCGGATAAGAACTCGGTATCATACGAACTATCATCTAATACACCTATTATCGTCTTATCAGTATCCCAACTGATATGACCACCGTTTACACCAAAGTTAACGAACATACCCCATTTACTTAAATACTGAGAAAGTAAAGTTATGCTATTACCAGTAGCGTCCGTATAAACCCAATTATCTTCCGTATCAAGTAAGTTTCTTGTATATCCGGCTCCTATTACCCAGCCGTCTGTTATATAACCTTTTACAAAAACACTGCCACCAGTATTATTAACCTTAAAATCACCGTTCAAGTCAGAAGTATAATCAGCAAAATTCGCAAATACTCTGCCTTCTACAATTAAATGCTGGGATTTCGTATCACAATCTTGTAAATTGCCATGACACGCGCTTCTTCTTGCTGAAAGCGGTGACTTTATATCATAAAAAGCCATATCTGTATGATTATTAGCTTCAAAAATCATCATAGGCGTATCGTTATAAGCAAGAATAGAAAGTAAATTATTAAATGTGCTTGCGTTGCCGGTTTGAGCGTTCTGAACAAAACTTGCAACTTCCCCGCTGACGCCGACTTCACCAAGAACAGAAGCCCACGCAGTGCCCACCTGAGATAAATAAGCAGGCGCACCAGCAGCAAATGCGTTAACACAACAAAAGCCAAAAATAAAAGGAATATAAATTATTTTCATGACTCGTCCTATTTTTTGTTTATAATAAGATTCAAAATAAAAAATATTAACAGGAACCATTTACTATGAAGAAAGTCAAAACCGTATACGACCATATAAAAAGCAATAATATAAAAACTGCTTTACTTGTTATTTGTTTTCCTTTGATATTTATTGCTTTGATATTTCTGTTTACTTGGATTGTTGTGCCCGCCAAACAAGCTTTGGAAACAACACTTCAAGTTGCAATTCCGACAATGATTGCTTGCTTTGTTTGGCTTGGTATATCTTGGATGTTCGGTGATTCCATGATGCTCTCTTCCGCAAATGCCAAAGAAATCTCTGACAACAACCCAGAATATAAACATATATTCCAAAGCGTAGAAAATGTTGCATTGGCAGCAGGATTACCAGTTCCGAAAGTATATATTATTGATGACGAATCTATGAATGCATTTGCAACAGGGCGCACACCGAAAGACGCCAGTGTGGCTTTAACAAAAGGCATAATTAAACGACTTGATAAACTGGAACTGGAAGGCGTAATTGCTCATGAAATGGCCCATATAGGGAACCGAGATATCAGACTTGATATGATTCTTATAACAGGTGTGGGGGTCACAGTTTTCGCGGCGGACGTTCTGTTAAGAGCGGTCATTTACGGCAATCACAGCAATAACGAAAAAAATAATTCTGCTGCAATACTTCTTATGGTGTGGCTGGCATTCACTGTGTTTAACCTTATAATCAGCCCATTATTACGTATGGCGATATCAAGGAAACGAGAATTCGCAGCAGACGCAACCGGTGCCTATATAACCAGAAATCCGCATGCATTGGCGTCTGCGCTTCGCAAAATAACGAAAGATTCACGTATAGAAGCTTTGGATAAAGTTAAATCTATGTCAGCAGTATGTATCGCAGAACCCGGTAACCCAAAAGAGTTTATTGGCGACTTATTTGCGACGCACCCGAAACCAGAAGAAAGAATAAAAAGACTTGAATCTATGGCTTAAAATAAAAGGCGAATAAATGGCGAATCTACATTTTCATTACGGAACAATGAGCAGTTCTAAATCTGCAAAACTGATAATAAACGCTTATAACTTTCAGCAAAATAAAACAAAAACCGAAATTATAAAACCTGCCTTTGACAGCAGGTTTGCAGAAGAAAAAATAAAATCAAGAATTGGTATAGAATGTCAGGCTAAAAATCTGAAAGATTTATCAAACTATATGCCCGAAAAAGATACGAAAGTAATCTTAATAGACGAAGTTCAATTTTTTTCCCCGTCAGACATAGACAAATTAGTATATATTGCGGACAATATGGGAATTATAATTATGTGCTATGGCTTGATGGTTGACAGCAACGAGAACATATTTCCATCTTCACGAAGACTTATAGAAGTTGGTGCAAAACTTCACAGATTGGAATCAAACTGTCAAATACAAGGTTGTATGAACTTAGCAACGCATCATTTAAGATTTGATTCCGCAGGGCAAGTAATACGTGCCGGCGAACAATTTGCATTGGGTGACAGTAATTTTAAATCGGTATGCAGAAAACATTTTTATGAATACTATTATAAAAACCAAAAGCAAAGATAAATAATAATTTTACTTGCAATTAGCATAAAAAGCGATAGAATATAACGCGAATTGCGCCCATGGCTCAATTGGATAGAGCATCTGACTACGGATCAGAAGGTTGAGGGTTCGAATCCTTCTGGGCGCGCCAAGATAAAAATAAAACCACCGATAAGGTGGTTTTTTTTTAGATTGTTGCAAGCCCCAGGATTTGAACCCGAAAAATGAGGGTTTGAACCGCAGCAAAAAGGCGGAATAACGCCGGTCTGCCTAAGCAGATTTTGCAAGGTGGCGAAGCAAT
>CALXLL010000015.1 GCA_944389185.1 uncultured Alphaproteobacteria bacterium
TGTAAATTCCCTGTTAATCCCTGAATTGGGGTATCATGTATGGGATTTTTAGCAAGTATTTACCGACCGACCAGAAATAAGGAAAGCCGTGGTTATCCACGGCTTTAATCGTGTATAGCGCCGAAAACGCGGGATTTTATATTCAAAAATGCACGGTATGTGATTTTACAATTGCCAAATCCGCCCAATTTTCAGATATAACATACACCGGTATTTTTTGCGATGCCGATTTTGAACTTGATTTTTTGCGCGCTTATAAAATACAATTACGTTAATAATTAAAAATCGTTAGGTAAAATAAAATGAAACTATCTAATTCTAGCGCATTGCTGATATTAAAATTATCTAGATTTTGCCTCTATTTTATGCCGTTAATTCCTGTCATCACGTTGGTGTACTTTGGAAAAGGCGTTTCGTTAGCAGATTTCTTTTTAATTCAGGGTGTTTTTAGAATTGCTGCGTTTTTATTTGAAATCCCCAGTGGTTATTTGGCCGACGTTTTTTCCAGAAAGAAAATTATGGTTTTGGCTACATTTTTACAATTTTTGGGAATGTTTTTATTAATATGGGCGCAAGGGTTTTGGGCTGTTGTAGTTTGTGAGTCTCTTATGGGAATGGCCAGCGCATTACTTTCTGGTACTGGTGAAGCCTATGTGTATGACCTATTAAAGCGAGACAGTAAGGAAAATCAATATGTGAAAGAAAACGGTTCAATAAAGTCCTTTGCTCAACTTGGAATGTTTATTTCTATGATTGTAGGTGGTGTTTTATTGACTATGGGAGAAAGTGTTTTATTATGTGTAGAAGCACTTGTAGTATTCTTTGGGTTCTTGTTGATGTTGCTATTGCCAGAAATAAAAGAAATCAGACGTAAAGTTGTACCAGAAGCCAGCCCGCTAAAAGATTGTCTTGGTATAGTAAAGATGTCTGTAAAGCATCCAGAAATAAAGTGGCTAATGTTGTTTCCTGCGATATATTCTACTTTTACAATAGTGTTATTATGGTTATTCCAGCCAATGATGGAATTAGCTTTAGTTCCTGTTGCGTTGTTTGGTGTGTTCTTTGCTATTAATCAAGGAAGTCGCGTATTGTTTTCGAAGTTTGCGCATAGGATTTTAAATATGCTGGGAATAAGAAAGTTATTATGGGTTTGTATTGGGGCGTTGGTGCTGGGTTTTTCTGCTGTTCTTTTGGCAATAAACTCAAATGGATTTGTAATGCCGTTAGTATATGCAATATGTGGAATAGCAGCAATCGCACCCGCAGTTCAGACAATGTGCGTGTTAGTATTTAATGATTATATACATACCAGGATTCAGTCAAATGAGCGTGGCACAGTGTTAAGTTTAAGCGCTATGTTTAATATGGGGATATCTGGCGTGGTGTTAATGTGTGCAAAACCGCTGTTAAATAATTTTGGTTTAGAGATGACCACAGTGATATTTCTAGCCTTGATAGTACTTATTCTTATACCATTGAAAAAAGTACTAGAAATAAAAAATTTATAAATGGTTTTCTGTGGAGATTTTAAACAGGTCGTTTACTTTATGATTTGAGCTCCCCGATAGTATTTCGTTTATTTTTATAGGGTTCATATAGGCGAAATTTAAATACCTATTTAGTTATATGGTTGATATGTGTCAAATTTTTTGTACAATATGTGTTATATAAAACAGGGGTTTCTATGAAGAAAAATATAATAATTTTATTCTTACTTGCTGTTAATTTGATTGGTTGTGGGGTGTTTGATTCTAGGAAAAGAGAATATATGAATAGACATTCTCATAATTTTGATGTTGGGCATACCATATCAAGAAGTAATAATCCAAATCTTCCAGGCGATGCGGAAGTTTATGACGCAGAAGATTATCGTGCTGGGGCTATGGATGTGTGTAACTTAATGAAAAAAACGTATGATAAAGATTTGTGTGCGGAAGTAAATTACTGGGGACTTTGGGGACCCAGAATTAAGCCGATAACAGAGTAATGATATTGTTTGCCCGATATTTATGTCGGGTATTTTTATTCTTTTTCTGCAAGCCTTTGCATCAGTGGAATACTTGCCATAATTGAATCTACTTTTTTTATATAATCCATGTCTGATATTGCTTTCTTTTTATTTAACATAGATACGACTTCCAGTGCGTCATATGGATCCAAGCGTAAAGTCAGTGTAATTTTTTTCATATTTTGTCCTTTTGGTTTTCTGGCAAAGTCAAACCAGCACGCCAAAGGTGGCGCAGGCTTTCAATGTCATTATAAAGTTTAATAAAAACTGGAGTTTTTTTTCAGATAGTGTGCAGGTTCAATAAACCACCCCACACGATTTATATAGGTAGAAATATAAGAGAGTCAATATGTTGCGTCTATCTATCTCGTTTTTTTCTTTTGTTTAAACCGAAGAAGTCGGGACCAGATATTTTTATTCCAGTTATTTCTTTGGCAACGGCGGACAAGGTCGGAAAGATTTTGTCGTTGTATAAAAATGTCTTGTCTTCTTGAACCAAGATTTTGTGGTCTATGCCACGAAATGTTCTAGTGATTGTTGTCCCTGGGGTCAGGCTATATCTATGTTGGTATACCAAGTTCGCGCATTCTGCTGGATCGGCTTTGTACTTTTTTAGTTTGTTCAGATATTTTGTTTCCAGATGAATGTGTGAAGTCTTGCATTGCATGTAATACCACAAAGCGCGCAATTGACCATTAAAAGGGTGGGGCGAATACCGTGCCCATAAACGCGCGCGGTCATCTTGTGATAATGCTTTTAGTTCTTCAAACGTTTTGGGTAAAATCTCTTTAACTTTCCGTTGCATTTTTGGTTCCTTTTTGTCGCAGATGTTGCATAGCAATATCAACTAACATACGTAGAATACGCAAGTTGTGATACAGGTCTTTGTTGGTAATTTCTGGCATACGCCCGAACGGATTGCCGGACGTACCAATATGGAATCTGGTCGTTTTAGGCGGATTTTTGTATGACATTATTCAACCTCAAACCATTTCATAACAGTTACAAGCAGGTGGGGATAATCAGCACTGGTGGCCTCGGTCAAGAATTCGGACCATTTATCTTCTTTGCCAGCAAGTGTTAGGGCATTTTTACACCGCGCAAGAATAGCGAAAGCGTTACCATCACGATTGGTTAAATAAACCTTTATATCAGGGTATTTAGGCATATTGGACTCCTTTGTCTTTACTATGTTTTTAAGTTTGTCCAATTACTGCTTACCTTTCTCTGAAAGTCAAGTTAAATAGATTTGTTTTTATAGATAGCGGTCAATTGTGTAATTTTGCGGTGCAGACGGCGTAAAAGGATTCTGTCGCGACAGGGCAAGTAGCCACCATTACGGCGCCTAATACGATGTTCCATTTTATTCAAAATACGACAAGCGCAATAATACAGCGTATTGCAGGTAGAAACTTTGTTTGGTTTGATTTCTTCGTAAGATTTATACTTCATGCGACATCCTTTTACTCAGTTGCTGCATTTGCGCTTACCTTTCTTCGAAAGTCAAGTTATATGGGTATATTGTTGTGTGTTGTTTGCCGTATCTTGATTATAGGTAAACTTTGTATTATATGATAAAGTATGAAAAAACTAAGTTTATTGTTTGTTATGGTTTGTGTGCCAATGTCGTGCTTGGCAGGTGTCAGTTGTAATACTATTGGTGATACTGTTTACTGTTCTGGGCGTGATTCTGATGGAAACTATGTCAGTACCACAACGAATAAAATTGGCAA